>BQIV01000006.1 GCA_021604005.1 Nitrospirales bacterium | reverse complement strand
TGGCTCTGGCGATGGCTCTGGCTCTGGCGATGGCTCTGGCGATGGCTCTGGCTATGGCTCTGGCTATGGCGATGGCTCTGGCGATGGCTCTGGCTATGGCTCTGGCGATGGCTCTGGCTCTGGCGATGGCTCTGGCGATGGCTCTGGCGATGGCTCTGGCGATGGCTCTGGCTCTGAAATTAATCGAAATTTACGGAAAGGTCTACGTCATCCATTGAAAACTGTACTACTACTCAGCGTGTTGTTCCTCGGTGGCTGTGCGGCCACGCAGGACTATCAGGGACCATATACGAATGAAAAACAGGGCTATCCTTCTCGCGCCGCGGTCTCGCCTGACCGCTACATGGCGACCTGCGCCGTCGGAGGGCGAGGACTGGTGGAGTGTCGGTAACCATGAATTTTCTCTCAGGCCTCCTGAGCGCCATGTTGATTAGCCTGGTGATGTGGGCCGTGTTTATCTGGATCATTTCACAGTTAATGAAATAGGAGGACAGATGCCGAAATCTGGGACGACAAAGACAATCGATCACGTCAAACAGGAAATTTCAACGTTGTGTCAACAGGCCTTAGTTGACATCCAAAACGATGTACAGCAGGCGGAGGCCGAGGAGTGGGTTGTTGCTGCGACAAAAAAACGCAAAGAACTGAAATTGTTTTTTACAGAATTATTGAGACCAGCCAAGGCTGCGGTTAAAGAGCAGGAGGCGCAAATTTCGTCCGTCATGCAGCCTCTGACGGAAATGGAAAATGCCTATCGGCAAGCCCTCTCCACGTATCGAAATAAAAAGCTAGACGAGCAGCGGAAGCAGCAGCAACGCTTGATTGCGCTACACTCCAAACGGGTAGAGCGATCAATCGCAAAAGGTAAAGACCCCGCGTTGGTCAAACCGCCTGCGGCGGTGCAGCAGGCCACGAAAACCTCAACCACTGCATCAGGGTCGGCGACCTATCGCACAGAATATAAACTAAACATTCTTGATGAATCTACGATTCCTGACGACTATTGGTTTGTCACGCGTACGCTGGATAAAAAAATGGTCGAGGCGGCGTTACGGGCTGGGAAAACGGTGCCTGGGGCTGTTCTTGTCGAAACGACTGAACTGACGGTGAAAACGGCATGAGTATCCGTGTCTCTGATGCCCTGCGCGTGATGTATCCTGACTCGCTGCGCCATGTCCCGCAGGAGGCCTTAGACCGTGGGACGCGGTTGCATTTGGAGATGGAAATATTTTTTCGCAATCAGCAGCAGGGATGCGACCACACATTCTCTGACGATCTGACGGAATGCGATCTCATACGAGTCAGATCCGTGATGCAGTGGTGTCGAGAGCAACAGTTAGTCGGTGAGTTTTTAGAGGAGCGCTACGACCATCGATACGGCTTTATCGGACATCCTGATTTTGTCGGCACATGGAATGGCTATCCATGGACCATTGATTGGAAATTTGCCGAGACCGTAACGGAGGCCAATTACGTCCAGGGTGAGGTCTACCGCTATCTGACCAATCGGCCTGTGGCATTAGTGCAATGTAGATCTGATGCCACCATTCGCGTCTATCGCCTTAAGCCTCGCCCTGATCTGTGGGCGCGCTTCCTTGAAGGCTTTCATCAATTCAGCCACCAACAACGAGAAATGCAGCAGTCTATCAACTCAGTCAATGCACAGGAGGTGGTGCAGACATTATGGAACAACATTTAATTACGCAGGATGACAGCGTGTTAGCCCTTGAATCTGGCGATACGCTCATCGCGATTGCGCAGAATGCCGCGAAGCGCGTTGAGGCGGTCACTCAAATAAAATCGCTCGCGCTCAAAGTGACGAATGCACACGACTGGATTGACGAGAACGGGAAACCCTATTTGCAGGTCAGTGGAGCCGAGAAGGTCGCGCGCCTCTTTGGGGTGTCGTGGCGTATTGATGACGCGGAATTCGATGAACATGAGGATGGGCATTTCACGTATACCTATAAAGGGTATTTTATGTTAGCGGGAAAAGAAATCGAGGCGATTGGGACGCGTTCGAGCCGTGACAAATTTTTCTCTCGTGCGCGTGGTTCAGATATTGACCCGTCGACAATTAGCCGTGGGAACGTCAAAAAATCGGCCTATACCAATTGCCTGGGGAACGGCATTACTCGCCTCCTCGGTATCCGCAACATGTCCTGGGATGAGTTGAAAGCCGCAGGGTTGACGAAATCTCAATCAACCACGGTCGATCGGTCGGCAGGGCCTCGTGCACCGAAATATGGCGAATACGCGAACCGGCCATTAGCCGAGGTGACTGATGAATGGTTAGACCGGTATGCGAACGCCTGTGCGAATGATCTCGATGATCCCAAAAAGAAAAAGTTTAAAAAATACAATGAACAGATGCTCTCGAATCTGATTGAGGAAATCGATAGGAGAAAGAAAGAGGCCGTCTCCTCTCCTGCTGCCGTTCAGGGCGAGGAGAGCCAGGAGGTGACGCATGAGTGATCCCACAGAATTTATCGGCAGTCTGTATCGAGTGGCCGTGGATAAAGAGGGCGAGGCCACGGTGGTCCTGAAAATTCCTGCCAGTGATTTGCCGAGCGTGTTGCGGCTGTTCCAACACCTCGAACAGGCCCTGTATTTCCAGGTGCGTGAACATGTCTAGCATTCGTACCAGGCAATCGGTGGCGGTAAGGCCATCTGCGATGAACAAAACAGAAGCGGCCTATGCCCTGGCCCTCGATGCCGTGAAACGTAACGGGGGCATCATTTCGTGGAAATTTGAGCCGTTGAAATTGCGGCTCGCGGATCGCACCTATTACAGCCCTGATTTTATTGTTGAAGCGCATGACCACACATTACAAATCCATGAAGTCAAGGGATTCATGAGGGACGATGCCGCTGTCAAATTGAAAGTGGCCGAGGAGCACTTTGGCGAATGGTTTGAGTTTTATTTGATCAGAAAAATTCGTGGTGGGTGGAATGTGAAAAAGATTGGACGATAGGAGGTGCAGCATGCAGGGACGCAAATCACAACAGGCCTCCTTAAAAATTACACAATTCCAGATTGTGCCAAGACCGGATGGATTTAATTTTTTGTATGCCCTCGATGAGCATGGCTGCATGCATCGGCGGGTGATTGATAGCAAGCGCGATGGATGGGAACGAGTGCATTCACCCCGCCTTGAGGATGAGGTCTGACCATGGTTGGATTGTACGATGCTGATCCGCTTGAGGAGTCGTGGCGACCGCGTAGCTATGCTCATGCCTCCGATCCGCAGACCTCGCATGATGCGGCCAAAGAGGCCAAGGCCATCAGGGGGGAGCATCAAAAACTCATTTTAAGGGTGATGCATCGCTGTACAAACGGGATGACGTTTGAGGATATCGCCAGTTGCGCCAGTCTCGATTATCACCAGGTCGGTCGTCGCGTGTGTGAATTGCGCAGGGCGGGATTGGTGCGGGATAGCGGTCGTAAGCGAAAAACCCGAACTGGTCGGTCTGCTGTTGTGTGGGAATATTGTGGAGTGTCGGATGCTCAAGATTAAAAACTGGGAAAGGTTTCAGCACTTCAAGGATCGACGACCGCTTTGGATTAAGCTGCATCGAACACTCCTTGACGACTATGACTTTCACAGCCTGAGTGATTTTTCAGCAAAACATCTCATAATGATTTGGTTGGTCTGCGCAGAATCTGACGGAGTCGTCCCAGACGTAGAATCTTTGAGCTTTAGGCTCAGGATTGATCCAGACTCAGCCTCAAAAGTGCTGCGCGAATTAGTTGAACGTAAATTTATTGTTGATGACGCAGACGAGATTTATCGCGAAGTCTCAGCTAAAGATCTTGCTAACAAGAATGGGTTTGGCAACAGATACATATCTCAAGAATTGAAACAAAAAGTTTGGGAAAATTTCCAAGGGAAATGCGCGTATTGCGAGTCTTTAGAGCGAATTGAATATGACCACATAATACCAGTCTCTAAAGGCGGGAGTTCAGAAATTGACAATCTGCAATTACTTTGCCGCCCATGTAACAGAAAAAAAAGGTCACGCACAAAAGAGTCTGGATTAATCCAGACTCCGGCTACACAGGCTCAGAGTTCAGAGCTGAGCAGGCGTAGCCTAGAGAAGAGAAGAGATAGAGAAGAGATAGAGAAAGAGACAGAGAAAGAGTATATAGGCAACACGTCACAACACGATATCAAGAAAATTTCTTCATCGAAGCGAGAGCTAGAGGCATTTGAAGTCACGGACGAAATTCGTTTGTGGGCAAAAGCTGAAGATATGCCACCGCCCGATGACTGGATTGGCGAATTTAAGGACCATTGGCTGTCTCTCGATGATAAGACTTTGAGTAAAAGAAAAGACTGGACGCGAACGTTTCGCAATCGCTTGAGGCAAATTAAGGCTCACCCTGAATGGAATCCAAAAGAAAAAGCGAGGCAGGATGAAGCGGCGGTCAGGCGCATGCTTGAGGAGTTTGAAGAGAAGGAGGTTGGGTCATGATGCATGGGGAGTTAATTAAGCAAGTGCTGCGCATGGAGGAACTGACGAAGGGGAAGTTTACGAAGTCGCAGCTAGAGATTTACGCGAACGAGTTTCACTTTCAAGACATTCGTGATTTCACTAGGGCCATAGATCTCTGCATTTTTAAAGGGTTTCCTCCTCGATCTCCTAAAGAACTCATGGACAAGGTGCTTGAGGCGAAAGATCAGCGGTTGGAGAGGGAGCGACAGCAAGAGAATTCATATCGGGATGTTCAGTCGAAACATTTCTTTGAGGGAAAATATCTCAACCAGAAAGCGAGAACCAAGGAAGAGGGGGAGTACGGGAAGTTTCGGCTGAAGATTCTCACTGAGGGGCTGACAAAAGGTAACGTGCCAGAGCATGTCACGGTGGAGTTGAGTCGCTGGCTTGACGCGCCAGCGAATGCTCAATGGGCTAAGAGTCAGGCATGCACCTGTGAGTGTAGTTTTGGGAGCCTGTATGAGTGCGTCGAGCATGAAATTGGAGAATTATTGAAGAATGCCATGAAGCGTCGTGGTGACGTGGTCCAACGCCAGCCGGTGCGCGTATGACAGAAAATCGAGTCAGACACGAATTTTTTCATGGCACAACCGTCGAGTGCGATCAGTGCGACGGACAGGGAGGTCATGAGTGTGATGGAGATCCTGTCACCTGCTCATCGTGCGACGGGTCTGGGGTTATCCCATGGTATTGCGCGTTTCAATCCAAGAGGAGGGAGTCTCGTGAAATTTAAAGACAACGTGACGGTCACGTTTACACCAACCAATCAGGCCATCATCAGGGCGGTCGATGAGGCTCATAAAATTTTTGAGTTGGATGATGGTCTCTGCACGAGCGGGTTGGATGGGACCCATTTACCGAATTCTGGCCATTATCACGGCAGGGCGTTGGATTTTCGGACGCCTGATCTCAATCTTCGGAAATATCTCGAACTATTGGACTATCTCAGAGAGTTACTACGGAAGCAAGAAGGGGAGTATTTAGTCATCCCAGAGGCGACACATTTTCATGTGCAACGACAAAAAGATTCATTCTAACACGGAGGTGAAGGATGGACGCACAGATGAGGAGAGCATTCACGATTCACGCATGGCCGAGCAAGAGAAAAATTTGGAAATACACCCTGGAAGAGGCGTGGCGTATCAGGAAGATCAAGCCCGATCTGTCGGTGGGGAAGATTAGGGCGTCACTCAATGACGCCTGTGTTGGGTATGTTCAACCGTTGTACTTTACGGAACACCTCAACCCGTCAGAAGACGTTCCGGAACTCAAAGACTCGGTGGCCTTGGATTGTGTGGGAATTTCAACACCCATGGCGGAATCAGTTAACGATTTGCAGCGTCTGTTAAGTGGGTATGGTGATGACGAGTAAGAATCATCAAGCCATGACGGACGAGAAGGTGCAGGCGATTCACGAGAAAATTCGAGCACGCGCGTATGTGTTTTTACGATCAATCAACGCACTCGATCACCCCCATATCGGGTTACCGGACCTCGTACAAGTGGGGTGGGAGGCTTACATGGTGGAGGTCGAGAAACGGCCTGATCAAATTATCATGCAGCGCGTGTATGGGTCCATGCTCGACTATGCCAGGTCGAACGGAGCCATAGTGAGTAATACGAGAGGCACGAAGAGAATGCAACAAGTCGAGTCGGATGGCTGGCTGTATGGGAAGACGGACGCCTTGGGTATCCCTTATGAGGCGGCAGAGATGTCGGTCCTGGACTCCGATGATGCCTTGTTCAACATAGATTGTCGGCAGCGCCTCAGTTTTGTGTTTCGTCATGCCAATCAGATTGAACGTATCGTGTTTCGAGAGTACGCGTCGGGGTATTCCATGAAAGAAATTGGCGACCGGCACGGCGTCACGGAATCACGCGTGAAGCAAATTCTCAAAGGCATGGCTTTACGGGTCGGGCAAGTCAAGAAGGGTCGGCTCAACCGAAAATGTCATTTTATGATTAAGGAGGCATCATGAGGAACGGATGGATGGTGTGTGCGTTGTGTGTCGTGCTGACGGGCTGTATGTCGGGAGGCGTGAAACAGGTAGGACATAGTTATTTGCATGTCGATGCGGGGACACAACGATGGGCGCGGCCTGGGGTGTCGATGGAACGGCTGATCCATTGCCAAACGCCAATTTATATTAAAACGTCTGTGGTTGAGGTGAAAGATGAACATGGCAAAGTGATCGACACCCAGACCTATCAAGGACCATATTGTGACAAGCCGGTCGTCGTGATGGAGCATGGGTTTGGGTCTGATCCGATTACGGGTAAAGTGGCGCAGGGGGCGTTAATTGGTGGCGGGATTGCAGCGGCTGGGTATGGGATTGGTCGAGGCGGGGATAAAACCAACGTGCAGAATGGATCTTCGTCGAATGCCACAAGTGCATCACAAAGCCGCAGCCAGAGTTCCTCGATGTCTACGGCTGGTGGCATGATGCCAAGAAGGGATTAAAAACATGATTTCTAAAGAACTAAAACTTTCTGGTGATGACATTCAAATATTAAAGTATATGACTGGGTGTGGAAGTCATATACAGAAAAGAGATTGGGGTGCAAGGAATTATTTTGAGACGAACACATCAGGGAAAGATTACAAATCTTTAGTGAGGCTTAATCAACTTGGATATGTGATTCGTGAACCATTAAATCAAGATATTTTTCCTGATGGTGTGCTGTTTAGATGCACAGAATTGGGATGTCGAGCCGCAGGAATGAATGAACGACAAATTGTTAAATGTTTATATGGAAGACACGGACGAAGGGAATAACTATGAAATCTGCAAGATTAGTCTGTCTGTCATTGTTCATGTTGCTCGTCGCCTGTGGTGTGGCGAGAGCGTCGGTGTTGAGCGACACCGCGAATAATATGCAGCCTGGGGAATGGCGGCAAATGCCAACGAATGGATTGAGTGCATCATTTTGGTTGCATCCGCAAGGAACCTCGGCTGGTCCAGCCACACAGTTTTTTGGAAAGGCCGCGTGGTGTAACGGGCGCGTGCGGTTTATCAGTTCTGGTCATAACTCCAGATCGCAGTACACCCAATATTATGAGAGTGATAATACGTGGCGACGGACGCTGACGTTTAACGGGGTCGCGCGTTCCCTGCATCACGGCTACTACAACAATACGTGTATGACTGAAAAAGGCAGGCTCGCGTTTGGCTACTGGAACCCATCGCAGCATAATATTTACACGATTCTCTTGAGTGAGGGGAGCCCTGAGAATACGAATCAATTGTTTCGTGGGGCTGATACAGGGAAGTCGGGGAACCTGGCTGAGACGATTAGTTGGTTTCCTGAGCGTGACCGTGTGGTGTCGTACAGTGGAACCGGTCGATGGTTGCAGGAGTGGGACCCAGACAGTAACACTTGGCAGGATTGGTTTCAGGCTCCATCGTCCTGCCAAGCAGGAGGCGGGCAGGTCACGACCGGCTACTACCACACGTTTAGCGCCTATAATCCTGTGAAGAAAACTGTCATATTTGGAGGGGGGAATGGACCTCCTGGGGCAGGCTATCCGCAGTCTCGTGAACTGTGTAGCGTCGACCAATCCGGCTCCATTACAGAGCACCCAGCCGCGCCGACCGATTTGAATTTGCCGCATATTGCGACGGGTAGCCTCATGGAGATTGATCCGGTCAGCGGAAATGTGTTGGTGGTTCGACGGGATGGAGAGGTCTATGAACTCAACACCACGTCAAATAGTTGGCGGCAGTTACCGAATCATCCCATGGGCGATATTCAGAACGGGGCGGTGTCTCCGATTGCTGAGTATGGGGTCATGTTGTACATGGTGCCACATGACAAAGTGTGGCTGTACAAGCACGCCGTTGGCGTGTCCTCCGTTGTCAATCCTGAGGCCCCAGATAATCTGCGTGTGTCCGATGGTCAGGTCACGCCACCTCCACCACCATCCAGTGCTGGCGGGGCGGTCAATACGTCGTTTGCATCGATTTGCAATCTCCCAACCACCATTTATTGCCAGGATTTTAACGCGCCACTCGAAACCAACAATGACGCAGCGAGCCAATTGGCTGACAGACACGAGGGGGTAGCCAACAATAATGGACCGTGCGAATCGTTTGCGCCAGGTGGTCGCAACTCATGTCCTCAAGTAGAGGACGGGGCGCTGAAATTCACGATCGCCACCAACTCCGGGTCTGGGGATTCCGGATTTTATCATTTGATGTTTTCTCAGGATACCGACGGGGCCAGTAGTCAACCAGATGGCACGGACGATATCCATTATGGTGAGAGTGTCTACGTGCAATGGCGACAGAAATTTTCACGGGAATTTTTAGACACGGTGTTTATCCCTGGAAGCGGATGGAAGCAGGGGATGATCGGGGCAGATGATGAGTTTTCCTGTGCCTCCAACGAGATTGTGCTGGTTGATACGAACCAGCGGAATTATGTGACGATGTACCACGGATGTGGATTTAATGAAGGCAGTGAGTCCAGACCAGGAGGAACGGAGATTTGGTATCAACCTGGTGGTGACCGTAATTGCCCACGGAGCGAGTGGGTGCAGATTAACGGAAAAACGAGAGGGGTTGAGCCGCATTGCGATATTTACTATCCAGACGAGTGGATGACGTTTCAAATGGTGTTGCAGCGTGCTGGACCAGGCGAGGAAAGTCACATCGAATTATGGACAGCACGAGAAGGACACCCGCAAAAATTGACAATCTCCTGGGATCATGTGTTGCGGAATGATGGGAAAGGGCACGGTCGGCTGTGGTTGTTGCCGTATCAAACCAATAAAAGTCGAGAGCAGTCACATCCGACGAGTTACATGTGGTATGACCAGGTGATTGTGAGCGAAACATTTATTGCCAGTCCAACACCATGATCAGGAGGCGACAATGGATAGCGACGAACGAGCGAGACAGGCCAATTTGTCGATTATTGGGACATTTCTTGACACGGAGCACCGGGTAGAGGAATGGCAGATCCAATCCGTGAAAGAGGCGATGCGTGCCATCTTAACCGAGTATCGGTATCTCCATGCTCGGCATAAGGAGGAATCATGAACAATTGGAATTACGCGCACGATGGATGAAATTAATTCATGAATGAAGAATGTTGTCTGCTCCTGGAAAGCCATGAACGTAGAATCCAAAAAATTATTGACTGTCAGTGGCGCTGCTCGGCTGCTGCATCTCTCTGAGTCCACGATACGGAATACCGCGTCGATCCCACGGCATCATTTACCAGGAATCCGCGCCATTCGTTTTGACCCCGATGAGTTGTTAGAATGGGCGAAATCTCAGGGACCAAATGAGTCGAGGGCGAAGATTCGCATGGACCGGGACGGCTGGCTGTCAGTTGAGGTTGAGGACTAATTTAAATGGACGTGCGGTTTAAAATTATCACGAGGCGAAAAAAGAAGGGGTTGGCCTATCACCTCTATTTGCCGCTCGACAAAAAACCACATGGGCAGCAACGGGCCAGAACAACGCCCTTGCTCGGCTATGATCTCACGCAAGAACAAGCCTATTCGTTGGCCGTGGCGAAAATACGAGAGATTCGAGAGGCTCCGAAGTCTGGGCCATTTGAGAGCCGACGTGGCTCTCAAGGCCGTGGGGCACGAACCCTTCGTGATGGCATTGCCTTATATTGGCAAATGATGACGTTACAAAATCGTGTAGATTTTGCCAGACCGCAGAGCATTATCGCCAACCATCTGTTACCGTTTTTTGGCACACATCCCTTAACGTCGTACACCCCACAATTAGGGATAGCCTATATCTCGAAGAGGCGAGAGCATGGGGCGGCGGTGAATACCATCCGGCGAGAATGGAATGTGCTGGACCGTATTATTAATTTGTGTGTTGAAGCTGATTGGCTGGCGAAAAATCCATTAAAGATGGTGACCAAAAATCTTCCATCCCGCCAACGCCGTTCCAGGATTGTGACCGATCAAGAGTTGCATCTGTTATCCAAGCAATGCCATCCAGACCTCTGGCGGTTGGTGGTAGCAGCGCTCCACACTGGGCTACGCGAAGCAAAATTACTCTCAATTGAATCAACCTGGTTGCAGGTGCAGGAAGATGGGGGCTGGCTGATCCTGCCAAAAGCGCGGTCATCGATTAAGGGTAATCCGCTTCGTCTCCCTCTCAATGCGTTGGCTGAGAGAGCACTCTTTCCTCTCCATGGAGCATCGAGTCAAGGACGGGTGTTTGCTCGGTGGAAAAACGCGAGTTCCATAAAGCATCTATGGTCGAGGACGTGTCAGCGTGCAGGTATCGAGGATCTGCATTTTCATGATTTGCGGCATACCTTTGCGACCAGATTGCAGAATGCAGGGGTTGACTATGAGGTCAGGCAACACCTGTTAGGCCATGCCATCAAAGGGGAGACGGGCAACTATTCACACGGTGGGGAAGGATGGAATAACAAATTGCGTGCTGCCGTGCAGCGGTTAGATGGTGAGATGATCAACGCAAAGATCGAGCTATGAGCCAACGGACGACTATAGAGTGGACGGATGCCACTTGGAACCCTGTGAGAGGTTGTTCTAAGGTCAGCCCCGGGTGTGCAAATTGCTATGCAGAGACATTTGCAGAAAGATTCCGTGGTGTTCCTGGGCATCCTTTTGAATTGGGGTTTGACCTCCAGCTCGTTCCTGCAAAGCTATCTGACCCATTACGTTGGCGAAAACCACAAATGATCTTCGTCAACTCTATGAGTGATTTATTTCACGAAGATGTTCCTGATGCATACATTCAAGAAGTGGCTCAGGTGATGGTCAAGGCTCATTGGCATACGTTCCAGGTCCTCACAAAACGTTCGGAACGAATGAGCGCATTACTGAGTAGTCATCTAACGTTTGCCTCGAGACTCCCTCATATTTGGTGGGGTGTCAGTGTAGAAAATAAGAAACATGGCCTCCCACGGATAGACCATCTGCGCCACACACCGGCAAAGATGCGATTTCTTTCAATCGAACCCCTTCTTGAAGAATTGGGGATGGTTAATCTTGAAGGTATTGGGTGGGTTATCGTTGGCGGGGAAAGTGGCCAGGGAGCACGACCTATCCAAAAAGACTGGGTACGATCCATTCGTGATCAATGTAGAAAAATGGACGTGCCTTTTTTCTTTAAGCAATGGGGAGGTGTGAGAAAAAAAGAGAATGGGCGAACATTGGATGGCCGAACGTGGGACCAAATGCCGTTTGCCTGCCATGACAATCCACTAGGTAAACTGGATGCCAGGATGGATGCCAGCAATCCTGAGGTAATCACAGAATCTTCGCAACCTGTTGAAGAATATGGTGCCGAGGGACAGAATCGAACTGTCGACACCAGCCTTTTCAGGGCTGTGCTCTGCCAACTGAGCTACCTCGGCACGGGAAAGACTGAACCGATTTGGAAGGGAAACATTTCACGACACGAAGCATAGGGTGCACCTGCCCATGCCACATGTGTTTCTTGACTCTTTTGTAGCAATGGGTATGGAAGAGTGTCAAGCGGCAAATCATTGTGAGCGTAAATGAAAACGCACAAGACCATGAAGTCTCAATAATGGAGTGTGTGTACCCGAACCTGATATGCACAATGAACAGTTTCTCACAATTTTTCAATGATGATCCAAAAAGTATGAAGATTGTATGCCGAAGAGTAAATGATTGACTAATTTGCTGGACAAGAAGCCTCACCGCAGTACGATACGGTACTAGTGGGGTCAAGTCACTTTCTTTTGAATATGATGTACCCTATACTCTGACTATGCCTCGCCCGCCACGCATTGCGTACGAACATGCCCTCTATCATGTGATGAATCGGGGTCGAGCCCGGCAGCGGGTCTTTCATGATCCCCGCTACTATCAGGCCTTTCTCGACACCTTAGGCGAAGTGCATGCCCGCTTCCAGGGAGTAATCCATGCCTATTGCCTGATGGGCAATCATTATCACCTCATGGTGGAAACGCCACGGGCTAACCTGAGTCGTATCATGCGTCATCTAAACGGAGTCTATACGCAACGACATAACCGCCTCAAACGCACAGATGGCCCCTTGTTTCGAGGGCGCTACAAAGCGATTCTGGTGGAACAGGACGCCTATTTGCTTCAAGTCTCCCGCTATATCCATCGCAATCCCCTTGACGAGACACATCCGTTAGTCAAAAACTTGGCCGATTACCCGTGGTCAAGTTTCCCAGCCTATATTGGGCAGGTGAAGCCTCCCGCCTGGCTGTGTCGCGACACGACGTATGATCTTCTTGGAGCCAAGCAACAGTATGCCGCCTATCGCCGCTACGTGCTCGAAGGAATAGATGACGACACGGCCGACTTTTACCAACAAGGCAACACCCCAGCTGTTATGGGCGAGCCCGAGTTTAAGGCCTGGATCTACGATGACATACTGCCGGAACTGGAAGCAGAAGAGAAAAGCCGGGTCCTTCGTCCAAGGCTGCCGATGCAGGCCGTTGTCACCAGTGTAGCTCAGGCCTATCGAACCACGCCAACACGCATAACCACCGTAATCAAGGGCCCGCAGTCAAGCAATGAAGCCCGAAAACTGGCCATGTATCTTTGCCAGGAATTAGCCGATGTCCAACTGAAAGACATTGCCAACTATTTCCAGTTGCGTCATGTCGGCTCAGTGAGTTGCTGCACCCATCAAGTCCGGCAGAAGAAGCGTACGGATGCGCGCTTTGCGGCTCGGCTGGATAAGGTAATCAAGCATATTATAAATCAAGTGAATTGACCCCCTATGCAAGGCGCCTGAAAATTCATTTGGTTTTGTATAGGGTCGTGGGTCGCTTTCCGGTCATTAGCACGGCTTGACGGTACTTTGCAGAGCGGGGTATTCTCAATCGCTGTTTCATCCCACGATAATCATTTAATAAGCGATACAGACCTGTAAAGGCGAGAGCACTAATGGAAATTAAGGAAGAACTTGAAGTTCCGGACGATCAATCAGATGGTCAGACAGTAGGTCAGGAAATAGAGGCCGTCGAAGAAGAACCACTTAGTAATGAAGAGTATCTTCAGACTCTTCTCGAAACCGCACGTTCGGCCGTACGGCCACTGAGTGTCCTGACGGCCGCCGCAAAAAACAATGCGTTGGAAGCCATGGCCGATGGCCTGGAAGAAGCCACAGAGACCATTATCGAAGCCAATGAACAAGATCTGGAAAGTTTTGGCGAAGATCCCTCTCGTGCAGCAATGGCCGACCGCCTGAAGTTGACGCCGGAGCGTATTGCCGGAATGGCGAAACAGATACGCGAGATTGTGGCACTCCGCGACCCCGTTGGCGAATCGTTAGGTTTCAAGAAACGTCCCAATGGCATGCGAGTTGGCCGTGTACGCGTTCCGATTGGGGTGATTGGTATTATTTATGAGTCCCGACCCAATGTCACAGCCGATGCAGCCGCTTTGTGTTTGAAGTCGGGAAATGTGTGCATACTTCGTGGAGGCTCTGAAGCCATTCATTCAAATACGGCAATTGCCAAGGTGTTAATTGAGGCGGCACACAACGCCGGGATTCCCGACGGAGCACTAAGTTTTCTCGACCGACCTGACCGTGAGCTTGTGCTCGACCTACTCAAGAGTGATCAATACGTTGACTTGATCATTCCCCGTGGCGGGGCATCATTGATGGAAACCGTCACGACGAATTCCACGATTCCTGTCATCAAACATGATCAAGGCGTTTGTCACATCTATGTCGATGTCAACGCCGACCTCGCACAAGCTCAACAAATCTGCGTGAATGCGAAAGTGCAACGACCTTCTACATGCAATGCCCTTGAAGCCTTGTTGGTCCATGAAAAAATTGCCAAGCCCTTCCTAGTTCCTCTTGCGAAAGAGTTGACTGACGCGGGCGTGGAAATTCGTGGCTGTTCAAAAACCTGTGAAGTCCTGCCGAATGCCAAACCGGCACAAGACGATGATTTTGGGAAAGAATTCCTATCACTTGTGCTGGCCATACGGGTGGTCAAAGATATGGATCAGGCCATGGACCATATTGAGACCCATGGCTCACGTCATACCGAGTCTATTTTAACCAATGATTACAATCGAGCCCTTCGATTTTTGCGTCAAGTCGATGCGAGCGCAGTCATGATCAACGCATCAACTCGGCTGAATGATGGGTACGAGTTTGGGCTTGGGGCGGAAATGGGCATTAGCACAACACGACTCCACGCACGAGGCCCAATGGGCTTGGAAGATTTAACCTGTTCGAAATATGTCGTCTACGGTTCCGGGCAAATTCGGGAGTAAACTCGTCGTTCGTCGTGAGTGTCTCATCGCTCGTGAAAAAGGCCTAGGTCTTCGCTTGCATTAGGTTCTGTCCTCCCGTGTTGCCTCTCAATGACTCATCATCCCCAAGATCTTAACCAAATGGAACTTGATACGTTGACGGCCTCTGTTCTCGGACGGCCGAATATTTTTCTGCTTCCTGGAAATCGCTCATATGTGCAAGATTTTGTTGGCAGTGGAGGAAGCGTGCGAAAGCAACCAAGTGGACATCTCGTTTTTTATGGGACAACGGGTCGGCGAATTCTGTTGACTGATCCGGAAGGACATCCACTGCATGAATGTGAATGGACACACGATGCGCAAGGGCAAGACCGGTTCGTCTCCGCACGCCTGCAATTAGATTGGGGACAATGGATTGGCATTAAACCTGGACAGTTAACGTACGAGACCCATCTCAACTTGTCAGCGCGACCGGGGTGGGAAGCCATTACCAAAGATGATTTACGCAACATGGCTGCGCGCGCAATGAATATGTCATTGGAGCACATACGGTTTTTTTACCGTGACGACGATATCACCATAGACGCATCGGGGCAGGCCACGATTTCTCAGCGAAAAGATGCCTTTTACATTTTACAGGATGGCCGATTTGATCAGACGCAATTCATGTCGTGCATGACGGCCATGCATTGGGAACGAATAGATTATCTTCCCGTCGTAGAACTGTTTCTTTCTCTGTTACCGGGAACGGGCAGTGCGACATTTGAGTTTATTCGTGGACTCTACGATGATCAAAACCCTCGACATCGCTTGCCGTTGCACTATCGTGGAATCCCGCCCTATCCATCAGAAGGCGCGTTTCGTCTCTTTAGTCAGTTCTTCACTCCTTCGGCTCCAGAAGGAATAGATCCATTACGCCTGTTCTTAGATCCATCACAAGCGGGGAGGGTCACCTGGACTCCTTCACCCCATCCACCTCTCCGTTATATCGATTCCGGGAATACGCTCGGAGTCACGGTATCACAAGGAAAAGTCGTCAAGGCCACACAATCAACCGACTCTACTGGCCTCTCATACTTTAGCCCAAAACCAAGAGGCCTTCCACCTTGCGGACGAAGCGTGACAACTTCCGATGGCAATCTTATCTTTCAAGATGAAGCTCAGCATTTCTCCGTGCCAGTTCACGACACATGGGGAATTTCTGATTCTTCCCAACCTCAAGACTATCCGGCGACGATTCCTTCCTGGCGTTCATTATTTCCACAGGGTACGCCGCATATTACAGCGTCAGAGGCCTATTCGGCGGTACTGCTCTATCCAGAAGGCAACCAGGTCATTGGCGAACAGGAAAGCCAACCATTTCTTTTTGACTATGTGGATGATCTACAAGAGGAGAATCCGCAGCTGCGCATGTCGATCCAATCGGCTCACCGCATTCTCATAAACGGATGTGAGGCGGCTCTTGGTGCCTGTCTTCAAGTGGATGCAAGTAAAACGTCTACCGTGCTGTACCGGTGGGAGGCACTTGCGCAAAAGCAAGCACAGACACTGTGGAATCAATGCGCGCGTACGCAACGCTGGGACGCGTTTTCCACAATTCAGTTCTTACCCCAGTCTCAGGTACAGGAAACACCCGACTCCACATATGACCTCATCTACCAGTGGACACCCTTTGACCAATTTAGACAGCCCGCGCGTCTGGAACAGACATTCATGACCTCTATCAATCGATTGACTACCGGAGGAACCCTGATTGTTTCCGGACTGCCGCAATTCGAAGCCTATGCCAGAAAGCTTCGGATCTCGGTCGCCTATGCTGAGTATGTTCACCAACTGCCTACCTTTCGGCTTCATCAGGCTATTTTACCAAAAGCTACGCTGTATCAAGACCTTATGGTCTTTATCTTTCTCAAATAAGCATTAAAACGGATATCGTCCGATAACTGCCAACACCACTGGCATTGCTCAAACGAGCGGTCGTTCATCGCTATCTTGACAGCTCACGTTTTGGTGAATAGGATAGACCAACCTTTAACACTCATCCTGTGAGGTGAGTAAGGAGAGAGAAAACCTGTGGGCCATTTGCCCTTTTAGCTGACAGAAACCTTCTCATGATTACCGTGAGGAGGTTTTTTTTTGTGTACCTGAGCCATACGACTGATACAACAATGTCCACACCGTCTCCTCATGAACGCACCTTGATGGATCAACAAGAAATGGGCCGAGCGTTAACGCGGATCAGTCACGAGATCTTAGAACGTAACAAAGGAGCGCAGGGACTGGCCCTCGTCGGGATACGCACAGGCGGCGTATACCTGGCGCAACGATTAGTGAACCGCATTCAGGACATTGAACAGAGTGATGTGCCGTTAGGGGAACTGGACATTACCCTGTATCGGGACGATCTCTCAACGCGACGTGATCAACCGGAAGTAAAGCGAACGTTAATTCCCTTTAACATTGCCGACATGAAAATCGTGCTCGTCGACGATGTCTTATTTACGGGACGAACCATCCGGGCCGCCATGGATGCACTGATCGACTTAGGACGGCCTTCGGAAATTCAACTGGCAGTCTTGGTAGACCGAGGACATCGTCAATTACCCATTCGTGCAACCTATGTCGGAAAAAGCGTTCCCACATCTGAAGATGAACAAGTGCAAGTATTTTTTCATGAAGTCGGACAAGAAGATCGAGTGGCCATCGTGTCCGTGTAGACTGGGGCTCCTCCACTATGGGTATGAAACACAAAGACCTGCTGAGCATGTCGTCTCTCACGCCTGATGAAATTCATCTCATCTTAGAGACGTCGGAGTCATTCAAAGAAGTCAGTGGCCGGCAGATTAAAAAGGTCCCCGCCTTGCGAGGCAAAACCGTCGTCAACCTTTTTTTTGAACCAAGTACGCGAACGCGAACGTCCTTTGAACTGGCCGCCAAGCGTTTGAGTGCCGATGTGATTAATTTTTCCCCGTCGACCAGCAGCATCGTCAAAGGCGAAACCTTACTGGATACCGCACGAAACATCGAATCCATGCAAGCTGATATTATTGTGCTGCGGCATTCATCCCCAGGGGCAGCGGAAACATTGGCAAGAGGCGTACGATCATCGGTCATCAATGCCGGAGATGGCTGGCATGAACATCCAACTCAAGCACTCTTGGATCTTTTTACGATGAAGGAACGCAAGAAAACGATCCAAGGCTTAACCGTCACGATTGTGGGGGATATCGCCCATAGCCGGGTGGCCCGTTCAAATATGTACGCACTCACAAAACTCGGGGCTTCCGTCCGGGTTGTGGCTCCACCAACGATGATTCCGCTATCCCTTCACCGTCTTGGCGTCTCGATATTTTCCAGCCTGCATGAAGGACTGGAAGGGGCCGATGTCATCATCATGCTGCGACTCCAACTCGAACGCCTTGGCCGTGCGCTCTTGCCCAGTATTCGGGAATATGCACGATTGTACTGCTTGACCCCGGCACATCTGAAACGTGCCAAACCAGATGTGATGGTCATGCATCCGGGACCGTTGAATCGCGGTGTCGAAATCGCACCCGATATTGCCGACAGTCAGTCCGCGGTCATTTTAGATCAAGTGGCCAATGGAGTGGCCGTTCGAATGGGCATTATGTATTTACTCTCCGGAACGGGACGCACCTAGCACGATGTGTTCGAGCACACATGCACACACTATGACGAGTGGGCAGCGTCACGAACCTTTATTTCACCCTACACTTAGGATCTTGGTCACACGATGAACTTATTAATTTCTGGGGGAACGGTTATTGATCCGGGTCGGCATCATGGCCTCAGCGATGTGTTGATTCGGGATGGAAAAATACACGCAATTGGGAAAAATTTGACTGATAGTGAACACCATACACCAGACCTGACCGTCATTCACGCCAAAGGCCTGGTGGTCGCACCCGGATTTGTGGACCTTCATGCACACTTGCGTGAACCCGGTTTCGAATATAAAGAAACCATCGAGACTGGAACGGCTTCAGCCGCGGCGGGCGGGTTTACGTCCGTCTGTTGTATGCCCAACACGCAACCGGTGAATGATAATCAAACAGTGACAGAGTTTATCTTGAGCAAAGCCAGACAGGCAGGAAAGGCCCGTGTGTTTCCCATTGGGGCCATTACCAAAGGGTCGGAAGGGACTGAACTGGCCGAGATCGGGGAACTCCATGCCTCGGGATGCGTTGCGATTTCCGATGATGGCCGGCCCGTGATGAATAGCCAAGTCATGCGACGCGCAATGGAATACGCTCGGGGATTTGATCTTCCGGTAGTCGATCATTGTGAATGCCTCCACCTCACGGATGGTGGATGTATGAATGAAGGCTTTGTCTCAACCGAGCTCGGGATGCCGGGTATTCCAAATGCCTCGGAAGATGTCATGGTGGCGCGCAATATTGCGTTGGCTGAATTAACCGGAGCCCGGCTCCATCTCGCGCATGTCAGCACGGCAGGGTCGGTGCACCTGACTCGCCAAGCCAAAGCGAAGGGTCTTCCGGTCACCGCAGAGGTCTGTCCTCATCATTTTTCATTAACGGATGAAGCTACCCGAGCCTTCAATGCCAATGCCAAAATGAATCCACCGCTTCGCACAGCTTCCGATGTTGAAGCCTTGAAGGCAGGGCTTGCCGATGGAACCATTGACTGTATTGCCACAGATCATGCCCCCCATGCCGCTCAAGAAAAACAGATGGAATTTGATAAAGCACCGTTTGGAATTTTAGGATTCGAAACCGCCTTGCCATTAACCATGGCTTTAGTCAATGAAGGTGTGTTGACGCTTGAGCAAGCCATTGAAAAATTAACGAGCGCCCCCGCAAAAGCGTTTAGCCTGAAGAAAGGCACCCTGAAGATTGGATGCGATGCCGACGTTGTCCTAATCGACCCGTCTCATGCCTGGACTGTTGATCCAGAGAAGTTTCATTCGAAAAGTCAGAACACGCCATTTACAGGGTGGAATGTGAACGGGAAGGTGATCAAGACAATTGTGGGTGGAACAGTTGTCTTTGAGTCAACATAAATGTCTGAGCGCGGAAAATTTCGCTGGCAATGTGTCGGGTACATCTGTGAAGTGTTTGGGCTGATGATTTGGGTCGGTGGTCTGCTGATGATTATCGCCGTCGTCATTCCAGCCGTTTTTAATTCATTCAGCATGGAACAAGGCGGGCGGTTTTTGCGTCGAGTCTTCGATGGCTATAGTCTCTTGACTCTTGGTATCCTGATCTTTTTGATTGTCATGGTTGGATGTCGATATTGGACGATGACCGGCTCGTCGAATATGCTGTTTCCCATCACTCGAATCGAAATTATCTTATTACTCGGCATGGCGATCACGACGAGTGTGATTATGGGCGTGATTGGCCCTAAAACCATTGCCCTTCAGGAACAAGCATTTGAAGCTGTGAGCGAACTGGACAAAAAAACGGCGTACGATCAGTTTTTTCGCATGCATATGATTTCACGTGCCCTCTATCTCGTCAATGTGGCCTTGGCGACCGGTTTATTGGTCTCAAAAATCCGGCATGTCCTCATCTCCTGGCACAGCGCACGAGAGCAGGTACGGGATGGCTTCTAACTCACCCCTTATGACGCAACACATTCTACGATGATGAAGAAAGCTCTTTTAGCACTTGCTGATGGAACAACCTTTGAAGGCACGGCACTTGGCTATGCCGGAGAAACATCCGGCGAGGTTGTTTTTAATACGGCCATGACGGGCTATCAAGAAGTCTTAACGGATCCATCCTATACGGGACAGATTGTGGTCATGACCTGTTCGCATATCGGCAACTATGGAATCACCGACGAAGATGGCGAATCGATACGACCGTGGGCTGAAGGATTCATTGTTCGTGAAGCCTCACACACGGCGAGTAATTGGCGATCCCAAGAATCTTTTTCCGATTACTTGGTTCGACAAAAAATTGTTGGCATCGAAGGAATCGATACCCGTGCATTAACCCGGCACTTACGTGATCAAGGTTCGCAACCAGGCGTCATTTCACACATTACCATGAATCCAAAGACCCTCATTGAAAAGGCTCGTCACACACCATCAATTGTCGGGCAAGACCTTGTGTCTCGCGTCACCTGTACAGAACCCTATTCGTGGAACGAAGGCACCGGACTCTGGCCGACCGAAATTTCATCCGGCCACCCAGACTCCACGCCCAAACCGTCAACCTCGTATAAAGTTGTCGTATTCGACTTCGGTGTAAAACTCAATATTCTTCGACGTCTCGTCGACGTTGGGTGCGAGGTCCATGTCGTTCCCGCTTCGACTTCTGCCGAAGCGGTGAAAGCCATGACGCCAGACGGCATCCTTCTCTCCAACGGCCCGGGCGATCCCGATGCCGTTCCCTATGCCGTTGAGACCATTCGGACGTTGATAGGCTGGCGTCCGATTTTTGGCATTTGCCTTGGCCATCAAATTCTTGGACTGGCTTTAGGCTTGGAATCCCATAAATTAAAATTCGGACATCATGGGGCCAATCACCCGGTTCTCGATCTACGAACGCGGAAAGTCGAAATTACGTCACAGAATCACAATTTCGCAGTCGGACTGTCCGGACCCCATGAGTCCGGTTCACAGGGCCCGGAAATGTTTCAGTCACCTTGGGGACAGGTTCTCATTACCCATCGAAGTTTAAATGATGAGTGTTGTGAAGGGTTGCTGGGAGTGGACATGCCTATCATGTCGACACAATATCATCCCGAAGCCTCGCCTGGCCCGCACGATTCAGCGTATCTTTTTCGCCAGTTTGTAGAAAAACTCATGCAGCAACAAACGACCTAACAACTCCATCAGCTCCAACAGTCCCAACGAGGTGTGTGTGTGCAGAAACGCATAAAGAATTTGACAGAGCCGGCAAGGCATCAGGCATCCCAATTCTGTCACCAAGCAGAAGGAGCCGGACAGACAAGGCGCATCCAAGGGAGTGGCTGTCCGCTCATCGTACGAGGCATGCGTTGCCGAAAACATGCCGGTCAATTCATTGCCATCCTGTGTATGAGCCTCAGTTTGACCGGCTGTATTAGTCAGCCATCACTCTTTCCATCTATCGGACCCTTAGAGGAGTCCAGGGTTGCGGGCGAAGGCGAACAGAAAATCGTCATGATCAATATCGAAGGTATGCTGACATCGGCTAAACCCTCAGGCTTCGCTGACAAATTATTCGATCGTCCAAGTCTTCCAGCGCGCGTGAAAGAAGAGCTGACAAAGGCCGGAAAAGATGATCAGGTGAAGGCCATTCTCCTCCATATTAATAGCCCAGGCGGCACGGTCACCGCGTCGGATATTCTCTATCACGAAATTCAGCAATTCAAGAAAACACATGACATGCCAGTGATCGCTTCGATTGTCGATCTCGGAACGTCCGGAGGATACTATCTCGCAGCCGCAGCCGATCACATTGCCGTTCACCCTTCGACGATAACCGGAAGTATTGGGGTGATTATGGTGACGATCAATGCTGAAGGCCTACTTGAAAAAATTGGGGTTGAACCTCGCGCCATTATGTCCGGCCCTAAGAAATCGATGGGTGCCCCCTTTCGATCAATGACAGAAGAAGAACATGCTATTTTTCAAGGAGTCATTGATTCCATGTACGATCAGTTTCTCACGGTCGTGAAGACCGGACGGCCCGATCTTGACGACACAGAGATCCGGCGTTTAGCCGACGGCCGAATTTATACAGCAACGCAGGCCAAAGACGCCGGGCTTATCGATAGCATCGGCTATTTGGAAGATGCCATCGCTGTCGCCAAACAACAAGCCGGATTAGATGACGCCCAGGTTGTGACCTATCATCGGGCCGGAGGCTATAAACACAACATCTATTCGAGTATGATGATTGGGGGAGAAGAAATTCAGAAACTTTCAGATCTGAAACCGTTGTCACTTCTGACATTGCTGAACGGCAGTACCCCACAGTTTCTGTATATGTGGATACCGTAAGACGGGGAAGTTTCAGGTTCAACATCTAGAGGTGCCCTAGGGAAATAGGCACAACCTTAGACTTGAAACATACAACTTTTGGCGTGTCTGGCGTATGAGCTTGGTATGGACAGAAAACTCTTCATAAGCGTTGGAGCGCTTGTCGGCATACTCACCATGCTTGTCCTTGATAGTTGCCAAAAGGCTCCTGGCACTGCCAGAGACCAGTTTATTTATATTTCTGAAGAGAAAGAAATTTCTCTTGGCTTATCGGCCTTTCGAGAAGTATTGGCTAATGCGCCACTCAGCACGGATCCTAAGATTACCTTAATGGTTAATCGCGTTGGTCGCCGTATTGCGGCAGCAGCGAACAAACCCTCGTACCACTGGGAATTTGCGGTGATTCAAGATGATGACCAAATCAACGCGTTTGCCTTACCAGGTGGAAAGGTTGCTATCTTTACCGGACTGCTGCCGTATACCAAGACGGAGGCCGGACTCGCGACTGTCATGGCGCATGAAGTCGCACATGCGTTACAGCGTCATGGTGCTGAACGGTACAGCAGTGGCATTCTCGAGCAAATTGCACAAATTGGCACACTGGCCGGGGCGGCCGTAGGGGGAATCGACCCAGGCGTCGCAATTGGTGCCATGAGTGCCTATGGGGTAGGGGTTGCGCTGCCAAACTCGCGTAAGCAAGAATCAGAAGCCGATTATATCGGTCTCCAGTTGATGGCGAAAGCCGGCTACGATCCACGCGAAGCGGTGCCGTTTTGGGAACGTATGAGCGGGTGTCCGCGAAAAATGATCGGGCGGTTTTGTTTTCGATCAAATGCCGCAGTCCCCGAGTTTCTGTCAACCCATCCGTCGGATGTGACGCGAATTAACCAAATCGAAGCCTGGCTGCCCAAGGCACTCGAATTGTATCATCCTGATCCGCTCTTAGACGATTCGACCGATGCTCAAGCCGAACCTCGTCACCATATACAACCATAACTATTATGCCACGACGGACTGATCTTCACCGAATTTTGCTCATTGGCTCAGGCCCGATTGTGATTGGCCAGGGCTGCGAGTTTGACTACTCCGGCACGCAAGCCTGCAAGGCGTTAAAAGAGGAAGGGTTTGAAGTCATATTGATCAACAGCAATCCCGCCACCATCATGACGGACCCTGATCTTGCAGATAGAACCTATGTGGAGCCGATTACCTGTGAAGTCGTTGAACGTATCTTAGAACGCGATCGTCCGGATGCCTTGCTTCCAACCATGGGTGGACAGACGGCGCTCAATTTGACCGTCGAGTTGTATCAACGCGGCGTCCTGGAAAAATACGGCGTCCACACCATCGGCGCTTCCTATGCGGCGATTCAGAAAGCGGAAGACCGCGAACAATTCAAGGATATTATTCAAGGCCTTGGCCTTCACGTACCACTGAGCGGATCCATTCATTCTCGCCAAGAAGCCATTCAACTGATTGAAACAATCGGCTTCCCGGCAATTGTGCGTCCATCCTTTACACTGGGAGGCGCCGGCGGAAACATCGCCTATAATCGCGAAGAGTACGAACAATTTGTCGAATGGGCGCTCGTCACCAGTCCGGTCAAACAAGCCCTCATCGAACAATCACTGATTGGGTGGAAAGAATACGAATTAGAGGTCATGCGCGACTTGAACGACAATGTCGTGATTGTGTGCCCCATTGAAAATTTTGATGCCATGGGCGTACATACAGGGGACAGCATTACGGTCGCCCCGGCGTTAACCTTGACGGATAAAGAATATCAGCGCATGCGAAATGCCGCAATTCGCATTATTCGAGCAATTGGGGTTGACACGGGAGGCTCCAATATTCAGTTTGCCGTGAATCCGAAAACCGGAGATCAAATTGTTATCGAAATGAATCCCCGAGTGTCGCGCAGTTCCGCACTCGCGTCAAAGGCGACAGGGTTTCCCATTGCGAAAATTGCCGCCAAGCTCGCCGTGGGTTATACCCTCGACGAAATCACCAATGATATTACCAAAGTGACAAAGGCCTCCTTTGAACCGACGATTGACTATGTCGTGGTAAAAATCCCTCGATTTACCTTCGAAAAATTTGAAGGGAGCGACCCCACACTCACCACACATATGAAATCGGTCGGTGAAGCCATGGCGCTTGGTGCGACATTTAAAGAAGCGTTACAGAAAGCCATTCGGTCCTTAGAAATCGATCGCTTTGGGCTCTGTTCGATGTATGGGTTGGATGGACTGTATCAAACAAATCAATCGGCACAGACCGATCAAGAAGTGATGGCGGAAATTCGCACGGCCCTCCAAACGCCAACGGCCAATCGCATGTGGCAAGTGGCCGATGGCTTTCGTGTTGGCCTGACACGTGATGAATTGTATGCCATCACGCATATTGATCCATGGTTTCTTGAAGAAATTCGTCAGCTTGTCGAGTTTGAGTCGGTTCTCGTTCACGCGCGTGATGCCATAACCGTCGAGCGATACACACGGGCCAAGCAGCTGGGGTTTTCCGATGAGCGGCTGACGCAATTATTGAAACATCCGGTGGACACCATGCACGCCTTGCTGTCTTCATCGGGCCTATCGCTTCCGGTTGCCTATAAACGTGTCGATACATGCGCGGCGGAATTCGAGGCCCACACTCCGTATCTCTATTCAAGCTATGGCACGGCATGCGAAGCCCGCGTGACGGACAGAAAAAAAGTGATTATTTTAGGCGGAGGACCGAACCGAATCGGGCAGGGAATTGAGTTTGATTATTGCTGTGTGCATTCAGCCATGGCCCTTCAAGAAGAAGGCATTGAAACGATCATGGTGAATTGTAATCCCGAAACGGTGAGCACGGATTACGACATTTCCGACCGCTTATACTTCGAACCCTTGACCATGGAAGATGTCACACATATTCTCGACGTCGAACAACCGTTCGGCCTTATTGTGCAGTTCGGCGGACAAACGCCACTCAAACTGTCATGGGGATTGGCCAACATCGGGGCACCGATTCTGGGGACAAGCCCTGACGCGATTGATCGTGCGGAGGATCGAAAGCGATTCGGGGCATTGATCGATGAACTGCAGTTGCGGCAACCGAGAAGCGGGATGGCGCAGAGTCATGACGAAGCCCATCACATTGCTGAAACCATTCAGTATCCCGTCATGGCCCGCCCGTCCTATGTCTTGGGAGGGCGTGCGATGCAAATTCTCTATGATGCGGATGCACTGGCCCGCTATCTTCATACGCATGCGCACAATCTTGCCACGCACCCGTTGTTGATTGATCATTATCTTGATGGGGCCATTGAAGTCGATGTCGATGCCATTTCCGACGGTCAACAGGTGGTGGTCGCAGGCATCATGGAACATGTTGAGATGGCCGGGATTCATTCTGGAGATTCCGCCTGCTCCCTGCCTCCGTATTCGTTGAACCCAACCATTATTGAAGAGATCACGAAACAAACCATCGCATTGGCCAAGTCATTACATGTTGTGGGGCTCATGAATATTCAATTTGCCGTTCAAGAGGGTCAGGTGTTTGTGCTCGAAGTCAATCCTCGCGCATCTCGTACCGTCCCATTCGTGAGCAAGACCATTGGAATCCCACTGGCAAAATTTGCGACAAAGGTCATGTTGGGAAAAACATTGGCAGAGTTGGGGTTGACCGAGGCGCCAACCCTGACCCACATGTCCGTGAAGGAGGCGGTGTTTCCTTTTACAAAACTTGGAGCCCTGGATGTGCTGCTTGGCCCGGAAATGCGTTCGACAGGCGAGGTCATGGGTATCGATGGGGACTTTGGATGGGCCTTTGCCAAATCTCAGGCTGCAGCAGGCAATGCACTGCCGAAGTCCGGCGTGGTGTTGTTAAGCGTCAAAGATGCAGACAAGGTTCGAACCGTGGATATCGCACAACGGTTATGCCGATTAGGCTTTACGCTTCAAGCCACGAAAGGAACGGCTGCCTATTTGCGGGAGCATGATATTGCCGTCGAGTCCGTTAATAAGATCAAAGAAGGACGGCCGCACATTGTGGATGTCATTAAAAACGGTCAAATATGCGTGGTCGTGAATACCGTGGGGAGCGCCGCATCTCAAGATGATTCTGCACCGATTCGAAAAGAAGCCTTGTATCAGGGCATTCCCTATTTTACAACAATTCCTGCAGCCAAGGCCGCTGTGCTGGGCATGGAAGCCATGCGAAAAGGGAAACTCAGAGTTCGTCCACTTCAAGAATATCAAGCCGCATTAAAGGGTATGCAGTTATGAAAATTCCTATGACTCAGAGAGGATATGACGCGTTAAAAGAAGAATTAAACAGGATTCGCAAGGAAGACCGCCCCAGAAACATTCAAGCCATTGCCGAGGCACGCGAACATGGCGACCTGCGTGAAAATGCCGAATATAAAGCGGCAAAAGAAGAACAGCAGTTTATTGCCACTCGCATCGCCGAGATTGAATATAAATTAAGTGAAGCTGAAGTTATCGAAGTCACGCCGGGACCGAGTGAGACCGTCGTCTTTGGGTCAACGGTCCAACTGACCGACATTGAATCGAACGAAGAAAAGCAATATCGGCTTGTCGGACTTGAAGAAGCCGATCTCAAAACGGGAAGCATCTCCGTCCAATCACCCATCGGACGTGGTTTAATTGGGCACCGCGTCGGTGATATCGTTGAAATTAAACGCCCCGCCGGGACGGTAGAATACGAAATTCAAAAAATTTGGTTTGAGGAGATTTGACATGGCATCCGCAACATCACTCATCACCCTGTTAACGGATTTTGGCCATCGCGACTATTTCGTGCCAAGCATGAAGGGCGTAATGTATGGCATCAACTCGCAAGTCCGTCTCGTCGACCTGAGCCATGACATCACACCGCAGGGTGTGGAAGAAGCCGCCTTCCATCTCAAGTCGTGTTATCACTACTTTCCCGATGGAACGATTCATGTCGTCGTCGTCGATCCGGGTGTCGGCAGTGATCGTCGGGCGATTTTAGTGTCGACGGCACGATACTTCTTTCTCGCTCCCGACAATGGCGTCTTGACTTATATCTTTGAAGAAGAGCGGTCTGTTGAAGTTCGCGCCATTGAAAATAAACAGTATCGATTAGATTCGGAAGGCGCAACATTTGATGGACGTGATGTATTTTCCCCTGCCGCTGCCTGGCTGACGAAAGGGCAAATGCCGGGATCATACGGACCGCTAATCCACGATTACGTCACGCTTCCCACGTCAGACGCCAAAATGGAGAATGGGAAACTCGTGGGGAAAATTGTGTATATTGACCGTTTCGGCAATATGATATCCAATATTACACCAGCAGACCTTGAAACCTTTCGTACCGTCACGAAACGAGAGGTTGAGGTTATACAGGTTGGCGATATCATGATCAAAGGAATGAAAACGCATTATGCAGAAGGGGCATTGGGTATGCCCGAGGCACTCCTCAATAGCAATGCACACCTTGAAGTCTTTATCAAGCAGGGTCATGCCGCCAATAGCTGCCGGGGAACCATCGGCCAACGGATTGAAATACGATAGCACGACCACAGGTGGTCGCGAGAGCATTCGCCTCTTCTCATTAACGACACATCGTTGTCTTTTTACTATTCTCGTATAACGTTCAACTCTGCGACCTCTTCGTATCTCCATTGATACAGTGTCAGAAAGGTGACAGGGAGAAGATCTGAAGGGGACTCATACATTTCATGAAGACACGCAAAGCAACCCACACATCCGCAGCTCCGACCATGAAAGGCTTTTCTCCTGGGTTTGCCGCCCTTGGTCTTGAAGCAGCACTCCTCACCACGCTTGACACTCTCGGGTACGAAGAACCCACCCCAATCCAACAGGAAGCCATTCCGCCACTCTTGGCCGGTCTCGATCTGTTGGGCCGCGCCGCCACCGGAACGGGAAAAACCGCAGCGTTTACTCTTCCCCTCCTTCAACGATTTGCCCATGCAGATCGGCAACACCATCCATTTGCACTTATTCTGGTGCCAACACGGGAATTGGCGATACAAGTCAGCGACGCCGTCCAGCGCTATGGCAAGGAGCAACGCATCAGCATTTTGGCAGTCTACGGCGGGCAGGCGATTCGGCCACAACTTGTCGCACTCAAACGTGGCGTCGATGTCGTCGTGGCGACGCCAGGCCGTGCACTGGATCATATCCGCCGTACGACCCTTCAGCTCAACGATCTCGCAATCGTTGTCTTGGACGAAGCCGATGAAATGCTTAATATGGGGTTTGCCGAAGATCTTGATGCTATCCTTCAACAAACACCGGCAACGCGACAAACCGCATTGTTTTCCGCCACTATGCCTTCCCGCATTGCCTCAATCGCTCGTCGTCATTTACACAATCCCGTCGAAATTCAAATTAAAAAGGAAGAGGTCAAAGCCGGGGCTGTTCCGCGTGTACGCCAGATTGGTTATTTGATTGCCCGGCAGCACAAAATTGCCGCTCTTGTCCGTATATTAGAAATGTCCAGCCCGCACTCAACCCTCGTGTTTTGCCGAACTCGATTAGAAGTTGGCGAGGTTACCTCACAATTAAATAGTCGCGGGTATCGCGCTGAAGCACTGCATGGTGGCCTGAGTCAAGTCCAGCGTGATCGTGTGATGAATGCATTCCGATTAGGAACTACCGAACTCTTGATTGCGACAGATGTCGCGGCACGGGGATTAGATATCTCGCACGTGTCGCATGTCATGAATTACGATGTGCCTTCGTCTCCCGAAGCGTACGTCCATCGCATAGGACGAACTGGCCGTGCCGGCCGTGCCGGTGCCGCCATCACGTTCGTTGAACCGCGTGAGCGCTGGTTATTGCAAAACATTGAACGACGCACACAAACCACTGTCGACATGGCCACGCTCCCAACCGTAGCCGATCTCCAAGCCAAACGGCTCGAACGTCTTGAAACGTCAATTATGGAAACGCTGCACGCCAGACAATTTGCACGATTCAAAAAGATTGTGGCCTCACTCACAGAAACATTTGACCCCGCGGATATCGCTGCGGCAGCCATGCAGATCGTGGCCCGTACAACCCATGGGGAACACAAAGACGAAGATATTCCGGCTTTTTTGGATCAGGCACACACCCGACCTCAACGATCCCGACGCGTTCGACGAGCAACCCCGGACCAACCACACAACGATAAATCATCACGAACTCCAGGAAAACCTGGAAGAAAACGTGATCGCGCTACGCGAACGTCCGATATGGTCACCTTACAATTTAGCGCTGGCCGAACGGCAGGAATTCGTCCGGGAGATCTCGTGGGAGCGATCGCCAACGAAGCAAAACTGAATTCGAATCTACTCGGCTCCATTACAATTTCTGAACAATCTTCACATGTGCACGTCCCACAAGAATTCGCCAAAGGAATCATCAACGCGTTTACACGAACACGACTCAAAGGGCAGAAAGTCACCGTCCGTCTCTATCGAGGGTAAGATGACTCCACGTATGATAACGCCAACACTCTGACCGGTACGTATACTCACAGACATGAATATCATTCACTCCATTCCCTCATCGTCGTGGCTCACCTATGATTGACGGAAAAAATTACTACCAGATTCTCGGCGTACCTGAAGATGCTCTGCTCAAAGAAATTCAGAATGCCTGGCGGAAGTTTGTCAAAGAAAACCATGAAGATCTCGTCCCGCAGTGGGAACGGCAGGCCGCAAAAGAGAGAATGTTCATCATCAATGAAGCCTATGCCGTACTGAGCCATGAAGACAAACGCGCAGACTACGACAATGCGCATATGATTAACGGCGGGTCAAAGATCGAGCTCGTTCGAAGTCGAGTCAGAAAAGCCAAAGAGATTATTCAACGAGATTGCACACTGATAACCAGAGAAGATATTCAAACCATCGAATCCATCATCGATTATCTTGACAGAAAACTCCAGGAAGCCTGCTTTGAACGAATGATTGATATGCTCAACACATGTCCAGACATGGCCAGGCACACCGTTTCTTTGGCATTTGACGAACAACTGCTAAACGCAGACACGGACTTATTTGACACACTCCTACGAAAAGCCCCGTATGTTATTACGTTCGAAAAGGTGTATCTCTACGGCGAAGACATCATTGGAATACGTGGCAAGGAGCATAAGGAAAGAAACTATAATCAACTCGCTCGCGTCTTATGTCATAGGCAGGACTTGGCCAAATATTTTGTCTTTCCATCCTTTCAGGAGCAAGTCTCGGGGTGTGAAAGTAATCTGCTCCGCACGTTCTTAGAACTCACACCGGACGTCATGACCCAAGAAGATTTTGATCACTATGTGGATTCCGTCAATGACATCCGTTGGGTCATCCATAGTCAACTCAGAAGCTATAACGAGCAAGCCATCACCTGGATACTCCACGCCCGGCCCGATCTCGTCAGAAAACCGGAAAAGAAAAAAGCCGCCAAGGAATTGCCCTACGCCTTACGATCCCACCCCACGAACGAATCACCGGTTTCATAAACATATGGCAAAGGTACTGCATGCTATCGCGATGTTTTCTCATAGAACTATTAGAGTCGTTCCAAATACGTTCCTCCTCTTGCTCAATGCCCAGCTGTACAAGAATAGGGCAAGCCTAGGTGGCATTCCCGCGTCTACGCGCCGAAGCGCTTTGACGCGCAGGTGTGAAAGCGGAAATCCAGACCTCCGTCTTTGCTCCTGATTTCAGTGAATGGGATTGTATTTATTCGACAGCCGCGACCGCCCTGGCCCTTCCTTACCGCAGCAAATGATGCTGCAAGATTTTCTTCCGATGCCCAGATGATCTCAGAGCATCAGCAATTCGATCAGCGTTTTGCTTATATATCTGACGGATTGTCGATCTGAGTCTTTGCGCATTATTTTCTGCCCACTCCTGGTAAGTAAACTCTCCATAGTTTGCATGAATACGTTGTTTCGCGATCACCTGTTGCGAGAGATCAAAAAGGTTCACATTCACCTCAAACCTTAATGCTAACTGAGGAAAATCAGACGTCGAGAGTTGCACTAATTGAAGTCGAAGAGGTTGAATCTCCATTTGTGCATTATATGGATGCTGCAATGAGCCAAACGCAAACTCTTTGGACAATTCCCCCTCATTTGCCGTAGCCCCGTTAGTTCCCAGACGATTGAGAGGCCCTAAGGCCACTAATTCCTTCCAAATTCCTCGAATCAAGCCCTGCTTGAGAATCGTTATGTTTTGATAAGACAGGCTTTGAGATGTCACATCATCCTCAAAATACAGAATTGGCCCAACCACTCCGCCCATTACCAACCCAACAGTACTTCCTCCTACGACACCACCGCCACATAAAAGGAGAACGGCAAGATAACCCTCTAAAGAAGGAACAGAGTTTCCTAATGATGAAGGACAGAAAAACTTCCCGATAGTAAGTCCTGCTTTTCTACCATTCGTTGCCCCCTTCTTCATATTTTTCCAACCTTCTACTATCCATTGCTGACTTTTTTGAAACGGACTTTCCCAAAGCATTACTTCTGGAATCGTGTCGTTACTGATCTGTTCCGGCACCAAAACAATCATGGTTTCAGAGTCATCAACACTTGAGGTTCGCAAACCTATATTTGTTGGCCGCACAAAAGAAATTCCTTCTTGAGACGCTAGGACGGACTCCATACGTCCCCTTTTATAATCTGAGATTCCACACCCAAAAGGAGAGCACAGAATGGCCACCATTGCAAAAAATGCAATAGCGAACGTGAAAAGCTGCGTAATTTTCCGCAGCAATATAAACAACGAGAATTTACACGACTGCTTGAATAGACTGCCCAAGAATTTTCACCATTTTCTTAAGTTCTTTTATTGTAACACTGAGAGGAGGAAGGAGGACCAGGACATTGCCGATTGGTCGGATAAGAAGTCCGCGTCTTTGACATTCTTTTGTCACCTGATGCCCCATTCGGTCTGTGAGCGGAAAAGGTGTCTTGGTGGTGTTGTTTTTCACGAGTTCGATGCCCACCATGAATCCGCATTGCCGAATGTCTCCTATTGAAATTTGCTGTTTGAGAGGCTTAAGGAGTTCTCCTAGTAATCTAATTTTTTTCTTTAACTTTTTAAGCGTCTGTTCTTCATCGAAAATTTCTATGCTTGCAAGGGCGGCGGCGCACCCAAGCGGGTTTCCCGTATAGCTATGCCCATGGAAAAACGTCTTCCATTCATCATAATTCCCTAAAAATGCGTCATAGATTTTTTCAGTTGTGAGTGTTGCCGCTAATGGCATATACCCACCAGTCAGTCCCTTAGAAACCGCCATGAGGTCCGGCATGACGTCTTCATGTTCACAGGCAAACATTTTCCCTGTACGACCAAAGCCGGTTGCCACTTCGTCGGCTATCAGTAACACCTGAAATTTTGTACACAAGTCACGAATTTTTTTCAGGTAGTCCGGGGGAGAAGGGATGACACCCGCCACAGCCTGAACCATAGGCTCAACGACCACACCGGCTATTTCTTCATGTTTTTGTTGAAGTATCTCTTCAAGTGGACTCAGGCAGTCGATGTGACAGGAAGGAAATGTCAGGTCTAACGGACAGCGGTAACAGTGAGGATAAGGAATTTCATGACTTTGAAAAAGAACTGCGTGAAAAGGTTTATGAAACAGTTCAACCCCGCTGACACTCATACCACCTACCGTGTCTCCGTGATAGGCTTGACTCAGATGTATAAATGTTTGCTTTCGAGGCTGAGACGGTTTGACTTGGGCCCAATACTGAATGGCCATTTTTAATGCCACCTCGACAGCCGTGGACCCATCATCTGAATAAAACACCCGTGATAAACCTGGAGGCGCAATATCGATCAGTTTCTTGGCCAGAAGAATAGCCGGAGGATTCGAAAGCCCCAACATCGTACTATGGGCCACGCGCTTGAGTTGACGACGAATGGCCTTGTCGATTTTTGGATGCCGGTGACCATGGATATTCACCCAGATTGATGATGTGCCATCCAAATACCGGCGACCATTACTGTCAATTAAGTACGGGCCTTCACCACGCTCAATAATAATTGGCGCTTTTTCAACCCACTCCTGCATTTGGGTAAAGGGATGCCAAAGATACCGATGGTCGAGCGTGCCGAGGTGCTTCTGTGTTGTGCGGGGTTTCACGTTGCAGTCCCTTCTAATCTTAGGCGAGTATAGGAGTGGATATTCTCTTTTGACAACCTGGAAAATGCTTACTACAATCAACCAATTGGAGATGAAAGACCAACCTCAGCTATCTCGAATCCGTAATTTCTGCATTATCGCTCATATCGATCACGGGAAATCCACCCTGGCTGATAGGTTCCTTGAAATCACAGGGGCCATTACGAAACGAGAGTTTCGGGAACAGTATCTGGATGCGATGGACCTGGAGCGTGAACGCGGCATTACGATTAAGGCGCATGCCGTCACGACCACGTTTCGTGCACGTGATGGCGTCGACTACCTTCTTAATCTTATCGACACCCCAGGCCATGTTGATTTTACCTACGAAGTATCACGTAGCCTCGCAGCCTGCGAAGGCGCACTTCTATTAGTCGATGCCACCCAAGGGGTTGAAGCCCAAACCATTGCGAATGTGTATTTAGCAATTGCGAACGACCTGACCATTATTCCGGTTATCAATAAAGTCGACCTAGCCAGTGCGGATATTGAGGGAGTCAAACAGCAAATACAAGAAACCTTAGGGCTCGATGTCGATGACACGCATTACATTAGCGCTAAAGATGGTAGGGGAGTCCCTGATGTCTTAGGGGCAGTCGTTCAGACCATCCCGCCACCAACGGGCCATTCCGATCGTGAACTGAAAGCCCTCATTTTCGATTCCTGGTTCGACAGCTATCAAGGTGCCATTGTCTTACTTCGCGTCTTTGATGGAGAAATCCTACCTGGCATGAAAATCCAAATGATGTCAAACCAACGAGTGTTTGAAGTCGATGAAGTCGGGGTCTTTACTCCTAAACGCACCAAAACCAAACGCTTGGGAACCGGCGAAGTGGGCTATTTGTGCGCCGGCATGAAAGATCTGGCCGATACGAAAATCGGGGATACAATTACCAATGCCAGCCGGCCGGCTCAAGAACCTCTTCCTGGATATCAGGACGTGAAGCCCGTGGTGTTCTGCGGCCTCTATACCATCGATAATGCTAAGTTTGAAGACTTGCGCGATTCGTTGGAAAAACTCCAACTCAATGATTCTTCCTTTGGCTACGAACCTGAAACATCTTTGGCCTTAGGGTTTGGCTTTCGTTGCGGATTCCTTGGCTTGTTGCATATGGAAATCATTCGCGAACGCCTGGAACGGGAATATAACCTCGACCTTATCAGTACAGCACCGACGGTCATCTATCGTGTCTATACGACGAAGAATGAAATCCTCGACATCGATAACCCGGCGAAACTCCCAGACCCGTCAATGATTGAGAAGATGGAAGAGCCGTTCATTAAGGCTACGATCATCACGCCTGAACGGTATGTGGGCAATATTTTACAACTCTGTCAGGAACGGCGAGGGGTACAACTCGGCCTACAATATCTCGATCCCACTCGAGTCATGCTCACGTATGAGTTGCCATTAAATGAAATGGTGTTAGATTTTTACGATCGCTTAAAATCACGAACACAAGGCTATGCCTCGCTGGATTACGAATTAACCGGCTACCGTCCGTCAAAACTAGTCAAATTAGATCTTTTGTTGAACGGCGAAAATGTTGATGCACTTTCGGTGATTACCCATTACGATAAGGCTCAGCAACGGGGACGGCAACTAGCCGAAAAAATGAAAGAACTGATTCCCAGACAGATGTTTGAAGTGGCAATCCAAGCGGCCATTGGTAATAAGATCATTGCGCGTGAGACAGTCGGCGCCTTGAAAAAGAACGTGACGGCCAAATGTTATGGCGGAGATATTTCACGAAAACGAAAGCTGTGGGCGAAACAGAAAGAAGGTAAAAAACGGATGAAACAGTTAGGGCGTGTGGAAGTGCCACAAGAGGCATTCTTAGCCATTCTCAAAACTGACAGTGATTAAGATGACTCCAACTGAAGACGAACCCCCAAAACAGGGCGAGGGAACGCTGAAAGAGTCACCCCCAGCATCTGTCGAAAACGAAGGCGAAGGCTCACAGAAGTCCATCATACGTGAATATGCCGAAGCGATTGTCATTGCGATTATTTTGGCGTTTTTTATTCGTGTCTTTGTCGTCCAAGCCTTTAAAATTCCATCGGGCTCAATGATCCCGACGCTCCTCATCGGTGATCATATTTTAGTCAGCAAGCTGGCGTATGGCCTGCAATGGCCGACGGACTGCACGGTATCGGTCAGCTTTCCACCTGTCACCTGTTATTCATCCAAAATACTATGGAAATTTGGCGACCCGCAACGCGGCGACATTATTGTCTTCCGGTATCCTGAAGATGAAGAGAAGGACTTCATCAAACGGATCATTGGCGTGCCTGGCGATACGATCCAGACCAAAAATAAAGTGGTCTATATCAATGGACAACCCCTTCGCGATGAAGCCTACACACAACGTATCGATCCCGGCATCATCGATGGGCACATTAATCAACGCGATAATTTCGGTCCAATTACCGTCCCCGAGAAATCGTATTTTGTGATGGGCGATAACCGCGATCAAAGTTTAGACAGCCGGTTTTGGGGGTTTGTCAAGGTGGATAAAATTAAAGGTAAAGCGTTTATGAGCTATTGGTCATGGAATGGGCAGGGCTCATGGGTTGACTGGGTGCGCTGGGAACGAATTGGGAAATTCATTCTCTAACGATGACGAAAAAACTTGAAGGGTACATTCAGCGGTTTTCCCGGGCCAAGGTGCTGGTTCTTGGCGATCTTATCTTGGATCATTTCATCTGGGGCAAGGTGAATCGAATGTCTCCCGAGGCTCCCGTTCCTGTCGTACACGTGGAATCCGAGTCCCTCTGTCTCGGCGGAGCAGCCAACGTGTATCACAATATCGTGTCACTCGGCGGCCAAGCCGATGTATGCGGGGTTATTGGATCCGATGAGGGAGGCCATGCCTTACTGAAAGCCCTGAGCGTCTATCGACGGAACCGTGGGGGCGTGGTCATCGATGCCGCCCGTCCTACGACCCGAAAAACTCGCGTCATTGCGCACAATCAACAAGTTGTCCGATTTGATGTTGAGGAACAGAGCGACCTGTCATCCGCCACCGAGCGAAAAGTGCTCCGCTATGTCATATCACGGTTGCCGGACATTCATTGTCTGGTTATTTCCGATTATGCCAAAGGCGTGGCAACGGCGTCGCTCATGAGCGCCATCTCCGAAGCGGCGACGCGTTATAAGATTCCTATTCTTGTGGATCCAAAAGTTGAACATTTTTCCCGTTATCAAGGCGTGACCGTCATGACGCCCAATCATCTTGAGGCCTATCAAGCGGCTGGTGTTGTCGGCAATACGGATCATCCCATTGATGAGGTTGGGCACGTGCTCCAAACAACTCACCGTTGTCAGGCCGTCCTGATTACACGTGGCGAACAGGGCATGAGTCTGTTTCAAGAGAAAAAGAAACCGGTCCACATTCCTTCAAAAGCCCGTCAAGTCTTCGATGTGACGGGTGCCGGAGATACCGTCGTCAGTACCATGGCCTTAGCCGTGAGCACAGGCGCATCGTTTCGCGATGCAGCCTTTCTTGCCAATCAAGCCGCAGGCGTCGTGGTTGGCATGGTCGGAACGGCCAGCGTCACGCAAGAACAACTCAAGAAAGCATTACGCAATGCCTCATAAGTCACCATCTGTCGGAGTGCTGATTCCAGCCCGTTACGGATCATCGCGATTTCCAGGGAAACCACTAGCATTGCTGGCTGGTCGGCCCTTGATCCAACATGTGTATGAAGCGGCGGCCAAGGTTCCAGAGATTTCCGACGTGCGGGTTGTGACCGATGACGACCGTATCGTTCGTACCGTCGAACAATTTGGCGGACACGTCATGCGTATCGATACGCCATGTCGAACCGGAACGGACCGTATCGCCAAAGCCGCAACGCAACTGGATTGCTCCGTTCTTGTCAATCTGCAGGCTGATGAAATTCCGTTACACCCTTCGTTATTACGTGATTTAATCGACCCGTTTTTACAGAGTGACCATGTGATGGGAACATTAAAGCGTCGATTATCGGCAGCAGAAGACGTGGAAGATACTTCACTGGTAAAAGTCGTCACGGATACGCAGCACAATGCCCTCTATTTTTCTCGATTGCCAATTCCCTATGTCCGTGATAGCCATACACATGTGACAGAATCTGTTGCGCACTACGGCCATCTCGGAGTCTATATTTTTCAACGTGAGACCCTGTTGCAGTTTGCCGATCTCCCAACCGGAGCGCTGGAAGATGCGGAAAAACTTGAACAGCTTCGCGCCTTAGAACATGGGATTCCAATCCACGTGTGGGAAACAACACATACGTCACTTCGAATCGACCGGCCTGAAGAACTGAAGGCCGCAGAGGACCAATACATGCAGAACACTGAACCGTCACTACGTTATTCACCATCATCAGTCAGCACAGCCTAACACCATAACGATGAATGGGCCTCTATGAGTAAATTTCTTTTTATCACCGGCGGAGTCGTGTCGTCTCTCGGCAAAGGTCTAGCGTCCGCCTCAATCGGACAGCTGCTCGAAAGCCGGGGACTAACAATTTCGTTCCTGAAACTGGACCCGTATATCAACGTCGATCCCGGGACGATGAACCCGTATCAACATGGCGAAGTCTATGTGACGGATGACGGGGCGGAGACGGATTTAGACTTGGGGCATTACGAACGCTTCACCTCGGTTCGGCTCAGCAAGGAAAACAATTGCACAACCGGACGCATCTATGATTCGGTGATAAAAAAAGAACGGAAGGGCGAGTATTTAGGAGGGACGGTTCAGGTCGTTCCTCATATCACGGATGAAATCAAACAGACCATCCTGCATCTCTCGCATGACGTTGATGTGGTCATTGTTGAAATTGGAGGGACCGTCGGCGATATTGAAAGTCTTCCGTTTTTAGAAGCCATTCGCCAGATGCCTTTTGACGTTGGACGGGAAAATGTCCTCTATCTGCATTTAACCTTAGTGCCATTCATTAAAACCGCAGGGGAATTAAAAACGAAACTGACCCAACATTCCGTGAATAAATTACGGGAAATCGGTATCCAAGCCAATATTCTCCTGTGCCGAACTGACCGGTATTTACCACCGTCGGTCAAAGAAAAAATTGCCTTATTTTGTAATGTCGATAAAGAGTCGGTCATTACCGCCAAAGATGTTGAGACCGTCTATGAAGTCCCGATCGTCTTACGGAAAGAAGGTCTGGATGAATTGATTGTGCGATCGTTGAAGCTGGAAACCGGACCGCCAAACTTACGAGACTGGGATGCCTTGGTCCAAAAAATTAAACGTCCCAAACACGAGGTCTTGATCGCACTTGTTGGAAAATATGTCGACTCGAAAGAATCATATAAGAGTCTGTCCGAAGCCTTGGTCCATGGGGGGCTTCACGATGAAGCAGGAGTTCGAATTTCGTGGGTGGAATCGGGTGATGTGGAAAAGCTTGGTCCTGATCGTCTTTTGCAGGATGCTGACGGCATTATGATTCCGGGAGGATTCGGAATTCGTGGAATTGAAGGGAAAGTCGAAGCTATTCGTTTTGCACGCGAACGAAAGATTCCCTATCTAGGCCTCTGCCTCGGCATGCAATGTGCCGTCATAGAATTCGCACGGAACGTCGTGGGTTTGTCCAAAGCCAATAGCTCGGAATTCGATGAGACGACTCCGGACCCGGTCATTCACCTACTTCCTGATCAACATGATGTGCAGAATCTTGGAGGCACCATGCGATTGGGCGCGTTCCCGTGCAGGGTAGTAAAAGACACGCTGGCCCATCAGGTTTATGGGAAAACGGATGTCAGTGAACGTCATCGACATCGCTATGAATTTAACATGGCCTATCGCGAGGCCTTAACGTCCAAGGGATTAGTGTTGAGCGGGTGTTCTCCCGATAATACGTTAGCTGAAATCATTGAACTACCGGATCATCCCTGGTTTGTCGGAACGCAATTTCACCCAGAGTTCCATTCTCGCTTCCATCACCCACATCCGCTTTTTACAGCGTTTATTGGAGCGGCATTGCAACGGAAATTTGGTCGCTAGCGCCTCTCAACTACCGATCATGACCACGCAACGAGAAATCACAATTGGACCATTTCACGTCGGCGGGACACGTCCCCATTTTTTAATTGCGGGCCCCTGTGTCATAGAAAACGAGAAGCTGGCCCTCGATACCGCCATGTGTGTCGCCGAGATTACCAAGGACCTTGGCATTCCCTATATTTTCAAGTCCTCGTACGATAAGGCTAATCGGACGTCCATTTCCTCATTCCGTGGATTAGGACAAGTCAAGGGCCTTGAAATTCTCAAAAAAGTCAAGGAAGAGGTGAAGGTTCCCATATTAACCGATGTTCATGATATTCATGAAATTCCACGCGCGGCAGAGGTCGTCGATGTTCTGCAAATTCCAGCGTTTTTATGCCGGCAAACGGATCTTCTAGTTGAGGCGGCCAAGACCGGACGCGTGGTGAATGTAAAAAAAGGGCAGTTTTTGGCCCCGGTGGAAATGGGAAATGTGGTCAAAAAACTGGAAGAGAGCGGTGCGCAACACATCCTCTTAACAGAACGCGGTACGTCATTCGGATATAACAACCTTGTGGTGGATATGCGAGCACTTCCGATCATGCAACAATTTGGCTATCCCATTGTGTTCGATGCGACCCATAGCGTTCAATTACCTGGGGGAGGAGGAACGCATTCTTCCGGCCAACGGGAATTCGTCGCGCCATTGGCACGTGCCGCTGCCGCCGTCGGATGCCATGGGTTTTTTATGGAAGTCCATCCCAACCCAGATTCCGCCCCATCGGACGGCCCCAACATGGTGCGGCTATCGGATTTGCGGGCATTGCTGGTAGAATTACTCATGATCTGTCATGCGGCACCCAAGGGAATCTCAACGTAACCCATAGGAATTTTTGTAATTTTGCAACCGCTATTCTCCGTCCTCTTGCATTGCTCATGATTCGCTCATAAGGGAGAGGCGTGGTGGGTATGTCATCCTCAGAGGCCGTCAAAATTAAACATTCTGTTGAAGATTTACACAATAAAGAAGCGTATTTTAACCTGCCAAACTCGCTAACGCTTTCCCGCATTTTTCTTATACCCGTTTTTGTCTATCTCTTTTCAACTCCTACCGATGAACGAGCCCTGGCGGCCGCTTTCGTCTTTGCCATTGCCGCACTCACAGATCTGCTAGATGGGTACGTGGCGCGGCGCCGTGGTCAGATAACCAATTTAGGTAAATTGCTTGATCCGGTTGCGGATAAACTACTCGTCGCCGCCGGCTTAGTATTGTTGGTTCAATTTCAACGGGTAGGAGTTTGGTTGGTTATTGCCATTATTGCAAGGGAAATTATCGTGACGGGAGCACGGGCCGTTGCAGCTCGAGAAGGTGTGATCATCGCTGCCGATTCACTTGGAAAAATTAAAGTCGTTACTCAGATTTTAGGGATAATTGCATTAATCCTTGAAGATGTCATTCATCTTCCGCTTGTCTCGTTACACGAACTGGGAACATGGCTGTTATGGGCTGCGTTATTTTTTGCCGTCGTTTCCGGCACGAAATACATCGTAGAAGTTTTGCGAAAAGTCGGTCCTCAATATCTCTAAAAACATGTCAGGTCATAGTAGCTGCAACAGCATATGGATCTAAATTGGACACAGATGATCCTAAGCCTTATCTGTGCTTACGGAATTGGCTCCATCCCATTTGGCGTCTTCGCATCAAAAGTCTGCAAGACTCAAGATCCACGGACCACTGGAAGCGGGAATATTGGATTTACAAATGTCTTACGAGTTTCAGGCAAAAAGGCAGGCCTGATCACATTGATTGGTGATGCCGGAAAAGGGTTTCTCGTGGCCTGGCTCGCGCAACGCTATATACACGAAGAACTTGCGGTACTGTTGATTGCGGCCGCAGTCATAGCTGGTCACATCTTTTCCGTATTCCTCAAATTTCATGGAGGCAAAGGCGTTGCGACAGCCTTGGCGGCCGTTGGAGGACTTCACCTTGGACTTGGATTAAGCGTGACCGCGGTCTGGCTATTCGCGGTCTGGGGATTTGGATATTCGTCCGGCGGCGCAATTGCCGCATTTCTTATGCTCCCAATCTTTGCCTATGCCGTCTTCTCGCAATCCTTGGCCTTTGTCTTCTTTACGATTGGAGTGAGTGCTCTCGTTCTCTTTCGACATAAAGACAATATCAGCCGGCTGCTCGCAGGAACCGAGGGAAAGCTTGGCATGCACTCTAGTTGACATAATATTACTTATCAGACATAACGAAAGAGTGAAATATTAAAGGATTTTCATGAAATTTCCTCAAAGCCAAATCAATACCTGTAGCGTCCTCTGCCTTTTCCTATTACTCACAACGAGCATCACATTTGCGGAAGTTGATTCAAGCGAATCTGAAATGCGTGGCTTGCGAATGCTAGAGGACATTCAGAACTCCATAGCCGCACTGGCTGAGCGAGTAACGCCGACAGTCGTCAATATTTCTCCTGTGCGTAAGACTGGCATGTCGCGGGGCCTCTCAACGACACGCGTACCTGGGACCGGGTCAGGCGTCATTATCAGCGACGATGGATTTATTGTCACCAATAATCATGTGCTTGGTGACGATACCATGGAAGCTGAAATCCGTTTATCTGATAAAACGAAAGTCTTTGCAAACGTTGTTGGACGCGATAAAGATACGGACATCGCACTCTTGAAAGTCGATATGGACCGAAAGCTTTCGAATGCCGTCTTTGGAGACTCATCGACTCTGAAGGTCGGACAATGGGTTCTCGCTGTAGGAAATCCTCTTGGGTTGGATCGAACTGTGACCCTTGGCGTGTTGAGCGGTATTGGGCGAGAACGGCTCAACCTCTCCAAATATGAAAATTTCCTTCAAACCGACGCCGCGATTAATCCAGGAAACTCGGGCGGTCCGTTGTTTAATTTGCGGGGGGAAGTGATTGGCATTAACACCGCTATTATTCATATGGCACAAGGGATTGGGTTTTCTATTCCGTCGGACATGGTTGCACGCATCGTCAAGCAACTACAGGCGCATGGCCGCGTTGTACGTGGGTGGCTTGGCGTGGGGATTCAACCTATCACCACAGAACTTGCCAAAAAGCTACATGCCACCAAAGGCCAAGGCGTACTGGTCAATGAAGTGTTTGAAGACGAACCGGCTCATCGTGCTGGCATTCTTCCCGGCGATATCATCACGACCATTGAGGGAACCCCTGTCCATACCCCCAACCAATTGTCTCGCCTTGTCGCGCAAGTGGGGCCCGGCGAAACGGCAACAGTCCAAATCATTCGCGATGGAACACCAACCACGATCATCGTTGCCATGGGAGAACGTCAGAAAACCCCCGTGGCCGCTTCACTGCCTCAACATAAGAGGGATGTCACCCTTGGGATTGACGTACAAACGTTAACCGCAGCGTTAGCCGACAAATTTGAATTAGAGGAACAGGCTGGAATTTTAGTTTCTCGAGTCGAACGTGGAAGTCTCGCCCACGTAGAAGGACTGCAAGAAGGAGATTTAATTACGGAAGTGAACCGGAAACCTGTACGATCAGTCGGTCAGTTTTCAGACGCCCTCGAACGGGTCATACCTGGGGACACTATTTTATTGCGGGTCCTTCGAAAAACGCGTGCGTTCTTTGTCGTCCTGAAAACCCTTCCCTAGTTCGCGTCAGTCAGCCCCATCAGCTTGCCGACGATGAGACTTCCGCTAGGTCTTTTTTATGCTCGGCAACAATCTTCATCCTCTGCTCTCTTGGAACTTCCTCATAGCCCCAAAACTCCATGATATAACTCCCTTTTCCTGCCGTCATCGATGTTAAAGCCGACGCATACTGAAGAATTTCAGCAAGAGGCGTGATGGCTTTGACGATTTGATGATGGCCTTTTGTTGACATCCCCTGTATTCGCCCCCGCCTGCCATTAAGATCGCCGATGATTGTGCCAACCATATCATCGGGAACGGTAACTTCTAGCAGCATGATTGGCTCCAATAGCGTTGGCTGGGCTAACTCCATCGCTTTTTTAAAGCCCATCGAAGCGGCTACCTTGAATGCCATTTCCGATGAATCAACGGGATGGTGCGAACCATCATAGACCGTCACTCGAATGTCGACAACCGGATACTCGGCAACCGTCCCGTGATGCATGGCCTCGACTATGCCCTTTTCAACAGCTGGAATAAAATTCCGTGGGATAGCGCCTCCAACGATTTTGTTCTGAAACTCAAACCCTGAACCATGCGGCAGCGGGTCAAGTTGCAGCCAGCAATCGCCATATTGTCCATGCCCCCCTGTCTGTTTTTTGTATTTTCCTTGGGCCTGTGCCATTCGCTGAATCGTCTCTTTATAGGGAATTTTGGGAGTATGAAGATTCACCTCAACCCCATACTTCCGCTTCAACTTCTCCAAGGTAACATCGATATGTGTCTGCCCAACTCCACTGATCAGCATTTCCTTCGTTTCTTCATTCCTGAGAAATTCTAACGAAGGATCTTCTTCAACGAGTTTGTGCAAACCGACGCTGACTTTATCAATGTCATGTGTACTCTTGGGTTCAAGGGCAAAGGACATCACCGGTCGTATCAGTTGTGGCGATGCAAACTGAATCTGGTGTTTTTCCTCACACAAGGTATCGCCTGTTTGCGTGTCTTTTAGTTTCGCAATTGCGGCAATGTCCCCTGCATGAATAGTCCGGGTCTGCGTAAACTTCTTGCCTAATGCCCAAAAAATATGTCCGCCTTTTTCTTTGGTTCCTTGCGTGGCATTGAAAAATCCGGAGTCGGCCTGCAAGACGCCGGAATGGACACGCACATACGTCAGCCGACCCATAAACGGATCGATCGTCGTCTTAAAAGCTGTTCCGGAAAAAGGTTCGGACACATGGCCCTCACGAATAAGAATTTCTCCCGAATGCGGATCTTTCCCGCTGATTGGATGTGTGTGTGACCAATCATCTGGGGACGGCAAATAATCATGAATCGCATCCAGGAGCAAGGACGTCCCAGCATTGTGGAGTGCGGAACCGCACAAGACTGGAATAATGCGTCCTTCCAAAGTCCCAAACGTAAGACCTTCAACAAGGTCTTCATTCGACAAATCACCATCCACTAAATATTTCTCAACCAACTGATCGTTGGTTTCAGCAACGTTTTCAACCAATTGCCGCCGGGTCTCCTCAAACTGCGGCGCATCATCTGCAGAACATTCCCGGCATTGAATTTTCGGCGTCCTCTTATTTGAGGAAATAACGGTTCGGTGAATGACATCGATGATTCCCGACTCCGTCACATCTTTACCGGCAGGGAGAGTCAGCGGCACTCCATTGATTGCCAACGCGTCACAACATTGCTGAATCACCGTCACATGTTCGGCCCGCTCTTTATCCAGGCCATTGATAAAGAGGAGGCACGGCACGCCTCGCTCCCGCATATGCTCCCAGATTTTCTCTAACTCACTTTTGACGCCATCCTCAGCATCCACCACCAAAATCACACCATCCACGACCCCGAGACATGACTTCACCTCACTCAAAAAATCTAACGCCCCTGGGGTATCGATCACATTCATCCGCGTGCCCTTCCATTCGAATTGCAGAAGGGACGCACTTACCGAATGGTGACGGTGAATTTCTTCGAGCTCAAAATCTGAAATCGTATTTCCCTTATCAGTCGTCCCCATGGTGTCGATCGCATTGGCCGTATAGGCCAACGCTTCACACAACAGCGTTTTCCCTGAACCTGGAGCAGCGATAAGAGCTACGTTACGGATGGGCTGGCTAGCATTGGTCATAATGAAGCCTCCTCGTGAAGTTTGTGAAATTCTAGGGATCGGCACACAACGAGTCAATGGATTATGAGTATTCATGATGTCAAATACCACCACGCAGATGACTGCACCTTGTCATGATCTCGACAGACCACAAGAAATGCACAGCAAAGACACAAGAAAGAAATGCCCTGATCAGCAGATTATTCCTAGAAATAATCAGGTATTTGCAACCTCTCATGGAAAATATTCTTGCATGTGTTGTTGGCATAGAGGTTGCTGTATCCCTTCTGTAAATTCGAAAATTTTTTCTAACACGATTATGAATTCATGATACAGACAGCGTAAGACTCAACAGTTACCGATACACGTTTCTCCCCCCTCTATTTCATACATCATACCTTTTCTAATTTTCTAATTTGTTGGCAGTTCGATCTGTCGTGTGGATCGGTCTTGCCCTGAATACAAGTAAATTTAGCTAGGTAAATATATTAGGCACAATTTAACGATGAGGTGTGGGTATGCATTCCATAACGTCTCTAAAGAATTCACGTACCGCGGGTACCGTACAACCAAACATCGTCCGGACAACCCAGGCTCATCCATCTTCCATTGGGCTACATGTTTCACTTGAAGGGAATGGAGCTTCCTGGGAGGGTTACGTCGACTCCATGACTCGCTCACATGTCCATCTGGTGATTGACGGATATCCGTTAGTCGTACTCTCTCAGACGCTGCACATGGAATTACACGCACCAGGATTTGACGTGTCAATGGAAAGTCATATCGAACGAGTCACACCACTGGGAGATACGCCTGAAAGCCGCTGGGCTCGAGTGCGGATAGACGTTGCGTATGACCCGCTCGATGATTTGAAGTGGCATCAAGTCAAACGGGCATTACTACATCCTTCCTCTCCCGATTCTTCCACCTTTTTACGAGGAACGCTCGTTTCAGCAGATTCAAAGGATTGCTTATGGAAAATGGAGCCCATACAAATGGTGGCAGGCTCGCACACAACAAACGATACGACGCAAGAACGCGTCGCTCGAATTATTGAACCCCTTCCTCACGGCATGCAGCGTAGATGTTTGAAAACACTTACGTGTGAAGAAGAGTCAGTTCATGGCCAGAAGTCAAAACAACCCGAGTCGCACGGCATGCACATTGTCAGCACTCCCCTGGCATTTCCCAATACGCACGGACAGCTAATTCGTGCCTATCATGATGCCCCGGAATCCTCTCTGCCCCCGGGGAGCCCGGTGATCATCATTTCCCCAGGGTATGGGGAAACGAAGCGTGAATACATTACACTCGCATATTATTTTGCATTAAATGGATTTCAGGTCATTCGATACGACCATACGAATCATGTCGGAGATAGCGACGGTGAACATGTCGACACCACATTATCCACCATGCGTGAAGACCTTGAAACCGTTGTACGATATGCCGCTCAAACCTGGCCACAGAGCCCGCGCGGATTAGTGGCGACAAGCCTGAGCGGAAGAGTGGCGATCAAAGCCACGGCGCAACACGCCAACATCGACGCCTTGATTCTCATCACGCCCATCATCGACGTTCAACATACGCTTCACGCGGTCCACCAAGAAGACCTTGTTGGAAACTATCAACAAGGTGAAAGAAAGGGCGTCTCGAATATATTAGGATTTAATGTTTCCGTACAACATTGGTTAGCGGATGCTCTCAATGGACATTTTTCAGATATGTCGTCAACGACTCACGATGTCTCGGCCATTCGTACGCCGGTGATTATCGTGAGTGCCGAACGCGACGCATGGGTACAACATGATTCCCTCAAAACCGTCACAACCGGTTGTAAACAGGAACTCCTAGACTGGTACGTCATTCCCGGCGGTCTTCACCGTATTCTCGAAAATCCCCGCAAAGCGAAACTCGTCTATCGGCAAATAGCAAAACATTGCCAAACACTATTCAACGTCTTGCCCGCACACCCCGCCCTCATTGAACCGACACGAAAAGCTATTGGCTTACAAAATAAGCAGGAGCGAGAGCAACGAAAAGCCGGAGGCATGACCGAGCAACTCTCAGACTTTTGGCACGATTACCTTGCTCATTTTCACCACATCGTGAACTATGGAGACTATCAACAATTACTGAGTCATATGGTCAAACTCATGGGCCCCGTGGAAGCCGGCGAAACCATTCTTGATGCAGGATGCGGCAATGGCAACTTTGCGCCATTCTTCTACCTACACGAGAAAATGAATAGTCAGACGAAACAAGAGGAACGGCCAAAACCATTGCGATATGTCGGCATTGATTTTATTCCAGCCGCCTTGCAGCATGCGCAAAAAAACCTTCAGACGGTTGTGTCCCGCCATCAGTCGGATAGCCTGGACATCGAGAGTACCTTTTCCTGTACAGACTTAAATCATCCTCTCCCGTTTCACGACAATACATTTGATAAAATTGTCTCGAATCTTGTCCTCGGATACCTCAATGATCCAATCGCGACATTGCGCGAGCTGTTTCGGGTACTGACACCAAACGGCACGCTTGTCCTCAGTAATCTGAAACCAAACTCGGACCTGTCGGTCATTTATACAAATTCTGTCCAAGAAACAACAAAACCCGAGGAAGTGGAAGAAGCCAGAAATCTGTTAAGTAATTCCGGCAAAATTCGGCAGGCAGAAGGAGATGGTATCTTCCAATTTCACGGTGAAGACGAACTACGCTATCTTTTGCAACAAGTCGACCCCTCAGTTACACCAAAGGTGTATAGTACCTTTGCGAATCAAGCCTATATTGCAGTCATTAAAAAAAACTCTCTCTCAACAGCAACGTCGGCCGTCCCGCACACGACCCTCGCGAATGCCGCATAGCCGTAAATGACTCGCGCATCGCGCGTGATGATACTCGTTCATCTAAGGCTCGGGAATCACATGGCCGGAGAATTACTTAAATTCTCCGGTCCCCTGTTACACCCGTCCCCCCTTGGCAAGACCTCCCTGGAGTGCTACAGTTAGTTTTCTTCTCGCATTCATACCATCTCGCTTCATCCGGCTTTATTCACATGTAGGCAACTGCCCATTGCTTGAGCATCATGGCTCAAGTGAATGGGGGTTTGTCGTATGCTACCGCCGAATTTCTCATGAATTTCTACGCATTCAGCAGTCTCATGAATGGGCTTCTCGGCTCAGGCCTTGGATTATTCCTATATTCCCGGGCTCCGCATAATCTCAAGCATCAAGCATTTGGGGTCTATTGCCTCAGTCTCTCAATCTGGAGTTACTTTTACTGCGCGTGGCATCTCACCAACTCAGAAGAGATGGCCTTGCTCTTTGTCAGGTTACTCATGGCTGGCGCGATTCTGATTCCTATCACCCATCTATACCATGTCCTGACATTCCTAGGTTTATACACAAAACATCGACATTTACTGCTTGCAGGCAGCGTTCTGACTGTCCTCCTGCTCTTGTTCGACTTCACGCCCCTGATGGTCGATCGAGTCGAAGGACAAATGGGATTTGCCTACTGGCCACGACCGGGAGTGGTTTTTCCCGTGTTTCTTCTCTGGTTTATCTTTTCGCTTACCTATGCCACATACTTGTTTGCCAGAGCCTACAAAAACACAAAGGGCATGCGCCGCAATCAATATTTAGTTCTGATTACCGGATCATTGGTCGGCTGGGGAGGTGGCGCCACGAACTTTCCGTTATGGTATGGGGTTCCGCTCCCACCGTACGGAACAATTCTCGTCAGCCTGTACTTTGTCGCCATGGCCTTTTCACTCATTCGATATCGCATTTTCGATTTCACGCTTGCCATAGAAAAAAGCGTGACCTTTCTATTTCCCCTAGCCGTGATCTCCCTGCCGGCCTTTGCCGTGTTTCTCTATGCCCAAGAGGTATATTTCCAAGAAATCAACTTTGAGTTTTCCGTAGTGTTACTGGTGGTGGTGACATTACTCACTATACTCGCCTATCGCATTATGTCCTGTCTCCACATCGCCGTCTCCAAAGCCTTATTTCGTGAACGCCATGACATGTACCAGGCACTGTCAAGATTTTCTAAATCACTGGTCACCAACTTAAAACTCAAGCCGCTGGCTCGCGAAATCGTACATATGCTGGGACAGGTCATGGGCATTCAGCGCGTCGTATTATATCTGGTAGAAACCGAACGAGGAGGATTCATTCCGGTATCCCAATTCGGAATCGATACCAAGACCGAGCAGTTGCCGAGACTCACGTTTGAGGATCGTTTACCAAAACATCTCACCGCCGTACAAGCGATCGTCATACGCGAAGAATTAGAAGATGCATCGGAATCGTCTCCATTACACGACTTGAAAGCCGACCTTGAAGTCAGAGGCATTGATGTCTGCCTCCCACTCATAAACAAAGGACGGCTCTTAGGAATCTGTGCGCTTGGAGCCAAGACGTCGATGGCATCGTACACTTCACTCGACATCGATCTCTTAACGACTGTGTCACATGAAGCCGCCATTGCGTTAGACAATGCACTGCTCTATGAAGAACTGAAGCGGTCACAAGCCTTAGTGAGACGAACGGATCGACTACGCTCCCTGGAAACCATGGCCGGTGGTTTAGCGCATGAAATTCGCAATCCGCTGACATCAATCAAGGCCTTTGTGGACTTAGTCCCGGAACGTGCCACCGATCAATCCTTCGTGACACGGTTCGGACAAGTCGTCAAAGAAGATGTCTTACGCATCGAACGGCTCACGAAAGAAATCTTAGATTATGCTCGTCCAACCGAACCATTTTTAAAACATGAAGATATGAATGAAATTATCGAATCCTGCCTCTATGCGTTACGAGTTCGAGCATCGCATGAAGTCGTCGTCATTGAAACCGATCTCGCGCATGATTTACCAACGGTCTACGTTGATCGTCAGCAAATCAAACAAGTCCTTTTGAACCTCTTTTTAAACGCAACGGAGTCGATGTCAACCCATGGAGGCACCCTTACAGTACGCAGCTACACCGTCCCGCAAGAGAATGGCAAACGTTGGGTCCAAATTGAAGTACGCGATACCGGTTCCGGCATTGCCCAGAATGACCTTGAGCATATTTTCGATCCGTTTTTCACCACAAAACATCATAGTGAAGAGCATGAAGGGACCGGATTAGGATTGGCGATTTCGCATCAAATCATTCAAGAACATCATGGCCATGTTGAGGTGAAGAGCGAATTAGGAAAAGGCGCAACCTTCTTCATAAATTTACCGGTACCGGACCGTGCTGCACTGCTCGTTGGCAAGACAGAAGACATGTCGCAACTCTCGTCGTGATGGGCACGGAACTCTCGAAAGAGAACATTGACAGGTGTGACGTGGCAGAGAGCAGGTGGAACGCCGTTACCCAAAGGCGTGGATCAACATGCCGTCCCAATCTCCAGTTCCCTTTTGAAGAGAGGTCATCCCCGGACGTACATAGCCGGCCTTTTTAAGCCATGCCTGAATATCAACGGCACTATAGGTATTTCCACTTTCCGTAAATAAGAGCATTGTTACTGCAAAGAGGTTGGTTTCTGCTGGTCGGAGCCCATGGTTATCCAGTAAAAATGCATCTTGAATATATATCCGGCCTCCGGGATTGAGGTGTGAGCGAAGCCGACGAAAGAGACGTCTGTTCACTGATGGCGAATAAATATGAATAATATTGGATAGCCACAGAATATCGTAGGTGCCCTGAATAGGATCGGCCAGAAAATCTGCAGGCTGATAGGCTAATCGTTTTCCATGTCGCAATGGTCCGGCAATTTCTTGTGCAACCGCCAGTGCCTCAGGTCTATCCAACAGCGTAGCCGATAACTTCGGATTTTTGGCTAAAAATTCCAACGCATAGGTGCCTGGGCCACCACCAACGTCCAGCAATGATTTTGCCTGCTTGAGATTGAGTTGTTTGGCAACCTGACGAGCTGAATCCATGGAACGTTCATGCATGGCCCAACTAAACGACCGACGATACGCATTGCTCTCAGGTTCATTCACATCGATTGCCTGCCCAGTCTTCACGGATTGCGTTAAGTGTCCCCAATCATCCCATTGCTGCCGCATGAGCTCAAGATAGGCTCCACGATACTCATGGCTCTGACGATTCAGGAAACGCTGCGCCACGTGTCCGCATTGATACCGTGTGCCTCGTTTCTGGACCAACCCCGCATTGGCTAAATTGCGGCAGAGAATATCCAGCCCGCGTTCACTCACCTGAAGAGCATGTGCCAAGGATTTCACCGTCCAGAGGGTGTGCCCCATGACGGAGAACAGGTCAAGTTCTAACGCCGTGACGATGATTCGCGGTAATCGAAAGCCAAAAAAGGCATGACGGAAATCTTCAAAATTTCGAATCCGTGGTGGGGACATCATGAGGCATCCTTCTCATAACCTGAGCGTATCACCAGTACATGTCTACGGTAGGACAATTTGGACCACGCTGGCCCTACCAATTGAGGCAGTGTATTACTGAAATTTAGAACGATGTAGTTGAATCGATGCCGTAATGGCGGGAAGATCTGTAAAATCAAGGGGACGTTCGAACATCATGGCCACAAATTCATCATTCATTTCCGTTCGTTCGGTAAATCCCTCGCTCGTTAAGCGCTTACGATGTTTGGACACCATTTGTTGCAAATAAAACTTTGCTTGTTTGGCCAATTCGTCAGATCCCAAATCTTCTGCGGTTCCATCAGACAGAATACTTTGCATGTCCTCAAGCAGATAGCCGGCCTGAACGCTCAGGACTCCGTCAGGAGTCACTTCCAACAGCCAGTCATCGTCGTCGAGTTGTAGCGTTAAGGGTTCCTCTGGCTGCGTAGGTGACCAACCAGGGACATGCTCGAGTAAATACGACCGAACCTGTGTCCAAGATGGTGTGTCACGACTAGACGGATTCATAATGAATGCGGAGATTCGAGTTCTGCTGCACGTTCACGAAGATGGTGAAGGCGACGGATATTTTCTTGTAGTTTGGGAAGATCATATTTCTGATCAACCCGTACGACACGCTCTAAGTACTGAACGGCGTCATACCACAGACCTTGTGCTTCAAGACAACTTGCCAAGACGTACCAGGCGCCACCCATACGCAATTCATCATGAAGGCGTTCGGCCATAGCCAGGCTTGTGTGGGTACAGGCAATGGCTTCATCGTATCGGTGCTGCGCAAGATACAGCCGGGCCATCATGCGAAAAACATCAGCTTGCCCTTCTTGATTATCGACACGGCGCATAAGCGTAAGAGATTCATGATAGTATTGTAAAGCCTGATCAAATTGTTGAGTTTCTCGTGCAATAAGTCCAAGGTCTGAAAGCAATACCGCTTTGCCGGCAACATCCTTGATCTCATTCATTAAATCTAAGGCTTCTAAATAATACGCTTGAGCACGCTCCCATTCTCCTGCATCCGCGGACAGGTTTCCTAAATTGGCAAGCGTGGTGCTTATGCCTCGGTCATCGCCGAGAATTTTCTGAATTTCAAGTACCTCATGATAATGGGTTTGTGCCTGTTGCCGTCGGCCGCTGACGGCACAAATATTCCCGAGATTTCCCAAGGTCATGGCCAACGCACGTTGATCTCCGCTCTGCCGATCCGCTTCCAACGCGCGGGCATAGCAATAGTACGCATCGGTATAGAACCCACGAGAGAAGTGCTGATTGCCAAGTCGGTTCAGATGTGTCGATTGGGATTCGTACATGGCTGGCACCAGGTCAAGACGGATGCAACACGTGTTCAACAGCGGCTTTGGCATTCGTGAGAATAGGGACGCCGTCTCCAACAAGTAGACTGTCGAAGGAATACTTGAGTAAACGACGCAAGCCCTCACGTGCCTTGGCTGCATCAGCATATTTTTCAGCCGGTAACATGGAGAGTGCACCGGCAGGGTTCCCAATCAGCGCATCGCCAACAATGAGCACGCCTTTCCCATATTCAAGAAACAAGGCACTTTCGCCCGGAGATTTTTGATCGGCTAAGTGAATCACCCAAATACCTCCTGGCAGCAATTCGCCATCCTTGAACGTTTTATCGGCCTGAACGGACATGTCTCCCGCATCGCCTTCGGGAATAAGCAACCGGCACTGCAACGTAGCTTGCAACATCTGAGCTTCACGTTCATGGTCACGGTTTGTCACAACAATATAATCAATCGACTCTCCTTGACGAACTTGCGTCATCTCAATTGGCGTCAACGGCGGAGGGTCGACGAGAATCCGATGCTCGCCAGTGGCAAGCAGATATCCGTTAAAATCCATGTGCTTGTCTTCTGAAAACCAGGACCATTGCCAAATACGAGGAAGAATTTGTTTCATAACGCTCCAATCGCTTCTTGGAGCATCGTCGTCGTTTTGGCCAGGATGTCCTCTTCGCTCGGAAGATCCAGAACATCATCTTCTGGAACGGTAATAAACTTTCGATTCGCCCCCTTTGTGAGTGAAATGAGAAACAGACTATTTGACGGGGTCGTTGGGATCACCACCTCTACATTTGCGTCGATACTATGTACGACGTCAAGAAATTTTTGCTTGCCGGCTTCAAATTCATCCATAATCGATTCGCGTTCCTTCCTTCGTCTGAGCCAATAGTTCACCTGATAAGCAGGAATGCTTACAAGGCTGATGCGCTCGAATGGTTGGCTAGGAGTTTTTCCACTTCTTGGAGAATGATATCATCTCCAGCCATATTGAAATTACCGACGCGTTGCCAACGAATGACGCCTTGCTGGTCAATGATGTACACATTTGGAATAAACTTCCCTCCACCGAATAGTTGATCCGTGACTTGCTCTGGATCCAAGAGATAGGGATACGTCACGGGCACCGGAAAGGTTTTGAGGAATTCCATCACATGCTCTTTGGAATCTCCAGACGAATTCACGCCAACCACGGCCACATTTTTCCCCCTCATGGCCTCAGCAACTTTCTGTAGATTCGTGCCTTGGATCAAACAAGGTTCGCAAATATGAAACAATCCCAAGACCACGACGTTTCCACGCAAGGACTCAAGAGAGACCGACTGCTCGTCCAAAGATGTGAGCGTAAAGTTTGGAGCGGACTCTCCGACCTTAAAGAATCCGGAAGCGAAACTCATGACATTCGCAGCTACCAGGATGGCGATGATCCAACAGCCTATCAGAAAATATCGTTTCATCATGCTCTCCTTTTTTCTGCACACGGCTCATCATGTTTTGAAAAGCACACATGCACATAAATGATACGTAGATGGTACCATAGTGATTTTTTAGGCAGCAACAAAGTGCAAGAATGGAGGGCGTTATTTGCTGGACGATGGTACGGGCTCGAATAAGCCGAGTTGCAATTGTTCCGCACGTGTGAAGGAAATTGGATACTGGTCGGTAAAACATGCGCTACAGTATTGAGAGGCGTGCCCTGGAGCAACCTTGAGCATGCCTTCAAGGCTGAGATACCCTAAGCTATCAGCCGTAATATACTTGCGAATATTTTCAAGACTTTGTCGTGCCCCAATCAATTCTTTTTGGGTCGGAGTATCGATGCCATAAAAACACGGAGCCACGACTGGCGGTGAGCTGATGCGCATATGCACTTCCTTGGCCCCGGCTTGTCGAATCATTTTCACAATTTTCCGGCTTGTCGTCCCACGCACGATAGAATCATCGATGACAATCACGCGCTTACCTTTTAATATCTCGGGAACCGCATTGAGTTTGAGTTTGACGCCAAAGTGCCGAATGCTTTGCTCCGGTTCGATAAATGTCCTACCAACATAATGATTGCGCGTCAACCCGAGTTCAAAGGGTATGACGGCACCTTCTGAATACCCCAACGCCGCTGGAACACCGGAATCCGGTACGGGTATCACCACATCGGCATCGACCGGACATTCCTTGGCCAATTGACGGCCGAGCGCTTTTCGAATGGAATAGACGGCATGTGCTCCAAAGATCTTTGAATCTGGACGAGCAAAGTAGACATACTCAAAAACGCACTGCGCAGAGGTTTTTGGGGGAAACGGATGATAGGAGGTCATACCGGACTTCTCAATGACCACCAATTCCCCAGGTTCAACTTCTCTAATGAATTCCGCGCCCATCAAATCAAAAGCACAAGTCTCCGACGCGACAACCCAGCTTCCCTTGTACCGTCCAAGGCACAGCGGACGAAACCCGTAGGGATCCCGTGTGGCAATCAAGTAATCATCAGCCAACAATAAGAGAGAATAGGCCCCGCGAACGAGACTCAAGGCGTCGATCACACGATCTAACAACGTATCGCCTTGCGAATGCGCAATCAGGTGCACGATGACTTCGCTGTCGGACTCAGATTGAAAAATCGCTCCATACGCTTCCAGTTCCCCGCGCAAAACCGACGCATTAATAAGATTGCCATTATGCGCGAGCGCAAGATTGCCCAAGGCAAAATTCACCGTCAGCGGTTGAACATTTTTCAGGTCACTCTCGCCTGCCGTCGAATATCGATTATGGCCAATAGCCCTGTTACCGGCTAACCCTTTCAAGGTCTTTTTTGAATAAATGTCCGCAACCAGCCCCATGCCTTTTCGCTGATACAGACGTTCCCCATCTCCAGAGACGATACCTGACCCTTCCTGCCCTCGATGCTGCAAGGCATAGAGACCTAGATAGGTTAAGTTCGCCGCCTCTTGATGACCGTACACTCCAAACACGGCACATTCTTCACGAAACTTATCGGACGCGGCATGAATAGATTCTTGTGTGATAAGGGACATGGTATCGAATTACGATTTATCTGATGACTCAATCTGCCGTTCAAAAGAATGCGACCACACATCGGCGAGAACCTCTACAGGAAGGTGAACGGCATCCATATGGTGTTGCGTGTCTGAGACAACCGTAATATTCAACGCCTGACCGCCAACCTCCCCAATGACAACAGCAGACAGTCCTTGTTCGTTTGCAATCCCGATCAGGGCGTCTACATGAGCTGACGACGCCGTGACAATCGCACGTGAAGGAGACTCCCCAAACAACAGGGCATCGACACGTAACTGTGACTGAGCAAGTTGGACCGTCGCGCCTCGTGGTGTGGACGGATGCGACACACAACATTCCGCTAGCGTCACAGCTAGACCACCTTCCGAGCAATCATGTGCCGAGTGGATGAGACCTTGACGAATAGCGTGAAGCAACGTGCGATGGAGCGCGTGTTCTTGATCCAGATCGAGCCATGGCGGGTTTCCCTGCTCACGCGCATGCACGAGCTTCAGATATTCCGTGCCTCCGACATCCTCTTTCGTTTCACCCAACACAATAATCTGATCACCTTCATGTTTGAACCATTGCGTCATGACGCATGATGCCGGTTCAATCAGCCCGACCATGCCGAGAACAGGCGTCGGGTAAATAGACAAACCATTCGTTTCATTATAAAAACTCACATTGCCACTTACCACTGGAATCGCGAAGTGCCGGCAAGCATCGCTCATGCCTTCAAGCGCCATAATAAATTGCCACATAATATCCGGCCGCTCAGGATTTCCAAAATTCAAACAATCCGTCACGCCAATCGGTTCGGCACCAGAACAGGCTAGATTACGCGCGGCCTCAGCAACCGCCAACCCCCCGCCCAAGTAGGGGTTCAAGAGGCAGTACCGGCTATTCCCATCTGTGGTCAGAGCAAGCGCTTTATCGGTTCCTTTAATTCTCACGACCGCGGCATCCGATCCGGGACACACAAGCGTATTGGTTCCAACCATATAGTCATACTGACGCGCAACCCACCGTTTACTGGCAATCGTCGGAGACTGCAGTAACGCAAGGAGTACATCAGACGGATTTGTGACATCTGGCAAATTTTCAATGACAAGGCCCTGTAACAAGTCTTGATATTGAGGTGGATGTGCGGGTCGTTCATATCGAGGCCCTTCTTCGGCTAGAGCCTTGGCAGGAATTTCCGCAACGACGGCCTCCCCTTCTTTGATGCGAAGCATACCATCATCGGTCACGCGTCCAATGATAGCGGCATCAATTCCCCATTTTTGACAAATGGCAATCACATCATGTTCCTTACCCGGTTTGGCCACTAAGAGCATGCGTTCTTGAGATTCCGAGAGTAGCATTTCATACGCCGTCATATTAGGTTCCCGACAGGGAACATGTGTGACGTCAAGCTCAATTCCCGTGCCGGAACGAGATGCCATCTCACAAGATGAACTCGTCAACCCGGCGGCGCCCATATCTTGAATGCCAACCAGCAAATCTTTCTCTAAAAACTCCAAACAGACTTCTAAGAGTAACTTTTCAAGGAAAGGATCGCCGACTTGAACATTCGGGCGCTTGGCGTCAGACTGATCATCAAAACTATCCGACGCCATGGTTGCCCCATGAATGCCATCCCTCCCCGTTTTCGCGCCAATATACAACACGGGATTTCCCACACCTTGGGCCAACCCTTTGAGCAAGCGATCTTTCTCAACGATCCCAAGACAAAAGACATTGACGAGTGGATTTTTGGAATAGATGTCATTGAACGTAATTTCGCCCCCGACTGTCGGAACGCCGATACAGTTCCCATACCAGGAGATTCCAGACACCACGCCTTTGAGTAAATGACGATTTTTAGGCAGATCTAATGCACCAAACCGGAGCGAATTCAACAGGGCAATGGGTCGTGCTCCCATCGTGAAGATATCGCGAAGAATACCGCCAACCCCGGTCGCCGCACCTTGAAAGGGTTCGATAAAGGATGGATGATTATGTGACTCGATTTTAAAGACTGCCGCTAATCCATCACCAATATCGACTGCTCCGGCATTTTCTCCTGGTCCTTGAACGACGCGTTCCCCCTCGGTCGGCAGGCGCTTCAAATGCACTCGCGAACTTTTATAACTGCAATGCTCACTCCACATCACCGAAAATACGCCCAACTCGGTCAGGTTGGGTTCACGTCCTAAGTGCTGAACAATGTTCTGGTATTCGTCCTTCGACAAACCATGCTGCTCGATGAGTTCTTGTTGTATGGGAGAGTCCGTTGCAGACATGTTAGGTCTCGGAATGGTGAGCAGGCATTCGAAGCGGTAAATGATCCGTCACATACGATGCATACCGAAGGGCAGTCAGCACTTGTTCATAGGTCACCTGAAAGGATTCCTGTACACCCTCAAACCCTTGGCCTGTTCCTAGGGCACCGACAATGGTGGCGATATCAACCGACGTATCCGTCAGGCATGGTTTACCGGAACAAATAGCTGAATCCATGGACACTCCAGGAAAAATTTCCATACATCCCTCCGGCTAGGCAACCATTTGATTCAACGCATGGCGCAGCGATCTAAACAGTGCGACCCCATCCGTCTTGCCAAACACATCTTCCGCACAACGTTCGGGATGCGGCATCATGCCTAACACGTTTCCTGCCTTATTGCGGATCCCGGCAATGTTCTCAAGCGATCCATTCGGGTTTGCCTCGGCGGTCACGTCTCCATGTTGATCACAATACCGAAAGACAATTTGAGCATGATCGTGTAATGCCGAAAGCGTCATAGGATCGGCATAGTAGTTTCCCTCCGCATGGGCAATAGGCATTGTCAAGACTTGGTCAGATGCGTACTCGTTTGTAAATGTCGTTTCAGCATTTTCAACTTTGATAGACACATCCTGACAAATGAAGGAAAGATACCGGTTCTTGAGCATGGCACCAGGAAGCAGCCCCGCCTCAAGTAAGATTTGAAAGCCGTTGCATATACCAAGGACAATACCGCCTTTTTCGGCAAACTGCCGAATAGATTCCATAATTGGTGAAAATCGAGCAATGGCGCCGGCACGAAGATAGTCACCGTAAGAAAACCCTCCGGGGAGAATCACCACATCGACGTGAGAAAGCGACGTTTCTTGATGCCAGATCAAGTGCGCTTGGTATCCCAAGACAGTCTTGACAACATGCCGGCAATCCCGGTCACAATTCGATCCAGGAAACGTAATAATGCCGATCTTCACGGCGCACTCTCGTCTTGTATCAACATGTTACAGTGGAAGGACGTGTCAATCCTGATCACAGTGTTGTTGAACGAGTGACGGACATGATCAATGCAATCATTGCTACCCTATGACAATTCAAATCGGTAATCTTCAATGACAGGGTTCGATAACAACTTGTCACACATCGCTTTCACGACAGCTTCCGCTTTCGTATGATCAGTTTCGTTCAGATCGACTTCGAGAAGTTTCCCAATGCGAACGGAATCCACAGCGTGAAAGCCGAAGGTCTCAAGCGACTGCTGAACGGCATGTCCCTGTGGATCATGAATGCCAGACTTGAGTGTGACATAGATTATCGCTTTCACTCTTGTCCAACCTTGCGCTCAAGCACACACACGGTTCAACACCTCTTGATAGGTTTCTTCGATGCGACCGAGATCTTTACGGAACCGGTCTTTATCCATGCGTTCACCAGTTTGAATATCCCAAAACCGACAGGTATCCGGAGAAATTTCATCAGCCAAAATCAGCTGACCGTTTTCGTCTCCGAATTCAAGTTTGAAGTCGACGAGCATCATGCCCTTCTCCTTGAAGAATGGCGTGAGCACCTCATTGATTCGCAACGCAGCTTGGCGTAATTGAGCCACTTGCGCGTCAGTCGCCAACTGTAATAAACGAATATGATCCTCGGTGATTAACGGATCCCCGAGCGGATCATTCTTATAGAAAAACTCGACAAGCGGGGGATCAAGCGCCATACCTTCTTCAAAGCCTAATCGTTTGACGAGACTTCCAGTGGCTCGATTTCGCACGACCACTTCAATCTGAATGATGGATAAGTGTTTGGTGCGCATTTCCCGATCGCTGATCTGTTCAATGAAATGCGTGGGAATTCCAGCGTCTTCGAGCAACCGGAATAAACGAACGGAAATCGTATTATTCACGATTCCCTTATTGAAAATCGTCCCGCGTTTTTCGGCGTTGAATGCCGTGGCATCATCCTTAAAATACTGAATAACGTGATTCGGATCTGGTGTGGCAAAAACTTTTTTGGCTTTTCCTTCGTAGAGGAGTGTTCCTGATTCCATAATCGTTACCCTCGTGTTGATCGTGGTCGTGTTGTGGTCTTTCGGCGTCTCGACGATGCTAAACGACTCGCTCGAGACGCCGCTGCATTCGGGGGATTTTTGCCAAATACTCGTGCAAAAACTTGTTTGTGATGGCGAACATATGACTGTGGCTCGAAGCACGAGGCGATCTCTTTTGCAGACAAATATTTGGTAATGACTGGGTCCTGTGCAATGAGTGCCTGAAAGTCCCCTTGGTTGTTCCAAGAAGTCATCGCATGTCGCTGAACCGTTTCATAGGCTTCTGTTCGAGTGGCGCCTTTGTTGACTAACGCGAGCAAGAGTCGTTGTGAATACACGAGTCCTCCCGTCATCTGCAAATTGCTCATCATGCGCGTCGGATAAACCTGCAAGTTTTTGAGGATATTTGTCAGCCGGACCAGCATGTAATCAATTAAGATCGTGCTGTCTGGGACAATGATACGCTCAACAGACGAGTGACTGATATCCCGCTCATGCCAGAGTGCGACATTTTCCATAGCCGCCAGGCTATTGGCCCGGATCACTCTCGCAAGTCCACAAAGATTTTCCGAGCCTACAGGATTTCGTTTGTGAGGCATGGCGGACGACCCCTTTTGACCAGCTTCGAAATGTTCCTCAGCCTCCAGGACTTCGGTCCGTTGCAGATGACGAATTTCCGTCGCGACTTTTTCGATGCTTGCAGCCACCAATGCCAATGCCGATACATACGCCGCATGACGGTCGCGTTGAACGATTTGACTAGAGATCGGCGCAGGCGTCACATTCAACTTTGCACAGACTGCCTTTTCGACAGACGGCGACAGATGCGCAAACGTTCCCATGGCTCCAGAGAGTTTTCCCACCGCAATGTCGTTCCGTACGCTATACAGTCGTTGCTGGTGACGAAGAAACTCCTGATACCAAATCGCCAATTTCCAGCCAAACGATATGGGTTCTCCGTGAATGCCATGCGACCGGCCAACCATCATGGTCTGTTGATGTTCAAGTGCTCGCGTGTGAAGCGTCTTGAGCAGAGTCGCAACATTCGCTAATATCAGATCCGTTGCTTCACACATTTGCAAAGCCAGCGAGGTATCGAGCACGTCCGACGAAGTCAGCCCAGCGTGGAGATGTCGAGCCTCTTTTCCCGCCTGCTCCGTTATCGATTCAAGAAATGCAATGACGTCATGCTTAACGACTTGCTCAATGGCCTCGATCCGAGCGGGATCAATTGTAACTTTTCGTCGTATGCGGGCGGCAACGCCTCGCGGCACTGTCCCCTGTTGTTCCATGACTTCGCAGACGGCTAATTCAACACGAAGCCACGTTTCATACTTACGCGTTTCGCTCCAAATATTGGACATTTCCGGTCGTGAATATCGGGCAATCATCTCGTTACTCTTCGCAGGACCCCGGGTTCATTGATTGACTGGACTGAGGCTGAGGCGACTGGGATGATGTGCGTGCAGTGATTTCGACACGTTTGGCCTCAAGCAGCGGTTCCTGTTGAATAATACGATCCAACATTCCATTCAGAAAACGCTTACTTTCCTCATCGGCAAAGCGTTTGGCAAGTTCAAGCGCTTCGTTAATTGTAACTTTTGCAGGAACGTCCGGAAGCCAGAAAAACTCGAAAAGCGCACACCGTAAAATATTACGATCGACGACCGGCATACGGCTTAACGACCATTCCACGGCATACGCATTGATAACGGTATCAAGCTCTGTTTTATGCGCAGTCACTCCAGCCACAACTTGGCCGGCAAACACTTTCACCTCTGGGGTCGTGTCATGCTCCCGCCAGAATTCATCCAAGGAATCATGCGTCGCTTCTTGAAACTCTTCTTGAAATAAACATTGCAAGGCCAGTTGCCGCGCAGCCCGACGAGTACGATACTGTTTATCCGTTGTCACGAGTGAAAGTGTTGACGCATTCATGAAAGGCAATCGATTGTACAGCAAACGTTTTCAACTCTAACGAAGTTTTCAGACATGTTCAATTGGTCTTTTGGCTCATAGCGATGACGGCAGGCCGGACAAAAGCACCGCATGATACCAGCACCTTTTTCGCTTCTCACCGTTACCCAGGACCATGATGTGCCGTCCTGTTGCCTCGAAACATGGCGTACATATCGGAACCAGACATTCGCTTTCTCCGTATACAACAAAGTACCTATAGATCGATTGTTTATAGTCTTTTGGGGAAAGGCCAGGCTACCAGCATTCCAACGGATCGATGGTGTCACGGGAAGTGCCGCTTGCGTCGGCACCCTTGGAAGATGGCTGCAACAACGGATGAGCCATCAATGCCGCCATCTCAATGGCCGAACGCGCAGCATCGGCGCCACGGTTTCGTTCCGGAGGCCCCGCACGTTCCATAGCCTGCTCTACCGTATTGGCAGTAAGGACACCGAAAATTACCGGCACATTTACCTCAAGACCAACCTGCGCTATCCCACGTGCCGTTTCCGTACAGATGTAATCGAAATGCGGCGTGTCGCCTCGAATGACGGCCCCCAAACAAATCACGGCATGATAGCGCATCGATACCGCCAATCGTCGAGCAATGAGAGGAATTTCAAATGCTCCCGGAACGCGAACAATGTGCATGTCATCCTCCACGGCTCCGTACTGCTTCAACGTCTCGAGAGCACTGGCAAGCAAGCGGCTGGTGACAAACTCATTAAATTTGCTGACGACAAGACCAAATCGATACCCGTTGGCCTTGAGTTCGCCTTCAACTGGTTCAATCATACGGTCCTGCCACACGGTCCTTGAAAAGGTGTGCAGAACACTGAGTCGTCTGTGTCCTGGGATTTAGGAAATGGGTTGAAAATCGAAGGCATACGATGAGTTAGACATTATTCAAAATATGGCCAAGCTTGGCCTTTTTCGTCCGGAGATACTGGACATTCGATTCTTGAGGGGCAATTTCAATCGGAACTCGTTCGACAACGGATAACCCGTATCCTTCAATTCCCACGATTTTTTTGGGATTGTTGGTCATGAGTTTGATCTGCTTGAGCCCAAGTTGAACCAAGATCTGCGCCCCGATTCCATAATCCCGAAGATCGGCTTTAAAACCTAACTTCTCATTGGCCTCAACGGTATCACTTCCTGCATCTTGTAGACGATAAGCTCTCACTTTATTGGCCAAACCGATGCCACGGCCCTCCTGGTTTAGATGGAGAAGGACCCCTCGTCCTTCTTTATTAATCATTTCCATCGCGCGGTGGAGTTGATCGCGACAGTCACAACGGAGTGAGCCCAACACATCAGCGGTAAAACAACCGGAATGCACTCGAACGAGCATAGGGTCACTAGTAATTTCACCTTTGGTCAGCGCAACATGCGTACCATGATCAAGTTCATTTTCGAACACAACGACATCAAATTGGCCAAAAATCGTTGGGAGGTTCGCACTCTCAACCTTACGAACAAATGTCTCTTGATGAAGCCGGTACTGGATAAGATCTTTGATAGTGATGATCTTGATGTGATGCTGCTCGGAAAATTTCATAAGTTCCGGCACACGTGCCATCGTTCCATCATCATTCATGATTTCACAAATAACCCCCGCAGGGTATAGCCCGGCGAGTTTCGCTAAATCCACGGATCCTTCTGTTTGGCCAGCGCGCTTCAACACCCCTCCTTTATCTGCCCTGAGAGGAAAAATATGACCGGGCCGGACAAAGTCCGTCGGCTGATATGTCTTATTGACGGCCATTCGGATTGTCGTCGCTCGATCAGCCGCCGAGATACCTGTCGTGATATCGCGACCGGCATCTATAGAGACGGTAAACGCCGTACCGAACGGAGCCGTGTTTTCCGTCGCTTGGGGAGGAAGTTTGAGTTCGTCTACGCGTTCCGGCGTGAGAGTCAAGCAGATCAGTCCCCGCCCAAATTTGGCCATGAAGTTAATGTCATCAGCCGTGGCTTTTTCTGCAGCCATCACCAGGTCGCCTTCATTTTCACGATCTTCATCATCGACCAAAATGACGCACTTTCCGGTCTTAATATCAGCAATGGCTTCTTCAACGGTATTAAATTGGGATGTTGTCATAAGAGAGCTATACGGAAATGGTTAGTCGGTGATCTGTTCATGTGAACTATTTTCGCATTCTAGCATAAAGACCGGTCTTAACCAGACTCTTGATGAATTGGGAATCGGTTTGAGCGATGGATAAACAACACACTAAGCCCTGCAAGGCTGGCCATGCAAGCAAAACCCCAAAACCCGAAAGAAAATGTACCGGTCAGATCCTTGAGTATGCCAAACCATGATGGCAAGAGAAAGCCTCCCATAGCTCCAGCCGCCCCAATCAGACCTGAAGCCGTCCCCATACTGTGCTGGAATCGAGTCGCGGCCACCTGAAACACCACGCCATTCCCAAAGCCGAGAAGAAGCAATGCACTGATGGACAGAGGATATGTCCACACAGGAGACAGTAATTGCGCAAGCCCAATACACACAAGGGCCACAACAGGAAACAGCATTTGAAGCAATTTCGTACCCCCATACCGATCAGCCAAATGCCCGCCAATCGGCCGTGCCACACTGCCCGCCAGCCCGCAGAACGCAGTCATCGTCCCGGCCTCAATCATGTCAATCTGATATTGATCGTGAAAAAATATGGGGAAAAAACTTGCCAATCCAATAAAACCGCCAAATGTCACTCCATATAAAAAACACAACCAATACATGAATTTTTGTTGTACGGCATTTCGCAATAGTTGCAAGGCAGAACGCAAGTCACTGCGTCCTCGCGTTGGCTCTGGCGACACGACCGTACACCAAAAAACAATTGCCGTCACGATAACCGGGATGACCATGAGCCCGAACGTATTTCGCCATCCGACGACATGTGCCAGCCTGGGAGCCAGCAAGGTCGCCAAGAGGACACCGCTATTCCCAATAGCAGCCACCCCCATGGCAAGCCCTTGATGAGCAGCCGGATACGCCTGACTCGCCAGCGGCAAGGCGACGGCAAAACTAGCTCCGGCGAAACCTAAGAACAGACCAACACAGAGTAACTCGAAGTATGTCGAGGCAAAAAGCCAAACAAAGACAAGTGCAGCGCATTCACACGCCAAAACAAGGAGACCAATGCGTTTCGGACCATACTGATCCACCATCGGCCCGATGACAATACGAAGGAGACCTCCACCAAGCAAAGGAATCGCCACAAGAAACCCCTTTTGCGTTGCGGAAAGTGCAAACTCTTCAGATATGGCTATTCCCAATGCCCCAATGAGCACCCAGACCATAAAACTCACTTCAAAGTGAAGCCATGCCCCAACCAGGGAAGGCCAATACCCACTCTGTAACGCACGAATCCCCTTACTGATCATAAAAAATTATCGAATCTGACAAGAAATTGTGACTGGATTGAACGAAATAACGCTGTCAGGAATAGACAACACACAGCTCACTCAGCACACAGCAAACTATAGTTGAGACTTCACGAGGTTTCAATTCATCATTCGTGATAGAGAAAGGGGATTTACGCCATGTGAGTCTGACTGGTAGCGTGCCTATAATTCTTGAGAGGACCTTGAGAAATTCATTACAATAACCACCATAGCCATATATAATTACGTATATGCAGCTAAAAATTATGTAGCTATACAGCCTCCCATCTCTAAAAACTTGGTACATACATATGCATATGCATGACCCGCAAGCGGAATCTTCCGAGGAAGAAAACTGGCCAGTGGACATAGACGTTGACAGCATCGAAATTCTCCCACCAGACGACGATTCAGACTTTCAAAGTGCAGACAATCCGTTAATTGATGATACGACGCATGCCTCATGGGAAACCGTCTCGACCGCGTTGGTCCCCACCACGACACTGGATCGATATCTGGCAGAAGTCCGGCGGTATCCGTTTTTAACCAAAGAAGAAGAATTGCGCCTGTTTCACGAATATCACGTCAAAGGGAAAGAAGATGCAGCCGTCAAACTCATTCTTGCCAATTTACGGATATCCGTCGCGATTGCCACAGAGTACGGCAATGTGGGAATGGACAAAATGGACCTTATTCAGGAAGGCAACGTTGGTCTGTTGCAAGCGATGAAGAAATTCGACCCCGCGAGAAATGTCCGCTTTTACGCTTATGCCGCCTGGTGGGTGCGAGCCTATGTCTTGCGCTACCTCTTGAATAATTTCCGCCTTGTGAAAATTGGAACAACGCAAGAACAGCGAAAACTGTTCTTTAATCTCAAAAAAGAAAAAGCCAAGCTCGAACAACAAGGATTTGTGCCAGACCCCAGGTTAATTGCCGATCGATTGCAGGTACGTGAACGAGATGTCATTGAGATGGACCAACGTCTCGGGAGCTGGGAATTATCCTTAGATCAACCGCTCACCGACGAAAACGAAGGGACCTTTTACGACCTGTTCCCGTCATCGCAACCGGCCGTTGACGATCAAATTGGCGATAATCAACTACGAATACTGTTTCGAAAAAAATTGGGGGAATTTGCCAAAACATTAACCGAACGCGAGGAGGATATCCTGCGAAACCGGTTACTCTCCGAAACACCGCTCACGCTTGAAGAGTTAGGGAAAAAGTATTCGATTACGAAGGAGCGCGCCAGACAGGTAGAGGCCAAAATAATTAAACGATTACGGGTATTTATGAAAGACAACCTGACAGACTTTGACCAGATTCAGGTCTAATGCTATTTTTTTAGTTTTTTCCCAATCAGTAAAACCACCAACTCAGCTATCAGTGCTGAAAAAATATCTTCACCACGCCTCTTGACTTCTTTTGGAATAGCCTTATCTGTTCACGGTTGATACGGCAAAAATGACTGACAGGGCACAGGAGCCGATGTCAAGTCACCATACATAGTCATTTCGTGTTTAAACAAAGGAGGAGAGGTCACATGGCAGCATCAACGAAAGAGAAGAAGGACGAAAAGGCTGGAAGCAGTGCAAAGGGGTTTCGCCCCTTAGGTGACCGTGTGTTTGTCACCTATACAGAAGAGTTGGAACGAACGGCAGGAGGCATTTATGTTCCTGATTCGGCTCGTGAAAAACCTCAACGTGGCACGATTGAAGCGGCTGGCCCTGATGTGGATAACGTCAAAGTTGGCGATCAGGTTCTCTTTGATAAGTATTCGGGGACCAAAATTAAGATCGAGAATGATGACTGTCTTATCTTGAAGGAAGAAGACATCTTAGGTGTATTTGAAAACTAACTAATTATGCGTACTGTCAGTTTATCATCTTGTAACCGTGCATGTGAGCAGAGACGGCTCACATGATTTGAAGGAGGACCATATGGCAAAGCAGCTCCAGTATAGTGAGCAAGCACGAGCATCGATTCTGAGTGGAGTCAATCATTTAGCCAATGCCGTGAAGGCAACGCTCGGCCCCAAGGGTCGTAATGCGATTCTTGATAAGAAGTTCGGCGCTCCGACGATTACGAAAGACGGCGTCACAGTCGCCAAAGAAATCGAACTTCAGAATGCCTACGAAAACATGGGCGCCCAGTTGGTAAAAGAAGTCGCCAGCAAGACCAGTGACGTGGCTGGAGACGGGACCACCACCGCAACCGTTCTGGCCCAAGCCATTTTCCGCGAAGGTGTGAAGAATATTACAGCTGGTGCGAACCCAATGGACCTGAAACGTGGAATTGATCAGGCCGTTGAAGTTGTCGTTGAAGAGTTAAGCAAAATTAGTAAACCTTGCCAATCAAAAAAAGAAATTTCACAGATTGGTGCCATTTCAGCCAATAATGACCACACGATTGGCGATCTAATTGCTGAAGCCATGGACAAAGTTGGAAAAGACGGCGTCATCACCGTTGAGGAAGCCAAATCTATGACCACAGCCCTTGATGTGGTCGAAGGTATGCAATTCGATCGTGGGTACATTTCTCCGTACTTCGTCACGAATGCCGAACGGATGGAAGCCTCACTAGAAGATGCCTTCTTATTGATCAATGAGAAGAAAGTCAGTGCCATGAAAGACTTGCTTCCTATCCTCGAGCAAGTCGCCAAAATGGGAAAACCCTTAGTCATCATCGCTGAAGATGTTGATGGTGAAGCCTTAGCCACCTTAGTGGTCAATAAGCTTCGGGGAACACTGAACGTCTCAGCCGTAAAGGCTCCAGGCTTTGGTGATCGTCGAAAGGCGATGCTTGAAGACATTGCCACATTGACCGGCGGACAAGTCATTTCTGAAGAAGTGGGCTTAAAGCTTGAAAATGTCAAGCTCACAGATCTCGGCCGTGCCAAGAGAGTCACCATCGACAAAGACAACACGACAATTGTCGAAGGAGCGGGTGATCCGAAGCGCATCGAAGCTCGAGTCAAACAGATCAAAGCTCAGGTTCAAGAGACGACGTCTGACTATGACAAAGAAAAGTTACAAGAACGCTTGGCCAAGATGGTCGGCGGTGTTGCCGTCATTAATGTTGGCGCGGCCACTGAAACCGAAATGAAAGAAAAGAAGGCTCGCGTGGAAGATGCCCTGCATGCCACCAAAGCCGCAGTGGAAGAAGGCATTGTTCCTGGAGGGGGCGTCGCTCTTCTTCGTTGCATTCAGTCTCTTGAGTCATTAAAGCTTTCACATGACCAGCAAGTTGGCGTCAATATTGTGAGGCGTGCATTAGAAGAGCCGCTTCGACAAATCGCCATCAATGCCGGAGAAGAAGGTTCAATGATTGTCGAAAAAGTCAAAGGCGAATCAACCACACGCGGATTTAATGCCGCATCCGGCGATTATGTCGATATGGTCGAAGCTGGCGTGATCGATCCAACGAAGGTCTCACGTTGTGCCTTGCAGAACGCAGCCAGTGTTGCCGGGCTCATGTTAACCACCGAAGTGATGATTACCGATCTTCCTGAAGAGAAAAAGGAACCGGCCATGGGTGGTCATGACCATGGTATGGGCGGTATGGGTGGTATGGGCGGCATGATGTAAGACATCAACAGCTTAGCGCGTTGAACGCTTGAAAAAGGCCCGGAAAGAATTTTTCCGGGCCTTTTTTATTGCCTCACATCAACTCGCTGATACGAACGTTCCCTTTGAACCCGAGTGGACGACTGCACGCGACTCCATGAATAGAATGCGGGGAAGGGCACACGATCTTTACTCATCATTCCCCAACCAGCTTCGACAGGCTCACCGCTTTGTTCAGCTTTCCACGGTAATGAAAATGCCTCGAACGACGTGGCAAACGACACCCACACATGAGGATTTGTCGGTGAATGAAGCAACGGCTCTTCCCTCAAATACATATCCCAAAACTTTTTCTGCGCTTGCGGCGTAAAATGCCGCTCTCCTGAATGAGGATATCCGGTTTCTTTGACAAGCACGGGCTTCTGAGCTTTTTTCATCAAAGAAATTGCTTGAGATCTTGTCCAGAATACAGCATCTTTTGGCGGCAATGCCGGCTTTTCCCACACCGGATGAATGTTGGGCGCTAAAAAATCCCCAAACGCAGACAGAGCAGGATCACGATACTTACTCATGGGTTCACTTGTCGTGATGGGAATTTCAACGGTCCTGTCGAGCGACGCTCGAATCTCACGCTCGGCTTGTATCAAATCATGAATCGTATATCGATGAAACGTCAGGCCTTCATTGCCCAAACATATCGCCAACGTCATACTGTCCGCATATTGACGAACCAGTTCAACTACCCCGGAAATTTCTCTCGTTGACCGTGCGCTCCAAATACCCAATACGACGGCACGAAATTGAAACTCTTTTGCTTTCTCGAGTATGACCGGAGTGACCTGTGGATGATAACTGTACACGATCAGGCCATCAAACACTTGCCGCAAGGCTAGTAAGTCTTTCTCAATCGACTCTGGAGATGGGAGATGGAAATGACGGCCATGACGGGGATCAAAGTCAGACGGAGAATAATCGATGAGTAATGGCGGATTCTCCTGGTCAGTCAAGTATGAAAAAAACTTGGAATTTTCCGTAGCTGACGTGTGACGCGCACTCGCCAGGTCGAAGGCACCTAGTGAGATGCTAGGCACCACAAGGATAATCCATACAACTGAACGTGTTCTCCAGTTCATCTCTCATTGCCTTTCCGTAGAAAACGAATGAAAATATTCGTCAGTTATTTCGGAATATTTCGAGAAAAAATGAACTGGCCCCGTACCAACCTACAACACAACGTGCCTTTTTAGATTAGGGTCTAGACCTCCATGTTGCGTCTCAATCTGATATCCACGGCATATCCGCATACGATATTGACTACGCAACAGAAACATCGAGTCGTCAGAAGCTTGAACAGGCAGAAAGGAACCGGCAAGACATTGACACAATGGGAAGGAACAAGTTCTAACGTTGGAGAAGTGTTCTCATCATGAACGGATGGAGCTGGCGGCTTTGGTCATGATGGAAGCAATACATCGAAAGCGCAGCACGGAGATCTTTCTCGAGAAACATCCCTGAACTGCAAATCGCATTCTTCTGTCACATCCATTGCTTGCATAATTCGCATTGCATCTTGCCACCACTTCTATTTTTTCTGGTATCCTTCGACTGGTGCCTTACCCTTTCGTCTCAGTCTGAGCCGTCGGGTTTCAACCTGAGGAAAAGTGGGAGTGCTCAGCGCTGTGTATTGATGGCACATCGCCGTAAGTAGAGATGGTGGGAACGATGCAGTCCAATATTGACGATGTCTGCGATCATTTCATTCGCCAATTGATTGTGGGGGAAGAGAGATGTTCATATGACTAGTAGGGTTGTTGAGATCACACCGTTACTCTTAAGCAATGGCTTGAGACCGTATTCGTGAGAGAGGGCAGACAAACGTTCGAGACGCAATACCTTCACAGCCTCTGCTCCCCGCTGTATTATCCTTCGAAAACAAGGTGCACGTATCACAAAAAGACTCACCCTCGTTGACCGCTCATTCCGGAAACGGTTGCCAATGATCTCATGTCCTCCAAAAAGCAAATTTTAAGGTCGGTCACATATCTAACCGAACATCACCTTTATGATCTTTAGCTCTACCATTTTCTTATTGGTATTCTTGCCCGTGTTTCTGACGGTTTACTACCTGACACCCCGATCGTCAAAAAATGTGGTCGCACTGCTGGGAAGTTACCTCTTTTACTCATGGGGAGAGCCGGTGTTCGCCCTAGTGTTATTGAGTTCTTCATTCATCGATTACCTTCTCAGTTTATATCTCGTCCGGCATGGAGATCACGAACACTTCAAACGGAAATGTGTCGTTGCCGTGTCAGTTGCCATCAATATCGGTATATTGCTGTATGCAAAGTATTCGAATTTCTTTATGGAGCAACTACACGTGACACAGGGATGGTTGGGACATGACCCGCTATCCTGGGAACATATCGCACTACCGATTGGTATTTCGTTTTTTACGTTTCAAAAATTAAGTTATATGATCGACGTGTATCGGGGGCATGTACGGCCAGCACGTAATTTTGTCTCGTACGCCTTATATGTCGCCTTGTTCCCCCAGCTTATTGCAGGCCCAATTATTCGTTATCATGACGTGGCGGATCAGTTGGTGGAACGCGTTCATTCGAGCCGAAAATTTTCGGAGGGTCTCTATCGATTTAGCATCGGGCTAGGGAAAAAGGTCCTGATTGCCGATGCGATGGGACAACTCGCAGACACGATATTCGGATACTGGTTGCATCACTTGCCGATGCATTATGCCTGGATCGGCATCTTCGCTTATAGCCTGCAGATTTACTTTGATTTCTCCGGCTATTCGGATATGGCCATCGGCTTGGGCAAGATGATGGGTTTTGATTTCCTCGAGAATTTTAACCGCCCCTATACCAGCCGGAATTTTACGGAATTTTGGCATCGCTGGCATATCTCACTCTCAAACTGGATGCGGGAATATGTCTATATTCCATTGGGGGGAAACCGGGTAACACCGATTCGGCAGTATTGTAATATATGGATCGTGTTTCTATTGGCAGGGTTGTGGCATGGGGCAAGTTGGAATTTTATTGTCTGGGGAATCTATCACGGATGCTTTTTGACCCTCGACAAAATTTTCACACCATGGAAATGGACGATGATTCCCAATTGGGTTTTGCAAGTCGTCACATTTTTCTTTGTGACGCTTGGGTGGGTGTTCTTTCGTATGGAAACGCTGGACCTCTCGCTGCTCTATTTCGCATGTCTGTTTGATTTTAGTAGTTGGGGACAGGTCTATGAGTTTCCGGTCAATGCGGAACGTGACCTTGGCTATTTTTTATCGGAAATTATAGATTCTCGAACCATGTTCATTATGGGATTAGCGACCATCATCACGCTTGTGCCAGACGACAATCGATGGCTGCTGAAAGGGCGAATATGGCTAAGGGACAGCCCATGGGCTCCCTATTATAAAGGAGTGGCTGCGACCGTTGTGTTAGGCCTAGCGGTCATTGATATTGCTACTCTTGGGTATCATCCATTTATTTATTTCCAGTTTTAATGACACACGACATACACAAAGCACGTCTTTTCCGGAGTATTTGGATTGCCTCACTTTTGCTGGTAACGATGGCAGTTTTGCTTCAAACGTACCGCCCGTACGTCGCGGTCCAGCCACTGCAGGGCGTCGCAGTTTCCTCCGCACCTCAGGTTGCCCTCAACTGGCAAAACTGGTTGTCTGGGGAATATCAAACACAAATTGAAGCTTGGCTGAACACCCATATCGGATTTCGTTCGGTGATGGTACGACTAGCCAATCAACTCACCTATACGGTGTTTCGTCAGAGCGTACAGTGGAAGGAGGGAACCAGGGTGTTATTGGGGAAGGATGATTGGCTCTTTGAGGGGTTGTCGGTCAGAGCCTATCAATGGCCCGGTTGGCGTACCAATGCCGAATTGGAGGAAGCGGTCCAACAACTCGCCACCCTACAACAGCTCATGATGGAAAAGCGGAATCTGCCTGTCGCACTGGTGCTTGCTCCAAGCAAACCCCACATTTACCCGGAGTATATGGATTCGACTCATCAACAGAAGCGAATGAATGTGGAGGCATCGGTCTTTTCCGATTATCAACGAATCGTCCCGTTGTTAGAAAAACAGAACATCGTATTCAGCGATGGCCCTGCAATCCTGACTCGACTCAAGGATGTACAGGAACATCCCTTCTTTCCCAAAAGTGGGATGCATTGGAATGACTATGCGGCCTTCTTAGTCTTACAAGATCTTCGCGAACGGGTAAACCCAAAACTCCACAAGCCCTTATCCCTACCTGAGATTACAGGTTTTGAGAAACGATCCCCGGAACGAGAAGATACAGATCTGGCCAAATTAATGAACATCTATACCACCCATGAACTCATCACCGATGAGATGTACCCACTGGTGAAGCGGCCACATGTCTCACCGGATCAACAACCGCGAGTGTTGATCGTCGGAGACAGTTTTTCGTATCAGCTCGCCTATGCATTGAAGCACTATGGCATGTGCCGTGAGGTGAATGTGTATGACTATTTTCAAACTTTGCGTTCGTATACAGGGACAATCCTCGAATCCAAAGCCAATATCAGTTGGGAGCAACTCCTTTCGCACTACGACCTCATTATAATCGAGAATGTAGAGAATCTGATCCCAGAGTTTGGCTTTGGCTTTATGAATGAGGCAATTACGTATCTGGAGGGGGAACCGGATTCCCCTCACGCCCTGCAAGATCCCTAGAAGCCACGAAGGCAACTTTTAGGAGAATCCTTCAATCCGCTTTCCCAGGCAGTTCTTGTGGTTCAATTGAAAGCCACTACGAGAAACGGCTATGTCGGAAACAGTAGCATGGAGCGATCTGGAGAAAAAGATAGGCAGGTATCAAGTGACCTCAATGCCGAACTTTTTTGACTATTCGATACTTCGGTGGCGAGGTCGTTGACGGCATCATGATCGGGTCGGAGCGACCGGTTTGTTTGACGAAAAATAGAAATCTGTTCAAGAGTTCATGTTCGGTCTTGCCGACCGTAATCACGGCAATTTCGAATTGATAGCCGATATCCCGTTTTTCCCCAAACCGTACATTTTTTATCCATGTGGAACTCTTGGCATTCACCGTGACTTCACCCTGCGGCCACCACCGATCTTCAAACCCTCGAATTCGATGAACTAAAATCCAAAGAAAATTATCCTGTGGTATCACGGCCGTGCCTTTGATATTGGCCCTCCGACCAACTTCCTGCCCATCTGCCGATGGGGCGATGACTTTGACTTTGATATCGGCTTGCGCGAACACGCTAGTGGGAACCGCCCCCAACCATATTACCGCTGCAACAAGAATCCGACAATACCAAAAACGTCTTGTCATACTATACACCGTGCCTGTTACTTGAGCGAAGCAATTAGGAATGCCGGCACCAACAACAGGCCCCAGAGATCGAACCATCCAAACAGAAATCCTTCCACAAAATAGAACCCCATAAACGTCATGCACACGCAGAGATTGACCGCCCGCACGGATAGTGGGCTCGTGGTAAGAGGGCCCACTCGATGACGAAGAAATTTTGGAGTTCGAAACCAGTCTAATTGTATCTGTAAGAAGCCTTTCATATTTGCCAAGATGTAGGTAAGCATCACGCTCCAGCCATACCACAGCATCATGGGAAAATGAAAAAGATCCCGATAGGAACGTTTTTTAAAGACAAGCATGATAAACGGTTGAATCAGGTTCGAGAGCAGGCACATACCGATTGCGACCGTAAATGGAAACTTCACCATGTTCAGCAAGTAAAGGTAATACTCGACTTCATAGGAATTCCACCCTGCAGCAAGCCACCACACCGTGAGCATGCCCAGAAGAATCGCCGCTCCAGTCAACATCGGAGTCGTATAATACGCATTTTGACGGAGTGCGGACATTTTTTCGATACCTGAAAGCTGACTGGATCGGATGATATCCCAGAAATATTCTCGAAAAACCCTGGCCGTGCCGGTACACCAACGTTCTTGTTGTCGTCGAAAATGATTCAGGGAAAAAGGGACTTCTCCATAATTCACCACATGGCCCGCATATACGCCTTTCCAGCCCGCTAGCCACAATCGGTTGGTCAGATCGATATCCTCCGTCAAATGTCCGGGAGTGAATCCACCAACTTGGTTCACGGCTTGTAGGCGAAACATCGTGCAACATCCGGAAAATAACGCCGGGTGACCCAAGACTTGTCGGCCTTCAAAATCTACGTAATAACAGCTCTCCTCAGACAGCGCCACATATTTTTGAAACAAATTCATACCATACGGAAATGCCGCTCGCTTGGTTTGAACGAATGCAATATCGTCTTGAGCTTTCAAGACTTCAAGCGTTCTTTCCACGGCATCGGGTTGTGGTTTCCAATCGGCATCCAATAAGTACATGTACTTTGTGCCACGGTGCGCAAGGTAATCCTGGAGTTTGCGAAGGCTCCCGGCTTTGAACCCATTCTTGGACGGTCGATGGAACAGGACAAAATCCTTCGACTCCCAGATTTCAATCGGTTCGTGTTGCACGTCACCGGAAGAAGTCGTTCGCTCTTGCACGAAGGGGTGATTGTCCAGGCGCGTACAGCCACGGGCAATCGCAAATTGACGTATTTGAGCGATAATGTTGGGATCTGTCGAATCGTCCGCCAGGACGGTGAAGCGATTCGGATACGTTAACTGCTCGCATCCTTTTAACGTTCGTTCCAGAACAAACTGTTCGTTGTAGGCTACCACCACGATGGCCACTTGGTGGTCACCATGCGACACGCGAGGAATAGCGGGTCTGCGTAAGCTGGCGAATGCGTACAAATAATTAAAACAGGCAAAAGTCACAAACACCACCAGGCAGATAACTTGAACTGTAAAGACAAACGTTGCCGACCAGACCATTCTACAGCTCCCGCAATTTCGCTGTTTTATGGACATACCGTGAGACGGCCCCACACACCATCAGCAACAGAATGCCAAGCAGTGATGGCATAAAGCCCCACGCGAGGTCACCACCAATGAGCGTTCTGGCGGACGTGTTCACGGATGCCGACAACATGGTCGCTGTCTGAGCCGTTGATTCAAGTACCCAATAAAAGCCCAAGGTCTTGACCGAAAAGGCTTTGAGTTCTTGAGATACGGTTTTCCCCTTGTTCAACGAATCGATCATGAGGGATTGAGGGAGGCGCTTCTGCCACTGGCCATCAACAAGTTCGTGTAACGTGATGGTTTCGGGCAATTCCTTCGTGTAGAGCGTCACGCGTTGCACGTGAGACCTGATGGCATCGGGTGCGGTCAAAAGTATGGTTAGGTGTCCTTCCGCTGTTGTGAGTTCACGTAAAATGACATGACCGTTATCAAGACCAGGAGCATACAGCGCAATCATCGCGATCAGACTATGCTGAGATGGGCGTCCAACCCACAGTCTTCCGGACTGTTCCAACTCGACAAATTCCCGCGTAGCTGTGGACGAATCGCCCTGTGTGAAGATCGGTCCAATATTGGAAATACCTCCCATTGTGGCTCTTGAGGGAGAAACCGAGGAGAGCAGTAAGAGCCCGATCCCTCCCCACATTATGAACCATTTGAGCTTCATCGGTATTCTCAACGAGTAACGGACTCAATCGCTAGTTTCGGCCGCCCCTGAGCATCGTACAAACCCCAATGCCCTTCGGCTTCTGGTTGATTTTCTAATTCATATTTCCAGGGCTGATCAAACGCTTCAAAATATACAAATGGCACGCCCGTCGATTGTAATTCCGTAAAAAATGCCCGTTGCATTTCTTCGCTTTCGGGATTCGACGCAAGAGTCGGCAGACCTGTTTCTTTGAGGATGACGTGTCTTCCTGTTGTGCCTTCCAAATAATCAACACGTGCAAGCACCCAATGAACCGCTTCTTGAAACTGTGTTTTCCCGCCCCAAAAAGGATGCGTATTCGGGAACAGCCAATCGGAATGTTTCCACAGCCATTCCCGATACGGTCCCTCAAGATAGCTATCGATGGGTTCCCCTGTGGTGACCGGTTTCCCGGTATCTCGGCGTAATTCAGCCATTTTCTTTTCTAATTCTTTAACGGTATACCGTAAGAACAGGAGACCTTCATTCCCTAAACAATAGCCGTCGACATAGTCTCGTTGTGCAACCGCATTCTCCCACTCCTCTTTCGAGTGAATATCCCAAATTCCCATAATCACCATTCCCGCAAAACCTTCTGCTCGAGCGATCTGTGGAATCGTACCCATCGCGCCACGAGCACCGTAGGTGACAAGGCTTTGAAAGCCTAGCGCATGCAGTTGTTGGATCTCTTGCCTGATTTGACGGGATGCCGAGGGTGAAAATTCCGCTCCTGGGAAGAAGCCTCGAGGCTGATAGGCAATGGCTGGAGGACGAAACGCGTGCAGAATATCCTCGCCCTTAGAAGAAGCGACCACTTCCCTACTCGATGAAAACAGGCAAAGGAGTATGCCCAGGCCGATCGCCCACCAACGGGACGTGACGTTGCTCTGAATAGTGTGTGAGTTACCCATGGAAAATTTCACCGTACGAGTACAGAATATATGCTCCGGGCATTCTGAATAGGCACGATACTAAACAAGGGTAGGCATCAGAAGGATTTCAGGCAGGCAACGTCTCTTCATAACGTATTACGAACCGCCTAAATATCTGCACACACTCTTCAGTCATCGTGTCCATGAACCCATTTCTTGTTCATCAGCCTTAAACTTGAAGGAATAAGGCGTACGCAACGCAAAATATCATCAAATCAGCAGATACGTATTACGGTTTCGCCCCCGTATCTTCCCCGAACCACACGTCGTCTAAATAGATCGTACTGGACATTTGTTCCCACTCAAATACGACTTGGAATTCTTCAAGATGTGTTAAGTCCACGCCATACTCAGCGAAAGCCTGTAAGGGAATTGTGACCCATTGCCATTCGGTCGTCACCTCTTGATAGTCTTCAAGATCGACACTCCACCGGAAGTTGCCATCATCGAGATATATATTCGGCTTTTCACCGCCCTGACCTCCGCGTATGCGGAACGTGACTTGAGAGCAACGCGAACAGTCGATTCCGCCGAGATGAGTTTCCCAGCCAGCGTAGGTTAAGAGATCGCTGGCATACGCATTAATTGTTCCAATATTGCCTCCATACGACAGTCGATACAACCCGTTTGGCGACCCCCGGGTATACGCACCATTCACCGCGGCAACCCCTTCCGCAAACGTTCGATGGTGACCGCCAAGCAGGTTTTTCCCATGCCATTGCTCGAAGTTATCAACATGAAACGCCTGAACATGTTTGTGAAATTGTATGTCATCCAGAAGTATTGTGCCCGTCGATTGCCGATCATGAGCAAATGAAAAACTCAGATGTTCGATTTTCTTTAAATGCAGCTCTGGGCCAAATATCGTTAATGGAATCATCACGTTATCCCAGTCTGTCTTAAGGGACCGGGAGAGATATGTACTCAAGAGTACCTTGTGTTCATGTCCGAGGGAATCGCGAAGTCCAACAAATACATCTTGATTCGTGTCGAGACTCTTCACCGAAAAACTCAGAGCATGAAAACCTCGAAGATCTAGATTAGGGAATGTGGTCATATAGCCACTGAATGCGTGTGGTCGAGACACATCATAGGTAAGCGCCAAAGAATGTCCGTGATCGGCTGCGTCATCACTATCAAACCCTATGTGAATCGTTCCCCCGTCGTCTTCGGAGGAATTTTGAAATCCCGCAAATGGTCCTCCCAGATGGTTTCGTTCCTTTTTTTGATTAAACCGGTCGACGACAATGGTCTCATCATTCGTGTGCCATCCGGGTTCGAGTTCTCGGCGAATCTGAAAATTATCGATGTAGTAGGTCGCTCCTGCGCGATTGGAGCCAAACTGAAGTTTCATGTATCCCGTTACATCCCAATCAGCCATAACCAATGCGTCGACAATGACGTTTCCGGTTTTTGTTCGCAACATGTCATAGAGGTTGATGTGAGCCGTATGCCATTGATTGTCCGCCAACATTCCCGGTACATTGCCGATCTGTGCGATATTCACGCGTTTGCGTTCGAGTTCCATGGGATCATCGGTCAGCCCGACCATGTACCATCGCCCAGAAACCTTGGCGTAGAAGTTGATCTTCACTTCTGGCTCCATTTGATAATCAAACTCGATGACAGGAAATTCCCGAACATCAAATGGAGTGGTCCGTACATTAACGGCAAAATTCCCTCCGGAATTCGCATTCACAATTTTCAGTGCTTGCGTCCCATCAAACGTCGATGACGTGTCGACGCGAACCGTGGCGCCAACTGCACCATCCCGATTCGACCATTGGCCCATATTCTGTTCGAAATTCTCTTTGACCAGATAGTGGCCGAAGTTCGGTACGGTATTCACGTTTCTCGCCATGTCATCTGCTGTCTCAACCGGAAGGGGATGCGCCCCTTCTCCCTTGCGAGTCGTCGACATCACGGCATAGAACGCATGTAACGTCTTCACACGAGTCAACAGTTTTCCTTCGTCATTCGCTCGGAAAAAGGTCGGAAGCTGAACCCATTCGTGCCTGGTGTTGTCGTACCCGTACATGGCTAATCGGGAAAACTCATCATTCTGGACAACTGTTGGAATCGTCATCTCCAAGGTGACCTCTTTTGTAAACCGCTCACCCGGGTTTTTGACTTCATACACCTTCCCAATGGGCTTCCTGCCATGTCCCGTTGTCATGGGGGCATTTGCCGTCGCTTGTATGAGCATAAGCCTAAACGGTGCAGTCAGAGCCTGTTCCGGCACATCTAACGTCACCTGTTCGTCGGGGCTTACGACACGTCCGCCCCAAGCATTGGGAATGACATTGGCCACATGTACCGTCACGCGATCTTCAAGCGTGTGGCCATCCACTGAGGACACCACGAGCCGAACCGTATAGGTTCCTTTGAAATTAACCGGGTGATCTTTGGGATGCGTGGGAAGGTAGACATAATTCTTCAGCCCTGTATCCCACGTCGCAAGATTCCCCTCGATGGAGAGGTCTGCCGATACATACAGATTATCAGGAGAATCATTGTGCGTTTGAGGAGTTGTTGAGGTTTCTATCACGGTCCATTCTGTCGGCTTGTCGCCTCGGCCGTATTCCACACGGTACGATTTAAAGTTATCGCCAAAGGCCAGACCAAAAATCGGAACGTTGGCTCGAACAAGTGCGCCATGCCCCGGGATACGGATTTCGGCAACTAACCCATTGCCTCCTTGTGAAAGAGGGCTGGAGGTCACAACCGCACGGCCTTCGGCCGGCATTTGAATAAAGGTCGGATCCGCACTGATGATGTCTTCGGTGCAACCACCACTGAGCGCACATGGGAAACCGTCCTTTTTCAGATCTTCACTCGCACGAGATGGTGAAAGGCGTTCCTGGGGCAAGACAGGATTCGCCAACAATAAGACAATAATCATGACATTCCATACGGTGATGTGAAACATGCTCATCGTAGACCTTCTGACTTTCTCGCCATCCTGGCGAACATTGCTCTCTCTGAGCCAGGCACAAGGGTGACGCGACAGGTATGCACACAGGAATATTCTGTCTTGGCAATTGTGCCGTCTTTACGGAAATGTGACGCCGACAAGATGGCTTTGCCGATCATAACTGTACGCACTCGTAATACCCTCTGCGTTGATGACTGAAATTAAATTGCCGATACCGTCGTGTTTATAGGTCGCCGAACGGCCTTGCCCATCTCGAATGGACCGCAGTCTATGCGTCTCGGGATCATAGTAAAAAGTAATGACATGTCCTTTCGAATCACTGATCGATTCCAAATACCCATCAGCCCCATATGCGACCGATAATGTATGTCCGTATTGATGCCCCTGAATATGAATTAAACGGCCTTTATGATTAAACCCATAGATGACTCCGGTACTGTCATGTAACGTGTGCGTGCCATCACCATTCTGCTTGAGCACGCGAGGGGGGTCCTCTTTGGAGAGAAAGGTCCCTTGCGTTGCAAGAGTGAATAACGTCGATGAACCATCCGCATCAAAAAGTTTCAATTGGTTATCAGAAGCATTCCGTATGTGCATCAAATAATTGTGCGTCCACCGCGTACCAATGGGGCTATCAATACGCGCATGCGAGAGATAGCTTCGTACGACTTCTATCTGAATCCCCTCCCCTCGAAAACCGATATCCACTGCAGCCTCTTTCCCGAAATGTCCGACCCACCAACCGTATTGCCGACTCTTCCCCCCCTCCAAGTCTTGACTTGACGCCTTGGGAGGTGGCGCACACCCATGGACACACATCACGATGACGAGGAAGATCCATATTACGTACTGCGAAGCGATTCGTCCGCACACGAAAAACCCCTTGTTGCACAGTCTGCACCTCTCATGTCGAATAGGCGCAATTCACGAAAAACGCTCAAGTTAGTATACGAGGCAAAACAATATGATTACAACCGCGTCACTACGTAAAAAGCCGTGTGATAACAGAGTATTACGGAAAATTTCCGATTGCGGTTCTGTGCGGGACACATGAACCGAAGGGAGCTCAGTGGCAACAGAGACATACTGATCATGTTGTGACTCATCAACACTGAAGAATCTAGAAAAGTTTGATTATTTTCGTTCCGTACGGTACACTTGGTTGTTTTGCTTTGTTGCGCTATTTTACTGTCAAATAGTGAAGATTTACGCAACACCTTCGACAATCGTCACTGCGACTCCACAGTGACCGGTCCCTGAACAGGCGCGCGGGCTTACCCAATCCGGATTGTGTTGACGATGTTCGCTCCTCATCGTGATTGGTATACACATTCTTTCATTCTTTTTTATATTTCATCACATCAACAGCATGAGGTTCGATTTACGTGAAGGAGAAGCACATTGACTGGAAACTGCACAACCAAGGTCGACAATCATACTAACCTGAATGACAGACAACGACGGCTTTCCACCTGGATTAAATGTCGTGCGGTGCTCATTGTCTGTTTGTTCTTCTCTGCGCCAACTCTGGCATCGGCCGCAGAACGAATTGATCCCTACGCCTGTGCATGGTTTGCAGGAAAAATTGCTCCATCAGACTACCAGTCTGAGATTGAACGCCGTCTGACGACGCCACCGGCCGAAGATTCCCCCGAATATCCCTATCGGCTCTGCATCATTGCCGAACTGATGAAAAGGACCGGCGATTCACGTGCCGCGTCCTATTATGAACAAGCCATCCAACTGCACCCGGAAGAACCGGCACTTGAACTCATCTACGGAGAGTACCTGCAATGGATGCGCGGAGTACGAAACGGAGGGCTCGTGATGGCAGCCAAAGAGCGCTATCGTCGAGCTCAAGAAAAAATTGCTAATCTCAAAGCTCAAGAACGGTGGGGGGCACGGAATGATGCAAAAACCAGCGACGATTTAAAAAAATCCCTCTTTTACTTGAATCAAGCCAATGGAATCGGCTTGTCGTTCGGGAATCAAGATCCCTCTGTTTTCTTCAGTACCATCACTGAAGCCCGTAACGATACAGTAGCATTTGATTATCAATGGGTGGATAGCCGGGACTTAACTGGAGAGGCGCTTTTTGCGCAAAGTGTCTTGAGTCGAATGCTTTCCGAGGGGGAACTCAAGGCACTTGCTCGCCAAAAATTGGGCCTGGTCACGTCCAACCGTCTACGCTTTCAGGTCGGTCAACTCCGCGCATTTGACCTCACCTATCGCTACCTTCGGTTTAATGACTCAAAGATTCCTGATTTCAACGATCCAACACATTTTGTCAACGATGTCGGTCATGAAATTGGGGCAGCGATTGCTGACGACTTTCAGCTCCCCTATGGATTTGATCTCTTCGTCAAAGCCGCGGCACAATGGTCACGTCGGACAACGCCGGCCTTGACCTTTCATGCTCGAAAAGAAGACGTACAACGATATGACGGTATTGTGGGTTTGTCACGCCTCGTCGGAGAAGGGAAAGTTGCTGGGGAGTTTCAATTCACGCACCAAAATTGGGATCCTGGCTTCAATTGGGATGACATCAACTCCTACAAAGGAAGTCTGGTCTACCTGTCCCGCCTCTTCGGCCCAAACCGACTGACGCTCAATGGATACTTTGTATTGCAGGATGTGGATCCAAGTCAATCATTCCCTGACAATGATAATCAGCGTGCCATCGTCACGCAAGCTGCCTATGCCTTCGACGTTCCGGACATTCTCTTCGGACGTAATATCTATGAGGGAGAGGTGTTCGGCGGATTTATTGAGGAAATCACGCTCATCGCGTCCGGCAACGAAGTGAAAAGACAGGAATATTTTGGCGGACTGACACTCCGTCGCATCCAACTCTCACCAGGCCTCAATCCGTTCGATGTGACATACCGGAGCTCGTATTATCAGAGCGATGTGAAGTTTGACTCCTCTCAAGACCATACCCAATGGAGAAACCAACTCACCTTCGGTTACCGGCTTGTGGAAAATCCTCAAGTTCAGTGGCTCCCCGACAGAAGGAGTGCAATTCAACCGGCCTTGCTGAATCTTGAAGTCCCGATACGCCACGACAGCTCAGTCGAAGGACTAAGAGATTTTGCCAACTACCGTATAGGACTACAATTAAAAGGCGACTTTATCTTTACGCGCACGAGGGTACCGTTTCCATTTTACGGAACCGTGGGCTATGCCTTTGAGCGATTGTATCATCTCAAAGAAAATTTCCATATTTTACTCTTCCGACTTGGAACCGGCTTCTAAGATTGATCGGCAATCTGGAAGAGTGGCCAGCACATGAGGACGAGTGATACCGTTGGGCATTCTGCGTCGCGTGCGTGTGCCGGCCCGAAAACAACCAACGCGCTGCCCCCCATTTCTGAAACGAATCCAGCCAGTATCACACTTGCCATGCTTGCGCCTTCACGACCTCGCCGCACATGCGTTACATCTCACAGACCACATGGATTCCCCGATGGCCATGTCACACGACCGACTTTCAACTGGAGGCTTCTGGGCATCAGCTTACTATGTCTGAGCCTTACCGGATGCTCATCACACCTACGATGGGTTGCGGAAACTCGGGACATCTCACCGGCTTGCATCCCAAACCGGCTCCCTACGTGGGATGATTTTTCAAGAAAGAATGCTCCAGCTGCGACTCCGTCGGCTCAAACCGCCATTCGATTTTTACTCAATGATTCGCCTCCCTATCTTATTGCCAAGTTTGATCACGAGTATTCCTGGGTCAAACCACAATCAGCAGATCCAACCAGTCCTGCCGACTGGATAGCCTCGGAAAAATTACTGGCCCACGAGCAAGTACATTTCCTGATCAGCTGTCTCCTAATACGACAGGCGAATCACGCATTGCAACCGGACGAAGATCCGCAAAAAATGTTAGAACTGGTCAAGTCGGTCGCACAGCGGATAAACGTCCAATACGACCAAGATACGAAGCATGGCACCGATGACCAAGCGCAAATGAACTGGGAAACGCATGTGCAAGAACAATTTGAGGACGTCACCTCACAACCATGACACGCACAAATTAACCGTTCAGCTAGAACCCACAAAACCTATCCTTGTTCATTCACACGGTATGAGAGATATCACACAGACTACTCGAATCACGCTCTACCTCATTCACAGAAAGGTATGGACTCAATTGACAGAAATGCAATCGACAGTACAGACAACCGTTCTTTTCCTCGTTTTAGGCTTCCTTATCGTCCCAACCGGTTTATTGCGCGAAGCGTCCGGTCAAGCACGAACGGAAAGCAACTGTAATTTTGGTATGGTCAAAGGGCAAAAACACAGTAGCTGTCAGGTGCCAATACCTGCAGGGTGTACCGTCGCCCAATTCCCTGGACTTCACCAGCACTGGGCGGATATTTCCAAAGGGGGCACCACGAATTGCCAATTCGACGAACAACAATCAGATTGGAAAACCACGATTGTCGGAACCTGTGATACGTGCACAAGCGATCGGTGTTCGGCCCGCTTTAGTGTCGTGTTTACATGCGACGATCCTTTGCCTCCTGCTACCATGCAATATCCGGCACCATAAGGCTTCTCTCCCATGACTATCCTTGAGCGTTTGAGATGTCGCTGACGGAAAGGATTAAACACGAGGCTTCTCGGTTAGGATTTGATGCCGTCGGGATTGCTCGCCTTCCCCTCGACGATACTCTTTCACCGGCGGCTAACTCCGCGACAGTTACAGAACATTCCCCCCTCATCGCACGGCTCTATTCATCTCTTCTCAGTTGGCTTGATCTCGGCTATCACGCCACCATGGAATGGATGAGTCGCTCACCCGAACGTCGAAGTCATCCTGGCATTGTCCTTCCTGGATGTCGTTCGATTATTTCAGTCGGACTCAACTACTATACCGATGCGCAAGCCAATGAATGTGACGGTCATGGCCGTATCGCACGGTATGCATGGGGAAAAGATTATCACACGGTCTTTAAGAAACGGCTCAAACATCTTGAATCGTTTATTCAGACTGCCGCTCCCGAGGCACAAACGAAATGGTATGTCGATACGGGTCCGGTGATGGAAAAAGCCTGGGCACAAGAAGCCGGCCTAGGATGGATTGGCAAGCATTCAAATCTGGTGTCTTCCGACTATGGCTCTTGGTTACTCCTAGGTGAAATTCTTACGACCTTAGACCTCGATGCAGATACACCGGGCACCGATTTATGCGGATCCTGTACGCTCTGTCTCAACGCCTGCCCGACCGGAGCGATTGTGGAGCCCTATGTCGTCAATGCCGAAACATGTATCTCCTATCTCACGATTGAATATCGAGGTGATGAAGATAATCTTTCGACAGAACTCAAAACGCAAATGGGCAATCGAATATTTGGGTGCGATGACTGCCTCGATATCTGTCCATTTAACCATAACAGTGTGCCGACCGACGAGCAAAACTTTCACCCTACACCAATGACGCTAGCTCCCAAACTCTCGGAACTCCAGATGTCCACAAAAGAAGAATTTAGCGCCAGGTTTCAAGAAAGCCCTATTCGACGAGCCAAACATGAGGGATGGACTCGCAACCTTTCCATAGCGCAAAAGAATTCACACAAGCCATAGCATTTTATCGTAACGCCACGATCGTCACGCCATCTCCGCCTTCCGATCGTTCTCCAGGTCGAAACCCTGCGACATAGGCCGACGAGGCAAAATAGGCACGCAATGACGCTTTCAGCTTTCCGGTTCCATGTCCATGCAGAACAAGCATCGATGAGAGGCCCCGTTGCATCGCATGATCACAGGCGGATTCCGTTACTTCCAACGCTTCATCCACAGCTTTTCCCCGCACGTCAATCTTGAAGGATGGGAGAGCGATCTGGGTTGCATGTACGTGAGAAACTGCCGGCAATGCGGACTTCTGTTGTTTCGAACGACCAGGACTTGCCTTTGAAGAAGACGAAACACCTTGGGAGACATGAGACGAACCGATCCGTTGTAATAAGTTGGCCTCAATAGACACAACTTTTTCTCCAATACGAATCTTGACCCGTGCCTTCTCTTGGGCAGGCTCTAACAGAATCCCGGTGGTTCCCAGGTTTTTGATTTCCACCACATCCCCGACTTTGGCCAAATGAAGAGGCATCGTCTCTTCCTGAGCAAAGAGCGCTTGACTGTCTTGTTGCAACGCCGAGACGCGCCGCCGAATCGACTGAGTTTTACTGAGGGTTTTGTCTCTCTTTAATTCTTCAATTGCCTCATTAATGGTTCGCGTGAGGCGTGAAAATTCTGCGTGAAGCGCTTTCCGAATTTTTTGCCGTTCATGACGCTCCGAAACTCTCACACGATCTTTTGCCTCACGAGCTTCTTGATGGAATTGCTCGGCTTCCAGCCGTAAGACCTGAGTCTGTTGTAATTCATGATTCAACTGTTGCCGTGTATCTTGCAATTGTTGAAACACCGACTCGAGATCGCGTTCCTGCCCCTGCATTAATGCTGATGCATGCGTTAAAATTTTTTGACGTAACCCGAGTTTCCCTGCAATCTCGATTGCCGACGATCCTCCAGGCAGTCCTTCGAGCAAACGATAGGTCGGCGATAGCGTCGTCAAGTTAAATTCATGACTAGCATTGACGAAGCCAGCTCTTCGCAGTGGCAGAGTCTTCAAAGAATGATAGTGCGTCGTCACAATGACTTTGAACCCACTCTCATCTAGGTGGCACAGTAAGGCTTCTGCAAGCGCCGCCCCTTCTACAGGGTCTGTCGCATTCCCAATTTCATCAAGCAGGACCAGCGACGCTGAACAATCATCGGACGAATGTGCGCGGGTTTCTTGCAACAGCGCAATCATGTTGGTGATATGAGCAGAGAAACTTGATAAATCATGTTGGATATCTTGAGCGTCACCAATATCCGCAAAGATTCGTTGGAACAGTCCCATTTCAGAATGTTCCTGACATGGAAGATGCAGGCCTGCACGGGCCATCAACGCATAGAGTCCAACCAGTTTCAGGGTGACCGTTTTTCCCCCAGTATTCGGACCGGAAATAATATAGATATTGTTCTCGTCAGTCAGATGAAAATCATTGGGCACAACATGATCTTTCTTCAACACAAGAAGGGGATGACGCGCCTGTTTCAACACGATCTGTTGACGCTCATGCAATGCAATAGGATTGGCACGCATGGCGAGACTCAGACGGGCCTTTGCCGCCAAGCTATCAAGCCGCTGTAATCGTTCCAGGTTTTGTGATAGCGCTGTCACATGCGTCGCCACCATGCCGGATAGATCTTGTAAGATACGTGCGACTTCCTGCTTAACTTGGAGGTCGGCAATTTTGATGGCATTATTCAGTTCAATAAAATCACGGGGTTCCAAAAAAACGGTAGCTCCACTGCCGGATATATCATGTACGATTCCTGGCATCTGATGCTGCATGTCAGCCTTCACCGGGATGACATAGCGATTTTCCCGTTCAGCAAAGTATTGGCCTTGGAGAAGCTCTTCATGCTCATGCGAGGCGAGTAGACGTTCCAATCGTTGACGGATGCGTTGTCGAAGTTGATGAAGATGTTGCAACAAATCGTGCAATTCAGGAGTCGCGGTATCCTGAATATGACCTTCATGATCAACACATCGCACAATCGCCTCGTACACCCACGCAAGAGGCTCAAGTTCTTGGGCTAACCCATGAATAAGGGGACACGACTCCTCATAGCCTTCAAGCGCATCGGCAAGATCATGGCAAAGCCCCAACATGACCGAAACGTGAAAGAGTTCAAGCCCTTCAAGCTGAGCACCTTTCGAGACACGCTCAAACACGTCTCGCATATCTTCGAACGCTAAAACAGGAATCGGTGTCGCACGTTCCAGCACCATGCGCATTTCGGTGGTTTCCTGCTGCCGAATTCGTGCATCCTCTAGCGATGTCTCTAAGGGCAGTTGCCGGCAATATTCAGCGCCCATGGAAGATTGCGCATGAGCGGCCAGCGCCTGAAGCAGGTGATCCCACTCCAGGGCACGCTGGGCCTGTCGTTGTAGCGAGTCGTCAACCATACGGAAGAGTGTACTATGTTTACTTGTGAAAGATGTAGAGAAAGAAACCGAAAGTTGATGGTTTTTTCAAAAAATGAAATACGAGTGAGAGACAACGAAAAAACATAATGTATGTAAGTAAGTGAGTGAATGAGGAAGCAGGAGATGTGATGGAGGAGGCGTTACTTTGACGATGGAGGTTGCGGCAGCGATTGGTTGAGATCCTTTAAGGTCTTGAGGATATTTTCGCGGATATCCTGCCAAGTATGCTCGCTACTGTTTCGTAATTTTTCAACCTTTGAGAGTAAGGCAACTTTTTTATCTTTCAGTGTTGCCAACTTTTCATGTAATTGCGACTTTGTTAATTCTTGTAAATCCGTACTCTTTTCCCGTAATGTTTGAACTTTTCCTTCCAGAACCTGTAGTTGCTTGCGTACATATCGTTCGAATTCTTGCTTTTCTTTCATAACCGAGGCGATATTGTCATCAAGAACACCGGAAAGACCTTGCGTAGAAGTTGTTGCAGGCTTTTCCGCTGCATGCACAGACGTCAACATCACACTCACATGCATCGTGGCAATTATGCCCAACACACATGGCCATGCCGAGATTATTTGGGGTCTTCCAAGATATTCTGTCATAATGCGACTCCCTGATAAAACACGACGCTTCATTCACCTGTATCGTACCACAGGGGATGAATATTGCACAGGCTGGCAGGTCGTACGAACGTAAACAGCTTATATCGACTCTCATAGTTTTTGATGTTTTTGGAGAAAGGTTCCCACAATGACACAAGACGAAGCGAGATCATATTTACATTACTTGCTCACATTACATCTTCGAAGAGAAGAAGCCTTTGGGCCACTGGCGCTCACATTCATCAAAGAACACAACCTCTCAGAACTTGATCTGGCTCCTGAAGAACAGTTCAATCTGATTATGGCCACAGCCCAAGTATTAGCTGCCGAACCCAAACGGTATACCTTGAAAGTGGAAATGCTTGAGCGCGCTAAGAAACTCCTGCCACAGACACGGTATCAGGACCCGGATCTCAGCAGGGAATTGGACCATGATATTCAAAAGACTCAAGCCGATCTTGCGATTTATACCGAAGCCATGAAAACGCCTCGGCCACATGGCGACCGGCAACGGCTCATTGTGGAAACCGATGCACCTCGATACTTTCTGGATATCGCGCAAAAACGGGCATCATCGTATTATCAACAAAAATACCGGCTATCCAAAGAAGCCAAAACCGCGCAACACTTTGGCGGAACACCGAAAAAATTTGAACCGGAGAATCAGGCCGTTCATACTGAGTTTCCTGGAGCCTGCGCCCCGTTTATGGCCGTGCGATCCAATGCCTTTCACATGATGCTCCCCTTCGATCTCAAGATCAGTCGTGATCCGAGTGATCCACTAGAAGCCGGCGTGCGAATTTTCTATGCCAAAATGGGATATTCGTTTCCTCTACGGTATGAAATGGGAAAACTCTGTAGCTATCATGATGGAGAGGTACTCGACATCGACTTACACGATCCCAATTTACTGTTTGTTTCGGTTTCTCGGATTCACGAGCCAGAGTTTCATTCGCATGCTGAATCCAACGATCCACACATTCCCCCGGAATTTTCCTATCCCGTACGGGTCCTGGAACAGACTGGAAGTCTTGGACCGTTCATTCAAATCGCCTGTAATTTCAAGGTCTGGTTTGATGCCTCGGTTGTCTCACTGCTCATACAAGGCGCACCGGACCTTCATGAATATGGAGTACAAGGTGGAGCCGGATTAATGACAAGAAGTTACGCATCGGACAAGGTTGAGACCTATGCCGAATCCTTCTCTCAGCCCTGGCAGGAAGGCTTGAGTTTTAACTTTGTGAATCTGCATGTCCAACTCATGCCGGGAATGACGGCTGCGCTCATTCCCCACAGCACTCCGATATTTTCCGTATTCCCAGTGCTGAATCGCCAGTCCTTCCGGTTTGAAGACCGAGCACAACTTGAATAGTAGAACGACATACATAAATACAAAATTAAAGTAAAACTTTAAACGTAGGCACAAAACACTGTTCCTATCACGATTTAATTCTCTCATCACACAAATTTTTAAATATCCCCAAAAGGTCTTGATTTTTCCTGAAGACCAGAATAGGCTTTACAGTGTGAATGAGATGTGGTTACTATTCTTATTCATTGCCAGTAACCTCTAGCCTATGGTAGCGTAATATCATAGATGGATGACGATGGCCCTAGATTTCATGCTCTCCGAAATGGACTGAGCGTTCCTTTTATTAACTCCACATCACTTTCCCTGACTACGTCTCCCCATACCACCAAATTTTCCAGAACGGTGGAAATTTCCACCCGGTACCCGTCTGCCTTATTGATTCGTCCTTGATGAGATTATGGATATCTTTGCGGTTTTAGTCTGCCTTGGGCTTTCTGCATTTTTCTCTGGGGCTGAGATTGCCTTCTTCTCAATTACTGAGAGCCGCCTACATACGCTCGCCGAGGATGGGAAAAAGGCGGCGAAACTTGCCCTTCGCTTGCGCTCGAACCCTCAACGCCTCTTATCAACGATTCTGATTGGGAATAATCTTGTTAATATTTCAGCCACCACGCTCACAACGTTAATTGCCCAGCGGTTGTTTGGCATAGAGGCCGTGGCCATTGCGACCGGCATCCTCATCTTGTTTGTTTTAGTATTTGGTGAAATCGTTCCCAAGTCGCTCTGCCAAAAGCACGCAGAGACCGCAGTACAAATCATGGCCTATCCCGTCTATTGGTTTGAACAAGCCTTTGCCCCTGCCTTGTACTTTCTGGAACCGTTCATTATGAAAATGACCGGAGGACGTTCACTCACGCTTCACTTTGCGACTGAAGAAGAACTTAAGATTATGCTGGATGCGGGAGATAAAGCCGGCGTGCTGGAAACTGAAGAAGTAAAGATGATCAAGAATGTGTTTGAATTTACTGACCTGACGGCTGAAGACGTGATGACACCACGGATTTATATGTTTGGCCTGGACGGCAATGAAACCTTAGAAGAAGCGAGAGAGGAACTATTTAAATCAAAGTTTTCCCGCATTCCAGTCTACGACGACGACCTGGATAACATTACAGGCATCCTGTACCGGAGTCATGCCTTAAAGGACTTAGCCCAAAACCAGACCACGAGCCTGATTAAAGATATTGCAAAACCTGCCCTGTTTGTTCCGGCAAGCAAACCTGCCGATGATCTGCTCAAGCAATTTCAACAGGAAAAACGGCATATCGCTATCGTGGTCAATGAATTCGGCGGCGTCCTTGGACTGGTGACAGCCGAAGACTTACTCGAAGAAGTGGTGGGCGAAATTCTCGATGAAGGTGACCTGACCGAAGAGCTCATTAAACGCACTGGGAAAAATCAGATTTTAGTCGATGGCCGAACCGAAGTGCGGAAAATCAACGAATTTCTGAAAGTGGAGTTGGATGAAGAGCAAAACACGATTAGCGGACTTATCTTGGACGAATTAGGGCATATTCCCGGGATCGGGGAACGCGTCTTCACGAATAACTGCCATTTGATCGTACGTGATGCCGATGAAAAGTCCATTAAGAGTGTTCAAATCATCAAAGAAGAAGTCGTCCCGGAAACGTCAACAGACGAAGAACCTTCTCCCGTCGGCCCTCCATCCTAGAACACGCACATAATTCGAATACAGTCATGGATTGTCCAGGCACTGCGGAAGCGCAGAGCAGGAGAATGGTGGCTGCCCTTTCCACTGCGGGACGACCGGAGAAATACCAAGACTCTCTACAATCTTCATGGCCGGGTTTACATGATCGACCAACACAAAATCGACTCCTCGCTTCAATAACGGCGCAAGTTTGTCGCGTAAATCCTCTTCGTCCTTCTCCTTGAGCCATGAATAGTTCACGTGAACACCTGCTTGCTTCAAGCCATCGAGGGTCTTCCGGCTTGGCTTTCCACGCAGAAACGTCAGTTGAATAAATTCATCGCAGGAGGCAATGGTCGTGTCAATATACTGACTACGGAGCAATTGCCTGCTCATATTGCCGATCCATCCAGTGACGCCCGACTCTCGTTCAACCTGCCAGACCGCAGGAGCCGCCTTCGCACGGGCGCCAAATATCACCTGATCGACACGATCCAGTTTTGCAACGGTCTCCGCCACAAGCCTCGCAACAAGCGGGTCATTCTCCTTGATATCAAGATTAATCCAGATGTTTGTAGGCATAATCGCAAGAACATCTTCAAGTGTTGGAATATGTTGCTGACAGTCCCGCTTTTCCGTACATGGTCCAAGCTCAAGCGCTTGAACTTCGGCAAGCGTCGACTGAGAGATTGTCACGGATTGTCCACCGTGGCCGGTCATGCGATTGTCATGCGCAACGACGAGGACGGCATCGGCCGTCGCACGAACATCCAATTCAATTTGATGAACGCCAAGACAAATCGCACGTTGAAACGCCCCGAGCGTATTGTCTGGACAGCCCAACACGCCTCCTCTATGAGCGGAGATACCGTGTACAGGAAGATCTGGAGAGAATGAGCGTGGAGGATCGCAGGCAACCGGAATGGCTGTTGATGCGCACCCAACCCAGAGGGTTGAACTGGCGAACATCACACTAAGCCAGTGCCAACGCACTGATCGCTTCAGTTTTCTGCTATCCATCATGACGCCTCCTTTCATTATGTCGAGAAGAGACTATGCCAAATGAGTGAGAGAGAGTGATCATATTTAATCACTACACTTCCTCTGCACCATCAAGACAGGCGGTACATGCATCCATCTTCGGCTCGCCATGGCGACTGCAGAAATGACGCGAGCATTGCACACAGACCATAAAACTCATTCGCACAAACCCCTCATCTCCACAGACATAACAGTTCTTTTCTTTCTTGGCTTTTGGCATCGCGCGCTCCTTCTAGAATAATCGTATTCCCTATCCGTGAGTCTCGCAGACATATGGCAGCTCACATCCTGGCGGGATACAAGCACGGAACAAAGAGGTATCATTTCCGGTCACAGACTTGGACACTACCTGGCGAGAAAATTGAAAAAGACGTGTATCGCAAAAAGACACGCGATGCCGACGCTGATCCATCACAAGGCCATGAGAGTACAGGATGATAGGACGAGATAGCAAACCAGCCATCTTTCATAGTATGGTTCAGTGTGTGCGCGATGCGTACCCTATTTGTATTATCATTTTGAGACCTAACAATGTCGGTACAGTGGTATCCCGGTCATATGACCGTCGCTCGGCGAGAAACGGCCAAGACCATGGCCGCCTGCGATGTCGTCATCGAAGTATTGGATGCACGCATGCCGGAAGCCAGTAGTAATCCGGTGATCACTGAACTCCGACTGGCTTGCCAACGCCCATGCGTAAAGGTGCTGAATAAAGCTGACCTGGCGGACCCACGCATCACGAAGTCCTGGCTGGAGCAATACAACCATATGGCAAACGTTTCGGCTGTGGCCATCTCGTGCACTCATCCCGGTCAGGCAGCCAAGGTTCCGACTCTCTGTCAACCGCTTGCTCCCCATCGCAACAGTCCAACGAAACCGTTACGGATGTTCATCACGGGCATTCCCAACGTGGGAAAATCCACGCTGATGAATATGTTGCTGAAACGCCGCCTTGCAAAAGTCGGCGATCAACCCGCTGTAACCAGAGTCCAGCAACGCCATTCGCTGAGCAACAACATGACGCTCATTGACTCCCCCGGCCTGTTGTGGCCAAAAATCGAAGATCCGAATGTGGGGTTGCTGCTTGCTACAATTTATGCGATTAGCGCCAAGGTTGTGGTCGACGAAGAAATTGCCGAATTTCTCGCAACGATTCTCCTTGCCCGCTACCCTGCATTACTAGGGACGCGTTACGGTGTGACCTCCGAGGAACTGGATGGCGCTGGCGTGCTTGATACCATTGCCATCAAACGAGGGTGCTTGAAAAAAGGAAAAGGAGGAGAATTGGATAGAGAAAAAGCCGCCAAAATCCTCCTCACGGATTATCGGCACGGCAAGCTTGGACGAAGCAGCTTAGAAATTCCGTGCGAATAAAATGTCGAGATTAGTTTTCCAGCATCGGATCAGGAGGCCCGCCAACAACCATCAGCAATACCGCGGCGACCAAGGCCTGCACGACCCACCCGATTACACAGACGCCAATTGCGCGATACGTGCTCTGATAATCCAAAGCCTGACGTACGGCAATCACCATCGCCACGAACATCCACGCACTGGCGATGAAATTCACCAACGTCCCCAAGCCTGGAAGAAGAGCCAGCACGCGAATCATCCCAGGAGCACTTGAAAAGCCGACCGTCCGTAAAAGTTCGCCATGGTCTGCATGGGTTTGCGGTTCGGGCAAGAGTTTCGTCCCAATGAGATAGGTCAACAACGCCCAGATATACCATCCAATCAAGGATCCAACCGTCCCGACCGCAAGACCTATGAGTCCGCCTTGCTGCATAAATCCAATACCCCCGGCCAGGCTCGATAAGACCACAACCCCCATGGCTTGCCCCATCGCACTTTTGTCCGCCTCCACTTCTTCATAGAGATGGACGTCGAGCTTGGCGGCACGAATCATCCGATCAACAAACGGGGTCATGCGGTCCAATCTCCTCTTGTTCTGGCAAAAACTGTTTTACGGATTAACTTCAGTCATCCCTCAATAGCCTCGACCGCTCCCACCGCGTCCCATCCGGTCAAACGGAAGGGCCTTATACCGTTCGTTCAGCTCTGGGTTCTCACTCAGAAAATTCATGACCGCGGCATCGTCGGCAAATATCTCTGGACTCCGCTGCCGGTATTCCTCGACCGTCAGATCATACTTTGCCAAAAGGGTACTGAGCTTTTCATTGATATCGGCACCAATTTCCTTCATTTTCTCAGGCGACGGTCGCGCTCCACCGCCATAGGCTTGCCCGCCGGAAAAATATTCCGTCATCATCTCACCTATTTCCACTCGAGCCTCGACATATTTCCCCACTTCCGCCGGATCGGCCCCGAATCCCGTTCCTACATACACAAACAAACAAAAACAGATTCCTACGCAAATACGTGTCATCGCCATAATGCATCCTCTTCAGTAAGTGATGAATAGATATACGCCATTCCAATATTCCTAGCATAGCATCTCGGCGCGGCATGGCGCATACCCATGTACACACTGTCACGACAAACGTAAGACATTCCTTCGTCCACGCACAGTTGCCCACACTGTTCGCATACAAGTATGACGGTTACCACAGAGAAACATTGGACGTAATGCACTGATTAACGCTCATATCGCAAACAGCTGTGTCGTTAACAACGATTGGGAGTGCAGTCGCCAGGGCAATTCAAATCCTGCATGACTGTCGAAGTAGGTAACAGACGTCTCTTGATCTCCAGGAAAAACCGCTAAAACTCGCCAGTCACGGCATAGCCTGCTTGCAAATCACTCGCAATTAAGGGTTCCAAAGGTATCAGACCGTTATAAAAGTCGTTGGTGAGATTGCTGCCAAGGAAATTGCCAAGGGCTGCGAGTTGATACGAGAGTTGAGCCGCCAACTCAAACTGCATGTTATCAAATACGATTGCATCTTTGTGATACAACTCACCCAATCATCAACGTCTCGCTATCTCATTTCTCGTTATCAGCTCACACAGGATACACTATAATCAATTATCATGTCTGACTCCAATTGTCTGGATTTTTACACGTGTCGCACGGCTCTCACGAGATAGATATCAAAACGGTGTTTTTTGGTTTTGATCGAGGCCTGGGGGTTTCGGTCGGCTAGAAACCCGGCGTAGGCAGGACGTTTGACGACCACTCGCTGTATGGCAACCGAGAGCGCCACGTTGAATAATTCATCGGCATCATCGTCCGCTCCCACAATGGCCTGTAACATTCTCATGTCTTTTTTCACGAGTGCGGACTTTTCTCTGTGTGGAAACATCGGGTCGAGATAAATGACCTCGGGTTCAAACGGGACGTACAGCAACGCCGCCCGGCTATCCCCACACGTCAGTGATAATTTCTCTGTGATCAGTGCGCCAATTTTTTTATCATGCATCGCACGACACAACGCATCGTCAAGCCATCCAGCAACGACCTCGGACCGTTCGATCATATGCACCTGACACCCTAGCGTTGCCAGCACAAAGGCGTCGCGTCCCAATCCTGCGGTGGCATCCACAATATGTGGTCGATGTCCCTTCTTAATCCCAACGGCTCGACTAATCGCTTCCCCGCCGGAATGGCCATACTTTCGGCGATAGGCCGTTTTTCCGGATACGAAATCGATAACAACCGGCGTCATGTTTGGGTAGGATTGATCAATCAAGGTCAATGGCTCTCTTTGCCTGTACAGACACTGCTAGACACAGACAACGCGTGGTTACGGCTGACTGCCAAGGAGTTCCACAAAACCAGACTCGTCCAACACGGTCACGCCTAAGGCCTGGGCCTTGTCGAGCTTGGAGCCTGGTTCCGTTCCTGCCACCACATAATCCGTATGCTTGCTCACACTTCCTGTCACGCGACCGCCAAGCGATTCGATACGTTGCTTCGCTTGCTGCCGAGAGAAACCCTGAAGCGTTCCAGTCAGCACAAAGGTTTTTTCTGCAAGCGGTTGATGGCTTGCAAGAGGAGAAATCTCCATAGTTTCAATAGAAACGCCTACGTCCGTCATCCGTTGCAAGACCACAAGATTTCGGGGTTCTTGAAAGAAATTTTCCACGCTCGAAGCGATCTCCGGCCCGATTTCATGAATGCGTTCAAGGTCTTCTTTTTTGGCCTCCCGTAGTTTTTCCAGCGACCCCAAATGCGTGGCTAACACATGTGCGATATGTGCGCCAACATTGCGAATACCCAGTCCAAAGATGAATCGTGGTAAAGGCGTCTGTTTGCTCTTTTCCATGCCTTCCAATAATTGTGAAACGGATTTCTCGGCAAACCCTTCTAATGATAAGAGTTGCTCCTTGGTCAACGTATAAAAATCGGCTAAGTCTTTCACCAACCCTTGATCGACCAATTGTGCCACTGTTTTTTTCCCAAGTCCGTCGATATTAAGAGCTCCCTTAGACACATACAGTTCAAGTGATCCTTTTAATTGCGCAGAGCAGACAGTTTGTCCCGTGCAATAGAGAATCGGCCCTTCTTGTATTGTGTGAGAACTACACACGGGACAGGTGGCTGGAGGAATAAAGGGGGCTGAACGAATTTCTCCCGGAACGTCGACACGTGCCACCACATCGGGAATCACATCCCCTGCCCGTTCAACCTTGACCGTGTCACCGGGGCGAATGTCTTTACGTGCCACTTCATCCATATTATGAAGTGACGCTCGACTGACGGTCACACCGCCAATGTCAATAGGGTTCAACATCGCAATAGGCGTGAGCGCTCCTGTTCTGCCAACCGACACCATAATTTGATGGACTTTCGTGACTTCCTTCCGTGGAGGAAATTTAAAGGCCATGGCCCAACGTGGACTGCGTGACTTTTCTCCAAGCGCTTGTTGCCAGTCATAGCGATCGACTTTCACGACAATCCCATCGATTTCAAATGGTAATTGATCCCGTTGCGATTCCATGGCTGCATGAAACGCGATGACATCATCAATTGAGCGACACCGTTGCCGATAGGCTGGAATGGGCAAACCCCACTTCCCGACCTTTGACACGGCGTCCCAATGCGTGGCTGAGCTGTCGCTACCTTGTGATTTCAGGTCGTAACACGTGATGGTGAGTGGACGGCTAGCCGTGAGACGTGAATTCAATTGCCGCAGTGAACCGGCAGCGGCATTTCGTGGATTGGCAAAGGGCTCTTCACCCGCTTCAGTCAAGCGTTGATTGAGTAAATGAAAGTCTTTGAGCGGAATATACACTTCACTGCGAATCACGAGTCGTTGCGGAACAGACACCGCATCGCGTAATTGCAGAGGAAGCGAACGAATCGTTCTCAAATTTACGGTAATGTCTTCTCCGATCCGTCCATCGCCGCGCGTCGACCCACGAATAAACGTTCCAGAGTCGTACACCAGCTCAACCGAAAGCCCGTCGTATTTCGGTTCGACAATATAGTCGAGGCTCTCGATGTCCAGTTCACGGCGAACCCGTTGGTCAAACGCTCGAACATCCTCAACCTTGACATGTGAATCAAGACTGAGCATGGGAAATTCATGTTGAACTTTCTGGAACTTATCAAGGAGGATGCCTCCGACTCGTTGCGTCGGGGAATCAGGGGTGACCAGGTCAGGATACTGTAATTCTAGATCTTGCAATTCTCTGAAGAGCTGATCGTAGACTGAATCAGAAACCTCAGGTTGGTCTTTCAGATAATACAAACGATCATGATGTTGAATATCTTCACGAAGTTCATGCAGTCGAGTATGAACGTGTTGTGGAATCTCTTTTGGGCTGTTTGAGAACGTCACAGTTGTCTCGTTGGTGTCGTGAACTTCGAACAGATACTTTCAAAAACAGGATGTTCGTTCATCCCCCCTCCTCTTTCCTTACAAATGGGAGGATCGTGAAACATCGATATTCAAAAGGTTTCAGAGTCGTATGTTACGTAAAGAAAACCCAGCAACTCCTCTGGTTGATATCATTATTCGCGGATAAACTGAGAGGCGTAACTGCGAATATCATGGCCGTTTAGAACATGGAATCGACGTAACCGATTGACCGTCTGTCCGGAAAACCGGCTTAAAGGAATCGGAATCAACTTGCGTCCAAACTTCCGTGCAATCTGACGCCATCGAGCTTTCGGCGGAACAGGCGAGACAAGCGCAATATAGGGCTCCTGCGAATGCCGGCAGGCTCCGGCAAGCAGTCGTTCTTCCAACGTTCGCGTAAAGTCAAGTTGCGGGTCCGTCCAAATATCAGGGATCGGCCTGGGAGGAAATAAAAACATGGTCCCGCCATATTGCGACTGTCCGATTCCCGGACCGACCATGTTGTCTAAAAATGGCGTCGCAAAAAAGCACAGCGTCGACTCTTCGGCATGTTCCGCATACCATGTCGCCTGCCAGGTAAATTTTTCAGTATCAGCCGGAATTTCAAAGAGAAACACAATCACTTCAAGCGTTCCACGCGAGGGCGGAATATCTTTCACGTAAATGTCGAGATTCCGTGATGTCGAGGTCATGGAATGTCGCAGCGTTTCGCGCACATCAATACCGTCACGCAACGACGTCGTAAACTTTTCCGCTTTCGCCAACTCGGCTCCCAAAAGAGATTTGGTTTGCTGACGCACATGTGCGGAAAACGATTCAATTTTCTCGTCTTCCGGTGGCCAGGAACATTGCCCAAACGGATTCCATTGAAAAGCCCACTTGCGTGTCTTCTGTTTGGGCGGTGCTGGTCGTAACGACAGGGATTTCCATTCGAGTAATTCCCCGGTTAAACGGTTTTTCACCTTCGCCACCGTTCCATCTGGAAATTGCACTTCTCCGAGTCCTGCAGAAATCAACGGGTGGCTCCATGAAGGCGCAATACCTTCTTGAAATCGATACTGCTTAGCGGTATCCAAAAGCGTGAGGGCAAATTCATCGCCGGCTAATTGCTTGGCTGCCAGCACTAAGGTGTACAGGTCAGGAGTCAAGCGGCGATGTAACAGAGAGAGATTTCTGACATATTGCAGATACATCTGCAATAACTGCGGCGTGACCCAATTCGATTCTTGAGTACTGTTGGCATGCCAGGTTCTAAGCCAATGTGTCCGTGTTTCCAGGAGCAGCTCTTTGATGCCGTCGATAGACAGATGCGTGTCAGATCTGGCTTCCTGTCTACGCGTTTCATACAACTCCGTAACAAAGGGTAATTCACCCAACACAAAATACAGTGATTCCGCCTGCACCGAATAGGACTCCGGTCTTCCTTGCTGTGTATCAGGCGTTTCATATGTTGCACGATTGTGGTAGGTCGTGCGGATCCAGGGCCAATCATCCAATGAACACAGGCACAGAATCGATTCATAATACAGTTCTAACTCATGGAGACGAAACGCCATCCACGCAATACGTTGCCAGCGTTGCGTCCCGGACACAGGAGCTGGAAGCGATGGCAGCATGGCCGCACTATACGAAGCGAATGACACATGTTTGAGCGCATAAGGATCGGCCGTCGGATACGTCGTGGGTTCGTAGACCATGACTTCCCGGTCGATATAGGCTCGGGGAATATCTTCATTGAGCGCCACACGGATCCCCATGATCACAGCCTGACAGGGATCAATGGGAATCGAAGAATACATAACGTGCTCTTGGGTTTCCGGAAGAAGAACAAGTTGGATGTGCGGCAAATGTGTAATGGCTGTTTCCACCGGCTCCTCTACGGATGGTGGGAGAGGAATGGCAAGGCAGTCCACCGGTTCAGTCAGGAGGTATTCCCGAACTTCCTGGGCCACATCACCGCTCCCATGTCGAACCGGCAACAGCCGAATGCGCGGCGATAACTGATAAGCGGCTTCGGTGACTTGGTTATCGGATATCATGTTTTGAAACGTCGCTTGTATTTCGTCTAAGAAAAAACGTGAAGCGTCATTCGTGAAGCGTGAAGCGAAAAACTAGAAACGAGATACGAACGACGAGAGACGCTTCACGAAAAACGAATTCTTCTTACGAATCAGGATGGAGAGGATGTCCCTCATCAAAGAAGAAATCGCCTAATCCTCTTGGCGTCGGTTCATTGCCGATCGCACGGCTTCGGCGACGGGCCATCGAGTCCAGGTCCAAGGCTTCCTGCCCCAGCACCTTGGTGAGCGCTTCCGTCCACGCCTCGTCTTGCCCAAGAGGGTGTGAAGAATCTTGCGCCAATCGCTTCAATGCAAATTGCACCATATGAATCCCATCACGAACCGAAAACTCTAAATCAAGTTCATGGGCTTTTTGCAGAAAGTCGACGGTGAGACTCAGAATTTCGGCAGGAGCAAACGGGAGATGATATTGCAAAATGGCGAGTTCATGATCGCGCGCCGGAAATTCCACCTTTAAGGTCGGTTGCAACCGCGAAAGGATATAGTCTGGAATTTCATAGGTAGAGGCATCTTCATTCATCGTGATGCAACATCGAAAATTTTCATGTGCCTTAATTTGAATGCCTGCAATCATGGATTCCACACTCCGGCGATAATCAAGTAACGGAGCGAGAGACGCCCAACTTTTTTCATTCATGCGGTTGCCTTCATCTAAGAGGCAGACACTGCCAGTCAGCATCGCCGTGACCAGGGGGGACGCTTGATAGGCGATTGTGCCACCTTCTGAAATCACAGGAGAGACGAGAAGATCTTCCGGCCGCGTATCGGCCGTACATTGAAAAATGTACAGCTCCTGTTTCTTTTCTTTAGCCGCAGACATGGCTAAGGTGGTTTTCCCCACCCCCGGTTGCCCGGTAATGCGCGGAGCTAACGGCAGGTCGCGCGAATCGACCACCAACCAACAGGCCAAGAGTTGTTGTAATAATTCGCGATCCCCAATCCACTCCTGATTGAGGGGAACGGATTGCGCTAAACGGAGCGCCACATGATCAACAACCTGCGTCCGTGATGCGTGCGGAGTAGCCATCATACTCTCGATGAATAACGGGAAAGTGGGAGATGAAGTTCGGCAGTGACATGCAAAATTAGCATAGGAAATTTCTACGGGTCAAACGTCTCGATTCAGGCCCGCTTGCTCGAACATTTTCAGGTCGTGTATGTTTGACATTACCTACAACCCACACTATTCTTTTAAGTGAGTGTCTTCATTCAGGATTCGACTATCACCACAACAGATACATGAGAAAAGTTTTTGAATCAGGACTCAAGTCCATGGCTTCAACATTGGAGGAATGTGCATGATGATATCACCTGTGATCTGTGAAACACTACGCGCTCGCATGTCTCGCACCACCAAACAGACATTGCACATCATAGGTAGTGTGGTGGTCCTTGGCGGGCTGTTAAGTGGATGCGTCAGCAGTGAAAAATATGAAGCAGAAAAAGCCCGGGCTCTTAACTTTCAACGACTCCTCGCACAAGAAGAAAAACGCACGGGTGAAGTCAACGAAAAATATCAAGAAGTCCAACGTGAACTGACATCCTTAGAATCACAAAACCGCGACCTGACCTCTGAGCTTGATGCCATGCGGGATCAATTCACGAGTACGCAAGATGAATTGACTCGACTGCGGGACGGGAAAGTCGAGGATATCCAATCGGAAGACCTCACGCTTTCCGAGCCGTCTATCTCAGAATTTGGCCTTGAGGATATTGAATTTAAAGATTCAGACTTTGCCGATATCGGGGGGGGTCTGGACGAAGACTCCATGGCTACGTCCATGATGGACGGCACCACCCAATCACATACCGTATCGCAGGGTGAAACCTTATTTAGTATTTCCCGTCAACATGGTGTCAGCGTCAACGACCTGAAGGCCTGGAACAACCTTCCCGGAAACCTGATTAAACCTGGGCAAAAACTTATCGTCAGCAAACCGTAAGACGACCATCCACGCAATTCGTTTTCGGATTCCTACGAACACACGTTTGCCCCTGTTGAATGTCTACATACCTTCACAGGGGCACTTCGGTTCCATCTCATCTTCACAACCCATCGCACCACCCATTCATTGATTTTAAATCAATTCGTATGCTACCGTCTGAACAATGAAAAAACCTTATTATTCAGTAGGTTTTGAAGAATTTTGCGAGCTGGCTACTCAAGGAAACTTAATTCCTCTCTATCGCGAAATCTTTGCGGACTATGAGACCCCGGTTTCGGCATTCTCCAAGATCAACACAGGCTCGACAGCCTTTCTCTTTGAAAGTATTGAGGGAGGTGAAAACTGGGCACGTTATTCCTTTCTTGGCAATCAGGCAAAGCTCGTCATGTGGGAACATCACGACGAAATTCTCATTAAGGAAGGAAAGCACATCACTCGTCTGCCAATCGGGGCCAACCCACTTGCGCATATTGAACGATTGTTAGCCCCCTATCAACCCGTGACCGTCTCAGGCCTTCCACGATTTTTGGGAGGAGCGGTTGGATACCTTGGCTATGACGTTGTGCGTTCGTTTGAACCAATTCCTGAAGTCCCCAAGGATGACACAGGCCTGCCCAAGCTGGCGTTTTTCCTCACAGATACCCTCGTGATCTTCGACAATATCGCCCACACCATCAAAGTCGTCGCCAATGCCTATATCACCAATCATACAAAAGCGGCATTGAAACGCGCCTACGTCGAGGCAAGACACCGGATCGATCACATGATCGACCGGCTTAAGAAGCGTGCGCCACGCTCCAAGCCACAGGGTCGTCAAGCTCCCTTGCGATTTCAGTCAAATATGAGCCGCGAGCATTTTGAAAAAATGGTGATTCGGACCAAGGAATACATTCAAGCTGGCGATATTGTTCAAGGCGTCATTTCTCAACGATGGCAGACCACCATCAAATCAAACCCTTTGGAAATTTACCGGGCCTTACGGGTACTGAACCCGTCACCCTATATGTTTTATGTCCGCATTGCAGGGGTTGAACTCGTTGGGTCGTCTCCTGAGGTCTTAGTCCGCTGTGAAGATGAGCACGTTGTGGTACGTCCCATTGCCGGCACTCGGCGTCGTGGAACAACCAAGGAACATGACCAGGCACTTGCAAACGAACTCCTTGCCGATGCCAAAGAGCTCGCCGAACATATTATGCTCGTCGACCTCGGACGGAATGATGTGGGACGGATAGCTCAAGCTGGTTCCATCGTTGTTGATCCGTTCAAGACTGTAGAACGTTATTCGCATGTCATGCACATTGTCTCTCAAGTTACAGGGAAACTCTCACCATCGTATTCCGCCTATGATGTGATGAAAGCGTGTTTTCCGGCAGGAACCGTGTCGGGTGCCCCAAAAATCCGAGCCATGCAAATCATTGAAGAATTAGAACCGACACGGCGTGGCCCTTACGCCGGAGCCGTCGGATATTTTGGATTTTCGGGGAATATGGACACCTGTATCAATATTCGAACAGTGGTGATTAAAGACCAACAGGCATACATCCAAGCTGGGGCCGGCATTGTGGCAGACTCCGATCCAGCTAGCGAGTATGAAGAAACCTGTAATAAAGCCGGGGCCATGATGCGCGGAATCGAAATGGCGGAGCAAGGACTCGATTAAGAACGTAAAGAGGACGGCGTAAGGAAATATGAAAATACAGAGACATCTTTCACGACGCTTCACGTTTCACGTCTGACGATTCACGGAATTTATATGTTACTCGTCATCGACAATTATGACTCCTTCACGTATAACGTCGTCCAATATCTGGCCGAATTAGGGGCGGACGTACAGGTATATCGAAACGACAAGATTTCGATTGACGAGATTGAACAACTCGCACCTGAACGACTCCTGATTTCTCCAGGACCATGCACGCCCAACGAAGCGGGCATTTCGGTTGAAGTCGTTCGACATTTTGCAGGGAAACTTCCCTTGCTTGGTGTCTGCCTCGGTCACCAGTCACTCGCCTATGCATGTGGTGGTGAAATTATCCAAGCCAAACGGTTAATGCATGGGAAAACGTCAAAAGTTCACCATGATGGAAAAACCCTCTTTCATGGACTCCCCAATCCGTTTGAAGCCACACGGTATCACTCATTGATCGTGAATCGTCAGACCCTGCCCGAGGACTTTGAAGTATCCGCCGAAACGGTCGAAGGCGAAATTATGGGAATTCGCCATAAAGACACGGCGGCTGAAGGGGTACAGTTTCACCCCGAATCCATTCTAACCACCGCGGGCAAGGACTTGTTTCGAAACTTTCTTTCTTTCAGTATGCCGGTGAAACAGTCATGAAGACGGATGTGCTCTTCACCAGGATCTTTGCATGATTAAAGACGCTATCGCCAAGCTGGCCGACGGAACAGACCTTTCTGAATCGGAAGCCCTTGAGGTCATGCTACAGATTATGCGGGGCGAGGCCTCGGACGCACAAATTGCAGCCTATCTCATGGGCATGCGAACCAAGGGGGAATCCGTCGAGGAAATCAGTGGGTCCGTACAAGCCATGCGGAGCCTGGCGTCGCGAGTGCCCCTCGCAGACTCGATGACTGTGGATACCTGTGGAACCGGAGGCGATGGCGCACACACTTTTAATATTTCCACGGCCGCAGCGTTCGTGGTGGCCGGTGGTGGGATGACCGTCGCCAAACATGGAAATCGCTCGGTCTCCTCACGATCAGGAAGCGCCGATGTGCTCCAGGCGTTAGGAGTGGCCATCGATCTTCCAATCGAACGCGTGAGTGCTTGCATCAACGATGTCGGAATCGGCTTTCTCTTCGCCCCGCTGTACCACGGAGCAATGAAGCATTGTGCCAAGCCGCGAGCCGAAATGGGGATTCGCACACTCATGAATATCTTGGGCCCCTTGTCCAATCCTGCGAATGCATCGATTCAGGTCTTGGGTGTCTACGACAAAGCGTTAACCGAAAAATTCGCACAAGTGTTGATGCGGCTTGGCACGCAACATTGCTTTGTCTTCCATGGATTCGATGGCCTGGATGAGATTACCTTAACCGATCACACCTATGTCTCGGAAGGAAAGGCTGGACGCGTATCGAGTTATACGATCAGTCCCAAGGATTTTGACCTGAAAACAGTTGCGAGTAAAGATTTAACCGGCGGAACGCCACAAGAGAACGCCACGATTATTCAAGACATTCTTCGCGGACGAAAAGGGCCGAAGCGGGATATTGTCTTGCTGAATGCCGCCCCCGCATTTGTCGCCTGCGGGAAAGCCAAAACCTTGCAAGAAGGCTTCCAACACGCGACCACCATACTCGATAGCGGAGCGGCCTATGAAAAATTGGAAAAACTTATTCAATACACCACACAACACACGCTATGATCCTTGATCGAATTCTTGACCATAAAAAAGCCGAGTTGCGTCACAAGCAGAGTCGTGGCTATATCGCTGAACTTAAAGGACGAATCGCCGATCGCTCCACGCCCATGGGGTTTATCAATGCCCTTGAAGCCGGCATGACAGATGATGCCCCGGCGTTGATTGCTGAAGTCAAAAAAGCTTCACCCAGCCAAGGGCTGATGCGTCCGGAATTTCAACACCAATTTGACCCCATCGTCATTGCCAAGACCTACGAACGTGCTGGGGCTTCCGCTTTGTCTGTTCTCACCGATCAGGAGTATTTTCAAGGCTGCCTAGACTACTTAGCATCCGTGAATGATGCCGTCAGTTTGCCAACCTTGAATAAAGAATTCATGCTTGAGGACATTCAATTCTATGAGGCTCGGGCCTACGACGCGGATTGCGTCTTACTGATAGTCGCGGCTTTAGATCGCATTCAATTGCAAGACCTCTACAGCGTAGCGCGAGGCCTGGAGTTAGACGTCCTCATCGAAACACATGATGAACATGAACTGGATACGGTGCTGGAACGCATACCCGATGCCAGGATGATCGGGATCAACAATCGTAACCTCAAGACATTTGCTACAGACCTTGGAGTGACGAAACGCCTAGCCATGCGTATTCCTGACGACAAACTGATTGTCAGTGAAAGTGGTATTCACACACGCGAGCATGTCATCAGCATCAAAAAAGCCGGTGCCAAGGCTATGCTCATCGGAGAGTCACTCATTCGAGCCGATGACATCGAAGAAAAAATACGGACACTATGTTGTTCGTCTCACACAGAAACAGAACCCACCGAATCAACGACTCGCTGGGTATAATGTTTCAAAAACAATCGTTCGATTTCAATCATATTATATGCGACCGAAAATAAAAATTTGCGGCATTACTAATGCCGAAGACGCGCAGATTGCAGTCGATGCCGGCGCCGATGCATTGGGTTTTATTTTCTATTCGCAAAGCCCGCGTTTCGTAGAGATTCAAACGGTCAAATCCATCGTTGATCAACTGCCGCCATTCGTCTTACCTATTGGCGTCTTTGTAAACGAAGAGCAGACCATGGTTCAAAATATTATGGATGCCTGCGGACTGGCACTCGCGCAACTTCATGGTGATGAAACCCCTGTCTATTGTGAAACCCTGGGACACCCGGTGCTGAAGGGCATTCGGTTACGTGATCGCAGTAGCTTCTTAGCGCTTGCAGAATATAAAGGCCGTGCGGGAGTGAGGGGTTTTCTACTGGACGCCTTTTCAGAATCGGCCTACGGAGGAACGGGCACCATGGCTGACTGGGACTTGGCGGCTGATGCGGCTAAGGCGGCCCCAATATTATTGGCTGGAGGATTAACGCCTGAGAACGTCCAGGACGCAATTCAACGAGTTCGCCCCTATGGTGTAGACGTGAGCAGTGGCGTTGAAGCCAGTCCCGGCCAAAAAGACCACGCCAAGGTTCAAGCCTTCATGAAAGCCTCTCACCTTGTCACCTAACCAGGCCGCTCGTTATACTCTTGACCGCAACGAATTGAGAATTCACGAGATACGCTTCACGAACGACGAAATACGTTGGTAACGTTTCATGGCAATGATTCCTGACGCGCACGGACGCTTTGGCAAATACGGGGGACGGTATGTTCCCGAGACACTCATGCCCGCCATTCTAGAGTTAGAAGACGCGTATCGAAAAGTTCGAAAAGATCGAGAGTTTCAACAAGAGTTTCACAACTACCTGAAACAATATGTTGGACGCCCGACCCCACTGTATTTTGCCAAACGGCTCACCAAAACCCTCGGCGGCGCAAAAATCTATTTAAAACGGGAAGATCTCTGTCATACAGGTGCACATAAAATTAATAACACTGTGGGCCAAGTGTTACTCACACGCTGTATGAAAAAGCAGCGTGTGATTGCGGAAACCGGCGCCGGGCAACATGGCGTGGCCGTCGCCACCGTCTCGGCCATGTTTGGACTCGATGCGGAAATTTACATGGGAACCGAGGACATGCAACGGCAGGCCTTGAATGTCTTCCGCATGCGGCTGCTGGGCTCCAAAGTCACCGGAGTCGACTCGGGCAGTCGTACCTTAAAAGATGCGATTAATGAGGCCATGCGCGATTGGACGACCAATATCAAAACCACACATTATCTTCTCGGCTCGGTCTTGGGCGCTCACCCCTACCCGATGATGATTCGAGACTTTCAATCCGTGATCGGCCGTGAAGCGCGTAAACAAATTCTCGCGGCGGAAGGCAAATTACCGAATTCGTTAGTCGCATGCGTGGGTGGTGGCAGTAACAGCATTGGATTGTTTTATCCATTTCTCAAAGATACAACAGTCAAAATGGTAGGAGTGGAAGCCGGAGGAACGGGACATGCCAGTGGAAAACATGCCGCGCGATTCTCTGGTGGAAAACCTGGAGTATTACACGGCACGATGACCTATCTCCTTCAAGATCAGCATGGACAAGTCAATCTCACCCATTCAGTATCTGCAGGCTTGGACTATCCCGCCGTCGGCCCAGAACATAGCATGCATCATGACACAGGCCGGATTCGCTACACCTCGGCAACGGATAAAGAAGCCTTGGCGGCCTTTGACCTGCTCTCACAAGAGGAGGGCATTATCCCGGCACTCGAAAGCGCTCATGCCGTCGCCGAAGTCATCAAGTTGGCTCCAACGATGAAAAAAAACCACATTGTTGTCATGAATTTATCTGGACGCGGAGACAAAGACGTGCAACAAATTGCCCGCATGCGCGGCATTCCTCTGTAAATCATTTCTTTGTAGTTTTAAACGAGATACGCTTCATGAGCAACGAGATACGCACTTATGAGCAATCGAATTCAAACAACCTTTGAAAACCTACATGCTAAGGGAAAAACTGCACTGATCCCCTACATCATGGCAGGAGACCCCTCCCTATCAGTGACGGAATCTCTGGTTCTGGAACTTGAAAAATCCGGAGCGGATCTCCTTGAACTGGGCGTTCCATTTTCCGATCCTATTGCGGATGGTCCGGTGATACAGAAAGCCGCAGAACGGGCATTACAATCTGGCACCACACTTAAGGGCATCCTCTCAATGGTCAAAACGCTTCGAACCAAATGCCAGATGCCGTTGATTTTAATGATGTACTACAACACCATCATGGCCATGGGCGAGGAAGAGTTCTGCAAACAGGCCGTTCAGGCTGGAATCGATGGAGTTATTGTTCCAGATATGCCGCCAGAGGAATCTGATGTGTTATGTACGGCATCGACAAAAGCTGGAGGACCTGTCGTCATTTTCCTCTTAGCGCCTACCAGTACCAAGTCTCGGCAAACCGAAGTGATCAAGCGAACCAAAGGCTTCATTTATTATGTATCGATTACAGGGATTACCGGATCGAAACTCAGTGACATGAAAAGCGTGAAAGCGAATGTGCGAAATATACAAAAATCCGCACGCAAACCCGTGGCCGTGGGCTTCGGCATTTCCACGCCCAAGCAAGCCGGTGAAATCTCTGAATTTGCTGATGGAGTCATCGTTGGCAGTGCTATTGTCAGAAAAGTTAGCGAATACCAAAACGAACCTGAACTCGTACCACAACAAATTGGGCAATTCAGTAGACATCTAAAGCAAGGAATCAATACAGTCCCATGACTCCCTTCTCTTCTTCGTGGTTGTGTAGTGCTAAGATTCTAGACCAAGTGCATGAAAGGTCACAGGTCCAACAATTCCATCGACCTTCAATCCGCGGCGTTTCTGAAAATCTTTCACGGCCTTTTCAGTCTTCGAGCCAAATACGCTATCAAGCTTGATGACCATTCCAGCCGTCTTTAATGCTTGTTGTACAGCCTTAACGTCGGGGCCACGCATAAAAGGGCGTTGACGTCGTAAAATCCGTTCACCTGGATCTTGCGCCGATACCCGGATTGGCACTGAGCGAGTCAAGACGTCTTCATCAATTCGAAGACCTCGGATGCGAAATGGCAATGCTAGGCTCCATTTTTTCTGTCTTATCAGGTCGCGGAATGAGTCCATTCGATAGACCGTCCGGTGAAGAAGAGTATTTGAATGTGTGCTCAACCAGTCACGCCGTTCAGAAATATAATGTTGAATCCACGTTCTCTGGCCAATGTTCTTAGCTGTTCCGTGACGAGTGTTGGTTCGTTTTAGAATTCTCGCCCAGGAACCGTGTATCTGACTATCGTAAACAACCGCAGTCGCAAGGGAAGCGGTGAGTCCATGTCGACTCGCGGTCTGAGAACTTGGCTTCCAATAGACTCGATCAAAAAAGTCATCCTGAACTTCCTGCATGACCGGATCATCACCGGCTTCTTCTAGCAGTCCCCGGAACGTAAAATTGTGATCGAGTCGCACATCCCGTTTTCCCAATCGGTTTAAGTACGGCTTTAATTCCTTAACCAGCTGAGCATCGTCAGCTTCGCAATAAGCGTTAATCAAGAGAAACAAGTTCCCAGAAGCTAAAGTCGTCTGAGAACGGCCATATGTGAGGTGCCCGGAGTCACCATCCAACAATGTCACCTTTCCATACTCTCCGTGAACACGTCCCGTCTCAAAAATGTTGACGATTGCTTGTGCTGACTTTTTTTGAAACTCTGTGGGCATTGGGGCCCTCCCTTTGAAATTGACCCTTTCCTTGTAAAGATAGAACCGGACGAAAATGAATCATGTTTGTCTCCTTCGTAAACAGGAAAGCAAAGAGCAGACCTAGTTGAGTCGCTAAAGATCAGTGTGTGATTAGATAGAACGCGAGGAGAGTTTGTTGGAATAAATAAAGGTAAGAATCTTTGGGGAATATTGAATGCCCAGGGAAAGCGAGTGCACATGTATCGAAAAAGATAATAACTGTATCAATTTGGATAAACAACGACAACTCTTTCCAAGAGGAGTGTATTGCCTTTTTAAAACGGTCAGCATAATCTTCAACAAGTGTGTTTTATTCATGCATTCCACTCGTATATTTACTGGTATAGAGGTTGCTGTATTATTCTCTTATCACAATTCATTCATCCATTATTACAATGTTGATAATATCCCTATCCCACACCTCTCTCACTTCTTACATGTACTGTCAAAAGAGAAGGAGAAGTTTCCATGGAAAGGATTCATTTCCTCACCCTGAACTTCAATGGATCAACATGCCGAAAAGGTAATTGCAGAAAACTCATTGACCTAATCTGGCAGCGTTTTCCCAACGCAAATCTTGAGCAGTGCGAGATAAAGGAAGATTCGCGTCCGGTTGAGTGCAAAGCAATCTATCCCGATATTGTTTTCCTACTAATTACCAGATGTGATACCAATTCAAGCGATATAGAACAAATACGACAAAAATGGCCAGAAGTTCCTTTGTTGGGAGTGTTCTGTCCAAACTCATATCACACTCCCCTATCGAATAGTCATTTAATAAGTTACATGGACGATTTTATTTGTTGTCCCATTACACCCATTGACTTTGAGCTTAGAGTGCTTAGACATGTAAAAAAGAAAATGCCTTTAGAGGGATTATCAAATTCAAAGGAATGGCACAATAAATATACGCAAGATGGACTCATTGGCAAAAATCCTGTATTTCGGAAAGCCCTTGAAAAAATTGCGGTGTTGGCAATAGCCGAGGCCCCGGTGTTGATTTGCGGAGAAACAGGCACTGGGAAGGAATTATTTGCTCGGGCCATTCATTATCATGGGTCTCGGAAAGGTGGACCATTTATTCCTGTGAACTGTGGCGCCCTGCCCGATCACATATTTGAAAATGAACTATTTGGTCACACAAAAGGTGCATTTACCGATGCATCCTTCGAGCAAAAGGGACTTATCGGTGAAGCTGAAGGAGGCACATTATTCCTTGATGAAATTGATGCATTAAGCTTCGCAGCACAAATAAAGCTCCTGCGATTCCTTCAAGATGCAGAGTTTAGACCACTGGGTTCTTCAAAAAGCTTCAAAGCTAATGTGCGGGTCCTTACGGCAACAAACAAAGACATACAGCAAATCGTTATAGATAAGGAATTCAGGGCAGATCTTTTTTATCGTATAAGTTTTTTCTCCCTTGTGATCCCTCCGCTCCGTGAACGCCTTGACGATATCCCTGCACTGACTGACTACTTTATAGCCAAAACAATGGCTCCGAACCCAAAAAAAACTTCAAGCTTATCTTCGGATTGTCTGAGCAAGTTAATGGGGTATACATGGCCTGGGAATATACGGGAATTGCAAGGAGTGCTTCAACGCTCACTAGCGTTTAGCACCTCTGACCAGATTGGGGCTTATGACATTGACCTCCCCTTCACATGCCATACAAATGATGGAACCGATGATACCTTTCGCATTGCCAAAAGCAAAGTCGTAAAACAGTTCGAACGGAGCTACCTACTCAATCTTCTAGCAACATATCGGGGAAACGTCTCCAAAGCTTCAAAAGCTGCGGGAAAGGAACGGCGCTCATTTCAACGTTTGTTAAGAAAATATGGTCTACAACGAAATGTCTTCTTAAGAACCCATTCACCCTCCCACGAATATAACAACGCCTCAGGGCTACAACGGGATAGCTGAAGCAAACTCACCGCTCTCTACTTATCAGGTGAAGAGCCTCTCTTACCTTTTCTCTATTCAATAACGTTCTTTTTATAACTGTAAGGTGCGGCCAAAGTTTGTGTTGTCATGCGGCAAACATGCCGCACCTCTAATTGCTTTTAAAACAAATGGTTCTGAACATCTCTATCCATTCTCCTGCGGCAAAAAAAACGCGTCAGGTTTTTGTACATTACAAATAATTCAAGTAAATCAATGCAATAAGCGATCACACGATGTGGTAACAGATTTGCCTTTAACTATAGAGGTTAAGAAACAAGACGAAGGCCCTACGTGGGTGATAAAGACGCAATAGGCTCTCGAAAAATTCTGATTCGTCAAATATTGACCTATCTTCTTAAATATCCAGAGGCAAAGGATACCGTTGAAGGAATTAAACGCTGGTGGCTGACCGAATATCAGGATAATCATCGAGCTGAGGATGTGAGAAAAGCGATCCAATGGTTAGTCGAGCAGGGATGGTTGCGTTACAGAGAGAGCCGGACGTCGGAAATAATCTATGGTCTGAACAAGGCTGAAATAAAACAAGTAAGAGAATTCGTCGACGAAAATATGAGCAGCAAGAGTTCAGATGTCTCCAAAAATTTCAAAGAGTAAAGAAGAAGAGAGTCGAGCCATTGTCGATTGGAAAGTATGGTCAATTATCGACCAAGTTGATTTTTCTCACTTCCAAACCTAATGGGCACTCTAAAAACCAGAATGTTTTATGTGAGTGATTCGTTGACTTGGACAAAGACAGCCATCTGCGAGGGAAGGCTCTAGGGACCATGATGACAACAAATGCGAGCCAAGCACCATAGTGGTCAGTAGAGCGAAGAAAACGACCACGGCGTCGTGAACCATCGCAAACTTGGGCAGTCGATCGATGCGACGAGAGCTGATACATGAGGATTTGCGCACGCGGCTGACGCTGTAATCGGGAAAAAGGATGGTTTTTAGAGATGCCCTAATGAATATTCAGTGAACAGAATGTCTGTTGAATGTAAAAAATAAAGTCGTCTAAAGCGTTGAGAGATGTCAATTTCCAAGGCATTGGTCTTCGACCAATCATTGTGATGCTATCAAAGGTCTTGCGCTAGGCGGACGAGGAGTCTTTCACAGGCTGGACCCGGAAAAGGCCGGGCCGCGCAATCTTAAGGAGAGTAAATATGTACAAACATCCTGGCGTCTACATCGAGCACGTTCCATCAGGCCTGCTGGCAATAGAGGCAGCATCTACCTCCGTTGCCGCCTTCATCGGCCCAGTCAAACGTGGGCCCATTGGTGACCCCGTTTTCATTTCGAATGCAGATCAGTTCACTCAACAGTTCGGCGTCCTTAACGACGGCGCGGGAGGAATCAGGGACGAAGGCAACAGCGTGGATCGATTCGGCCATGCGCTGAACGCGTTTTTCGCCAATGGTGGAACCAAGGCCTATGTCGTGAGGGTCGCGGAAAATTCCGGCGGTAATCTTTCCAAAGCTTCTACCGCCATCCCAAATCCAGATGATTCAACACTAACACTGGGGTTCACCATCACAGCTGTCAATGAGGGCACGTGGGGCAACGCACTTCAGGTCCGCCTGACCCCTACCGACCCAGGATCGCCCCCGGACTTGACACTGGGCTATACCCTGGAAGTCGGCATCGAGCAAGATGGTGATTTTGCTGTTCTCGAATCTTTTAGCGGCCTATCCACCGACTCCAATTCTCCTCAGTTTATCGAAAAAGTCATCGAGGACAGCTCCACGTTGATCGACATCAGCGGCGACACGGTCGCCAATATCGGAAACGTCAATGCAAACGGACTCAGGAGCGATCCGATTCAGTTTGTGAATGGCGTGGCACAGGTTGGAGGGAAGATCATCGATGTGGTTATCGGCGGCGGCTCCCCGGTACCAGTCAATTTTGAAAAGGACACGGCCGATCTCACTGCTCTTGCGGTCCATATCCAGGCTACGGTTCGCAATGGAAATCCAAGCTCGCCGGACTTCACGGCCCGGATCGAGATTGACGGCTCCAATCGGCGTCTTAATCTGATCTCAGGGCTACTCGGCAATGCTGGTGCTGTTACGACACCCGACCCAGGAGCGGGCACGTCTGCACGAGATGTCCTAGGTTTAACTGCTGCTGCTGTCCTTGAATCACCTCCGGCCAATCTGAATTCAGGGGGCGTGATGGAGGCATGGTTGACCGGTGGTGGAGATGGTCAGGCTGCACCGGACATCAGCCACTATAACACGGTATACACGACCCTTCGCGATTTCCGTGACGTATCGATCATCCTTCTGCCTACACTCAACTGGCTGGAAGGCGGCGACAACTCTATTATCCAGAATGCTATCACGCATAGCGAGTTCATGAAGAACCGGATGGTGATCGTTGACCCCCCCGATCCGGTAGGGGGAGCACGGTTAATTTCACCAAAGGATGTCAAGGATTTAGGAGCACCCACATCCCCCTACACTGCCCTGTATTATCCATGGTTAGAAGTGTCCAACCCGCACTATGATCCTGATACTGCCGCCAATAAACCCAAAACGTTCCGCATTCCCCCATCTGGATTTGCCGCTGGGATGTGGGCACGCATTGATGGACGCCGAGGCGTCTGGAAGGCTCCGGCGGGACTCGAAGCCACCGTACGGGGATCGATCGGACCAAATATTTTGATCGGCAACGATCTCCAGGACAATCTGAACGATCTGGGAATCAATTGTCTGCGAGCCATCATCGGTCCGACCGTGATCTGGGGGGCACGGACCCTGGCCACCAAAACCAAACCTGAATTTCGCTATGTTCCGGTCAGACGTACCCAAAACATGATCGGGGAAAGTCTGTACAGTGCTCTACAGACGGTGGTGTTTGAACCCAACGATCATCGGCTCTGGAGCAGTCTGAGAGCGTCAGTATCGAACTTTATGGACGGACTGTTTCGAGCCGGAGCTTTCCAGGGCGAAAAAGCTTCCGATGCCTATTACGTTCAATGTGGGCTGGGGGCCACCATGACTCAAGCAGACATTGATGCCGGAATTGTTCGAGTGGTTGTGGGCTTTGCCCCCTTGAAACCGGCAGAGTTTGTCGTCGTCCAAATCAAACAAATCGTCGGTCGAACCGCGTAACTAAATATTTGGATACAGAAATTGAGGAGGTTCTAACATGCCTGCACCAATGTTCCCTGCCAATGCCCATCGGTATGATCCTTATCGAACGTTTAAGTTTCAAGTCGTGATCGGCGGCCAGACCGTGGCCGGTCTATCAAAAATGGGGGCTCTCAAACGGACGACGGAATCCGTGAAATGGCGTAATGCCGGCGATCCCTCTTACCAACGTAATATGCCGGGTGGCTCCAGTTTTGAAGCCGTGGCACTCGAACAGGGTCTGAGTCACGACCCCGTGTTCACGGAATGGGCCAACGCCGTCAACAATGTGGCCGAAGGGGATGCCGGGATGAGCTTGAAGGATTATCGCCGGGAAGTGGTAATTAACGTCCTCAATCTCCAAGGCGTTCCGGCGATAACCTATCGGCTTCGACGAGCATGGGTGTCTGAGTTTCAAGCCTTACCCGAATTTGATGCCAATAATATGAACACCGTCGGCATTCAAATGATCACCATCCAACATGAAGGCTTTGTGCAAGATCCTGGAACTGCGGAACCGGCGGAAAGTTAATCGAAAAAAGATTGATGGTACGTGCAATGAATAACTCAACGGCGGCATTCCCCACCACTGAGCTACGCCCCCTGAACGGGACAACCGAGCTGGCAGTCGCGGAAGCGACGGCACAACCGGGGTCGAGGCCTCAAAAGGTTTCCTGTGTCCTCAATGCGATTTTCGCCACCATAGGGGAGGAAAGGGTCACGTTGGCTGTGGTTCGTCAATTGCCATGCGGGACGAGGGAATGGCTGTTACAACAAGCCGCACAATATTTCTACCCGGACGTCCGCTGGTTTGAATCCCATTGCACCCATTGCGGACATCCTTACGATCTCTCCCTGAATCTGGCCGATGCGGCCTCCTATCAACCAGAGAGCGATGTGCTACAAGTTGAAGTAGAAACCAGTCTTGGAATGCGGTCATTTTTCATTCCCAATGGAGCCCATGAAGAAGCCTTTGCCAAAGCAGGGCCTATAGGTGACCCGCGACGCCGCTTTGCCGCTTTATGCGGTTTATCGGAACAGGCAGAAAAGGAAGCGATGCAATTTGATGAAGATGATATTGTACATATCGATCATGCCATTGAAGCCGCCTCCCCGGATGTCTCGGTCGAAACGACCATGACCTGTCCATTTTGTGGAAAATCGACCACAGCACGAATTGACCCTTTATTATTTGCCTTCCCCCATGAAGGCACCATTCTTCAGGAGACTCACTTGATTGCAATGGCATATGGATGGCCCCATGATCAAATTCTTGGCCTCAAGGTCCGGCACCGCTCAGCCTTGGCAGCCATGATTGCACGGGATTATCGCCAGACACGAAGACCGACTAGTTGGAAAACGCTATGAGTTATTTAACAAGAATCTCGACTCGTGCGACCGGACATGGCATGAAGACGCAAGTCATAATGCCGAAAGGTTTTTTCAAACAACCTTCTGCTGGAATCGCAAGAATGGAGCAATCAGAAGAGGAAGAAGAAACGCTCTCGGCGATGCCAAGACCTTCCACTCATTCTGTGAGACGACAAGAAACGGAGGAGGAATCGGAAGCCCAGCGCCAGCTAAGCCAGGAAGAGGAACAAGAGGTTGCGCCACTACGTCGCCAAAACGACGGACAATCAACGCAGGGGGTATCCCTGAGAAGGCAACAACCAGAAGGAAAAGAAGAAGAACAGGTCGCACCATTACAACGGCAAGAAACAGGTGAAGAAGAGGAAGAACAACTCGCTACGTTGCGACGACAAGAAACGGGAGAGGAAGAGGAAGAACAGCTTGCTCTACTGCGGCGGCAAGAAGAAGAGGAAGAAGAAACGATTCAGACTAAGCGGATTATCGCCCGACAAGAAGAAGTTCCACTCGAAGAAACCGGGCAAGTCACGCTGCCACCGACTCAAGAAGACATTGAACCGGGGGGCGAACCCATCGACAAGGAGTTTTCGGGAGAAGAAGAACCTTCATCTTTGCAGGCACTCCGCCGTGCCGTATCGCCGGTGTTCTCACAATCACATCAACCTATACCCAACTATGGAGAGCATGGTAACACGGCTGAAGGTCTTCCCCCAACATTCCCATCGCAGGAGGTTCTGACACCTCCATCTCTGGCGATGCCCGGGTTCTCGGGAGAGAATGTGTTCAACAGCCTGCCTTCTCAACCCACTGAATCGAGCCACTCTCGCCCCAATGTCGTCATCGAACAACTTGATGTGCTCATTCATGAACAGGGACTCCCTGCAGAAAAGAGTGCATGGCGTCCCAACCGTGACCGATCTTTCCGGGCACGTTACCTGAGGAGATTGTAGGCGCATGGCTGTTCCCGTCTCTTCGCTGTCGGTTGCGGTTCAAGGAATTGCCGATTTTCTAGATGGGCAGTTTGGTGAAGATGTCGTCATTTCGACAGACACGCCACAACGGGCCAGTGAACGAGTGAAAGGCGGGGACAAGCACCTTCTCAATTTGTTTACCTACCGAGTTTTGCCATCTGGTTTTCAGGCGGCCGTCGCTGATGACGAACCCTATTTCGTACGCATCAACACTCTACTGACTCCATTTCTGACCGATCAGGGCAACCCCGCACTCGATGCTGATCTTCGAATATTAGGACATGCCCTTCGGGTTTTGCATTCACGTCCGATTATCCCGAGTATTCTACCGGGAAACAATACCGATCCTACTGATTTTCGCTCAGGCCCGCACATAGATTATCGTCTTCAGGCCGTGTTGCAAGCGCCGTCTATGGAGGAACTTAATCACATCTGGACAACCCAAGGAGGAGAGTTAGCCTATCGCCTTTCAGTCGCATACGAATTTGCGCTGATTCCAATTGAGCCGTTGGAACATGGCATCGAAGCAGGTCCTGTGACCACAGGCATCCTCGACATCCGACCAAACGTTGATGCAGGAGATACCATGGGATTTATTGAGTACGGGGACGAAGTCCATACCATTCCACTTGGCGCAAGAGGGAGTGGCGGTCCTTCTCCGGCGACCGACTGGCTACCGGTTGTCCTATTTGCCAATGGAGGAATGCTCACAAATACCAGGACAGTCACTAATGGTACGCCAAACGTCAATGTGGCGATCGCCGGACCACCTGAAGAACGCGTGGCCTTAGAAGTTTCCTGGGTCCGTGCCGACAGTTCTGAGGTTACCCAATCACCACAAGTTTTTACGATCCTCAGTCACAAGATTGATGACCCTACGGCCATTGTGACACTTACACTCAACCAGGCTGCTACCGGCGATAGCGCGACGATTCTCACTCGGCCTGTTGACGGGGCAGATCAACCAATAGCCACGTCGCCCTTCGCCAATACACTCTCGCTGACGGTGGGCGCATGAGGAACGGCTTCGCAACAAAAGGTACAGTCGATAGAACCATGTTTGACGCAGAATGGTCTCGCATCGCCCTGTTGTTGTCCATGGCCGAAGCCTATCGAACCGGTCATAATCTTGGAGAGAAATTTTCTGCAGAGTTTCAGGAAACCTCACAGGCTGTCACTGAAGCCCGTAAGACAGGTGCATGGTCATCCCTCAAAGAACTGGTTTCTGAATCGTTTTTACAGTCGTTTGTCCATCTGGATCTTGATATTTTAGCGCTGGCATTGGCCTCGGATGCCCGGCCATCCTTTGCCCCACGCATTCAATCACTGCAACCGCAAATCCCCGACCCTCATCCGAGTTTAGCGTTACTCCAAGAACTCCTTATGTTGGATGATGGTCACGAAGTTGCCTCACTCTATGATCGTTTAGAACCGGTGGCTCCCCTCTGTTCTTCGGGCCTCATCAAGATTACAGGCAAAGGCGCCTATCAAAAGATTACAACTGCACCAATGGTCGCGAGAGTTCTTCTTGGTCGAGCAACAGATCTTTCTCCACCACCGGGAGCCCACCTGGTCACCGGAGAGTCCAATTGGGATGATTTAGTGTTGCCAGACTCCTCCATCGCTTCCTTAAAGGAGTATGCCTCTTGGATACGCTATCGTGATTCGGTCATTCACGACTGGCAGACACGACCGATTGGAGGTCCATTAGCGTTGTTCTGCGGACCCTCAGGCTCAGGGAAAAGTTTTGCTGCGAAAGTGATCGCGTCACATTTATCAGAAACTTCAGGAGAGCACTGGTCACTCTATACCCTCGATCTCGGTCGTATCATGTCAAAATATGTTGGTGAGACCGAACAAAATCTCAATGCGCTTCTCGATGCCCTTGATGGACGGCAAGCCATTTTACAAATCGACGAAGCGGACGGATTATTGGGAAAACGCGGAGAGGTAACCGATGCGCGCGATCGCTACGCCAATCTTGAAGTATCCCATATGCTTTCCCGCTTCGAGCATCATGCCGGTCCAGTCATTCTGACCACCAATCTACGTAGTAATATTGACGCCGCTTTTTTGCGGCGGTTTCAGCAGATTGTCGACTTTCCTGCTCCTGATGCCGAAGCTCGTGAAAAATTGTGGGAGCGGCTGTTACCGAAAAATGCCCCTCGCAGTCCAGAGGTCCATACCGGTGCTATCGCCAGTGCAGTACGGCTCTCCGGCGGAGCGATCCACAATGCCGCGTTCTTTGCCTCGATTCTGGCACGGGCTGACGGCGATGCGATTTCTGGTCGACATATCGCCAGATCAGTCTGGGCAGAACTCAATAAAGACAACAGGCAAGTGCGTCACTCAGAACTTGGACCCCTTGCAGCATATCTAGAGGAAACCGCATGAATATTAAACGTATGCGTCTCATACTCCCTGCCCGGATGTCGCCTTCTGCTCAGAATGATGCACGTACAATCGCAGAAGCGGTCGGCAGAGCATTACACCAATCGAAAAGTCAAGAACGCTCAATGTCCGTGCAGATCCCGGGACAAGGCGAGCCCGCTACGTTCATCTCACAGCGGGTCTTCCGAGAAATCCGTCGGCTTCCACAAACACGAAAGACAGAGGACTAAGTCATGTCGCTCGCAAGCAAAGGCATATTATTTGAGTACGGTCTCTCATTACCACCACTGGGGTTAATCTTTGACTTTAATCCACAAACAATATCTCGGTCTCGTACCGTGACCATCAAAACCGGCAACGCACCAGGAGCACGACTTGGTTTTGATTTTCTCACACCGCTGGAGACGCCTCGGGTTTCTCAAGGGGTGGAACTGCAGGGTGAGCAAATCAGCGTGACGATTTTGCTCGACGCGACGGAACAGATGAACGAAGGGGATGCAATTGCCGGACAGTTCGGGGTTCAACCCCAAATCGATACGTTGCGTTCAATGGTCGAACCAAAGGTTCAAGGGCCAGGAGGCCTACAAGTTTTGTCGAGTCTAGGAGGTGGCGGGTCGCGAGCTTTCGAACGACAAGAATCCGCCTCCGTTCTGATCTTTGCGTGGGGCGTGCAATTCCTCCCGGTCTTTTTGACCGGCGTCAGTCAGAATGAGACGCTCCACTTACCCAATCTTTCTCCCTATCGTGCTGAAATGACGTTGACCATGCAGGTGATCGAATCCAATAACCCATTTTTCATGGCCGAAAAAATCCGGCAAACGACCATGACGGCGCTTAATGCCGTGACTGGATTTTAAAGGAAATCACCATGGCTTTTTTTAAAGGTTCCTACTACGAAAATATTCCTCGCTTTAGTCCGAACGACAAAGGCCAAACGGTCTTTGACGGTTTGAGAGCACGGCCCCTGAATAAGCCGGAACCGGTGCTTGAACATATCGTGTCATTAAAGGAACGTCTTGACAGCATTGCCCATCATTACTATGCGGAAAGCCGAGACTGGCGAAGAATTGTCGAAACGAATCCCGATGTCCTGTTTCCCGAAGACCTGCTGTTTACACCCGAACCGATCGAAGAAAACGGCCGTGAACGAATAGGCCATGTCATCCTCATTCCTCGACGGAAGGAGGCTCGCTGATGATTTCACTGTCCGGACTTCTTGACCCGGGGTTTACTCAACCAGCCAGCTGCTTGATCGAAGTGGGGGAGAACTATACGGATATCGGTGATCTCGCCAATCTGGTGACTGTGGTGGAAATCACGACAAGTCGCGAGGAAGCAGCCACCGGCTCCATTGTGATTGAGGATCGTCGAAGAGAAGATGGGCAATGGATGGCTGCAGATTCAGGCTTGTTCACCCGATGGGCACCGATCCGCATTTCGGCCGATTTCCAAACCCATATCGAAGAATTTTTTCGCGGTTACATCATACAGCCAAAACCCTCCTATCCCAATTCAGGCGGAGAGACCACCCTTGAGCTTATGGTCCAGGATGAGAGTGCGGCATTGGACCGTGAGCAAATGCGTACGATCTGGGGCGAAGATGCTCCGATGAGTGATCTTGACATCCTCACCCAACTGATTGCCCCACTAAACCTATCGGTAGATTCGGCCTCTGGCCAAGGTCAGTCAAGCCGTGCGCTATCGCAAGACGCGACTCCCATCGTTTTCATCAGGGAACGCGCCATGGCCAACGGTTATGATTTGATCTTCTCTGAAGGTCAAGTTTACTTCGGGCCAAAGCGTTTAGACGGTGAAGCGCAGGCACCAATCCTGGTCTATGCCGGTAAATCAACTAACTGTTTGAATCTTGAGATTACTGACGATGGTCAGCGACCGGATGAAGTCATGTTTGATCATGCTCCACAGGAAGAAGGGGCGGAAACAACGAGCGAAACCGTTTCGCCGGATGTTGCCGTTCTGGGACGGACGAGGGTTGCAGAAGAAGGAGCTGAACTGGGTACCCCTTCTGTGTGGCGGGTGACACGAGAAGGAGATGAAACCGAGGAAGAACTGCGAGCACGCGCCCAGGCACTCGTCAATGAAAACAGTTTCAGGATCCGTGCGATCGGCGAACTGGATGGCTCTTTATACGGACATGTACTGAAAGCCGGCAAAACTGTTCCGATCGATGGGACCGGGGAGCGGTATGGAGGGCTCTATTTTGTGGATAAAGTGGTACACAACTTTACACCTGAGGGATATCGTCAGCAATTCGAACTCATGCGTAATGCCGTGGGTGAAACAGACAGTGTTTCAGGGCCACTTTCTGCGGCTACGTCAGCCATTTCCTCTTTATTCTGAATGGAATGAGAATGGACGAATTTACCGCTATCGAGAAAACTATCCGGCAACAACAAAACCGATACTACGGAAAGTATCGCGCCTTTATTGCCGATAATCAGGACCCCGAAACACGAGGCCGGTGCAAACTGACGATCCCAAGTGTTCTTAGTAAGACGATCAGCGATTGGGCGTTACCGTGTTTTGCCTATGGGGGGGGACAAGGGTTTGGGGTCATCGCTGTTCCACCAGTCGGTTCACAAGTAGTCGCTGAATTTATGGAAGGTGATATCTCTTCACCTCTGTGGACAGGTGCTTTCTGGCGCACGACAGACGAAGTTCCTGAAGAATTCACGGGAAACACGGAACCAACTGCAAAGGTCATGAAAACCGAAAGCGGTCATGTTTTGGTGTTTGAAGATGTCGAAGGTGACGAAAAGATCACACTCAAAAGCTCGGCTGAAGCTGTACTCGAAATGGATCCCAACGGTTCTTTGGCATTGACCGATTCAGGCGGCGCCACGGTTACGCTCGATGCCTCATCCAATGAGATCAAGATCGAAGACGCCAATGGCAATTCTATGGTCATGTCCTCCTCCGGGATTACATGCAAGGATTCATCCGGCAATGAAATCGCCACGACGTCTGGCGGCATCAACATCAAGGCTCCGGCGACCGTGACCATAGAAGGCGCAGCTGTTGCGGTTGGGGGATCGGGCGGGGAACCGTTAATCAAAGGCACCACGTTTCTCGCGAGCTTCAACACACATACGCATGTTTGCACGGCACCTGGGGCTCCTTCAGGTCCACCGGTTCCACCATTAAGCCCGGCAGTCCTTACAACGAAAACGACAGCACTATGAGCAACGCACTTGAATCGCGCCTTCCGCGCATACCTTATATGTCTTTCCCGTTTCGAATCACCGAGAGGGGATCGGAAACCTCAACACGAGAGGAACATATCCGCGAACAAATCATGCAAGTCCTGTTTACCAGTCCTGGCGAGCGTGTGTTTCGGCCGGAATTCGGTTTTGGAGCCCGCCAACACGTCTTTGAACCCAATGCCATTCCGCTTTGGGAGCAAGTGCGGAGCCGACTGCACGGCTCATTGGCCGAATCGCTCGCAGGAGAAGTCGATCCCAAAACGTTACAGGTCGAGGTTGGTGCACCAAAAGACCGACCCGAGCAACTGCTGGTGAGAATTACCTATGTCCTGGCTGCACTACAAAAGAAAGAAAGTCATGAATTTACTGTGTAACTCCCAAACTATGGTGACAACGTTATGGCAGAACTAAGTGAGCCAACCCTTGAATTCCAAGGCGGGTGTCCCGATTGCGGGGAACGTGTTGCGGTATTGCCAATACCTATTCCCGACGTGGCCAACGACTTTGACTGGAATTCCCGGGACTATGACAGTTTCCGTCTATTCATGATGCAGGAGTTGGCCCACCGCTTCCCGGACCGGCGTCGCTGGACCCCGGCGGATATGGAAGTGGTCATTGTGGAATTGCTGGCTGCCGCCCTCGATCGCACCTCCCATGCCCTCGATGCTGTACAGGCGGAGCGATACCTTGAAACTGCCCGCCGTCCCCAATCGGTACGACGTCTGTTGAAACTGATTGGCTATGATGCTGCGCAGCGTACCGATCCGGCAATTCTTCAAAGTCTGCCTCCAGCGCCGGGAGGGATTGCTGAGAACGACAATCAAAAACTGGAACGGTACTGGCGACTCAACCCTGCAGCAATGGAGACTGCTCGACAGGAAGGCCCCCGACTCACTGGTGAAGTTCGACGGATGGTCACTCTCGCTGATCATGAAACTTTGATCGAAGAACACCCACTGGTTGCGCGCACACGAGCAAGGTTAGTGTGGTCCGGTGCGTGGTACACCATCCTCGTGGCCACACTCCTCGAAAAAAATAAAGCCTTGGATGATCCATTGCACATTGGAGGTGCGCCAATAAATGGAATCCCCAGCGAAGTAGACAAAGATCTGTGGAACAAAATTGTCGAGTATCACAGAATTGAGCGACTTGCGTTACCACCAGTCAACGAAAAATTGACTGCCCGTCGTCTTCTACGCGCAATGATCGAACAGAATCGGATGGTCGGATCAGAGGTTTTCTTAGAAACCGCGAAAGCGGCACCGATTACGCTTGCACTCTCAGTCAGGGTGAAAAAAGGCTATTTCCGTTCGGAGCTCAAGCAAGCCCTCAATCAAGTCTTTACAGCTGATGAAGGTGGATTTTTTGAACCTGGAAGGCTCGGATTTGGTGAAGATCTCTTTGTTTCCGACATTATCGAAGCAGCGATGGCAGTGGAAGGCGTGGAGGTCGCCTGCCTCAATCGCTTCAAACGAGTCGGCGCCTATCCTGATCGCACGACCACGGGAGTCATCGAAATCGCGGATGAGGAATTTGTTCTCTGTGAGAACGATCCTACCGACCCAAGTAACGGAACGTACCGTATTACGGTTAATGCTGGAGAGGTTACATGAACCTGCAAGCACCTAAAGGACGAGAAGAATACCGATTTGATTTAACCCGGTGGAATCGTGCCGGACTATCGCATTTCGAGTATGTCGACGGTGATGCTTCCGTGTGGTTGGAAGAATTACGAATCGTCATGCTGGGTCTGTATGGACGGGGTCTCAACCCAGCGGATCGAACTCCTGAAAAGTGGCGTGATCTATTCATGAAACCTCCCGTTGAACGCCAACTAACGACCAGTGCCGTGGAGTTCGAGGCGAGTAGTGTGTGGAAAGATCTCTTCACGCCATTTCCGGTTGATGTCGAAACCGCCGGCAAACGCAATCAACGTCTTCTGGAACAATATCGGCGTCAGTCACCTGATTATGCATGGGAAACGATGCGGGCATTCGCCCGAGCCGTTCACATTGCTCTCGGTCATCTCGATGCGTATGCCAATGAAGGGTATCTACGCACGGCCACTCAGTGGGATAACCTTCGAAAACTTGCGGCGATGGTCAATTACCAACCAACACCTCCAGCCTCGGCCACCACGACCATTGCGCTTGAACTGGAGCCGGACAAAGGTGTGATTGAAATTGCTCGCGGACTGGCCATGAAATTCGCCCCACCTGAAGGTGGAGCTCCACTGATTTTCGAAACCCTCAAGCCCGTCTTGGTACATCCAGAACTCAGTGGTGCAAGAACGAAGGGCTGGAACTACAACACATCGCAGCTCGTTTTCACGAAAGAGTCGACTTGGATCGTTCCGGAAGAGGCTGAACTCGCGCAAGGCGATCTGGCGATCATCACGCAGGACATAAAAATCCCTCAGAGTTTTGCCACTTCGTTGAAAAAAATCGAGCGGGATGACCAGTTCGAACACGCCACTTTGACTTTTAACGATCTCCAACCAGATCCAGTAACAGGATTTTCTGTGAATACGGGAAATGCCCTTCTCTTGACCGAACCTGACGGCGTTCAGCTTGGTTTACCAAACACCACCGATAAGCAAATCGTCATTAAAATTCCCGATGCGGCAAACTATTCACCAGGATCGATTGTGAAGGTAACTCCTACGAAAAACGGTTTGGGTGTGACCACAGAGGCCGTGGTTCTTTCATCGGAGAAGGGACTCTTAACCCTTGAGACGGAACATGAGTTTTCGGGTGCAGTCAATGTCCAAGCCTATACCCCCTATGCGGTCGACGAAAAGGGAAAGCTAGAAACTGACCACGAAATCTTAACTCTTTACTATATAAGTGCCTCCGGAGGGGTTGTACAAAAAGATGCAGATGGTCCTCGAGAGTTTACTGATGACGATGACAACAAATTCGTTATTGCTCAAATGCATTCTCAACCGGAGAATGTTTCGGGTTTTGCGTATGCTAAGTCCACTGGACGAAGTGCAACCGGCAGAGTTGTGAAAACTCCCTCATTTGGCAAGAAAGAACCAGAAAGAACGGTCCGCTTTGAAGGGTCGCCTCCAAAATCTCTTGAACAAGGAGTCTGGTATGTGGCACGACCGATAGGGACCAGCAATTTGACGCCTCTCAGAGTATCAACGATTCGCCAAGAAGCCGACGTCTACTACATTGAGTTTCATGATAATCCACCGGCGGATCCTGACAAAACTGAATTTTTTGGTCCCACGACCCGGACATTACGTCCAATAAATTACAATCGAGACCAGAATGCCCCGATAGTGGGGGGAGTTGCAGAACTAGAAGGTCTGTCGGCCGAAGCGAGAAATCTGGTGAAGGCCGGAGAGAAGGTCATAGCGATTTTTGACAAGGATGAGCCTCCGAAATCGGCACTTGCCGTTTTAACTTCAGTGGAAGAAATTGGCTCTACCAATACTATTCTGAAAATCACTATGGAAATCGAGGAGGACGTTTCCGACTGGAAGGCCGGCTGGACGAAATTCTATTTAAACACGGTGGATATCTCTCATGGTGAGACCAAAGATCCGAAAGTCCTTGGATCCGGCGATGCTGAAAAAGACCGACAAAATTTTCAGTTCAAGATAACGGAGGTGAGTTTTATTCCGTCGAACACGGCTTCAACGGGGGTGGCACCGGACCTGGATGTCACGGTTGATGGAATCAAATGGGAGTTTCGGGATATCGGCGATCCCACCGCCGAAGGAAATGATGCCTGGTCAGTGACGTTAAATGAAGACGATACACTACAGATTCACTTTCGTCGACGCCTCCCCACCGGCAGCAACAATCTTTCAGTAACACGGCATCGTGTCGGCGTTGGAGCGAAAGGGACCGGTGTACCGTCATGGAGTATGACCAAACCGATGAAGAAAAACCGTTTCGTCACGGGAATCGTCCAACCTTTTATTACATCTGGAGGGGCGAGTCGTGAGCCCGTGTCCGATATTCGTGACAATGCGCCTTCGCATTTGGCTGCCAATGGTCGGGCTGTATCGTTAATTGATTTCGAGCGACTATGCAAACGTCATTCTAGCGTATGGCAAGCCAAGGCACGAGAAATCATACGCGCCGGCGCGATCAATCAAGTCGATATTGTCATCGTCCCGGCAAATGGCGGAGAAGTTGGGCCGACACTTGAAAATGACCTGTTAGATTTTATTGTAACTCGGGCCTTGCCCAATACTCGCGTGACCATCTCCAATTATCAGAGTCTCGACATGCATATGCATGTAAAAATTTATGTCGATACGAGCCGCTATGAAAAATCTGACGTCAAAGCCGTTGTGGAAGCCGGGCTGGCGAACGAATTTGCCTTATTCAATCGCGCACTGGGCCAACCGATGTATGTCGCGGAAATTTTGGCTGCGATGGAACGAATCGAAGGAGTCTCCTCGGCAACCGTAACCGATTTTTCAAAAAAGTCCAGCACCACCGTTCCCTTACGTGAGGCCCGGATAGATGGGAAGCTCGTGGCATTGTTTCCTACCGAAGAGCAGGTCGCGGTTCTTGACAGTATTGCCGATGTGACCGTGGATGTGGAGATCCTCGTATGACGACGATTGAAGATCTGAAAACCAAAGCCGGCTTACTCCTCTACCGGCAATTACCCGAAGAGTACCGATTTCTGGATCCTCGCGAAGGAAAGGAACTGGGTGACCTGGAAGCCTTCCTCCATGGCTTTGGACACCTGCTGGATTTGATTCGCGGCACGACCGAGCAAGCCTATGCGGATGCGTTTGCCGAGTCAGTTGATCTCATTTCCGACTCGGAAGGCAACAGACGTGAAATCCAAACCTGGCTCCTCCCCTATCTTGCCGAGCTTGTGGGCGCAAAACTTCTGGCCCCCGATCCCAAGAAACGGGTGGAAGAGCTGAATAATGCCGTTAGTTGGTTTAAGACCAAAGGCACGCTCCGAAACATCGACAATATCGCTGATGTGGTAAGCGGAGCAGAAACCGTGTTGGTCGAAGGTTGGCGACGAGTGTTGCTGACACCGAGAATGGATCTTCCTCCGTTTACAGCGCCGGCTAAAGCACGAGGTGATGGTGATCCATTGGGACCACCCTCTCTTCCGCTCGGCATACCCGATTTTCGCTTCACCAATCGGGCGGTAGTCGATCCTGATGGAGCCAACCCGTTGTACCGACTCGAGATGTCAGAACGTAATGCCGATGGCATGATGAAGAATGAGAAGGTCAAAACGTTCTGGAAGCCACGGGCTCGACACGGGGTTCCCTGTTTTTTCGGTGCCTATGACGACACGGCAGTCCGCACCCCCGATCTACGGAACCCGGATTTTCCCGATGTTGGCCCACATCCGCGCCGCAATCTCATCCATCTTCAACCTCATTTTGGGTTTTTCGAACCCAAACTCAGAGAGGTCGCCTTACCAGGCGGGAGTAATCCGCTTGGATTTGACCTCACCCAGACAGATCAATTTCAGAACTTTGGCCCTGCCGACATTTTGAAAGCCATCGGTGATCCCACAGATGCAAATGGCCATCTACTCTCCCCCGCTCCCGACAAGATTGTGATGACCGGTGATCTCACGATTCCGTCAGATTTACTCATTGCCTTTGAGAACGTGTTGTTCAAGGGAACAATTACAGTCGAACCAAATGACGCGGGTGAGACCCGTTTGAGACTGTCAAAATGTGCGGTGGCGAATCTCACTCTCGGACCGAAGGGTGACAACCCCACCGTTGAAGCACAAGACTGCCTCTTCGGTGTGATTGTCGCCCCGAATGGGTTTGCCCAACTGGTCTACTGTACGGTGTTAGGCCAAACACGCATTCAACGCCTATGGGCATCCGACTGTATCTTCGCCGGCAATGTGTTGGACCTCGAGAGTGGAGAGGAGCAAACCTGCGTTCGGTTTTCAAGTCTGCTTGATCTCGCCGACCTAGCTGGTTGCTGTGCCGAGAAAAGTCCCAATAACACAGCCAGTGACCCAAATTTTATTCGTCTGTATTTCAAAGATGAAAATTCATGTGTTCTACGGCCTGCACAGTTCGGGGAACCAGGATCAGGAGTTCTGAACCTGACGACATCTCGGGCAATCCGTGAAGGGGCGGAGGATGACGGAGAAATGGGTGCCTACCACCATCTCTATTATAACGCCCAATTACGAGCGGTAAAATTAAAATTGAAGAATTTTCTCCCTCTCGGGCAGGAAATTGCCATTCGTTATGACCCGCGATTGGCGCGACCAGCTGCAGCCGTCACATAAGTTAAAAAGGGAACAATGCTATGAAATCTCTGATCTCACGAGAAAGTTATCGAGCAGAACAGCGGTATTCGGGCGTCTATCATATACAGGGAAGTATGGTAACAGATGCCGATCTTGATGAACGCTCCCGCATCACGCAAGACAGGACCGATCACCTTGGTGACGACACGATTAAAGATGGAGTCCCAAAGGTCGGTGGGGCTGTGGCTATCGGAGAAAATAATGCTCTTTCTTTACAAGAAGGCATTATTTATGCGGATGGAGTCCGTGGTGTCTTGACTGCCATTCCTGGGGCAAACCTGAATAGCCCCCTCGCACTGTTTTCTAATCAAGCCGATCTTCTTCAAGGCCCCGCCCTGCCCAACACTACCGATCAAATTATCTATGCGGATATCTGGGATCGGCCGGTGTATCCCCTTGAGGATCCTTATCTTGCTGATGTCGGATTACATGGAGCCGTCACGGCCTTCCGTACGCGAACCATGACTCAGTTAAAGGCCGCTCCCCTTTCAGTTTTGCCGGATATTCAGGATGGAACCGGAGCCTTCCCCAAAATCGGAACAGGGAAACTCACGGTGACACCACTCAATGCCGTCATACTGGCCGATGAATGCGATCCATGTGCCGATGTAGTCAGCGCAGAACAAATCATTGCCAATTCGTTGTGGCGGTTGGAGGTCATCGATGTCACAGGAACACCAAATGCGCCTGGGACCATCACACTCGCGTGGTCGATTGAGAATGCGGCTGCCATCGCGACCGCAGACGTAAACCATGAGGATTTTGAGCGCACGGGAAAGGTCTATGAGTTTTTCTCGGAAATTACAGAAGGCCACCTTGGCGTATTTGCCGACCCCCCGAATGCGAAGCGGTCAACATTCGTGGATGACCTGAGCACAACCCCCACGCCCGCCACCGACCACAATGGACAGCCTTGGCCCTTCGTGCGCCGTTGGGATGGACAGGCGGTGATTAACACGAGTACGGCAACTGTCACGAGTACGAAAGGGAACGGGTTTCAGATTTCGGCAGCTGGCCAGACCGTCACGCTTCGGATCGAGGCTTTCGAAGTCGAACTGGATCTTGCCGGCGTCGCTGTTGTCGCCGGTGATTATTGGCTGGTGGAGCTGCGACGGTTTGCCGCGGAAAGCGACCAGGTCCGTTTGGTCAAAGAAACTCCCGTTGGTGTGATTCATCACTATTGTACACTTTTTCGAGTCGATACTTCAGGCGCAATCTTGCCTCCAACCGATGCAGAGATCCGAAAACTTTCATTCCCTACTCTTTCAAACTTGCCGGCCACGCATGTTGGATTCGATAACACATGTCCGAAGCTTTACGCTGATGCGGAAAACGTTCAACAGGCGCTGGATCATCTTTGCGATATATCCGCCGATGATATTCGTTTTCAGTCCAATTGTCCTGAACTGTATGACGATGCGCAAGATGTTCAAGCCGCTTTAGATGCCCTGTGTAAGATCGATTTCTCGATTCATGCCTCGTTCCGGCTGCTGTTCGACTGGGGAGTGTTATGCGGCATCATTCCATCCCTGGTGAAGCGGGGCACCGATCAGGTCAAGATCACTGGCGGAGCTTTTATAGATCGGTCAGGTAAAATCACACGTTTCGAGGGAGGAATGTTTGATATTAGTGAACTGAAATTCAAGGAAGGAATTTTGTTTGCTAATGAACAGGCCCTGATTACAGCTTTGGGTAAAGGAGAGGCATGTCTTGCCCTTGCCGCACAGAATGGCGGAAAGGTCACACTGCACGTAGTCCCGGCCAGCCTGGCTTACGGCCCGGATGACCCGGGATTTTTACAATCAATCAAAAATTGTCTAAACGAAAAAGAGATTATCAACATTGATGATTTCATCAGCAAACTTCCCGCGAAACCAAAAGCGGTGGGGAAAAAGATCCTGGTTACCTCATCGAGTGAGGGAGCGTTGAGTGGTTCGGCTAAACTGACCGAGGCCGAGGCAAAGGAGGCTGCAGTTTTTAATGAAAGGTTGCTCAATGCCTTTCAGAAAAAAGCCTCAAAGGAAGAAACCGAAAGGTATAAGGAACGTGTCCAAGAGGCTATCCAGAACAATCCGATTGGAAACACTCAAGGAACAGCACGTCAGATTCGCCAAATGCAACAAGCCAATGCTGTTTTCCAAGTCTTTCTCCGAAGTGACGAGGAGCGGCTGCGGCGTTGTGTGTGTGAAGCCCTTTTCCCTAAATGTCCACCGGATTTGGGAAAAGCGCCCTTCCTGGTTCCTATTGCTTGTCTACGCGGCAAGTACTCCAACGACACGTTTTTACTTGAAGAGGTTTGTCCGTTTTGCTGCCGCAAGCAAGCCATGACCTGGCGTTCGCTGCAATACTTTATCGGTGAAAGTCGGGAAAAGGTCGCCAAGACCTTCGCACAGTTTTGTTGTGGTTCCAGGTTGGATGATGATGGAGGAGATGTGAAACCCAAAACAACCATTAAGTATGATCCTGGAAAATACACGAATATCACATTCGCGGATCTTAATGAAGAATATCACATAGCTGAAGCATTCACTGGCCGTCCACCAAAATTACCGACAGAACAAGAAAAGAAAATTACGGTCAATGACTTGAGCGAAGCCGATGCAAAAAAAACGCTGCTCGGCAATGGCATCGAAATTACCCAAACAATCGACGTTGATGATGATGAAGCTATTAAGATTATTCAAGAAAGTACGGTAGGCGTTTCTGAAACGGATCAATTGATATCAGCCGGATTCGTGCGTCCAGGAGACAAAGTTGGACTCCTATTGCAGAATGGAGTGGCACGTGGGTATGTCCTCTTAGAGCGCGGGTCCGGCAAACTTCCCTTTCCAACCAAAAAAGCTTTTGTCTCTAAAGAAGATGAGGTGAAAGCCAAAGAACTGATCGACACGACAAATACAGCAAAAGGAGAACTGGCAGATCTGGTCTCTTTGCGTGAAATGCTCTCGGAAAATGTCATCAAGCTTAAAACAGATGTGGAGACTCTCGATACAGAGCGAGAGAAATCCGTCGCCGCTGTAAAAGAGGTCGAAGCCCAGCTTGCTGAACTGGCTAAGGCTCGGACCAAGATCACAAAGGAGATCGAAAAAGTCAACAAGGAGCTTGAATCGGCAGAAGAAAACCGCAAGACAATCATCCTTGCTGTCCGGGAGAACCAGCCAGTAACCGTCGTAACTGGAAATAAGAATCCCGAACTCGTAACGAAGCTAGCGGGCGTTGGGATTACGACCTTGTCTGATGTTGCAAAACTGACGACTGCTAAAATCAAAGAACTCGTTGATGCAGGAATTCTTAAGGATACTGCTGCTAGAAAGCTCAAAAGAGACGCGGAGGCTTTTCTCAAGAGATAGTTTAGATAGGAGAGAGCGATGGCTATGCGACGAAAAATTCGCAGACGTGTTCAAGCGAGGAGACCAACCGTTCGTCGACTTCCTTCCTCTTCGACGATGGCTGCACGAACGGATGCGAAACGGAACACCCTTGGTGATAGCGGACTACTTATTGGTGGAATACAGGATCCAGCTGAAAAGGCAGCAGATCAAATGGCCGATCGGGTTATGCGAATGCCAATTTCTGGGGGTATGGTGCACAGAAAATGTAAGGAATGCAAAGTGGAAGAGAACAAAGTCAAGCGTGCACCGGAGAATCAAGAACAGGAAGAAACAGTCAAGACTAAATCGACACCGACTTCTTCCCCAATTGCTGCAGGTTCTGCTGCGGTGACGGCCTCGCCAAATACGGCAACAGCTATCAAGTCCATGGGAGTTGGAAAACCACTAGCACAGGCCGAACGAGCCTTTTTTGAACCGCGTTTCGGGACAGACCTTTCATCAATTCGCATCCATGATGACTCGACCACTGACAAGGCTTCCCAAGGGATTCACGCCCGCGCCTTTACGCTTGGCTCGAATATCGCCTTCGCGAAAGGGGAACACCGACCAGAAACGGAATCAGGTCGTCATCTGATGGCCCATGAATTGGCACATGTGGTAAATGACCAATCAACTCTGCGGCGCGCGGTGAGATCAAATTCTAGTTGCGCTGATAATAGTAATAATTCACCAGGCAACGCGTTACAGGCAATCGAAAAGGCGGATAGCATGGGAGTGAGTATGGCTAGTGCAGCAGATGGTCTGCTGTTGATTAGTACAACCACAATGACACCAAACACGTTCCATACGGACAATATCGTGAAAGCTTACTTTAAATGGTTTGGCGGTCCGAGACAACTCAACAATGGTCGATTTAAATCTCGGTTTCGCCGTGCTTCCTTTCCCAGTGTTCAGGAAGCCGCGTCGAACGAAATGCGTGGGATTGGTGGTCGATTGACTAGAATCGCAAGATGGTTGCAAAGGGCGATACGGTACCAATGCCCTGGTACATCGAGATTCACCCTCCGTGGATGTCGTAGAACAAGATGCGACGCTACCGACTTGGCCATTGCTTGTCCTACTGGTACTCGGCACATTGCTATATGTCCACATTTCTGGGATTTTCCAGATGTAAAGGCACAGGCAAGCGTGCTCGTGCATGAAGCTGCTCATGCCGGATTACGCTTTGGAGGTCATCCTGAAAGATTGAGTCGTCGGCATCGTAACCCTGCCTGTTATGGGAAGTTCTTGCGTGAAGTTTTTGGTGTTTCTAGTATTAACACTCAGTGTGACACAACAACTCAGGTGCCACCAGCCCCAACACCTACTCCAACAACCGGTGGAAATGTGGGACCTTAATCATGCCGGATTGCGTGCACAAAACAAAACGCACACATAAGCCACGCATTCTGTTTCACGTACGACCTGCAAGAAATTTCTCCGTTGGTAGGCTCAAGACAAAAAACGAACTCCCACACGTATCTCTCGCAACTATTCAACCTGCCCTAAAAGTCGGTTCTGCGAATGATCCGCTCGAACGCGAGGCGGAAAACACCGCTGAACGCATTGTTTCCACGCCGTCACCGGAGATGGCACCACACGCTGCGACTTCGTCTCCTTTTAGTCGGAATGATCGCGGAATACCCTCAGCCCGACGGGCAGCTGCCGACAACCAACCTAATCTCGACACACTTGAAAGTGCTCCACCAATCCCTGCCGATCATCAAGATCCCGAAGTTCCACAAGAAGAAGATGTCGACACCACGGGGCTTACGACTGACGACATGAAGGAGATTGAGAGTGGGCAACCTGAGGACACGGCAGGAGAAGCCCCAGCAGAAGAACCTCCACCTCCTACCGATGAGCAACCGGTCGCCCAACCGGCTCGATCCGGCGAAACGGCCATGGTCGGAGCGGAAGGTGGGGCTGCGCCGCAGGATGTCACCGCACGAGTTAGCCAGCCCGGCAGCGGTCGCGCCCTACCCGATTCACTCCGCACCTTTATGGAGCCGCGTTTTGGTAAAGACTTCTCCGATGTGCGCATCCACGATGCACCGGATGATCGGCATGCGGCGCGTCGGATCGGTGCACGTGCCTTTACCCACCGACAGCATATTTGGATCGGTCCTGGTGAGAGTGTCGAAAATCGCCGTTTGATGGCTCATGAGCTCACCCACGTGGTTCAACAGACTAAGCGCACTCCTGTATCGGTAATTAAACGAGAGGTAGAACCGACGGCTGATTCAGAAGAACCGGAGGTTCGTCGCGGGTATATTCGCGACAAGGCAGAAAAATACGCACGTAAGGTACCAGGCTACCGGTTGGTTTCCGTTATTCTTGGCAAGAGTCCGATTACCGGCAATCGTGTGGAACGCAATGGAACGAATCTTCTTGGCGCCCTGATGTCAATGATTCCCGGCGGTGGTATTTTGTTTGACCGGCTTATGGAAACCCGGGTTATCCAGAATGCCTTTGAATGGGTCAACACACGTCTTCACAGTTTGAACATCACGTGGACGCGAATTAAAGGCCTCATCAGCGAACTCCTGGACTATATTCCCGCCTGGCCTTCAAATGCAATCCGCAAGGCCAAGTCATTATTCGCTCCCATCGTACGTGACATTCTGACCTTTATCCGTGAAGTAAAAGATAAGATTTTGGAATTTATCATCCGAGGAGCCTTGAAACTCGCCGGCCCTTTGGCAGAAAAAGTCTGGGGAGTCATCAAGAAAGGGGGAAATGTCATTTCTACGATCCTAGAGGATCCTCTCCAATTCGCCAAAAACCTCTTTAACTCCGTTCTTAAGGGATTCAGACAGTTTGGTTCGAATGTTTTCACACATATTAAAAAAGGGTTGCTCGGTTGGTTGTTCGGGGCCATTCAAGGACTCGAGATCACCATTCCAGAAAAGCTTGACTTTAAAGGACTGATTTCTATTGGCCTCCAGATTGTCGGCCTCACGTACGCCAACTTCCGAGCAAAATTGGTAAAAAGACTAGGGGCCAACGGTGAGCGCAAAGTCGCCTATCTCGAAAAGTCGGTTGAGGTTGTCAAAATTCTTCTCAAAGAAGGCTTTGTCGGAATTTGGCAACGAGTTCTGCAGATGATCGAGAATTTCAAACAGACGATGATTGGTGGTATTCAAAAGTTTGTCATCGAAACATTGATCAAAGGGGGGCTTAGTTGGCTGGCTGGACTGTCAAACCCCGTCGGAGCCGTGGTCAAGGTGGTGCTGGCCATCTACAATATGATCAAAACGTTTCTTGAACGCCTCGATCAAATTCTCGAAGTGGCAAATTCGATCTTCAACTCGGTGGGAGCTATTGCGGTAGGAAAAATTCAGCAGGCTGCAAACTTTATCGAAAAAACCATAGCTGCCACGATACCGGTGGTCATTTCTTTTCTGGCCGCCCTTGTACCGGTAACCGGGATTACCAATTCCATCCGAGGCATTATTAAAAAATTGCGCGCTCCGGTCGATAAGGCGATGGAGAAAATGATTGCCTTTTTGGTCAAAAAGGCCAAGAAATTGTTTTCCAAGATCATTGGCAAACTTAACAGCAAGCGCCAATTGCCGTCGGCAAATTTCAAAATTGGTAAAACATCTAGACGGATTTATGCAGAGAAAAAAGGCAAGTCCATTCAGGTCATGATCGCGTACCGCAAAGGAACCCCTATCGAACAAGTTGACAACGAGACGAAAGCGGAGGCCAAAAAACTCAAGGGTGAAGATGCCAAGAAAATTGGTACGGCTATAACAGGCAAAGGAACTGAAGCTAACAATGAGACGGCAAAAGTTAAAACTAAAGTCAAACTTAACTTAAAAAATCAGAACCAAAACAAAAATCTCAAGACTTTGAAAACGGAAATTGACAAGGCTGCCAAGGAAATGGGGGAAGCAGGGAAAGCCGCAGAAGGGAATGCAGAGGTGAATGAAGAAGCTGGGGGGAATACCCCGCTCTTCCGCCACAAACCGGAACGCTATAAGGGAGAGGGTGACGTCGATACGTGGAGTGCCTTAAAGAAGAAGATGGATGCGGATCAAAAAGCCGCAGGAACCAGCGGGGTTGCGATATCGTCAATTTTTGAGCGGGATCATATTCCTACGAAGAAAACCCTTCAAGCCATTGAAAAGGTTATAAAGCCGCAGAATAAAACGCAGAAAAAAAACACTTCTTTAAAAAGAGCACGCACTCAAGCCAAGAACAGCAAAACCAAACAAGATCCTAAGCCTCTAGGGCTCCTGCATGACAGGAGTACGAAAGTGAATGCTAAAAGTCATTACGCGATAGTTCTCTACGCAAAAATTCATGCCGGTAAGGAGAAAGAAGATGGAAAGGTCGAGACAATCGCTTCTTCGAAGAAATCACTGCCAAACAAAATCCAGGACTTCAAGGATCACTTGATTACGCACGTAAAAGAGCAGACTGATGACATCCGCACAAGTTATAAAACCGAAAAACTTAAAACAATTAAAAATAAAGTCAATCAAGGGTTGGTTGATATCACCAATAAAGCCAATGAAAATTTTAAACTGAACCAAGCCGATATCAAAAGGCCTAAGGCCAGGGCAATTCCAGCCGGACCCCGTGAAACCGTGTTGTTTAAGCCTAAAGATAAAAAACTGAATTTTTCCGGCAACGAAGGTAAAACCGGATCACATAAGTATCTCGCGAACAATTTTTCAATGAGAGGAATTCTCGAATCTGATCATCTGATTGACGACGCATTTCCCCAAGCCGTGCGTAAGCAGAAAAATGGGTCTGCATGGACAATCGGCGACATCTCGGACAGCATTTCCAGTTCGGTCGAGAAGCATATTAAAACTCTTCCTACGGGAGGTAAAATAGCTGCCAGAAAACGTTACAATACGGCAAAAAAAACGCCGATCTTCTCAAGTCCTGACATGCAGTCCTATACGCGCGATAAGGGTAGAGCGATTCTTATATTCAAAGATGTTCATGACGCAGTCGATCAACCAGACAGAGATGCCGTTCAGCAGAAGCTTAAGAAGAAATTCGACAGCAAGCAGTTAGGGGGCCTCCAGCAATATGTGAAGGGAAAAAGTAACGATACGCCAACTGTTCTTGCAGAGAACTTGCGTGGCCTTATTAAGCCATTCTTTACTAAGCGTTTTAACCGCCACGCGAAGATTATTCAGGAGCAATACGAGAAGAATCAAAGAAACTATGTCATAGGGATAAATCCAAAGAACAAGAAAACGGCTGGAGACGAAATGGATAGGATAATTGGTAATGTCAAGGACTCGATCAAGACACTCAGAGACGAGACAAAGGCTTTGTTCGATTGAATCGTATATGGTCAGGAGTCCGGACGACTATCTGCAGCTGAATTAATGAAACTTGAATACAAAACCCTAGAGAATAACAAAGAGAGAAAATCGTCAATTTTCTAACTTGTATAAGTCAAGACTTTATCTGACAGACAGGATTGTCCGAAATTAGGGGGCTCTACATACTTCTTATTTTAACCGCCGCTACTTGTTTCTCTTTCGCCACCTTTACACTATCCGTAAAGGTTTACATGGGCGCCTTGCCATAACACCAGCGTCCCTGATGTGGCCGCTGCTCGTTGTACGCCGCCAGCCACGCGTCTAAGTCTCCCTGAAATTCCTCCAGCGTGCGATAGATTTTCTTGCGAAACGTCACAAGATAGAATTCACTCAAGAATGTCTTGCGAAACCGTTCACAGATCCCATTCGCCATGCGAACCTGCCTCCAGGTCGTCTGTTCAATGGTTAACGTCACCAGCATGTCTACCACCTCAGGGGCAACGCGTTTCTTGAGAATCGGCTTCCGGCGGGAAATCTCCTCCAGCACGGCCTCGCCCCCGGTCTCACAGAGTTCTTTGAAGCGATAGAAACTATCGTGGCTATAGCCTATGATCTGACAGGCCTTCAAGACAATGCCAAACTGCTTGCCTAAATCTAACAACTCCACTTTCGTCTTGATGATTCTTTGTTTTTGAGTTATCCCGCGTCGTCCTTTCTCCTGGATCCTCCCGGCTTCCAATGACTCTACCGGACTGTCAAAGCGATACTAGCATTTAAAAAATATACATGTACGACGGAAACTGAGGGCATGACAAAAAGGACCCACCTGACGTTATCCCATTCGGACTTCACTCAACATTTTGCTCTCAACCAAGCTATGGATGAGGAAACACGAGCGCCGTTAATACCTAAAGTGATTTCCTTTTCAACCCTTGGTTGCTTTCACTGCATTCGAAAAGGACGTGTACAAATCTGCCTAATCAAACATGAATTTTCCTAGCTTCCTACCAGTTGTCGTGCTCACCCCAACTCTTAAATATTTGTTTTTCCAGTAAGTTAGAACATAGGTTTCGCTCCATGTCCTCTATTGGTATTGGCATAGCTTTTGAATATTCTTGTAGCTCTATAGCCGATTCAATTATACCGAAACGATAAAACGCCACCTTGTACAAGCTTGATATCCAATACGTGATAGAATACGTCAAGCGTTATCAGTCAATCCAAGCGGGTATAACCTTCCGCTATATCTACGTAAAAATCGTATGAAAGATAACCGTAACCGAAGGAGCGACCTTGTCTATATATGACTCAGAATATTTAGACCCTGAAGATGAAGACAAAGCCGTCGAGATCAGACTGGATGACGTGGTGTATCGAAACGAGGATGATAGTCCGGCGGTGGTACTTTCAATTAAACGAACCTGCTCACTCAGCGGGGAAACAAAAGTTGGTCATGTAACGCTTGGCCACGAAAACACCCTTCGCCTCTATCTGGAAAACTAGCCCATCTTGAGAGAATCTACGTCCTACACTCTCTGCTAAAAACTTCACAATTTACTTTAGATTTATATTTAACAGTCTTTTAACTTTTTCTCAGTACCTATGATCCGACGCCTGCAGGCCAGTCCGTTGAGCGAACGCCTCTCATGCTGGGCGGGCTTGTTTGAGCACAGCAAGTTAGCCCGCCCCACTAAACGGTGTTCAGCTCATCCGATGAGCCTGGCCTGGGCGTCAATGGTTTTGAGTCCTTTGGCCTTCACAACAAAGGGTGCGCCCTGTGGGACGCGCTCAGCGACATACTCGGCCGCCGGGACGAAATCCGGCAGGGAGTCAAAACTGAGACGAGAAAGAAAATAGGCAATGAAATGAACGGTGGAGTAAGCAGTGGGCTCGAGCATCATCTCCTCTGACGCAATTGTATCCCCAAAGGCTATCGCGGAACCACATAGCTTCCAGCTGAATCACCCCCACTCACACAGCCGGAGGACACACTTCGTACAGACGGAAGGGCATAACACGGCTATACGTCTTAATGAAAAGTTTAAAAACTATACAATAAAAAACCCCCAGCAAGGACGCTTCACATGAATTGTCGAGTATGAGAGTTACTTGGGTGAGACTGAGGCTGGAGGAGTCTGTGTGCGAAGACATGTTTCGCATTGCAATAGGCCAAGCATTTGAGAGATATAGAATACCGAAAAATGTTCAATGCCACACGCCTCGCATACAACCGAAGCATTGTATGTGGCAGGCGGAACCCAACGAGCAGGACGATAGTTCATCATACAAAATACATTTCTATTCAAGATTACAATACATATCGGTTCGCGAGAGTAAATTATTAAGCCTGCACCCATGTTTCTCAAACAGAAATATTGGACGTAAGCATATCGGGGAGAACTCGGAATTCTTAACATGACACACGTATAATAGAGGAAAGCTTCCTTTTGCGTTTCTATCCCACAATGGAAGCAAACATGGCATGACTTGAATTTTAAGCTTCGAGTGCTGACCGAAGCGAAGGAGGGCACAATGTTCGGGCCAATCACCATCCCATTCGGATCAAAAATGCTTATGAATACCGTCAAACTCAAACCTGGGGTGACCTTTGAGCAGGTAGAACTTGCAGTTGGAGAAATGTGTATGGTGGTCAAAGAAACCTATGGGGGAGATAAAGGGGGATTTCTTGCCGGACAGGTCTTTAAATTTTCTGGGTTCGTCTCAGAAAAAGGCTCACTGAATGCAAAACAGGATGCAGACGATCATTATGCCATTGTGACGTACTGGCGATCATTTGAAGAGCATGAAAAATCTCACGCGGATGACGTGTTCAATAAAACTTTTTCCGCACTCGCCTCGATGTGCTCCGATACAAAAGAACTTGGCTACGAAATGCTCTGGCAAGGTGAGGCGAAGGCATAATGTATCTTGTCGCTCGTGAATCGTCTCTGGCAAACAACCAGAAGGCCCATCGCTAGTTGCTTCCGCAACATTTTTTATACTTTTTCCCGCTGCCACAAGGACAAGGGTCATTGCGGCCAATTTTCGGCTCACTACGGACAAATGTCTGGTTGGTTGGATCAACGGCATCAGTAAAAAACCACGCACCATTTCGCTTAGTGAACTGGCTCAGCTCATGATGATGTTGAGGTCCTTCATCCGTTTCAAATGTCGCTTGAAACAGAACCGTCCCACGATCATCATTGACTCCACCCTGTTGGGTTTCAATAATATTCAGCCCTACCCACTTCGTCGACTCGGCCCACTCTCGGCTGGCATCGATATCGATATCGCCCTTTGTTTCTGGATCATGTGTCTGTTCAATAAAATCCATGTTAATTTGCGTATAGGCCGTATAACGAGCCCGCATAAGTTGCTCGGCCGTTTCAGCTAGGCGTTGCCCGTCGATTATAGGCTCGCAACATTCGGTAAAGGGCTTTTCACTTTGACACGGACACAACATACATCACTCCTTTTTGTCATCAATGCATCAATCGAAAGAACATACGTTCAGTCAACAATCGCCCGATTTGCCTAGAACCTTGCTTCCTCGCATTCCGTTTTTTAACATTACGTCTTGACCAATAGATAGACACTCAGCACCATGAGCATCATAGCAAATATGTTCTTGAATTGGTCAGTGGACACATGCTCAAGAAGATGCGTTCCGATCTGTGCACCGACAATACCTCCCACACCCAAGAGCAACCCAACTTTATAATCCACATGTGCCAGTTTGTTTTGGGCCACAAGCGCGGAGAGAGAAATCAGCACAATCCCGAGAAACGACGTGCCCACGGCTTTCTGTGCAGTAAACCCCAAAAACAATAAAAAGGGAACCATTAAAAATCCTCCGCCTAACCCTGTTAATGCGGCCCCCAAACCCACGACAACCCCACCGAGCACGATCACAACTGATGGTATCTCCACAGTGACGTTCCTTTCTCGAACATAAAATATAAGGGCACCACTAAAAACCGTCCCTTTCCGCGATGACGGCGTCAGCTGCGTGCTCAAATCCTCATGTATGCCTCTATACACTGCGGTTTTGCGCGCACCGCTTCCTTGCCCTCACGAAAAAATCCTGGTTTTTAGTGGTGCCCATAATGAGCCACGCGAACCTCTTCCTCTAGATTCACATACCATACTATGCATTTCTCATTTGATGGAAAGACAGATACATGACCACCCTGAAGGGTGCAATATTTTACGCAGCATCGAACGAAAACATATAGCCTACTTCTCACAACCTGCTCTCAACATTGCCAGCCACCATGTACATAGACATAACTCCCATTGATCTCTGCTCGTGGCCTTGTTATGACAATATATGGCGCTTTCTCTTTCTGACTGTACAGCCGTTACAAAGGAATGTAAGCAGGCCCTTCGGGGTGGACTGATTCAGAAGATTCATCAGCCGCAGCCGTTTATCCTGACATTCGACATTCGAAGACCCGGTGAGTCAGGAACGTTACTCATATCTGTTGAACCAGGATTCGCTCGCCTGCACATCACCTCCAACAAATCGAAGAACCCTCCCACTCCGCTACAATTTTGTCAATATCTTCGTTCGCATCTCGAAGGGGCTCGCATTGAATCCATCGAACAAGAACCGGGCGATCGAATTGTATATATCACTGCCATAAAAGCCTCGGCTACGTATGTCGTAGTCGTTGCACTCACTGGTAATCAGTCGAATGTCTTTGTGTTAAATGAAGCGCAAACCGTTCTGCAAGCATTAAAGCCATCGAGAATGGAAACTGGGCAGCCATATGTTCCACCGTCTACTTCCAAACACAACATGATACCGTCACTTAACCGTTCACCCTCTGTGAGAATCAATCCCGAACAGGGAAAAGATAAAGAGGCCGAGAAACATACACGACAGAATTACCCCCACCAATCCCTTCCATTGAAAGGACGGGATTTTATGGATAGGTTTCCGGTGTCGGCTGAGCTGGAGAAACGTTTTCGGGAACAGCAGGAGTCTCAGAACCGATTAGAGTGGTTCAAAGCTCGAACAAACCAAGTTCGAAAGGCTCTCAAGCAAGCAACGCGTCGGCAAAAGACGCTTGAAGCCGATTTAGTCAAGGCAGAGAAGTATCGAGAATATCAACGGTACGGAGAATTACTGAAGAGTCAATTGCATACCTTGCAGCCTCGGCAAGCAATCATCGAAGTGGTGGACTATTATGATTCGGCATTGCCGACTCTTTCTCTTCCATTGAATGAACTCAAAGATCCAGTGTGGAATATGGAAGACTACTTTCGTAAATATCGAAAGTATTTATCCGCTCAGGAACACCTTCGGGCACGATTAGAACAAACAGAGAAAGATATCCTTTCACTCAAAGAAGAACTAACACAATTAGAAAAGGAAGAACTTGAGGAGTTAGTTGAGATGCCATCAGCGGAAAGGTTGAATGCTACCATGAAAGCTTTCCCCCTCACCCCGCCATCGTCCCAAGGGGACGATGGCAAGACAAAAAAAAATTCCCCCCAGCATAGCCATTCTGAATCACTCCGTCACATTGTCAACGCGCAAAAAGGCAAGACCAAGCCGCAGGCGAAACAGTATCGAACGTTTGAATCATTCGATGGATTGACGATCTTGGTCGGGAAAAGTGCGAACGACAATGATTATCTCACATTAAAAGTCGCCAAGCCTGACGATCTCTGGCTTCACGCACGAGGCTGCCCTGGTTCCCACGTCGTCGTTCGGTTAGAGAAAGCCACCGATGTGCCGCATGAAACATTGCGAGACGCCGCGACACTGGCGTTGTTCTACAGTGATCTCAAAAAAAGTGGAAAGGGTGAAGTGATTTATACACTTCGTAAATTTGTGAAGAAATCAAAGGGGCTGAAACCCGGCGCGGTCCATGTGACTCGAGAAAAGAGTATTTGGATTGAGTTGAAAAAAGACCGATTGGACCGATTGAAGGGAGGAATTTGAAAGGGGTAGCTACATTCCTTTCTTCTCAAGAATGATGTTGTATCTTATCTTATGCTTGTCAAAATCTGATCTGACAGCTAGTGGCAGGTTTAATTGAGGTATTATCCAAAAGTGGACACTCTATAGAACTTGAAAATCATGTCGTGAATAGCTCAGATCGGCTGTGAGTTCAATTGATCAACGCAACACTTTATCTTATCTTCGAGAGATGGGGTGTGTGAAACACCGAACCCGCATTTACTTTAACGCGGAACAACGAGCAGACATTTGGGATCGCTGGCAGCGGGGCGAATCCATGAG
>BQIV01000005.1 GCA_021604005.1 Nitrospirales bacterium | reverse complement strand
AAGAGGCGGTGCGGCAGCAGGTGGAAGAGCCCATCTATGTCCGCCCGGCGGAACGGATCAACTGGCTGTAAGGCAGACGACCGCCAGACGCCAGCGAGAGTTATACAACAGGCCTGGAGGGGAGTATCCCCCTTCAGGCCTTTGTGCGTTTAAGGAAAATATTAAAACGAAATTGGAGTATGCAGTTGGAAATTAGTTGTCGAGCGTCTTTTTTAAACGACGATCGAGTGCAAACCGTGTGATACCGAGATGTTTGGCGGCAAGGCTTTTATTGGATTCGGATAATCGCATGACCTCATCAATAATGGCTGATTCAATATCGGCTAATGTGTGATCACCGATGGCCATTTCAATTTTGACAAGTTGTTTGTCTGCTCGTGTCTGCGCGGTTGCCGTTCTCTGTGTCGATTCATGGAGTTCTTTGGGGAAGTCGTGAATCGATAAGAATTTTTCTTTGCAAAAGATTACCGCACGTTCGATCACATTCTCCAGCTCGCGGATATTCCCTGGATAGTCATAATTTTCTAAAAGGGTTCTGGCTTCTGGAGCAATGTCCACGATTTCTTTTCCTATATCTTTTGCGTGATGGGCCAACGCTCGAAAACTTAATGGGATGATATCTTCCACCCGCTGTCGAAGTGGTGGTAATTCTAATGAGACAACATTCAGTCTAAAGAATAGGTCTTCACGAAAATTTCCTAAGGTAACTTCTTTTCGTAGATCATGGTTGGTTGCTGCAATTAAGCGAAAATCGACGTTAATGTCGTCTCTTCCTCCTAATCGTTTGAGCGATCGCTCTTGGATGACCCGGAGAAGTTTTGCTTGCATGCCAATGTTCATATCTCCGATTTCGTCAAGGAATAACGTGCCGCCTTCAGCTTGTTCGCACAGGCCAGGTTTTCGTTGATTGGCGCCTGTAAAGGCGCCGCGTTCATATCCGAATAATTCGCTTTCAAAGAGTTCTTCAGGTATTGCCGTGCAATTGACGCCGACAAACGGCCTATCGTTTCGCGGACCATTGTGATGAAGAACGCGTGCGATAAACTCTTTGCCGGTTCCAGTCTCTCCATTGAGCAAGACGGTGGATTTATGATTTTGAGTCATTTCTTGAATTTGAGCAACGAGGCCCTGCATGCTTGGACTTTCTGCGATTAAATTATTCAGTGCATAACGCCCTGCAACATTGGTGACCTCAAAGTTCATTCGACGTCGTAATTCAAGATACTCAAGGGCGCGGCGGACGACGGGGTCGACGCTTCCAAGGTCCACGCTTTTAATAAGGAAATCGTAGGCTCCAAGCTTCATTGCGGCCACGGCATCTTCAACCGTTCCGTAGGCAGTTAAGAGAATGAATAACGCGTCCGGTGCTTTGCCCTTCGCCTGTTGGAGTGTTTGTATTCCCGTCAACCCGGACATCTTCAGATCAAGAAGAATAATGTCCGGAGTATCGTGATCTAATGCCTCCAATAAGGCTTCACCAGAATTAAAACTACGGATCAGATGTTGTTGCCGGGCTAGTCGACGGGTAATCGATGAACGAACAACTTCATCATCATCGGTCACGAATATTGTTGCACGCATGTTATGACACCATAGAGGTTTGTGGGTGATGAGAGAAGGGTAACCACACTGACATGATGGTCCCGCACTGAAGTTCGCTTTGCGCATGGATTTCACCTCCATGCCCTTCAAGAATGTTCTTGCAGATGGCGAGTCCTAATCCGGTACCTCGAAGTTTCCCCGTGGTAAAAAACGGTTCGAAAATATGTGCTAAGTCTGCCGGCGTAATGCCTTTGCCATTGTCCGCTATTGATAAACACACTCCGGGCTCTCCTGCGCGCTTTTCCTTCATTTCCGAGATAGTGAGTATGCCGTCATTGGGCATGGCTTCGATGGCATTTTGGAAAATATTGAGTAACACCTGCTTGATTTGATCTCGATCTGCCCATATGGGTCCATTGCGGTCTTCGACGTTCCAGGCTACGTGAATGTTTTTTTGCTGGAGTGGATCGGTCAGTAAGGCCAAGGTTTCATGTGCCAGTTCTTGTAAGGAAAATGACACCCAGACCAGCGTACGAGGTCGTGCATAATCCACAATTTGATTCACAATGCGATCCAGGCGACGCGTTTCGTTAAGAATCGTTTTTAAGTCTGAAATCTTATTGTCATCATGGTCCAATTCTTCGAGTAATAGAGAGGCGGTTGAGCCGATGCCCACTAATGGATTTCGAATTTCATGGGCAATGCCGGCTGCCACCTGTCCTAATGTTGCCAGCCGTTCAGAGCGATTGAGTTTTTCCCGTAACTGCTCTAATGCTGAGATGTCGACGTTGAATCCTTGGTACAGGAAATTATGATTTCCCTGATCTTCAATGGGAACCGCACGACTTAAAATCTTGCGCACCGCCCCGTCGTGATGGAGAAATCGAAATATTTGTTCAAATGGGCGATGTAGACGTGTGCATTCAGTAAAGGATTGAAGGACCTGGTCTCGGTCGTCAGGATGGACCGCGTCCCACATAGTTTCAGGCTGTAAATCGATGTCTGGGTCATGGCCGGCTAAAATCCAATTATGTCGATTACAGAAGATAATTTTTCCTTCAGTAGCTGTAAAAATACCAAAAGGCGCGTTGTCGACAATACCTCGATACTTTGATTCCGATGTCGAGAGGTTATGGTTCAACGTGCGAAGTTCCGTTTCCGAACGTTCAATGCGTCCGACATGTTCACGAAGCTGCTGACTCATTGTGCTCATGACTCGCGTCAAGTTGCCAATTTCATCTTCACGATGAAGGACGGTCACTTCCGGAATCGTTTCTTCCGTTCGGTTTTCGACCGTCTTGGCTAATGCTGAGAGCGGGCCTGCAATAGACCGCGCCAGGAGCCTGAGCACAAACACCATTGGGAGTAGTGCTAACGATCCGCCGCCAATAATGACCCCTAATAAAAATGAACGATCTTTGGATGTGCGTGACAGTGTGTGTTGGAGCTCATTAAACTCTTGCCGGTCAAAATTTGCAATGCTTTCGCGTATGCCTAGCATCAAGGTCAACCCTTTTCCTGATTCGACATAATGTACCGCATCGGGAGAATGTTCATTTTTGACTTCCTCAATGAATTCATCCTTGTCGTTCATAAGCTGTTGGACCATTTCTTGGGCACGTAGAATATGAGCATGTTGTGTGGCATGGTGCTCGACCATTTGTGCGAGGGATTGTCCGACTAATAGCACACGGTTTTTTGCGGCAAGGTAGGGTTTTAGAAATTTAGGATCTTGTGTCAACACATATCCCCTGAATCCTGTTTCGAGATCGACGATGAGACGAAGAAATTCTGCCGCCGTCGTTTGGACATGGTAGATATGATTTAATCGATCTTCATCCTCTGCAAAGGTTTGCACACGAATATAGGTCATTATACTTAGAATGAAGATTGTTGCGATCGGAATCAGTGAGACGAGTAACAGTTTTTTTTCAATAGGTAAATTGATGAATGAGCGGAGGATGGCGGCGGTGATTTTCACGAGGATATCGTAGGTTAACCCCCTAGTCGTGTCAAATATTTTATGTCCTAAAATACTCGACAAGAAGGTGGTCGATCATGAATGAAGCGGAATGCTTTTTGTTAGTGCGTACCCTTAGTCCCTTGGCTACCTGTCATCAAGATGTCAGGTGGTATTGGACTGCCAACGAAGGTGGGATCGCATTTTGGGCTTCTGCGTTCACGGACCGTAGCCAAGGCTACTTGTCATCAAGGTATCAGGTAGAGTCTGCCCTTGAAAAGTCATGGGCTTGCCGTTGGTCTGCGCTCTCCAACCGTGGCCACCTATAATGCTCATTTTTATGGTATCTGAACTTTTTCCAATAAAAAATTTGGACTCAATAGTTGTTAGCCGTGTTGAATGACCTTGTCCAAGGCGAGTTTTAAGTCTTACGTGTTGTATGCACAACATCGTGTCGAAGTTAACGTAGCTCAAGTGTGCTGACTTATTTGAGCTAAAAGATTTTTAGCCTATCTCCTGTATGGTGTAATATTGTTTGGTTCTGTTTCTACGTAGCAGCACGCCTCTCAGGAAATGCATCAATAATTCTTACAAAAAATAGAAATGTTCATCAACGTATCGCATGATGATAACGATGACATTGTGCAAGAGCATGAATAGTGATTTTCTTATGTTAAAGTGCCAGTTTAGTAGCGAGTGCTTAATTATTCAGCTAGAATGGCGACATCGGCTGATTGTTCATAATTTGATTGTGGATATATACCGAAGATGAATGGGAAAACGACAGCGATTTGTTTGGGGGTGGCTCTGTTGTGTGTCATTGTGGGTGGAACCGTTGGCTTGCGCATGAAGGCCGACGATAGCCTTTCTGCGCGGACGGTCGCAAATTACCTCCATGCGGTGATTGAAGCTGACCGTACGTTTTACACACGACATGTTGTTGAACGAATGGAAGCCATGTTGATTGTTCCTGTATCTGAAAGGTGGCGGGAAGAGCAGGGGCTCCCTCTTCCGGTTCAGTTTCTGCGCGAGTCTGCGGAAAGTCTTCGTGCCCTGGATGTTCCGTTTCGTTATCGATTGGTGAGTCTCTGGCCGCTTAATCCTGACAATGCTCCAGTGTCTCCACAGGAGCACACCGTCCTTGAGCAGGTTGTGAACAAGGGAGACGTTGTGGAAACGGAGGTCGTCATTGATGGACGACGGCATTTTAAGGCTATTTATCCGGATCGGGCCGTGAGTCGCGCCTGTGTGTCGTGCCACAATGCCCATACAGATTCACCGAAGCGGGACTTTAAATTGAATGATGTCATGGGCGGACTCGTCATTCAAATTCCACTTGAATAGATGTGCATGATGAAAGAATAAATACGGTGCCCATAACTTATGAAGTCCGTTATGTGAGAGGGTAATCTCAACATCACATTCGTCGGTGACCCTTGACGAAGCATGGTGCCGGTCGTCACTTTCTATTGTGGAGTATTGTTATACTACGCCTCCCGTGTGTCGTAACGTCTCCCCATAGCTAGAACGAAAATTCTCCCCACAGGCCTCATCTGTGTCTTTGCGTCTCTCTATGCGTACACCACCTAAATTGAGAAGAGGACTATGACGAAAAATTTATCTCAAGCCTTAGCGCATAATTTTTTAGGATACGCTCCCAATTGGTATAAGTTTGTGATTATTGGGTTTTTGCTCATCAACCCGCTTCTGTTACTGGCATTTGGCCCGTTTGTGACAGGCTGGATTTTAATTCTTGAGTTTATTTTTACCCTTGCGATGGCGTTGAAGAGCTATCCGCTTCAACCGGGAGGCTTATTAGCTATAGAAGCTGTTGCCTTTGGTATGGCGACCCCCGAAACGGTATACCATGAAGCCTTGAATAATTTTCAGGTGATCCTTCTCCTGATTTTTATGGTGGCAGGTATCTACTTCATGAAGGAGTTACTCTTATTCACTTTTACAAAGATTCTGTTGGGGGTACGCTCCAAAACCATTCTTTCGTTTTTATTTTGTTTTGCCGCGGCCTTCCTGTCGGCCTTTCTCGATGCGTTAACGGTGACGGCTGTGATTATTGCGGTATCGACGGGATTCTATAGTATTTACCATAAGGTCGCATCCGGGAAAAAATATGATGATGATCATGATGCAACGACGGACGAGGTTGTCTATGAAGCAAATAGGGAAAACTTAGAACAGTTTCGAGGATTTTTACGTAACCTTCTGATGCATGGTGCGGTTGGAACCGCCTTAGGTGGTGTCTGTACGTTGGTCGGAGAGCCTCAAAATTTACTGATCGGAGATAAAGCCTCATGGCAATTCGCCGAATTTTTCGTACGAATGTCGCCTGTCACGATGCCCGTTTTGACTGTGGGACTCTTCACCTCCGTGTTGTTGGAAAAGTTTCGATGGTTTGACTATGGGTATCAAATTCCAGACCCGGTGCGCGATATCCTCTGGAGTTTTGATGAAGAGCAAACAAAGAAACGCAAGAAAGTGGAAACGGCACGCTTGATCGTCCAAGGGGTCGCCGGCGTGTGGCTCATGATTGCCTTGGCGTTTCACTTAGCGGAAGTTGGGATTATCGGTCTTTCGGTTATTGTGCTCATCACGGCATTTAACGGCATCATTGAGGAGCACCATTTAGGTGAAGCCTTTCGGGAAGCCCTGCCTTTTACCGCATTGTTGGTGGTCTTTTTTGCAATCGTGGCTGTGATCCAAGAGCAGAATTTATTTGGGGGGATTATCCAATACGGACTGAGCCTTGAAGGGGCGCAGCAAATCGGGATGTTTTATATTGCAAACGGGTTACTCTCGATGATCAGTGATAATGTGTTTGTTGCGACGGTGTATATTAATGAAGTCATGCGGGCAATGACCGCTGGCGTGATCAGTCGTGATCAATTCGATATGCTGGCTGTTGCTATTAACACGGGGACTAATATTCCCAGTGTGGCAACCCCCAATGGCCAAGCGGCCTTTTTATTCTTATTGACGTCTGGGGTTGCCCCGTTAGTTCGGCTCTCGTATGGGCGAATGGTCTGGATGGCCCTCCCGTATACGATTACTATGAGCATCGTTGGGTATATCTGCGTGTATTACTTTTTAGATTCTGTGACGGCTACCTACTATGCGAACGATCTGATTAGTCACCACTCAACGAGCGTACCAAGTTCGACTGGGCATTAGAATATTTTTCCTGAATGTGGGAATTGAAATGTGCCGATCAATTCGAAGGACGAAGGGTGATTTCAGAGCGACAGATACGATTCGTTGCATCTGATTCCAATTCGTCTACAACGTGGCCATGTCGTGTATCCCTCCACCCCCCCAACGGTTATTCGCTAGGGCAACCCTCATGTCTCTGAATGCGACGCGCCATGGTCATGGCTCTAGTCATGGACTTGCGTCCAGCCTTTGGCCTCAAGGCATTTGTGTATTCTTGACTCATCGGCCCCGACTGATCGTTGAAGCGTTTGGCATTCAGTTTTGTCATGCTCCAGCTCTGCAGGACTAGACCCTGCCTTGGTCCAATACACAGCGGTGAGGCTTGCACAAGACCAGAAGAAAAAGGGCATGCACAGTGAGAGGCTGAGTCGTGAAGCCAGATACAATCGCATAGTGAAGAATGTTGGTTAGGTTGCGTACATCAGGATGGGCATCGGTAGAGGTATCTTACCATTGAGTCGGAAAACATCAAGGCCCTAAGCCATTTTTTCTAAAGTTGTGAAGGGAAAGGCCAATTGGTTACGCATATCAATAATAAGGGCACCTCTAAAAACCGTCCCTTTTTAGTCTTAATGGTGAACTAGCAATATTACCGAGAACACCTAAGCGTCAACCTCAATCCAACCCAAACTGTCCAATCCATTCAACGACAGATGATTGCTCAACGCTTTCGATCTCATTCATGGGAAATTTCGCTCCTTGCGGAGTGAGGAGTGAGTGGTTTCTCTGCGTTGTGAATGTCTTGTATACGGTATGTTCATGAACGCCTTCGAATTCGTAAGAAGTTTCTGAAAGCTGTCACATTAACCGTATTCCGAGTGTCTTCCCGTTCTTTTTCTTCTTAAGCTCTCTTCCAGAATGACCGAAGGAGAGGCCACGGCATCTTGCCATTCCGAGGCCGTTCGTCGCACGTTTGGTGCTCTGTCGCTAAGCCTTGGAGTATGGCGTTCTCTAACCTTAATGAGTCCAGGAGGACAGCCGAGAAGATTCAGGAGAGTGCGATGGTTAGCAGAACCAAGAGTGTCAATGGTCATTGTTTCTTTCATAGGTTTTATAGTCAATAGGTATTAACGCTGGAGAAGCGCATGAATTGCCCACGATGCCACGGTACAATGGTGACGGATTACTTTCTTGACATGGAAGATAGTGGAGATGTCTGGATGTCTGGGTGGCGGTGTCTTTCGTGCGGAGAAGTCGTTGATCCGCTTATCTTACAGCATCGGGAAGCTCAACAAGCACACCAGGAACTTATCGGGGCGATTTCCCAAAATCCTGCCAATAAGACTCAGGCTTCAGTTGCCGTGCTCTCGAAAAAATCTTAGACGAGCTCCTTTTTCTTTCCTGAAAATCTGTACAATCCATTACTCATCGCAATAGGACGGAAGGTTTTCCCTCCTGCTTGTCGCCTTCAACGAGGTGTGCTAGATTTCTGTCGGTTCCAAGAAGATAGTCGTGCTGGGAACAATCGACGTTTTGCGGTGTTCCGATATCGGTTCATCGTTCTGCTCTGGAGTATGTGTGGTTAGCGTTCACTGTTCCCTTCCTTTGTCGTACATGCTCCCATTGTTAGGATAGATTTTTATGACAATTCCCTATGATCCGCACTCGATAGAAGCGAAATGGCAACAGTATTGGATGGACCATCAGACTTTTGCTTCCAGCATTGACCGGCAGAAACCAAAATTTTACGTGCTCGATATGTTTCCGTATCCTTCTGGAGCAGGCCTCCATGTTGGGCATCCGAAGGGGTATATCGCCACTGACGTCATTTCTCGATATAAACGAATGCGTGGGTTTAACGTGTTGCATCCGATGGGGTGGGATGCATTTGGACTTCCGGCGGAACAGTACGCCATTGAAACCGGGACGCATCCGCGCGAAACGACTCAAAAGAATATTCAGAACTTTAAGCGGCAATTTCAATCATTAGGCATGGACTACGATTGGTCACGAGAAATTGATACGACCGATCCCGCCTATGTACGGTGGACGCAATGGATTTTCCGCAAGCTGTATGAAAAAGGCTTAGCCTATTTGGCGGAAGTGCCTGTCAATTGGTGTCCGGCATTAGGCACCGTGCTAGCCAATGAAGAAGTCCAAGATGGAAAAAGCGAGCGAGGGGGACATCCTGTGGTTCGTGTCCCTTTGCGTCAGTGGATGTTGCGGATTACCGCCTATGCCGACCGGTTAATAGAGGATCTTGACGTACTCGATTGGCCGGAGCCCATCAAAAAAATGCAACGGGAGTGGGTAGGACGTTCTGAAGGCGCACAAATATTTTTCGAAGTGTGTGGGCGTGACGGTGATCGAATTGAGGTATTTACCACTCGCCCCGATACGCTCTTTGGTTCAACCTATCTTGTATTGGCTCCAGAACATCCTTTGGTCAAGGAGGTGACCACGCTTGAACAACGCGTGGCGGTCGAAGCGTATGTAGGTGAGGTCTCCAGACGGAGTGATCGCGCACGTATGGCAGAATTTGGAAAGAAGACGGGAGTCTTTACCGGTGGCTATGTGCTCCATCCAGTATTAGGAACCAAGCTTCCGATTTGGATTGCCGACTATGTGTTGGCTACGTATGGAACTGGAGCGATTATGGCGGTTCCCGCGCATGATACGCGGGATTACGAATTTGCCAAGACGTTTTCACTTCCGATTATCGAAGTCGTCGCTGGCGGAGAAACGGATACGGCCGCTTTTACGGGAGAAGGCGTCAGTATGAATTCTGACTTCCTGAATGGTTTAGCCACTCCTCAAGCCAAAACACAGATGATTGATTGGTTGGAGGCTCATAATAAGGGGGCGAAAACGGTTAATTATAAATTGCGTGACTGGCTGTTTAGTCGGCAGCGGTATTGGGGGGAACCGTTCCCTGTGATACATCTCGAAGATGGAACCACAAAAGTTGTTCCAGAGTCTGACCTGCCGGTATTGCTCCCCGAATTAGATGACTTTCGTCCCAGCGGAGAATTTGAGCCACCACTGGCGCGAGCTCAAGAGTGGAAAGAAGTCATTGATCCTGAAACCAAGCAACGGGCAATTCGTGATGCCAACACCATGCCGCAATGGGCAGGAAGCTGCTGGTATTACCTTCGTTTTTGTGACCCTTCCAATCAGGAAGCGCCGTTATCAATAGAGGCGGAACGGTATTGGATGCCGGTGGACTTATATGTCGGTGGGGCGGAGCATGCGGTGCTGCATCTGTTGTACGCCCGGTTCTGGCACAAAGTGCTGTTTGATTTGGGCATTGTTCATACGAACGAGCCTTTTCAGAAGTTGCTCAATCCCGGAATGATTCTAGGGTATAGCTATCGGTACTATGACAACAATCTTTCCGATGACCCCTCTGTGACGCCACGTATCTGCCCTTCGTCAGACATTGTGTTTGAAGGGGAAACCGCTGTTCATAAAGAGAGTCGAGAAGAAATGAAGGCCCGATGGGTTACGGCCAATGATGTTCGATGGAACGAACAGAGCCAACCTATTCATCCGACGATAGACAGCATCGTGTTAGAGGAAGTGACAGAAAAAATGTCGAAAAGTCGTGGCAATGTGGTCAATCCCGATGATGTCATTGAGGAGTATGGCACCGATGCCCTTCGGCTATATGAGATGTTCATGGGCCCACTGGATAAAGGCGCGCCATGGTCATCGGAATCAATCCCTGGCATGTACCGGTTTCTCCAACGTGCCTACCGCCTCATAAAGGGCGATGGAAATGAAGAGCATTCGCTGGCTCCTCTGGTTGATGGTACAGGAACGACAGAGCAGGCTCGCTTGACCGCAAGGACGATTCAAGGGGTGACACACGATATTGAAACCATGGGCTTAAATACAGCCATCTCCAAGCTCATGGTCTTTGCCAGAGATATTGCGAAAACCGATTCTTTGCCAAGAGTCTCCGCCGAATCGTTTGTGCGTCTTTTGGCCCCTTTTGCTCCGCATATGGCTGAAGAATTATGGGAAATGCTTGGGCATTCGACAACTGTGGCATGGCAATCTTGGCCCGACTATGATCCGGCCTTACTCGTGTCGGAGGAAATGACGATTCCACTTCAGGTGAATGGCAAATTGCGTAGTAAGATTCAGGTGCCAGCCGATTGGACGAAAGAGCAAGTCGTGGAGCAAGCGCAGCAAGACACAAAACTTCAAGAATTGCTACAGGGAAACGCGCCACGAAAAGTTATTTATGTTGAAAAAAAATTAGTCAACTTTGTTGTCTAGGAAACCTGTAATCCTGATTTTCTTGGCTATTACAACCATCAATGAAGGAGCTATCCCAATAGCACTTAGCATACAGAACAACCGTTTCCTAGGAAACCTCTAATCGAGATGTTCTATAGAAACGTGATGCTTGGAATATATCACTATTATCAAAAGCGATTGGTTTTTCAGTAACCGTTTTCTAGCCCACCTAATCATGGTAATGAAAAAAACTATACACTATAAAATCTTGATTCTTTTTACCATATGTCTCAGTATGACAAGCTGTGGCTATCGATTTAGCGTCGAGGGTCGCGGGCCGACGTTGGGGAGTGCTTCAACAATAGAGTTTGAAGGCCCTCCAGTCGTACTGGTCATTGAGCCGCTTGCGAACCGCACGTTTGAATCAAATTTAGAGTATAAATATACCGAATACCTGAAAGATGAATTTGTTGTGACCGGCGGCGCGAGTTTGGTTGAAAATAGCCGTGATGCCGACTATGTGATGAAAGGCGCCATAGAATCGGTCACCTTGCCATCATTGACATTTTCTCAAAATCAAACCCAGGAGAGTCGGGTCACAGTCAATGTGCGCGTTCAGATTGCTGACCGGCGATCCGGAAAAATTTTATGGCAACAGTCTTCATCAAGTTCGGCTGAATTTTTTGTCGGCAGTTCGTCTAGCTCAGGCGGGGGCGGAGGAATTCAGTTTAATCGAGTGCTGCAAGATCGTGCATTAGAGCAAGCTGGACAATTTGTTGTCGAAGATCTGGCAGATCGTTTTTTGTTTGCACGAGAGCAGGGCGTGTTCACGCCTGAATCGACAGAGCCACCGTCTGCATTTCCCAAAACACCTTTAATGGATGATGGTCAGATGTTCAGAGGCGGGCACTCCTCGTCATCTCCGTCTAAGCACGTCCCACAAACTACTGATGACATCATGGAAGATGTTGGAGGCATTCAGCCATGAAACCTCATGAATTACAGTCGGCCATTCGAAGGGATGGGCTCGCTCGCTTGTATCTCGTGGTGGGGGAAGAGGCCTATTTACGGGATCGGGCGGTCATGACTATACGATCCGCTGCAACTGCATCGTTGAATGCCTCGAAAGGAAAAGGTCCAGCAGGAGCTGCTACCGACGATACTGAACAATTTTTCAACTATGATGTTCTGTATGGCGATGAAACCGACGCGCTTGAGGTGTTGACGATTGTTCAAGAAATGTCTTTTTTTGTAGCAAGGCGGTTGGTCATTCTGACGTGGGCGGACAAATTGCCGACACGTGAAGGGGAAGCGTTGATTCCGTATTTTAAGAATCCAACAGATACTACGACGCTTGTTCTGGTCGCTAGCAAATTGGATGGTCGGTTGAAGTGGGTGCAACAATTAAAAAAGCTAGCCAGCGTGGTCGACTGTGCGCCACTCTATGAAAATCAACGTCTCGGTTGGGTGAAGCAGCAAGCGTCTCACGCGGGAGTTACGTTGGAGGACAATGCGTTACATATGCTGAAGGAGTCGGCCGCTGAGGGATTGTATATAACCTCTACGGAGCTAGAGAAGCTCTCGGCGTATCTTCCAGCTGGCGTAGTCGGGACGGTGCAAGATATTGAGGCTATTCGAGGCATGGAACCTGGAGCTTCGGTTTTTGATCTTTCAGATGCGATGGGAGCGGGAGATAGGGGAAAGGCCTTACAGATTGTCGCCAAAAACCTTGAACTCGGTGAAGCGCCATTGCGGATCTTAGGTGCCGTAATCTGGCAAGTACGGCGTATTTGGAAGGCGAAGGACCTTCTGCGGCAAGGTGTTGCTCAGTCGCAGGTGGCGCGACAGGTCGGAATTCCGCCATTTCGGACGGCTGACTTTATTCGCCAAGTTCAACAATGGACTGAACCACAACTCAGTTTTGCGTGGGACCTATTTTGTCTGGCAGATTCAGCATTGAAGGGCAGCGCATCAGCTTCGCCAAAACGAGTGCTTGATGCGCTTGTGATTTCACTGAGTAAGACGGAGAGGCGCGCAGGAAAGGCTCAGGCTCTGTCAGCCTCTCACAATAGACAGGATTCAAGTAGTCCTGCACGATCGCTCAAATGCTCAATCTAGAAGGCTATGATATTTGCTGTAGTATTAGGAGCTTGACTGATCGGGTGAGATGCTATTCACGCGACTGGCTAGGCGAGACACGAGACGAGAAGCGGTATTACGATGAAGGGCTCCCTTGGTAACGGCCTTGTGTAGCTCGGACGTTGCCTTACGAAGTGTTGATTGGGAGAGTTCCAAATCTTTTGCTTCGACTGCCCCCCGAACCTTTTTCACAGAGGTTTTCATGCTGCTGATAATAGAGCGGTTTCGCTGACTTCGTTTAATAGATTGTCGCGCTCGTTTAATTGCCGATTGGTGTCTTAACGCCATAGAGCCCTCAGGGTAAGTGTAAGCATGAACAATCATTCTTACCACAGGTGTTTGAGAGGGGTCAACAGATGGGAATACTTCTTGCGGGCTTCAAGGCCTTTTGATAAGATACAAATCCTCTTACAAACGTGATTATCTCAACAGTGCGTGGTGGGTGTAGCTCAAGGGTAGAGCGCTGGATTGTGGTTCCGGAGGCTGCGGGTTCGAAGCCCGTCACTCACCCCAATATTTCTTCACGAATTCTACACGTTTCTTCTTATTTTACTAACGGCCTTAGCCTTGATCCGGGCAGAGAGTCGAATGACTTGTGCCCCCCCCCCCCCTTTCTATCATGTCATGAGGTGTTGCGATGAATCTACATCAACGTGGTTCAGAACTTATCCACCAACTCAAGGATCATGTACTAGAGGTACTTCGGAGTCATCCAGATGCCGTGCCGCATGGTAAAGGTATTGTTCAAGAGGAGGTGGCCCGACGAGCTGGGTTACACAGTATGGGAAGTGCGGAATTAGATCATACCTGTAGCGAGATGTTGAAAATGCTTCACCGAGAAGGGCTGGTCGAACTTGTCGATGAAAATGGGCAAGATGAAAAAAAGAAGAGTTGGCGGTTGAACAAAGGTTGATGTGTTGAATTGGATTCCTAAGTGAATAATGGGAAGTGACCTCGAACCACTATTGATTTTAACCCTAACCGTTCTCAACTTGTTGGACACATTTGGCGATGGCTTGGCTGGCGCGAGTGCTGAGGAGTCGTTGCTGGTCGTATCCCCAGACGAGTTCCCAGGCTGAATCTGGATAGCGGGTGATGAGTGGCAGGGTGACTTCGTTAAGCATCCATTGGCCATGTCTGAGGTCTTCTTTAATGTGCACGTCCCAGTAGCCAATAGCTTGCTCGCTTAAGCCAAGACGTTCACCGGCCATTTTGTAGTTTTGAAAAGCGGCAGGAACAGAGATTTCGAAATAGAGAAGGCTGCCAATATATCGCAAGAAATTCCTTTTTCGCTCACATACGGTGAAACTATGATTAATGTTGGCGAGCACTTCCCAGGGCACGATGTCGATATAGGCTTCTGGCGTGGTGTCCAGGTCACATTCCGCCAGCATGGCCGAAAAAAACGATGAATGTTTTCTGGCTAACTTTCCCCCGCCGTACTCTTCCATTAAAATTTTTGTGAGCATAGATTGGATTTCGTTTCCAACGCCGCCAATAACCCGTGATAATTGGCTGGCTTCCACGAGTCCGTCGAGAGAGGCGATGGCCAGCAGGTGTCGATAGCCGGCTTGCGACATGTCGTTGCGAAAGTAGAGCCCTGTTTTCGATGGTTCGGGGTCAAGATCTTCCGCTGTGCGCGTGCGTAGTGCTGCCTCGATGTCTAATCCCTTCAAGTAATCTATGTCGAGGCATTTGGCTTCCCAGGCCTGCCAGGCAGTCTCAATTTTTGTCCGTAAGGAAAAGATTACTACTGAATGCTCATTGGCGTAGTTTTCGAGGTTGTCATACCAGAACAGTTTTAAGCGATTGATGCGATAGAGGATTCGCTGAAGGAAAAGATGCGCGTCCTGCGACGACGGTTGGTCTTCATAGGCTTCGGACATTGCCAGGTCCAGGACTTGTTCGAAGGGTTGAAGGCATGTGGGTGAATCCGCTGCATATTGATCAAGGTCATCCTGCTGAAGAAAGTGCATGAACGACTCGTGCGCATTGCGATACTCAAGGTCAGTAAAAGGCTGGAGAGAAGAAAGATTCATAAAGACGTGCGAAAAACATGAAAATACCGCACAAAGGATGTTACATACGGACAGTCTAGCAAGCTCTCAGCAGGGTGAGCAAACCCTGGATGTTGTCTGTTATGCCGCAAGAAGGAAATCTATGTCATTTGTCTTTCACAATTTACGGTCAGGTGCCGCAGCCGTATCGTCTGATGCGCAGTTCGCTCAGACGGTGATGGAGGGGCTCTCAGGAGACCCCAAACGTTTGCCATCGTGGTTAATTTTCGATGATCGAGGCAGCGAAATGTTTACCGAGATTACCCAACTGCCTGGCTATCATCCGGCTCAATGTGAGTTTGAGATTTTTCAGACATATAAACAGACCATTACCGATCTTCTTGGAAAGACGGAGTTTCGAGTGATTGAACTGGGCGCTGGAGATGGAGGGAAAACGCGGATTCTTCTTGAGCACTTTATTCAACATCAGTTGACATTTGATTATGTGCCGATCGATATCTCCGAAGGGGCCATCAAGAATCTCGTCGCCTTTCTGGAGTCGAAATTTACACAGAGTGCTATGTCGGTCACGGGTTTGGCTGCCGATTATTTTGATGGACTTCGTGCGATCAGGCAACAAGACAATCGTCGAAATTTGGTGCTCTTTTTAGGTTCGACAATCGGAAATATGGAATTACCGGTGGCTCAGCAGTTTGTTCAAACGCTGTGTGAATCGTTAAACGAAGGTGACTACGTGATGATTGGGTTTGATCTGATGAAGCATCCGAAAACGCTGTATGCTGCCTATAATGATGCAACCGGGGTGTTTGAAAGGTTTAACCTTCATGTCCTTGATGTCATGAATAGAAAGCTTGGAGCTAATTTTGTGAAAGACCGGTATGTTCAGCAGGGCCAGTATAATCCGAAAACACATGCTGTTGAGAGTTTTATTTACAGTACTCAAGCTCAGGATGTGAGTTTTGATGTATTGAGCAAAACATTTTCGTTCGGCGCATGGGAAGCCATGCAAACAGAACATTCATATAAGTATACACTTTCCGAAATCGAGGCATTAGCCTTGAAAAATGGATGCAGGATTGTGTCGCATCTGTTCGACGCGAACAAGAATTTCGTAAATTCTATCTGGGAGGTCATGGCGTAATCTCATGTGGACTTTGCCCGTGGATGTATCGTTTGACTGTTCCCAGTTCTTTTCCATGAAGATGGCTGAACAACGCCTGAGCATGATAGAGCCCATTCCATTCAGGTTTATGCCGTTGAAGCATTTGGGCTCGATTTAAAAATCCTCTTCGTTCAATTGGAACGTATGTGGATTTGCGATATTGCCCATATGCCAGGATGGAATATCCCAAATAGTCTTTGACCGTGATGATGAATTGCCTGTTGTCATTTATTTATTCATGCGAGAGGAGGAGTCATTATTATGAACACCCGATATTTCTGGCGTAGTATTCTTCTTATTCTGTTCACGGGAATTTCATCGAATGTTCTCGCAGAAGAATTGGTTGAGAAAATGGCCATCAAGCCGGTTCATGAAGGGGGAGCCTCGGCTACGATCGAAACTCAAGTTGATATTCGGAGTTCAAAAGTGGTGATGAAACACATTCCACTAGGACATGCGATCGTGTTGGCCTTTCCTCATCCTTTTTCACATGCATCAGTAGCGAATCCTGCTGTGGCTGATTCGCTCATCTTGAGTCAAACGCAGTTGTATTTATCAGGAAAGGACATTGGGTACACGACACTGACCTTATGGGATACAGACAAAAAGCTGTCGGCTGTTGTGGAGCTGGTGGTGCATCTCCCCATGGAAGCGTTCCGTCATAATCTTTCAACCTTATTTCCCGAAGAAAAAAATATCGTCATCACGACGGCCCATGAGCATATCGTGTTGACCGGACAGGTGGCAAATGCCGATATCAAAGACAAGATCGGACAAGTGGCTGGTGCGTACGCTCCTCAAAAAGTCCTGAATTTTCTGAAATTTATTCATCAATAACGAATACTGGAACGCTTGTCCTCTCGCAAGTTAACAAGAGGCGATGTCTGTTCTACAGGGAATGGCCAAACTCTTTGGGGCCTCTTGATTGTTGGTCCTGTGTGGCGTGCCGGTCGAGTTGACAGAAGTCTATCTTGAGGTACAGTAGAGTCGTATATGAACCTGTGGGGGACAGTATGTCCCCCTACACATCACCCACAACAACATTTTTCGAACGTCATGTCTATGTGGCAGGGAGGCCAATATGAACGTCTGTCGTTTCACAGTTCAATGTCTGCGTACCGTTTTTTTTCTGAGTGTGTTGAGTGTTGTAAGTTGGGGGGGAGTCTCGTCAATCCATGCGATGTCTATTCTTCTGCCCACCGGATTAAATCCTGGGGATACCTATCAGTTAGCATTTCAGTCAAGAGGTACTCGTAATGCGCTGTCTACAGACATTGCCGATTACAATATGTTCGTTCAGAATGCGGCAAATGCCGCGGGTATAGGTTTCGGCTCCTCCTTCCTGGGTGACGTCACGTGGCGTGCCATTGGTTCAACGTCAACTGTCTCAGCCAGAGACAATGCCTTGGTCTCAACGTCTGTATACAATTTGAATGATCAGATTCTGGCCTTGGGGTTTGACGATATGTGGGATGGTGACCTCAGCAATCCTATTCTTTTTGATGAACTGGGTAATAGCAATGGTTTTACTGCTTGGACGGGAACGGGAATTGATGGAATGCCATCAAGCAACGTATTGGGCGATCCAACTCAGTCAACTCTTGGGATTGGAGGAATTACTAACGAGTTTTGGATTGATCGTGGTCCATTTCCGTCTAGTGGAACTCGGACTTTATATGCGTTATCAGAACCCATCACAGTGCCACAGACTCCGGTTCCCGTGCCGTCCTCAATCCTGCTCTTTGGGAGTGGGTTGGTGGGATTAGTGGGATGGCGGTGGTGGAAAGGAAATCTGACGTAGCGTTACACACTTCCCTGATAACCTAGAGACGAAAGAGCCTTATTCGTAAGCGGGTAAGGCTCTTTTTCTTGCCCGAATGTTGCCAACTCTACTATTGTTCTATAGCCGATTCAGTTATACCGAAACGATACAGCGCCACCTTGCACACGTATGATGTCCAATACGTGACAAAACACATCAATCATTGTCAGGAAATCCAAGCGGGTATAACCTTCCGATGTTTGAGGCAGGGTACCGCGCGACGTTCGTGGTATGTGCCTGTTTGGAGCGTATTTGGATTCGCTATACTCCTACAAATTCTAATGCCATGAAGCGTCTCTTGCATTGATGCAGGGAAGCGAATGAGTATTACGAATGTTTGTCGAACGGTGCAGGTATATCGTGGTTTTCAACGCTGAGTGTGTGGGCGCGAGCAATGAGTTGATCTAACGTACGCATGGCGTTGTTGATGCGCTCGATAGTGCGTTTGAATTGATTGCTGGCATCAGCTGACTGTGTGGGGTCCGGATGTCGCATGGTTGCTGAGAATTGCAAAATCGTGTTGTATGGCTGTCTCAACGAGCGGAAGTGAGGTGAATCGGCTATAGTCATACGTGCTCGTTTGGAATGTGTGTGGATTCGCTATATTGTACTGCACTTCGTTGAGATTATCATTGATTCGTTCTGGGCATTTCATGAGATTCCATGTGTGTTGATGAATGTTATGAAATTGATTGAAGGAGGTTTCAAGGGTAAGATGCGGCGACATGACAATAATCTTGGTGTGTACTTCTGCAAAGTGAGGGATTGTACCCATGAACAGGGATGTTCGTTTCTTTCGAGTAGTCTTTTCCTGGATGCCGGGTGTGGGCTTTGTTCTTCTGAGTCTATTGTCCATCAGTCCGGCCTTGGTCCTTGCTGAATTTGAAGCCCGCGACACGGTGAAAAAAGGCACCGTGGAGCTTGGGGTGATCGGCGGATATTGGAAAGAAAATAGCTTGGATGGGACGGCGCCGTCCTCGGATCAACGGGCGGTCTACGTGCTGCCTCAAATCGGGATGGTCCTGACAGACGAGTTTGATGCTGGATGGGTGACGGGGAATCTCGAACTTCTTGCAGAACCATTAGGTGCTCACTACTCAAAACCGTTCAGTGCTTCGGCATTCGGGGGATCTCTTGTTCTCAAGTACAATTTGCTGTCATTTGGTCGGTGGATGCCGTTTTGGGATGTCGGCGCCGGGATGGTATGGACGGACTTGGCCCCGAGGATTCCGGAACAGAGCCAGCAGTTTAATTTTGTGCTAGAGACAGGGCCTGGTCTCCATTTCTTCGTTACAGAACGGTTTGCGTTGACGACGAGTGTCCGGTATCACCATATTTCCAACGCGCATACCGGGAATCGGAATGTGGGATTGAATGCGTGGTTGTTTAGCGGCGGGTTTTCCTTTTTTATTCCGTAATATATATTCCGGGATGTCTCATGACGTTCTTGGAGCCGAACTCTTGATACGTCAACTACGTAAAGAGAATCGGGAATTCGTCGATGCGTAAACTCTTTGTTTCGCAGAGCCTCATTGAAGTGGAGTCACGTAAGGACATGCTCGATCAAGAAGGTATTCTTTGTACAATCAAGAATCAACAGGGGTCTTCACTGGCCGGTGAAGTGCCGTTTGCTGAAGTTTTTCCAGAGCTTTGGGTTATCAATGATGGGGAGTATGCGAGGGCTAAAGCCATATTAGACCAATGGGATGACGCGTCACCCTCAGAAACGTCTATCTGGATTTGCGTAGGTTGCAGCGAATGCCATACGGGAGAATTCACTACGTGCTGGAAATGTGGAAGAGAACGTCCAGATTCTTGATTAATTTTTGTTGACCTGTTATCCCGCCGTTACTAGGATATTCCAATAAGCAAGTCAATGAGGAAATGTTCAGTAAGGCACGAATTTCAAAATTCGTGATTAGTTCGATGTGTGAAGATTTTCCTTTGCGATTTGTTTTAATGCACGGAGGTCTAGCTTTCCGGTACCGAGCACGGGCAGTTGTTCGACCTTGATGAAGTAATCTTTTCGAGGGATAAATAGATTCGGTAGACCACTGGCAGAGACGTTGTCGAGAAGTTCGGGTATGGTTTCTTCATCGAGCATATGCAAAACGGCTAATTGCTCTCCCTTTTTTTCATCTGGAACGGATGTCACGGCTAAGACTTGCGTTTCGGCATGTGCGGCATGATGCAGGGCTTCTTCCACTTTCCCGTGTGGCACCATTTCCCCTCCGATCTTGGAAAATCGAGAAAGCCGGTCGGTAATCGCAATAAAACCGTCTTCATCGACTTTGGCAATATCCCCAGTAATATACCACCCGTCGCGCATGGCATTTGCGGTCAAGTCTTCTCGTCCTAAATATCCTTTCATGACATTGGGGCCTTTCACGAGCAGCATGCCAGGCGAGTCGATGGGTAACGGTTCAAATGAATCCGGATCAACGATCCGGATTGAGACGCCGGGAAGCGGTTGTCCTACAGTACCGCGGCGAGAGGCCGGTTGGAAGAACCCTGCCGCACGAAAGTCTGGACAATTGACAGCAATGACCGGAGCACATTCCGTCACCCCATAGCCTTCAATGGGGCGAATACCGAATCGTTCTTCAAACGCATCGAGTAAGCGATTAGACAGTTTTTCTGCGCCGGTGACCACCATTCGAAGAGCGCCGAACTGTTCTGGTGTGCATCGCCGTAAGTACAGCTGAAGAAATGTGGGTGTGGTCAGCAGGACGGTGATGCGATATTGGTGGACGAGATTTCCAATGGCCGCGGCGTCGAGCGGCGACGGGTGATAGACCACGCCTGCGCCATGAATAGTCGGAAACCATAGCGTGGCCAGATACCCAAATGAATGAAAGAACGGAAGGATGCCGAGTATGCGATCTCGTTTATCGATATGTAAAGATTGGGCGACGGCTTCTACGTTGGAGTCGATATTAAAATGACTCAGCATGACGCCTTTAGGTTCCCCGGTACTTCCACTGCTAAAAATGATGGTGGCAAGGTCGTCTGTTGTGGGTCGGCAAGCGGCACCTGTACTTCGCTCAAGAAGGGTCATGGGAGCAAAAACGGCAAGGAGCATGGAGAGCATTTTTTCGGTTGACGTGATCGTGTTTCGAATATCCTCAAGCCATATGATCGTCAGGGTTTTCGGGAGATGAAGCGTAGCTTTTTCGACGAACATTCGGCTAGTCACAATTGTTTGGAGGCTGGCTTGCTTGGCTGCGGATTCCATTCCAGTTTGCCCTGCGGTGAAGTTGAGATTGACCGTGGTCCGTCCTGAAAGCGTGGCAGCGACATTGGTGAGTGCCCCGGCAACACTGGCTGGGAGCAGGATGCCAACGGTGTGTTGTCCATCCCAATGAGGACGAAGTGCTCGCGCGAGCGCGACGGCGCCAGTGAGGGCCTCAAGGCAGGAGACGTGTGGACGTGTGAGATCTCCAAAGGCGAATCGGAATGGATGACGTCGCATCGCCCAGACAAAAGAATGGTGTAACGGTCTCGCGCTGGATTTTCGGTGATGCCATGCGGCCTCTCCCATTTCCTGGATAATATGCCGGACGGTGTGGGCTGGTGTGTCGGATGGGAGCGGGGCTCCGTACGACACGGTGACTGGATATGGAATTCGCTCAGGGAGTTTCATGAGGAATTTTCCACCAATGAAACTAAAGATGCTTCCCCATACGCGATCGAGATGAACCGGGATGATTGGAACATCCCGGCCTTTGGCGATGCGTTCAAAGCCTTGTCTGAACGGGAGGAGCCCTCCCGTTCGCGTAATTTGACCTTCTGGAAATATACATACCAAATCGCCTTCATCTAAGTGACGTCCTGCGTCACGAAGCGCGGTGAGGATTTCTCTAGGAGTGCCAGTCGAGGAGATAGGGACGGCTCCCATAATGCGTGCTAAACGGCGAAAGAGAGGGTGTTCGTAGTAGTACCGGTCCACAATGAACCGTACCGGGCGGTCGAGGCTGGCTAAGATTAACAATCCGTCAATGAAGGACACATGGTTGGCGACGAGCAATGCTCCGCCTTCTTGGGGAACATGTTCACGATGGACAATCGTGAGCCGGTAAAAGGTATTGGTCAAAAGACTCAACACCACACGGAGAAATGCATCGGGCAGCAATGTCAGTCCCCATATGGTGGCACACAAGGTGAATCCTCCGGACACGATCAGTATGCCACTGGTGCTTATGCCGATTCCCGAGAACAGTCCCGCACTTAAAGACCCGATGAAGACTCCGCTGAATACCGCGGAGTTTGACATGGCGATAACCGCGCCACGCCGGTCGTGGGGGGCACGCCATTGAATGAGGGCATTGATCGGAACCACGACGAATCCGCTTGCTACGCCTAGCAGGCACATCCAGAGGAGCGTGCCGAAAAGCTGCGGAGTTGAAAACCCCAGACAGAGTAAGCACAGGCTGAGTCCAACGGCGCCTAACGGGATCAACCCATACTCAACTTTGGGGCCCGATAATTTTCCAGCAAGCACAGCCCCGATTCCAATCCCCACACCAAATGCAGCTAATGGGAGCCCGGTCTGAGAGTCCGATAGTCCTAAGACCGCTTTCCCGTAAATAATAATGTCTTGCCCGACTAAGCTGGCAATCGTCCAAAACATAATCGCGCCCAAAATACCGAAGCGCAGGACCTGATCCGATTGTACCGCCGTCCATGCCGATGCGACTGTAGCAGACACGCCTCCTTCCGAACGGGCGGGAGGCACGTGTGGAATGGCATAACAGGCGAGCAAGCCTACAAGGGCGAGGGTAGTCAGGAAGAATCCTGCGAGCCATGTGGTCACGCCGGTCATATCAAGAAGAATACCTCCGGCTGCCGTTCCGGTGATAATCGCGGCAAATGTCCATAATTCGATAGACCCGTTTCCTGCAGTCAGACGTTCATGGGGTAGGATTTCCGGAAGGATTCCATATTTGGCTGGGCTATACAGGGCACTTTGGGCCCCCATCCCTGCCAGAATGACGAGGGGAAGGATTCCACCTGCTGGATTATGAAAGAGTGCAACGGTGCCCAATGCCATGAATCCGACTTCAACCCATTTCATGGCGATGATGACGCTTCGTTTACTGAACCGGTCTGAGAAAACGCCGGCAACGACGGAGATGATCATCATCGGCAAGGTGAATATGACAAATGTGATGGTGGTGTGTGTCTGAGCTGCTGCCTCAAATTCAGGCCCGGTACCCCCTAGCTCACTGGAGACCTGTTTGATGGCTAGGAGGGCCACCATGAGTTTCCAGGCATTGTCGTTAAATGCTCCGCAAAACTGTGTAATGAGGAGGCCGCGAAGTGGATGTGGTGAGGATGATGAGGTCATACGTCCGTTGGATATGAACAGGGTAAGGTCATGCTACGTATTGGCAGGGTGGAACAAACTCAGGTTCTTAACAGTGTGTTCAGTCAATTGTATCAGGCTTTTCCTTTAGGTGCGATTAGGCGGTATTGATTCATGCCATTGTCTATGCATGAGAGAAAGAATAGCTGATTGTCCGGCGGAAAATTTGTTATGTCCAAGTGGACAGATAGGCGAAGGCACACAAAGCCTCTGTCCATGATTATCTGTTGAGACAGGTATATGTTTCTGTGAATTGTACCACAATGCCCGAAAATTTACCGATTCGTATTCATAGACTGTATGGCTAATAGAACGATGGCAAGCCTCGAAGAGAAGGTTCGGAAGGTGTGATCCTTAGACGATGCAGGCGTACGTTCTGGCAGGTCAGCCAGGTCGGTTGGGTGGATGATGACGTTGGATGAGAGCGTGTAAGGTTGCTTCTCCAACGGTAAGACAGGGGTCAAGCAATGCCGTGATCAATTCGATTTGGGAATGCTGAAAACTACTTACCCCTGGAGTGTTGGGGGTGAGAGAGGTCTGGACATCTTTGGGCTGTTGCCACGGATATGTAGTTGTAGTGTGTTGTATAGACATGTCTCCTGAAGCGAGCAAAAGTCGGGCCATTTTTTCTGTGCAATGGGTTTACGGAGTGGAAGAACAAATGTCCCTATTTTGTCAAACATTCTAGAAAATTTTCTTGTCGCCTCACGCGTCAGCGTGATGTGTGCAGTCATAATACTGGCGTGGTGTAGTCAGTTGTTCAACACCTCTTCGATGTAAAGTATCCTAACCATTTCCTCGCGCCGCCTTTTGCTCGGTTATTCCTATTTTTTGTTGCTTAGTTTCGTTCTGACATTCTCGTGTCCCGTTGTACAAATTGAGAACGTCGGGCATTTTTCCGTATTGACTCACTCTCGTCAAAAACGTGATTCAGTGTGTCGGAGATGATACTGATCGATGGTGTGGGTCGTGAGGCGTTACCGGGAGATCCTGACGATTCTTTTTTCGAAAGAATGTTGGCGCTATTCTTGCTCCATTTAGTTCCAGCAGTCGCATGGTGTTCGGGAATGAACATGAAAGCTTTTATGAGTCTGCTAGGTTTGCTCATGATGAATTAAAGAGGTGCTCGAGAGAGAGGATATGTGTGTATGGATATGCCATTGACTCTTACACCCACTGCCGTAAACCTACTTCTTGTGGTTGGACTAGGGCTCATTGCTCTCTCCGTCCTGTATCTGCGCTACTTGGGTACAGTGGAAAGAACGCAACGTGCATTTCAAGCCCTGCAACCTGATGTGCACATTACAAAGAGCACAACGATCTATTCGAATAGAGAAGACATTTTAAAAGTATACTTACAAAATTTTGGAGGGTCACAGGCTTCTGACATTCGTGTGACGGTGCATGGAGCAGAAGGTGTTGAACCGTTACCTGTGATACCTGTCATGGCCGTAGGAAGCCAGGAGCATGAGGTGTGGATTAAGGCCAATCCTACGTCACCATTGCTTCAAGAAAAACGGGATAGTATTCGCTTATCGATTTATTATCGGGATCAATGGGGCCATTCTTACACCCTGACCTATCCGGTGGTTCAACGAGATACGCTACGTAGTCTTGTGACTCTTCAGCTTGTAGATGGTGGAACGCCCCGCACAGTGAGGCCGATAGTGTCGTATTGGCGAATGCGTCGATGCATCAATCGCCATGCCCAAAAAATGGCTAAGAAAACGGTACGTCGACTAAAGCAAGAGGGGGCGGGAGCTTCTCCCACACAAGCGCAACCCCCAATTCTCTCTCCCTGGGCCAGGAAACAAGAAGTTTCATAATATCAAAACGCCAAGCCGTCTTTTCCCCATGAGATTAGAGATGGCAGAGCCTTATTCTTAACCGAATACAGCTCTGTATCTTGCCCGAATGTTACTGTGTTCCAACCTTACATATTCTCATGGTTGCAGGAATTCTCTCTTCTATTGATTGCCCGTCAGGTTCATCCGGGTCGTTCAACGCCTGTGTCCAAGCATACTGATGTTGCTAGAGATCTTAAGATTTGGCTCTTCAGGTCCGACGGTATGTATAAACCTGGGCTGCTTGCGGCAGGACCGGAGAATGGGTTCTGACGAGTGTTTCACTTTGAATTCCCTGTTGTTGCAATGGAGGTCAACTCATGACGGAGAGTATTCAGACGAATCGGCGGATTCTTGTGATTGACGACAACGTGGCCATCCACGAAGATTTTCGCAAGATCTTGTGTCAAGGGTTCGATGCAACGTTGCTTCATGAGGCACGGGGAGGACTGTTTGATGATGTTCCAGTACAACAGGCTGTCGAGACCTTTGACCTCGATTTTGCCGATCAAGGGCAGGAAGGGCATAGGATGGTCCAACAGGCTGTTCGACAGGGGAAGCCGTATGCTGTGGCCTTTGTCGACATGCGAATGCCGCCTGGCTGGGACGGCGTGGAAACAATCGAGCATCTCTGGGAAGTAGACGGAAATTTACAGGTTGTCATTTGCACGGCATTTTCCGACCATGATTGGGATCAAGTCATGGAGCGATTACCTAAAAATGACCAGCTCCTTATCCTTCGGAAACCATTTGATAATATTGAAGTTTGGCAGTTGGCCACTTCTTTGACCAAACGATGGCATCAAGCTCAACATGACAAAGGTCAATTCGACCTGATGGCTCAACTGGCCGATGAACGTGCGGAGGAATTGCAACGGGAGGCTGAACAAATTCAATTGGCAATGGTTGTGCCACCTGTGACAGGTGATTGACGGCAGCGGTCTTCTCATGTGTTGACGAACGGCTCCGTATCGTTAAATTACTTGTGTGTGGTGCAGAGTGCAAGATTCTGGCGTTGCGAAACTCAAGTGTAATCGGAATGCAACCCCGTGGGGTTGGTCTGTATTGTGCTGTTCTCTGGGTCTACGTCAGATGCCGCATGGGGTCACCAACGGGCAAACATGGTGATAACGAGAAATTCCCTTTGACTCTGAATCTTGCATTCAGAACGGAGGCGGCTCAGTATGCCTGACGCGCTTACTCTCAATCGACGTATTTTGGTGATTGATGATAATCCTGCCATCATTGACGATTACCGAAAAGTCTTAGGTTCGCCAACTGCGGATTCCGCGATGCATGCTGCGCATGCCGTATTATTTGACGATGGCGTGACCATACCCTATCAAGAATCGTTTTTGGTCGACAGTGCCGATCAGGGTGTTGCGGGGTATGAGCTCGTCAAAACGGCTGTAGAGCAGGGAAAACCGTATGCTGTGCTGTTTGTGGATATGCGAATGCCGTCCGGGTGGGATGGCGTCGAAACGATCGAACGGATTTGGGAAATTGATTCCGCCATTCAGGCTGTGATCTGTACCGCATTCTCAGACCATCCATGGGATGAAGTGATTCCCCGCTTAGGACACCGTGATCAACTCCTCATTCTTCGAAAACCATTTGATCCAATCGAAGTTCGCCAATTAGCAAATTCGCTCACACACAAATGGCATTGGGCAGGATATGCCAAGCTCCGCCTTGGAGAGTTAGAGCATCTTGTGGATCAACGGATGGCGGAACTCCATGCTGCGAATGCGCAATTAGAACATGATGTGCTTCGCCGGCAAGTGATAGAAACACAACTGGCGAAGTCGATTCGAGATTTGGAGCAACGGAACAACGATCTCAGGGAAGCGCGGGATCAGGCGTTGATCGAAGTGCATGAACGAGAGCGTGCCGAACTTGCGCTTCGGTGTAAAACCGAAGAATTGGTGCGATCAAACCATGAGCTTGATCAGTTCGCCTCCGTGGCTGCCCATGACTTGCAAGAACCGCTTCACACAATCCAAGTTTTTAGCGATTTATTACGGGTGAAGTGTGGAGAGGCGTTACATGAGACGGGACACGAGTTTTTGGGGCGTATTCTCAAGGCCTCGGACCGAATGCAGCATCTTATCCAAGATTTGCTTGTGTATTCGCGCTTGGAACATCAAGAGCGACAGGTTGACTCAGTTGCGCTTGGTGAGGTGGTTAACGAGATTCTGCATGATTTTGCGGTTCGTATTGAGGAGTCTCAGGCAAGGATAGAAGTTGAGGAACTTCCTGTGATTGAGTTTGACCGAACGCAATTGCGGCAATTATTGCAAAACGTAATCGGAAACGCATTGAAATTTCATAAACCTAATGAAGCCCCCGTCGTTCGCATATCGGCCAGTCTCATGAATGAGCGACGTCAACACGACGGACGGCGTTCTGATGTGTTGTGTCAGCTCCGAATCGAAGATGACGGTATTGGGATAGATAGTCAGTATACAGACCGTATTTTTGGAATGTTCAAACGTCTCCATCGGAGAGACGAATTCGAAGGGACGGGTGTTGGCCTTGCTGTCTGTAAGAAAATCGTCGATCGTTGCGGGGGCACGATCACCGTGCAGAGCCGGCTTGGACAAGGATCTACCTTTCTGATTACCCTACCGGCGGGCCGTCCTACCGAGGCTGGTCATGAGGCTGAAATGTGTGCACGTTCCTATCACGTGTAGTCATACATGCTATAGCCGTTTCAGTTATGCCGAATCTGCATGTCGTCGCACTGAATCCGGATTTCCCGAACCGTCAATCGCCTGCAGGTCATACAGGCGGGCATAACCTTCCTTACGTTCAGGCGGTACCGCGCGGAGTTCATCGTATATTCCTGTTTGGACCGTATGTGGATTTGCGATAGTCTTGAGTGATGAAGGTGTCTGGTTGTGGCATAAGTCCTGCTGCGCATAGACAATTTTGACGAATGTTCTCCTCAAGAAATCGTGTAGATTGCCGATACAAGAGACAACAGGGTGCACAGGGCAAACTACCTGAGAAGGTAAGACGCAAAGCTAAGGGACCTGAGTTGGGATCATGATATTCCCGGGGTTCGCCTGGCCGCCACACTGGTCTCTGAAGCGTCAAGATCTCTTGCGTTTATCGACGTGATAGGCGAAGACCTTGGAGTCTCGCGCTTCTCCCTCCAGTTTCCTATCCTTGCTCAGTCTAGACGATAGACCGCTCTCTCCATCCTGGTTGCAATCTCCTTAACGTGGACTCGGCTTTGGGCAACAGTCGTATGACTTGCCACAATGAGCAGCGCGTATCATGGGCTGACCCTATTATTCCACTATCACAATATGTTCATGCCAAAGTTGTCTTGTCTCATAATTATTCCGTGTTGAAGTCCGAGTTGCATGCAGACATGCAACAAAGCCAGTGTGTAAAGGAGAAGGGTAGTGGGAGAAAACCTATCGACAACACACGCACATGATTGAATCTCGGACGACCAGATTTCATGAGTTAAAAAGGAGGGTGTGATGATGAGTACTTGTATGCAAGCCGTTCCCTTCATTGTGTTAATGGCGGATGATAGCACGGATGACTGTTTAGTTGCCCAGGCGGCTTGGGATGAATGCCGACTCGGAAAGGAATTGCGGTTCGTTCATGATGGCGAAGAGCTGATGAATTATTTAACGCATCGTGGGACCTATGGTGATCCGGTAACCTCACCGCGTCCCGGCCTGATTATTTTGGATTTGAACATGCCCAAAAAAGACGGATGCTCTGCACTGGTCGAAATTAAATCTGATCACGCGTTGCAGGATATTCCTGTGTTGGTATTAACGACCTCACGCGTTGCCAAACATATCGATAGTGCGTATAACTTGGGAGCCCACTCGTTTGTGACCAAACCCAATAGTTTAGATGGATATTTAGAGCTTATGCAGGGATTAACGAAATACTGGTCAAAGGGGCATCCTGTGCACAATCTGCAGCGCGTCAAACATGTCCACCTGAATTAGGTATGGCAAATGTCGCAATGTGTCAATTTCTGGATCGATTCAGAGGGGGATGTGTGGCGTGAACGTTCTGCAAGGAATAAGAAGCCGAATATTGGTTGTCGGTGACAATCCGGGCTTTTCTTCGGATGTTCGTCAAATGTTGGATCAGACACCGATCGCGGATTCGGTACATCGTTCACAGCCCAATGGTGCGGCGTTGCGTACTCCTGCATTTTTCTCCCGTTGGCCAAGTTTTGACATACACAATGTGGAATGTAGCGAGGCCGGCATCGCCATGATTCAACACGCAGTGGAAGCCAACTGTCCCTTTGCGGTTGTATTTATCGATCTGAATGCGATGTCAGAGTGGTCGGCAGGACGCATGCTTGTACAATATTTGAACGTTGACCCCTTGCTTCAATGTGTCCTCTGTACGGACAGTGTGGAGCATGTGTCGGATGTCGAGATAGAAGAAGGGACACATCGAGAACAATTCTTAGTGTTGCGTAAGCCATTTCACGCGATCGATGTTTTTCAAATGGCTATGGTTCTGACGCACAAATGGTGCCTCTCTCAATGCAGAAGCCCCCAATTCGATGGTGAGTGCCCCATTCCTGATGAACAATCGCTGCCGTTGCACGAAGGACATGCTGGCGCGGTCCATGCTCGTGAGTGTCAAAGGAATGAGGGAATGTATGGGGGGACAGCCAAAGATTTAGCGCGAAAGAATGGTGAACTGGCGAAAGCGAAAGATGAGCTTTCCGCCGCTAAGACTCATATGGAAAACATCATCAGATCCATGGCCGATACGTTACTGGTGATTAATGCGAATATGACCATTGAGGCGGTGAATCGCTCGTTATTGATGTTGCTTGGCTACGAAGAAGACGAGTTGTTGGAGGAATGTCCGAGTAAGATCTTTGGCGAAGAATTGACGCAAGGCCCTATTATGGAAGCGTTGTATTTTCAGGGGGTGGTCAGTAATGTTGAAACGACGTATCTTGCCAAAAATGGCGAGTCGATCCCCATGGCACTGTCCGGTTCCCTCATGAAAGATGAGAGAGGCGTGATACAGGGATTGGTGTGTGTGGCGCACGACATTACCGAACGCAAGCGTCTCGAAAACGAGCGGCGGCAGTTTCATGATCAACTCGTTGAGACCTCTCGTCGCCTAGGTATGGCCGATGTGGCGACCAGCGTACTTCATAATGTGGGCAATGTCCTGAACAGTATTAATGTCTCTGTGGGAATCATGGGGACGACGCTACGGCAATCCCTTGTGGGCGATGTGCGGAAAATTTCACACATGCTTAATACCCACATGGATGATCTCAATGCCTATGTGTCTCACGATCCGAAAGGCCGGCAGATTCCAGGCTATCTTGCGCAGTTAGCGGACCATCTGATCGATGAGCAGCAGGTGACGCTCCATGAACTGGAGTCATTGGTGGAGAGTGCAGAGCATGCGAAGCAATGTGTGGCGATGCAGCAAGGTATGGTCAAGGCTGGAGGCCTGCATGAACCCGTGATGTTGGCTGACCTCATGGAGCAAGCCTTGACGATCAATAAGGTGCTCTTAGAGAAATTGGGTGGAGAAATTGTGCGGGAATTTGTCAACACAGAAGAAGTGATGGTCGATAAGCATCAAACGTTACAAATTTTAGTGAATTTAATACGTAACAGTACCCAAGCGATGCAGAAGAGCCCACGAAAAATACTCACAGTTCGAATTGGGCCAGCGGCACGTGACTGGAGTATGGTCCAACTCGAAGTTGCGGATACAGGCGTAGGAATTCCTCCTGGTCAGTTGACGCATATTTTTTCTCAAGGCTTTACGACCAAGAAAGACGGTCATGGATTTGGCCTCCACAGCGGGGCCCTCTTGGCCAAAAACATGGGAGGGTCGCTGCATGTGCGAAGCGGTGGTGAAGGATGCGGAGCAATATTTATCTTAACCTTGCCTGTTGCCATGCCTCCCGATGTATGATGATTGTCCTTTTCCAAAAAGACACAATGCGATGCAGTCCCTACCCCACATCTTGTCGAGTGACAACAGGTTTCTAGGCGATATATCTTCTCCTTTGACGTATTCTCCAAGCTAAAAGCCCTGCGATCGCTGGCCCAACAAGCCATCCGGTGCTGGGTTCTGGGACTGGCTGGCTTGGCTGTATCGAAAAGGCTCCAATTTTATCATCACGATCGAAGGCGACATAGAGCGTGTTTGTGCTTCGATCAATTGTCACGCCTTCAGGGTCAGCGAATCCGGTTAAGGCCTCTAAATCCACAGACGAGACGAGTGCGCCGGCGGTTGTCAATTCATAGAGACTTCTTGTGCCTGCGACGGCGTCGACGACCAACAAGTTGCCGGTTTCCGGATCAAAGGTGATGCCTTCAGGATCAATGAAGTCTGGAAGAATTCCTGGAGTCGAAATAGTGTTTAGGAGCCCACCCGAGGTGTTGAATTCGTAAATGCTTTCAGTCAAGTCATCGGCGATAAATACCGTGTTTGTTCCCGAATGAAAAATGACTCCATCGCCATCGTCACTCGTCGGGAGCGTCGAAAAGTTAATGCCGAGTGGAACTGGATCGCCTGTCGTTGTAAATTCCAACACCCCGCCTTGAGGAGTGTCCTGTTCAGTAAGGAGCAAATTTGCATTTGGGCTTGGAAGAAAACTGAGCCCTTGGACATCGGTCAAGCCATGCAATTCAGGATTAAACGTTAAGACTTCTGTTCCAGAGGTCGTAACTTCGACAACTCTGGTTTGAATGGCATCATCGTTAATATCAAAAAACGTTTGTGCCAGAAAGAGGTTTCCGCTTGTCGGGTTGAACGCAATACCATCGGCGCCGTCAAAATCAAACGCACCTTGGAAGTCTAAGGTAATTGCTGAAGCGGATATTGGTAGGGTCAACGTAACGAGGCCAATTATGACAATTGCCCTTAATGATTTCTTGGCCATCCTAGCCTCCCGAGTTAAGGGTGAAGTCGCACTCATTCTTTGAGTGTCGTGTGAACATATCTACCCAATATATCTGAGGATAGGACAGAGCGAGGCTTATGGCAATTCGTCTAACGGTCTTCGTAAACAGAGAATGACTAGTTGAGAGACCCTGGAAATAGCTGCCAATTCTTAAGTTTCGTCTTCTGTGTTCCGAGAACAGGAACGAAAGCCTTATTTTTCCTCAATATTTTTGTCTTAGGGGCTCCCCATGCGTACACAGTGACTGCGTCCTGAACGTAGTCCACAAACGCATGATGAGCGCATAGGCTGTGTAGTTTGAAAGACTACACAGGATTCATTATGAGTGATCGACGAATTCATCTCTTACATTTCATGATTGAGAAACAGGTGGACAAGCTTGTGCCGGTGCCGTGCATCGACTCTCCAATAGGGTATCAAGTGCTCGAGGCTCATGAAACGCTACGGGTGCCAATTGGGCAGGAGTTCGATGTGCTGAATGAGCTTGTTGATTTGGGATTGTTTAAACGGGAATTACATGACAAGGTTCACCTCTGCCCATCGTGTAAGCATTTCGCCTTAAATTTCCGGGAAACGTGTCCGGACTGCTCAAGTCATCATATCGAGTTGGTCGAAATGCTCCATCACTACGCCTGTGGATATTTATCGTACGAAGATGAGTTTCATAAGGGAACGCAATTAATTTGCCCGAAATGTCAGAACCAACTTCGTCATCTCGGAGTTGATTATGAACGGGCCTCCACCAATTTCCGGTGTCACGCGTGTGCGGCCTTGTTCCCTGAGGCGGTGACCTCGTGTCTCTCGCTGGCTTGCGGGGAATCGTTTCATGTTGATCGAGCGCTTATTGAAAGAATTTATGCCTATCAGTTAACGGAACGTGGGATTTTGGCTGCATCTCAAGAAAGTATCTATGGTGAAAAAGGTGGCATGCTTGTCATCGATCACGGCCTTGAACTGTATACATTTCAATATTTCCGAGAACAATTGGTTCGCGAGATTCATCGTGCGACTCGCTATGATCGTCCATTTTCCATATTGATGATGCGTCCCGACTGCCTCGGACAATATGAAGAGGAAGGTGGAACGGATGCGGTGCGGAATGTCTTGAAGTCTTTGGCAACGTGGGTCAAAGAGTTGAGCCGTGACTGCGATATTGTATCGATCTATCAAGAGCAAAACTTTGTTCTGTTGTTGCCTGAGACGATAGAAGATCACGCGATTGATATCGGAGAACGCATACGCAGTCATATTCGAGAGCGTTCGCTTCAACAGCTTGGCTCTATTATCCATATGGCGATGGGATGGAGTGTGTTTTCAACAGACATTGAAAGCGCAGATCAGATGATTCAACTCGTCTGGACGAAAGTCCAGGAGGAAGAAAGGTTGGCGCTTGGTTCCTCGGAACCTTCTGTCTAGCTAACTGTCGGGACACGACCCATGGAAGTCATCGTCATAGAATTGCAGCGGTTCTTCATTGATTTTGATGATGGGTTGCACGAAATTCTCCATTCAGGCTTGCCGCATTTAATTGGATTGTTTTGGCCTTTTTTTTTAATTGAACTTAATCGATACCTGTTTGTTGATGTCTATGTCTTGTGCAAATCATTTCAAAAGCAGGTATGCGAGCCCTTTCCATGTCCGACGAAACCTCCCCCCCAGGTTTCGGTGATCATGTCGGTCTTAAACGAAGGAGGAACGATCGAAGCGTCTGTTCGTTCTTTACAGGAACAAGACTATCCCAATATCGAAATTATCGTGGTTGATGATGGATCCACAGATCATACCCTAGATATCTGTAGGAAATTGGCTGCAGAAGGGGCTATTCGTTTGTTTCCGATGGAAAATCGGCAAGGGAAATCTGGGGCGTTAACCTATGGGTGCCGTGTGGCGCGGGGTGACTATCTTGTGTTCATGGATTCGGACTCGTCGCTTGATCGCCGAGCTATTCGACATATTTTACAACCATTTCAAGATGAAAATGTGGGTGCCGTTGGTGGGAATGTTGGCGTCAGAAATTTATATACGAACCTTCTCACCCGTCTTCAGGGATTTGAATACCTCTGTGGAATCACCGTGGGACGGCAGTTTCGAGCAGGTATGGGAATCCTTGGGATTGTATCGGGTGCTTTCGGTGCGTTTCGCCGATCTTTGGTGGAACGCGTTGGTTGGCACGAACCGGGGCCAGGCAACGATTCGGATTTAACGATTCGGATTCGGAAAATGGGGAAACAGGTTGCCTTTGCCCCGAAGGCGATTTGCTTAACGAACGCTCCGCTTACATGGGAGAAATGGGTTCGTCAGCGGTTACGTTGGAATCGCAATATCATTAGAAATCGGATTCGAAAGCATCGAGACACGTTTAATATCTACAGTGATCATTTCAATGTGCAGAATATTGTGTCGTTTCTGGATACCTTAGCATTTTCTGTTGGACTGGCTGGAATTTGGCTTGTCTACATGATTCAGCTCATGTTGTTCGAACATCATAATTACATCGTCATTTTTGTCATCAATCTGATTATGTTCAGTGCGGCAAAATTCCTTCAGATTCTTATTGCATTACAAGTCTCCGGACGGTTTGCCTCAGATTGGAGATTGATCAGCGTCATACCTGGGATGGTGCTGTATCGGATTATTGAAAAAATTGTTCGGATTGTCGCCTGCGTTCAAGAAATATTTTTCCGAACGTCGTATCACGATCCCTTTGCCCCTGAGAAGGTTAGGCAGCAAGTCCCTTTACATTAATTGTTGTGAAAAAGATGTATTCTATCCAAGACCCTAGAGTGAACACGCTCAACACGATCTGGAGGCAGGTCTTCTGGGTAGTCTTTGTCTTGTTGCTGTTAGAGGGCTGTTCGACCGTTGGTGTTTCTCGTCCAGTCCCTTCGCCTGGTGTGGCGCTTTTTGATCAAGCGCTGATGGCCTATGCGCAAGGTGAGTTGATGCAGGCGGCTGAGCTTCTTTATCAAGTCGAACCCACTGATGTGCGTGATTTACGTGCGCAGGACTTACTTGATGCGATTCATCAAGAACGTGGTGACTCAACAGACGAAGAAGACCCGTTGCGTAATACAGACATCTCTTCTTCGTTCTCTTCGATGTCTCCTGAGCAATTGCTGAAAATTGTCGAGTATCAAAATCCGGAAATTCGACAAGCCCTTTTTCGCGTCATTGCTGCGCGAGCTGAATTACGAGAGGCCAACGTCAGCTTTACCCCTGAGTTCAGTGTGCTTACACGGTTTATCCCAAGCGGCATCTTTGTACGATTGACGCAATCCATTATCGATGGAATTGTCAAACGAGCTGAGCGGATGAGCCAGGCTGAGGAGGATTTGATTGCAGCGATTGCCCAGTATAGTGATGTGCGGGCGGCTGTGCTTCGTCGTGCCGCGTCCGAATATCTGACGCTTCTCAATGCCGAGGGTCTCTTGCCTCTGAAAGAGTCGGCGTTGGTGTTGGCTTTGGAGTCGAAGCGTGTGGGGGCTTTGCTTGTCAATCATGGTCGCCAGTCGCCTCGGGATATCCCCAGACTCCGTGATCACGTGTTAGACCTTCGTGAAGAGATCGCAACGATCAAGAGCCGCCGTTCTATCGCGCACTACACCCTCAAGAGTGTAATGGGCCAAACGGGAACTTCGGACGTTGCGTATGAGCATAAATCGCTTGTCGTTGACACCCCAGGTCAGATTGAAGAAGTGATTCAATCAGTCAATGAGCAACATCCGCAGCTGGTTCAAGCCCTTGCTCATATTCAGCAAGCCTATGCGACGAAACGGGAAACATTCTGGTCGCTTCCTCGTGTTGACTTGCAAGGATCGTATGGGGCGGGGGGGAGCGGAAGGCGAGGCGGATTTTTTCAAGGATTTACCTTAGGAGCGCGAATCAGCGCACCGCTTTTGATCTGGCCGCTACAGCGAGCACGATCTGATCGAGAGCAGGCCTTTATCGATGTGCTTGAAATGGAGTGGAGCCGTCTCCAGGGAGAAATTACGGTCAATGTCGTCACGGCGTATGAAGATCTTCGGAGTGCTCATGCTACCCTCAAGTGGATTCGAGCTGAAAAAACACATCGCCAACAAGAACTACATATCTTGGAAGAGCAGGAACGGTTGGGAAAGGCGAAGGATCGCTTGACGCTTCTTGAGGCACGGATGAATTACTTGAAGACCGTTGAACAGGAGGCGACCCAACACTTGGCCATTCAGCAGGCAACGTTGGATTTACGCTACTCCAGTGGATTGAGTTTGCAGGGCATGGAATTTCTCCCTGTGAAAGAGTCGTCGAACATGCGCATCCTTCCGTCGGCTCCACCAACTGCCTTGTTTGATCGAGCCTTGTGGGTTTGGCAGCCAGACTTTTTAGACAATCGCGAGCAACGCAAGTTTTTCCTAGATTTTGTGAAGCTTCGGAACATCCAAACGATCTTTCTTTCCGTTTCAAAAAATCGGATACATGATGCCTCTGATCTCTACAAGCCCTTTATCACGCAAGCGCACCAGAATGGATTGCATGTTCATGCGTTAAATGGAGACCCTTCATGGGTGTTGCCTGAAGGCCGACAAGCGGCTCATGAATTTATTCAAGGCATCGTTCACTATAATCAACAGCATGACGATGCCAGATTTGATGCCATTCATCTTGATGTCGAGCCCTATACGTTGCCGGAATGGGATACCTCGGACCGTCAAGCTCTCATCATGCAATACGTGGACTTTTTTGACTGGGCTCATCACATGACTGCGTCGGCAGCCTTACCTCTGGTTGTTGATATTCCATCCTGGCTTGATAAGGAATCGTATGAGAACGGGACGTTGATGGAGGCGGTGTGGAGTCGTGTCGATGACGTGGCGGTTATGGCCTATCACGATCATCCTCGGAAAATTGTAAAAGCGCTTCAGGATGAAATTGGTTATGCCAAACGTCACCAGAAACGACTATGGGTTGGCGTGAGTGCCGATCCACGCCATATTGCGACATCGGATGACGTTGATCGGAGTATGGAATTTCAATGGCAAGGTCTTGGTGAACACATTCACACTCAACTTTCAGGTGAGGTTGAATCGTTCGGGATTGCCATACATGATTATCGCCGGTACCAACGGCTTTTGCTTTCCGAGGCACTCGTCGCGTTATGAAGCGGGCAATGCTTGGCACTCTGCCTTTGGTACTTTCAGGTCGTGATCGATTGGAGAGGGTATACATATAATGCGACTTCGTAATGGCAATCACCCAACTTCCCCGGCGCCTCTTGTCGATTCGCCTCCAATCGATCAGCCTTCGCCTACAAAGTCTGATACGGCTTCTTCTTCGGCATCTTCTCATGTCCTCCAGCGATCTGTGTCTCGAAAAATGAATCCTCGACATTGGTTCTTTGTCGTGCTTGGCCTTATTCTCCTTGCTGGGATGGGCTACTGGTATTGGGAGTCGCAGTGGATCATGACGACAGGTCGCATGATGTTCCAACAGGCCTATATTACCTCACCTCTGAAAGGGCGAGTGGCGTCGATTCATGTTCGAGAGGGTGACACCGTGAAACAGGGGCAGGTGTTAGTGAAACTTGATGACTGGGAGATACAAAGCGAACTGAAGAAGGTTCAAGCTGCTGAAGAACAGGCTCGTGCTCGTTTGAGACTATTTGAGAGCATTGGTTTAGATCCAGCCTCTCGCATGCATCTCCTTCAAAGTGAGGAACACTATACTGTTGCTCGCCACGAATATCACGAAGCGCAAGCAGATCTTGATAAGGCGCGGATCAATTTCGAGCACATGCAACAAGTCCAGGATCGTACCAAGCGCCTGTACCTTCTTCAAGCACTCACTATTGGAGAATGGGAGCAGTCCACGTTGGAATTTGAGACGGTTCAGGCTGAATTTCTGGCTGTTGAAGCTCGTCTTGCCAAGGCGGCGGCCGCGATGCAAGGGGCGAAGGCTCTTTGGGATCAAGAACTGAAAGCGTACAGGCATGAGCGGGAAAAAACGAAAAATAATCTTGCTCTGCTTCGTTTAGATGTTCAGCAAGCGGAGGCGGATGTGGAGTCTGTGAGGTCGCAGTTGAGTGAATTGGAGGTGACGGCTGCACAGGCAGGTATTGTGTCATGGTTGCCACGGACCGTAGGAGAAGTCGTGGATCATAACGACACCGTCGTCGGTCTGATGGATCCGAAAGAAGTGTGGGCAGAGGCGTATGTTGAAGGTGACGTCTTTTCCGAAATTTCCCCAGACCAAGAAGCATGGGTCAAAATCAAAGGTGTGTCAGATGATTACTTGGAGGGCTATGTTGCGATGCTTTACCCCTCTCAACGAAGAACAGAGGATATCTTTCGCGTCGGTCCCGATAAAGCTCGCTCTCCATCGCACCTTCCTCAACTTGCCCATCCCGTAAAAGTCTTGCTTCGTGATCCACTCCCTCCAAATGTTCGGCAAGAAATGATTGTCTGGGTCTGGTTTACTCGACAGTAACACGAGGCAACGCTATCGCGAGGTTTCGTTATGCGAGCGCCATGACATGCTCTTCGACGAGTCGATCTGTCATTTCAAGGAGGGCGTTGGCTGCGAGGCTATTGGGATGGGAGAGGACGACAGGTGTTTGTGTGTTACAGGCTTTCACACACAGTTCGGCGGCGGGAGTCATCACGCCCAGGATTTCACAGTTGAGTTGACGTTTCACTTCTGAAAGCGAAAGACTTGAAGAGGAGCGTCCGTGATTGACGAGCACGACACGAATGGGAGTATTTCCCCATGCTTGTAGTAACTGCATGAGATTTTTAGCGCAGGCGAGCGAGATGGGTTCTGGTTCAATGACGCAAGACAAGACATGACAATGCTGAAGAACCGTTGGCAAGACGGCAAGCGGTATTGAGGGTAAGTCAAGAATGGAATAGTCCATGATTTCCGCTAACCCTTGCAGAATGGATTCCGTATGATCAGGGAGAAGCTCTCGATATTCCTGCGGAGATTGTGATGCACAGAGCACTCGCATGCCGCTGGCATGGGTAGACAAATGCCGGTCAAGGTGTTGATGTGTGATATCATCAGTCTCGAGAGCGAGAAGGTCTCCTAGCGTGCGCTCTGGCGTCATGCCAAGTTGAAGGGCCGTGGTTCCCGTGTACGGTCGATATTCAATGATCGCGGTATCAGGGGATCGCTGGCTCAACGCGGCGGCAATGTTGAGTGCGACGGTCGTGGCCCCAACTCCACCGGTGCTCCCCATGAACGCAAAAATTTTCCCTTTTTTCATTGATGCAGCACTTGATTGCCGTAAGTGACGGCTGCGACTCAGCAGAGCTTCGACTCGTGCGACGATTTCTTCCGGATCAATGGGTTTCGTCACATATTCGTCAGATCCAGCCCGTAACCCTTTAATCTTATCGTATGTTTGTGAGCGAGCGCTTAACATGATGACTGGAATGTCAACGGTCTTTGGGTCTTGACGAAGATGCTCGCACAGTTCTATTCCACTGATATCGGGTAATGAAACATCAAGAATGGCGAGATGAGGTTGTGCAGCTTGAATCTTCTCTATGCCTTCCCTTCCTGTTTCTGCCGTGACGACCTCGTACCCTTCGGACTGCAGGGTGAATTCAAGCATGCGTAAAAAGTTTGGTTCATCGTCAACGATCATGATCCTGTCAGTCATAAGAGATCTCCTCATTGTTCATCGATGTTGTGATTTCCCGAGTCGGCAGGGAAATGGTGAAGGTGGCTCCATGTCCGACTGTGCTTTCTACTGAAATCTGTCCGCCATGTCCTTCAATGATTTTTTTCGCGATAAATAAGCCAAGGCCCGAACCGCCGTCAGCTCGCTTGGTGAGGCTTTTCGCCTGATAAAACTTTTCGAATAGGCGATTGGCCTCCTCTTGAGGAAACCCTGGACCGTGGTCAATGACGTGAATCACGGTCTCATCTGTGGTCTGTTTCGCTGTCACGAGAACAGGGTGCTGTGGGTCAGAAAACTTGATAGCGTTACTCAGTAAGTTTTCCAGTACGCGTTGGAATGCTTGTCGATCGACTTTGACGAAGATGGGTTCGGATGGTAATTCCTGCCGGAGGCGAATATCTTTATTCTTGGCAAGCGGCTCGAGGGTTGCAAATGTGTCGGTGAACATAACCTTCAGTTCCACGTCTTCCAATAAAAACTGACTCACTCCGGTTTCAAGTTTTGATGTATCCAGCAAGTTGTGAATCAACGTAAGCAGTCGCTCGACATCTTGGTTGGCTCGAGCCAAAAATTCTTGTTGAACAACGGGATCGGTAACTTTTCCATGAAGGATAAGCTTCATGAAGCCTCGAAGCGAGGCAATGGGGGTTTTGAGTTCGTGAGAGGCTGTGGCAATGAATTCGTCCTTCATGACTCGTAGGTCATGATCGGCTTTTTCCATTAGTTTGCGTTGTGTGATATCACGAAATGTCACCACAGCCCCAATGACTCTGTCTGTTTCATCGTGTAGAGGCGTACTGGTGTATTCGACAGGGAAGCAGGTACCGTCTTTTCGCCAGAAGACTTCGTCATCAACATGATGTATCGCGCTATCCCGGAATGCCGCCACGATATGGCATGCCTCGGAGTTGCGGCATGGTGTATCAAGACGGCCATGATCGAATGCCGAATGTTGCGGCTGTCCCAAGATTTCCTCTGCCTTCCACCCCACCATGTTCACCCCAGCCGGATTGATAAAGGTTAATTGGCCGTTCAAATTTAATCCGTAGATACCTTCCCCTGCTGACTGCAGGATGTATTGTTGATGCAGACTTAATCGGTCGAATTCGCTTTTGGCCCACTTTCGTTCTGTGGCATCAATGAGCGTCACGAGCAGATAAAGCCCTGCGGTTGTTTTGCGAGGATATAAGGTCACTTCAACGGGAAATTGGTCGCCGTCTTTCCGTAATGCCGTGAGTTCTTGTTGTTTTTCTAACGATCCTCGCCAAAGTTGAATAAATGGAGAAGAGCCGTGAGGATGTGTGGTCGCATTCGCCAATGTTGTAAACAACGATTCAATGGGTTGTTCGGCCAGTTGTTGGGGTTCATAGCACAGGAGCGATTCTGCGGACCAATTGGCCATGGCAATTGTGCCGTATGAATCGATCAGGACCATCGGAAATGGTGATGAGTCCAGCACATTCTTGAGAATGTCCAAATTCGTACAGTCTTTTGATACTGATGTACTGGAATTCGTCACTATGTCCTCGACTGTAGTGATGAGTGAATGTCGCTACCTGGAAATGATTGTTGTGGAGTCCTGCTATCCAAAGTGGAGTACAGAGGGTACGACTCTCTCAGTCAGAGACTACACGTGTCTCTCTTCGTCTTCGGCATTTCTCAGTGGTTTATTAATGGTGTCATGGTGAATGACGTTAGCGGTAGGTGAGTCGGTTTCGCCCTTAATGCCCACGAGTCTTGCCCATAGAAAGGGCTAAGATGAATGGTGTCTGACTTTTTCCTATTCATGTCTTGCTGGATAAGGCTGAATCTGTCGGAGTAGGAATGGAGAAGCAATCCCTGTTCTCTATTCAAGAGTACCAGGTGTCCGACCGAGAAAATAAGGATACGGACTTTTAAGATTCTCCATGACCTCAAGGGTCTTATTATCGGAGAAAGAGGAATCGTGTTTCGATGACTGACATCGTGCCTGACATGAACAGACGGATTTTGATTATTGATGACAATCAGGCCATACATGAAGATTTCAGGAAGATTCTCGGAGGTAATTCCCGGAGCGACGGTTTAGCGGAGGCCCAGAAAATACTGTTTGGTGAGAGCCAAGATGCCGGGACATCAGGAGGGTATGAGATTGAGTGTGCCGACCAAGGTCAAATCGGGTTGGCACTTGTTCAAAAGGCGGCACGGGAAAACCGTCCCTTCGCAATGGCCTTTGTCGATATGCGCATGCCATCAGGGTGGGATGGAATTGAGACGATCGAATATATCTGGAAGGTGGATCCGGATTTACAGATGGTGATCTGCACAGCGTACTCAGATCATCAATGGGATCAGATCATGCATCGGTTAGGGCATAGCGAAAAGATACTCATTTTACGCAAACCTTTTGACATGATCGAAGTCCGACAGCTTGCGGATTCTCTCACAACGAAGTGGAGCGTCGCCCATCGAGCGAATGAACGTGTGGCGTCCAGTAGTCAGGCCGAACAGGCCCTGCGGCATGTGCTGGCCGAAACGGAAAATTTGGTGACGGCCATTCCTTCAATATTAATTGGCATTGATGAGAACAATCGTGTCATTCGGTGGAATACCGTGGCTGAACAGATGTTTGAAATTCCGTCTTCAATAATTTTAGGAAATGCACTTCAATTAACCGACATTCAATGGGATTGGGATACTCTCATGACTGCTGTCCAGGATTGCCGTGAACAACGGCAACCTGTCCGAGTTCCAACGTTGCGATATCTTGACCCGTCGCGAACAGAACGTAGTGTAGATTTGACCGTGAGTCCTATCCGAGGTGAAACCGATACCCCTGTAGGTATTGTGATGCTTGGATATGTTTGCGAGTCAGGTAAGGGATTGTCGGCTTCGCCTGTGGGTTCTCAGGCAATGACGTCGATACGTCCATTCGCCGTTGACCAGGCAGAGGCAATGACGTCTTCGGTTCATCGTATTGCTGAAAATATTCGATTTTTAGAGACGAGTTTTCACGACATCAAAAAACTTCTCGATGCGTATGGCAAGCTTTTTCAGCAGCCTGACGTCAATGGTACGAATCCCCACATTTCTGAAACGGTCTCACGTGTCATGAACGACATTGATTTTGAAGGCCTGCTAAAAGAGATCCCTGCCGTCTTCACGAAAAGTCTGAAAGGAACAGACCGAGTGAAGGAGTTCGTCGGCACACTCCCTGAGTCGTCTTATTACGTGCCAGAGGCAAAAGTCACGATTGACCTGAAGCATTCGCTTCAAAGCGCGATAAGTCTTCTGCCTACACAGTGGAAGGATATCGCTGACATTGAGACAGATTTTGAGAGGGATCTTCCTCAGATTTTCGGCACACCAACTCAATTAATTCGAGTGTGGTGTGATTTCATTATTCATGCGGCACAAGCGATTCAACAGTCACTGCGACATGATTCAGGAGAAAAAGGCACTATTACGATTAGTACGCGGAAGACTCACGAGTGGGTTGAAATTCGTATTGCCGATACTGGAACACGAGTTCCTCCAGCCATCCCCTCGAAAGTGTGTGATCGAAGTTTGACTCTCACTCGTGAGGGGGCAGAGACGAGTCCGTGGTTAGCATTTGCACATTCGACCATTGTGCATACGCATGGAGGCCTTCTTTCATTTGAATCACTCTCTTTGGATGGCACGACGTTTATCGTACGGTTTCCCCTTGGAGCCGGCGTCGGTCGAAAGCCGCGGTGTACGTAAATGAAGTGGACTCGTCATCTTGTGTGTACTGAACATGTGTCTCCTCAAGAGCAAGGTTCGCATATGTCTTTGTGGGTTATTCCAAAAGAGGTGGATTTGATTCCACTTAAGAGAAGTTTTGACTTGCTGGGCAGGACGCTTACCTGGGACCTTCTTAGGCCGTTTGATAACTCAACGGATGGCCGTAAGGAACATGATTTCGATACCCCATCGTTTGACCTGAATCCTCGCCTTCGCCATGAAGGTTGTCTGTCTCTATTGGATGATCCATGTCTTTACCATGCCATGTGGACTGCATGCGATGCGCACATTCGAGTCAAGGTGATGCAACTGTTGGAGACGACCTGGAGAGTCTTCGATTTTCTGCCCGAGACGGTTGAGCACGGCATGGAGTGGTTGGGAACGAAGACGGTGAAGCAACTGCTGGTTGTCGCGCAAATCTTTGCTGCATTGGAGAAACAGAAAGAAGAGCATCTGAGCGTTGATGTGTTGTGGAAGCATAGTGTCCGTACGGGGTGTCTGGCAGGGGTTCTGGCCAAAGGCGAGCGTGGAGATGCTGATGTGATTAGGCAATCCTGTGTGGCAGGGTATTCCCATGATATTGGGTTGGCCGTACTAGCCCTGTCGCTTGATGTCAACTGTTATACGCGCATCATGTCACGGGCGAGGCGTGAAGGTCTTTCGCTCGCGACAGCTGAATTTCGTGAATTAGGTCTTTCTCATGACAGTATTGGCGCAGCCTATCTTCGCCGCCACATGTTTCCGCAAGCTATTGTTGATGCGGTCGCCTTTCACGATGATCCTCTGGGGCTTGAATTACCTGGAGTTACGCCAACACTTGCTGTCTTTGCTGCCAATACTCTTGATGGGGGTGGATGGCCGCAAGATAGCGATGGGATTCCCTCTGATCGAGCCATGGAATATTTGGCGGTACATGGCTATGTTGATCCGTGGCCAACATGGCAGCGATATGCGGCGAAGGTTCAGAGTCTGGAGTTGGGTTATGCCTGAAAAAGTCTTATTTGTTGACGATAGTCGAAATGTTTTAGATGCGTATAAGCGGCAGTTTCGTAAGGGGTTTGAAATTGATACGGCCTTAGGCCCTGAATGGGGAATCGAGAAACTGAGTAGCGATGGGCCGTTTGCCGTCGTGGTATCGGATTTTCGCATGCCCAATGTCGATGGAATTGAGTTTTTAAAGATGGTCAAAGCACAAATGCCCGATGCGTCTCGGATCTTAATTACGGGCTATGCCGACGTTGAGACGGCGATGAAAGCCGTCAATGATGGCGCGGTTTTTCGATTTCTCTCAAAACCATGTCCGCATGAATTATTACTTGAGACTATTCAAGCTGGCCTTGAGCATCATCGGTTGTTGCGTATGGAGCGCGATATTCTTGAGCGAACATTGAATGGGTGCTTAAAAAGTCTCATAGAAGTGTTTTCTTTATCAAACCCAGAGGCATTTGGTCGGACTTCACGTATTCAACGATATATGAAGGGGATGACGAGGCCCATGGGAGTCGATTGCTCATGGCTTATTGAGACCGCAGCGCTGCTCTCTCAAATTGGAACGGTGACGATGCCCCAGGAGGTGCTTCGAAAGCAGTATTGTGGTGAACCGTTAACCTCTCAGGAAGAAGAGCTCTTTTTCAAGCATCCGCAGATTGGAGGTGATTTGCTGGAAGCTATTCCGCGCATGGACGAAGTCGCGAAAATCATTCGTTTTCAAGAAAAACGATATGATGGAAGTGGACCACCGATGGATTCATCGGATCAGGGAAGAGAAATCCCGGTTGAAGCGCGTATGCTAAAGGTGGTCTTGGATTTTGATACCTTAGAAACAGGTGGCATGGAACAGGATGCGGCCATATATGAATTGCGAAAGCGTGAAGGCTGGTATGATCCCATTTTACTCGACGCACTCAAACAATCCTTCGAAAAAGATAAGAAATACACCATTATGGAGTTGTCATTAGAAGGGTTGACCGCCAGCATGATTCTGGCTGAGGGTGTCAGAGATGAGACCGGAAAAGTTATTATCAGTAAGGGGCAACAATTGACCGATGGATTATTGATGCATCTTCTGCATTTGGCACATCAACAACCCATTCAAGAACCCATTAAAGTTATTGTGCCACTTGCTGAAGGCGCGGTAGTCACGCCGTAATGTGCCGTGGAAACACGAATACATGTGATATTACCAATGAATAATCCGATAACTGATTCAATGAACGTCCGTCCATTTGACGTGTTTGATTCCGCGTTGAACGTTCCCATGGTTCACCTGGAATTCATCCGGATTCGCACGAGTCGTGAGAAGAGAGTCATCACGTGGCCATGACTTCCTGTCCCCAATGCGATGGGGAAATGTCGAACTACGCAGGATCCTGTCCGCATTGCGGAGAGACGAACCCAACAGCTCCCAAGGCGGTTCTTGTTCAGGATCATGGAGCCACGTCCCCTCCCAAACCTCAAGATGCCGAAATACCGCTTGTCGAGCTGACGGCTCCCGCTGCACCTGAAGAGAAGGAGGGGCTGCATGGCGTGACGCACGATCGGCAAGGGACAAAGGGGCAGTGGCTTTCCGAGTTGTGCGATGAATGGAACTCACTGACATCCGCGAAAAAAACTGCCCTTCAGATGCTGTTTGGTTTTGCCTTGCTTGTTGGAGTTGTCTTGTTCGTGTATGGCTTAGTTTCCTGAATGTCGGTGGCATGTTGACCGACCAATTGAACGATCGTGCTCCATATGGTTTCTCCACTTTTAGCGGTTTGGACAATACACGTATCAGGATGATCTGCATATGAATAGGACATCTATGCATCGTTCTCATCTCGAATGTCACCACGATTCAGTCGAAACCTTAGCTTCTCAGTTGCGTGTTGATGCACTCCCTCGGCATGTTGCTATTATTATGGATGGGAATGGGAGATGGGCGTTGCAGCGCGGGTATTCACGTATCGCAGGGCATCGAGCTGGAGTTGAATCGGCTCGTGATATCGTCATTCTTTGTCGGGACCTTGGCATTTCGGCTCTGACGCTATATGCCTTTTCTTTAGAGAATTGGAAACGACCTCAGGAAGAGGTAACGCTACTCATGGAACTGTTCATGGAGTTTTTTCAGCAACATTGTCGACAATTCTTGCAAGACGGTGTTCGCTTTCGAGTCATTGGTCGTGTGGAGTTATTGCCGAAGCCCATTCAAGTCATGATCCAGGAACTTGAGGGAGCTACTGATGGTGCTCAGCCATTCACCCTGACGCTTGCGCTCAGTTACGGTGGGCGAGATGACATTCTTACAGCCGTCAATAACATTGTGCAGGATGCTGAGAAGGGGTTGGTTGACCGCCATTGTCTCAATGAGGCAGAGTTTGCTCAATATCTTTCCACCGCTGACTTGCCCGATCCCGATCTAGTAATTCGAACGAGTGGGGAGTCACGGGTCAGTAATTTTTTGCTATGGCAGATTGCGTATTCCGAACTGTATTTTACCCAAACGCTTTGGCCAGATTTTCGCCGTCGAGAATTGCTCATGGCCTTATTGGATTATCAGACTCGAGACCGTCGCCTAGGAGGTCTAAGCCTGAAGAATGAGAGTGATTGTCAAACATCTGAGGCGTCACGTTGTCACGAAACCTTGAAGCATGAAGACAATGCAAGAGCCTGTCGAAGTACGTTGCTGTTAAAAAGTTCGTGGAATCAATCTGGTGGTTTGGCTTTTGGGGCTAGGCGTCCATCTCTTGTCTCTTCGTGGTTGGACTGACCGCGATGCAATTCCTGTCCGATGTGATGTTCGTCAGGGAGATGGTTCTCTCATTCAAGTGCTGATTGCTTGCCGTTGTGTTCTGATAAATTTAAAATTTCTATGCTCTGGTACGAAGAGTCTGTTTTTCAAATTTTTTAAACCTGTTTGTTCTTGAAGCTAGGCATATCTTCGGTATACTTGAGAGAACCCTGTTGGTAATGATAGTGATCTCTGACCTTGTAATGGTTCCCCAAGGATGAGCATGACAATGCGTTCTACCCGAAGACGAGCTATTTCGACTGCTCAGTGTGTGTTGGTAAGTGTGTTTCTGGGAATGTCGGCATTTTCGGCCGAATCATTGCCAACCCCCGAACCGTACCCTGTGCTCTGTCAAACCGCAGAGTCTTGTTTTCACCAAGCCGTGAATCCTAAGTTGCGCAGGTCCGCCTCAGTGGTTCCCGAGTCGTATTCCATTGCCCATTTAAAAAAAGTTTTAGTCGAATTTCCTGGGACGATTTGGGCTGATCGAGCCGGTGTCCATCTTGGTCTCATGTTGAAAGAGACGTCTCCGGCTGACGCAATTGCCTATTTTCGTCAAGCGAATGATGCCTTTCCGCTCTTACAAGATTATCTGCAATTCTGGTTGGCGCAAACGCTTTTGAATGCGCAGCGACCGCATGAAGCGGCAAGCGTGTTAGAAGGTGTGGAGACGTGGGGGTCTCAATCGCGCTTGAGACATGAGGCGTTGGTCTTAGCGGGGCAAGCCTGGCGTGAGTCGGGTGAGTGCGAACAGGCGATTCGTTGGTATTCTCGTGCCATCAGAAGCGCCCCGAAATCGTCGCACGCTGCGAGCGCGTTGCTAGAGATCGGAAAATGTCATAGCGAGCTGGGTAGGATGGATGATGCCCAAAAGGCTCTTCGAGAAGTCTGGTGGAAGGTGCCTCATACATCAGAAGGGAAAGAAGCGCAGAAACTGCTTGACCAACTACCTGAGGCGCATCAACGAAAGCCGACACTCGATGAACAGTATAAACGTACGCTGGCCTTCTATCGGGCTGCGCAATTTGACCAGGCAATTGCTGGGATTCGACAGTACCTCCAGCAGATTGGGAAAGGGAAAAAATATGATGAAGCGGAATATAAGCTCGGTATGGCCTTGGCTCGATTAAAGCGATACGATAAAGCCGAAAATGTTTTCGATCGCGTGTCACGCTCTCAATCAAGTCGGAAGCAGGATGGGACCGTGTGGTTGGCACGGTCGTATCTCCGGCAGGGGAAAGGTTCTCAAGTGCTTGCGCTACATAAGCAGGCACATCTCAAAGGGTTATCGAGGGATCGACAGGCATTGTTGCATATTTTTGCGGGAGTATGGCTGCATGATCAAGCCAAAACAGAGCCTGCATTGGCTGCCTTTCAGCAAGCGTTTCAGGCCGCGCGTTCATCGCAACGGCGCCAGGATGCCTTATGGCGCATGACGTGGATTTACTATGAACAAGAACAATATGAGAAAGTTTTGGCGACATTAAAGACGTTGCAGAAGAGTTCTCGAGACGCTGACGTTCGCAGACGGGTTCAATACTGGCAAGGCCGGGTTTACGGTCAATTACAGCAGCCCGACAAAGCCCAAGCGGTGTATCAGAATCTGGTCAAAGAACAGCCGTTGACCTATTATGGTCAATTGGCAAAAGGTCATGTGCTGCATCCCGGCGCTGTGAAGACCGTGGGGGTGGTGAGACAAAAGACGCACCAAACGCCATCCACGGCTTCCAACGATCTTGTTGGTGACCTTCATTATCAAAAAGCACGTCAGTTACTGAAGCTAGGCCTCTTGCCTGAGGCGGCGAAGGAGGTGAAGGTTGTCACAAAACGTGCAACTTCAAAAACAGCCAATCTTGTTGAACTGATTTCCCTCGCGCAACAGACCGGAGCCTATGACTTTGGAATTCGTCTAGCCATACGACACTTTGGACAGAAGATGAAGGAAGATCGTATCCCTCGATCTTCATATGCCTGGAACGGCGCCTATCCCATTGGCTATATCCCGACCATTCAACAATATGCGCCTGCCGGTCTGGACCCCTATCTTGTAGCGGGACTCATTCGTGAAGAAAGTTTATATGATGCACGAGCCTTGTCCCGCGTTGGAGCTCGTGGCTTGATGCAACTGATGCCTGCAACCGCTCAAAAAGTCGCACATCAATTAGGTGTGCCATCTCCCCAACAGGACGATTTATTTGATGCAACTATCAATATTCAATTGGGTACAACATATGTGGGACAACTGTTGGAGCAATTTAACGGAAACCTCGTTCATGCCGTTGCGGCATATAATGCGGGTCCACATGTGGTGCGGAGATGGATTGCACAGGACCCTCAAGCCAAATCTGATGAGTTTGTTGAAAGAATTTCCTACCGTGAGACACGAGGCTATGTGAAGCGAGTGCTCGGGAGTTACCGCGTCTATCGAGAGCTTTTGTCGCATTCCTGTCAGGCGGATTCGCTTGACAGGATGTGCTGAAATTTTTATATTCCGATTCGTGGATTCATCCAAGAATATTGAGAAGGGGGGACAATGAGTTTGGACAATATAGAAGCTCTAGAAGTACGAGTACGAAAGTTAGTCGATCTTGTCGTTGAGCTTCGTCGTGACAAGGCCTCGTTAGAAGAAGAATTACAGGTGGCGCGCGAGAGATTAGGCAAGCACGATGAACTCACACAGGGATGGGAGGATGAACGGACCAATATACGGTCTCGGATCGAGAAAGTTCTTGGTGAATTAGAGTTTCTTGATAATGCAAGTAACCGCCAGGAGGGATGATGTGACAAAACCTATTGAAGTCGAAGTCTATGGACAGTGCTTTGCACTCCAGGGAGAAGGTGATGAAGTGTACATCAAGCAACTTGCAAGCTATGTTGATGAGCAGATGCGAACATTAACGCAAACCATGAAGACCGGCACGCCAACGAAATTGGCAATCTTGGCTGCTATCAACATTGCGGACCAGTTGTTTCAGCACCAGCGCAATCAACGGGCAGGCGAAGTTGAGCTTGAGCGGTTGACGCAAAGTATGCTTGAACACATCGATCATCAACTTGAACTGAATCCTGCTTAAGCCTGTTTTCGTCCATTTCGCTTCTTTCGCTCCCCCTTTGATATTCCCCCACGTTTGCTCCGTCGTATTTCTTCGTTTTTCATGTATATCGCCTAAATTGTTGGTATATATAGTGAATTGCCGACTGTCGTAAGGCCAGAATTATTTTCAGACTTTGAGATATTGCTTTGCCTGCTGTTCTCAATGTCAAGAGATCTTGGACACGGTTGCGGCTTTCTCATACTTCCGGAAATCAAGCAATCGCTGTTGTGGGTTTTGTGTGGTCTGCTATTGTGCTTACAGGTGGCCTAGGCTACGAACGTTGAGTGAACCTGGTAGGTCTAACGGGCATTCGTAGTGGTGCTCATATCCCAACCCTATGTGCTTTAGGAACAGAGAGTTATTGGACGTTCGTGTGTGGTGGAGGCCTTGGAAGGATGAGAACTTGAAAGTCTTTGCCTAGCTCTGGTATTGTAAAGGCGTGTTATATCATTAAAATTTAAAAAGTATACAATCCCTTCTGTGGTGCAGGGGGGAAATGTGGAGGAGGCTGTCTTTAAGCGTACAGCCGTGCTGGTAATGGCTAAGTTACTTGGGTCTTTGGCCCTATTGATGATCGTTTTTGGAAGACAATGTGCGAACAACTGCGTATCCAACCTGAAGAATATCGTTACTCGGTGGAAAAGTGAGTCCTCGACGAGGTATGTAAGGCTAAATGCCTCTCCTCGTGATCAACTTGTTTTTCCTCTGCAGAATTTTTTCCCTTCGCGTATTCCTGTCACAAATCTAGGTCCCTACACGGGTGGTTTCTTTCGAGATAGGTCCTTCTCTCGGATACGTCTTCGCGGCACATATTTCCCAAAACCTTCGCTCTCTCGACGGCCAGTCCTTCCAGCACAGCAATACGTGTAACAGTTCCTTTCCCACAAATCATCGTGTTGAGTCGGTCGCTCACAAGTATGAGTGTTTCCTGCTCACCGACTCCACCACTCTAGAGTGTGGATAGTATAGTATGGAAGGGGGTGGCTGCCATTTTTACCACGATCACAATTTCAGTTCTTGTTGGCGTTCTGGCATTGGCCCTTGGATTCATCTTGAACGGGGTAATGCAGCGAAACAAGGATGAATCAAAACGTTCAGAAGCCGAAGAGCAGACACGTCAGCTGGCACACAATGCGGAGCAAGATGCCGAGCGTATCATTAAAGATGCCAAACTTGAAGCAAAAGACCTGGTCTTTCAGGCGAAGTCTGAAATGCAGAGGCGAGAAAAAGAGTTACGTTCAGAATTTCAAGCAACAGAGAAAAAATTGCTGCAACGGGAGGAAGGGCTTGATCGTAAGTATGCCAATTTGGAAAAACGTGAAGAAGAGTCTCGGCGACGCGAAAAAACCCTCATGCAACGAGAGGAAAGTATCGCAAGCAAAGAGGCTGCCTGCGATCAAATCGTGCGTGAACACCGGCAGGCGCTGGAACGGGTGGCTGGGATGACCGTGGAAGAAGCCAAACGTCAGTTATTGAGTGAAATTGAAAGCGAAGCCAAATTAGATGGAGCGCTCCTGAGCAAACGAATTCTTGATGAATCTCGGGAAAATGCAGATAAGGAAGCGCTTGAAATGGTCACTCGATCGATTCAGCGTATTACCCGGGATTATGTGAATGAAGCCACCATATCGGTGGTCCCGCTTGCAAGTGACGGCATGAAAGGCCGGATTATTGGACGTGAGGGGAGAAATATTCGGGCCTTAGAGGCCGCCACCGGGGTGGATTTAATTATTGACGAAACCCCAGAAGCCGTCATCGTGTCTGGGTTTGATCCGCTTCGTCGTGAAATTGCCAAAATCGCACTTGAGCGGTTAATGCAGGATGGGCGTATTCATCCAACTCGTATTGAAGAAGTTGTTGAGAAGGTCAAGGGTGATTTGGACAAGCTGATGCGGGATGAGGCGGAAAAGGTCATTTTTGAAGTGGGGCTATCCGATTTTCACCCGGAAATCGTGAAGTTATTGGGGCGCTTAAAGTATCGCACCAGCTATGGCCAGAATAATCTCTATCATGCGCGCGAAGCAGCGTACATTTGCGGGATTATGGCGTCGGAACTAGGGCTTGATGTGAAACTAGCCAAACGCGGGGCGTTGCTTCATGACATTGGGAAAGTAGTCAGTCATGAAGAGGAGGGAACGCATGCCATGCTTGGTGCCGAAATGGCTAAAAAATATGGAGAATCAGAGAAAATCGTCAATGCTATTGCCGCACATCATGAGCAAGTCGAACCGATTTGCCCGGAATCGGTGCTGGTTGCGGCTGCCGAAGCCTTGTCTGCGGCTCGACCTGGCGCTCGCCGTGAAACGCTTGAAGCTTACGTCAAGCGACTTGAAAAGTTAGAGTCATTAGCCACAGGTTTTAACGGTGTGGATAAAGCGTACGCCATTCAAGCTGGGCGAGAGATTCGTGTCGTCGTCCGTCAGGGTGAATTGAATGACACTGAAGCCTTCACGCTTTCTCGCGAGTTAGCGAAGAAAATCGAACAAGAAATGACCTATCCCGGACAAATTAAAATTACGGTCATTCGGGAGAATCGTTTTATAGAGTTTGCAAAATAACGGTTAGCGGCAGCCCTATTCATGAATATTCTCTTTGTCGGTGATATTGTTGGAGAGCCCGGTCGACGCGTCATGATGAAGCGTCTGCATAAGGTCATTGCGCAACATGACGTTGATGTCGTTATTGGTAATGGAGAAAATGCCGCAGGAGGATTCGGAATCACCCCAGATATTGCCAGCGACTTATTTGATTTGGGTCTTGCCGTGATTACGCTCGGGAATCATGCCTGGGATAAAAAAGAAGCCATCGATTTTATCAATAAAGATTCACGCGTTTTGCGACCGGCGAATTACCCTGAGGGGGTTCCCGGTCGCGGGGCGATGGTGCTTGAAACGACGTCGGGAGAGTCGCTTGGTATTCTCCAACTCATGGGAAGAGTGTTCATGCCGATTCTTGATTGTCCCTTCCGAGTTGCCGAACGTGAAGTGGCCACGTTGCAAGAGCGAACACCGGCCATTATTGTGGATATGCATGCTGAAACGACCTCCGAAAAAATGGCGATGGGCCACTTTCTAGACGGAAAGGTTTCCGCAGTGGTCGGAACGCATACGCATGTTCAAACAGCCGATGAACAGATTCTCCCGAAAGGCACTGCCTATTTGACGGATATCGGAATGACCGGGCCGCAAAACTCCGTGATTGGCATGAAAGCTGATTCTGTTATTCAAAAATTTCTTTTGCAAACTCCCAGGCGTTTTGAGGTCGCGCAAGGTCCTGCCGTGTTACGCGCAGCACTGATGAACATCGATGCTATGACAGGGAAAGCAATCGGTATTCAACGATTGCAAGTCCATGAATAAGGGGCGTGCTGTTGCAGGATGTCCTCTCTCGCATTCTGACCGTTTCGGAACTGACCCGTCAGATTCGAAGCACCTTGGAAGACCAATTTCCTGTGGTGTGGGTCGAAGGGCAGATTTCCAATCTTCGTCGACCGTCATCCGGTCATCAGTATTTCACGCTTAAAGATCAGTCGAGTCAAATTCGGGTTGTGCTCTTTCGCGGAGTAGCGCAACATCTTTCTTTTTCGCTTGAAGAAGGCTTGGACGTCATTATCCGTGGGAGTGTGACGGCCTATGAGTTACGCGGGGACTATCAACTGATTCTCCAGTCGGTTGAACCAAAGGGGATAGGATCGCTTCAACTGGCCTTCGAGCAAGTCAAGGTCAAATTAGAAAAAGAAGGACTGTTTGATCTTGCCCGAAAGCGACCGCTCCCTTCTTTCCCATTGAAGATTGGGATCATCACGTCCCGCCATGGGGCCGCCCTGCATGATATTTTGAATATTGTGCACCGGCGCTGTCCGATGATTTCCATTCTTATTTACCCGGTTCTGGTGCAAGGAATGGACGCGGCTCGGCAAATCGCTCATGCTATCCATGTCATGAACACAGTGAGCGGGGTAGAGGTCCTTATTGTCGGAAGAGGCGGAGGGTCGCTTGAAGACTTGTGGTCGTTTAACGAGGAAGTGGTCGTTCGCGCCATTGCTGAATCGAAGATTCCGGTGATCTCGGCGGTTGGCCATGAAACCGATGTGACCTTAGCGGATTTGGCTGCGGATCTGCGTGCGCCGACACCATCGGCGGCGGCGGAGCTCGTGGCTCCCTCCTCGGAAGACATGCTTGTTCAGATCAGGCAATTGGTCAACCGGCTGACGCGATCCATGCACACTCGGTTGCAGCGTGATCGACATGCTGTTGAATCCACTCGATCTGATCTGCCTGATCCGGTGCTCTGGTTGTATCGGTATGGGCAGCGCGTGGATGACTTGGAGGCCCGTCTGGGATATATGGTACGAAACTTCCACAAACGGCTTCGTGTGGAATTAACCTATCTGGCATCTCGTGTTATGGCCAATACGCCGCAACATCGAACGCAAGCGGGACATCGGTTGATTCCTCAACTCTGGGTCAGGATGTTACACGGGATGCACGGTGTATTAAAAGAAAAACAACACCAAAGTCGGTCCACGATGGCTATACTTCACACATTGAGCCCATTCATTGTGTTATCTCGAGGGTATAGTATCGTTGAAGATTTGAACCGAAAAACGCTTGTCAAAAGCGTCAACGATGTTACGGTAGGAGACCATATTCATGCGAAGTTAGTTGATGGAACAGTAGAATGTCTGGTGGAAGCAATTAAGGTGAAATCGTGACTGGTCTCCTTGCCGTTAGCATGTGACGCCACGATGGGATGCTGTCCATGTGACATGGAGATGTTTCGAGTAAAGACCCTATCCAGGAACGAGTGAAAGCCGTCGAGATCGCAGATACGAACATTGAGCCCTGAACCCAACTGAGTGCCGATATGAAGAAAAGGTGAGGAAGATATGGCAGCCCCGAAATTTGAACAAGCATTGGCAAGATTAGAAACGATTGTGACGGAATTAGAACGTGGCGAATTACCCTTGGATGAGTCGTTAAAGATTTTTGAGGAAGGGATTAAACTATCGAAAACGTGCCTGAAAGTCCTGGATGATGCTGAGCGGAAAGTGGAGATCCTCGTTCAGAATAAGGATGGGAAAAAGCGAATCCAAGCCTTCTCCGATGGAGACATGATACCTGATTCCTCCGATACGCCATCGTAGGGGTCTCTCAGCAATAGTGTGCAAATTTTCTTGAGTGACCATACTGTGGATTCTCCAAGTCAGACGATCAGAAAGCAGCGGTTGGATCATGTGTTGGTTTCTCGCGGATTAGCCGCGAGTCGTGAGCAAGCGCACCGGTGCATTTTAGCCGGACTCGTACGAGTCGATGGCGTGGTAATTGATAAACGTGCAAAGCTTGTGGATGAAGCAATGGACATTGTCCTTGCTCCTCCGGCCACAACATACGTCAGCCGAGCTGGCGATAAGCTTGTGGCGGCGATTGACGCTTTTCACGTGCAATGTGCAGGGAAGATTGCGATGGATGTCGGTTCGTCGACCGGAGGGTTTACCGATTGCCTGCTGCAGCATGGAGCCAAACGAGTCTATGCGATTGACGTAGGGTATGGACAGTTAGATTGGAAGCTTCGGAATGATCCACGAGTAGTCATACATGAACGATGTAATATTCGATATCTGGCGGTTGAGGATATCCCTGATCGTATTGCCCTTGCCGTCATTGATGTGTCCTTTATTTCATTGCGGATCGTATTGCCGAGTGTCATGAAGTTTCTTGGAAAGGCCGCCTCGGTTGTGATGCTATTGAAACCGCAGTTTGAGGTCGGAAAAGGCCATGTCGATCGTGGGGGCATTGTTCGTGACGAGAGAAAACGGCTCACTGTCAAAGATGAGCTGCTGGCGTTTACTGACACGTTGGGGTTTACACAGATTGGCGTTATGGATTCTCCCGTTCTAGGTCGAAAGGGAAATCGGGAAATTCTTATTGGGCTTAAATCCAAAACGTAAATGTGTGAAATAGACGATACGTTCGGTTCGCGTCAATGCGAAGTAACTCGGCTCTGATTGGTTGAATGCGCTGTTTCAGAGGGTGTAGGGTTGTGTCGTGCATGCGCCGAGAGGTTGGCATAGGGAAACGTTCTTGCGTGGTGTGGTGTTTGATCATGGTATGAATTGTCTGGAGGGATCGTATGTCTATGAATGTGTTGGTGACCGGCGGGGCGGGCTTTATCGGGTCGCATGTTGTCGATCGGTTAGTCCAGGAAGGCTATCAAGTCTCTGTTGTGGATAACCTTTCTTCTGGGAAGCGGAAAAATGTGAATAAGAAAGCCAAGCTCTATAAAATGGATATTCAAAGCCGAAGCATTGATCGAGTGCTTCGCACCCAACGACCGACGGCGATCATCCATTTAGCCGCACAGATGAACGTTCGCCTCTCGACGGAAGATCCGACCTTCGATGCGTCGGTCAATATCCTTGGGACTATTAATCTTTTGGAACATGCCACGCAGCATGGAGTGAGAAAAATTACCTTTGCCTCTTCAGGTGGTGCGATCTATGGTGAGCAAGAAGTGTTTCCGGCTTCAGAGTCGCATCGAACCGATCCACTCTCTCCCTATGGCATTAGCAAGTTGGCCGGGGAAAAATATCTGGCGTATTATGCGCACGAGCAGGGGATTCGCTATGTGGCTTTACGGTTTGGCAATGTGTACGGTCCTAGGCAGGAGCCAGAAGGCGAGGCAGGAGTCATTGCGATTTTTACGAAAAAAATGTTGAAGGGCGATCAGCCGATCATCAATGGCACTGGGAAACAGACCAGAGACTTTGTGTATGTCGATGATGTGGTGGAATCAATCATGGCGACACTCTCTCCAGACATTCAAGGCATCTATAACGTTGGCACAGGGCAGGAGACCACAGTCAACGAATGTTACAAACATCTCAAAGAATTTACCAAGTCGGACTGTAAGGACCTCTATGGTCCGGCGAAAAAGGGAGAGCAGCTTCGAAGCGTGTTAGATGTGACAAAGCTAAGAGAAGAATTTGGGTGGGATGCTCATGTGACGCTTCCGGAAGGTCTTGCTCAAACGGTTGAATATTTTAAATCGTGAGGGGTACGGGAGATGTGTCGCTCGTATCTCGTTGTTCGTAGATGCTGAATGGCTACTCCGATACACGAAATACGAACGACGCTTTACGGAAATATATTCTGACGTACTAGTACCGGGGGACCGATTGATCAATTTCCACGGACCAGGCATCGATGCCGCCTACAAGGTTCTTCACGTTGGAAAATCCTTGCTGCAACAAAAACCCCATGGCGTCTGCGCTACGCATACCTTTATGACACAGGGCGACAATTTCGCGATTGGGGTCTAGTTGGTCAAGAGATGTCGGTAGCGTTCCGAGTGGAATTAACACGGACCCTTCGATTTTCGCCATGGAATACTCGTGAGGTTCACGAACATCCAATATGAACAGATCATCCCCTTTATCAAGCCGATCTTTGAGTTCCCGAACAGTCATGGTATAGCTCATCTGACAACACCTCCTTTAGAATAGACAATCATAATATCCCTACGCTTTCTATGCTGTCAACGAGAAGAGCGGGCTAGGGGACTGGGCAAACTCGCACCTGCATACGCATAACAACATTTCACAACGTGGTGGTACATATGCCGAACTTTTCTCCTATCTCCATTGAACATATCGCGGACGCTGTTGGCCAAGAGGTGACGATTCGTGGATGGTTACGGCAGCGCAGGTCGAGCGGAAAAATTCATTTTCTTGTGATTCGGGATGGAACTGGCGAAATACAAGGCGTGGTCAATAAGGCGACGGTCGAGCCGGAACAGTTTGAGCGATCGGCACAGTTGACTCAGGAGTCATCGGTGATGATCACGGGAACTCCACGCGCCGAGCCACGAGCCACGAGCGGATATGAGTTGGATGTTCACACGATCACGATCGTGCAGTTAGCCGAACCGTTTCCCATTCAACCTAAAGAACACAGTGTCGGGTTTCTGATGGAACACCGGCATTTGTGGCTCCGGTCCAGGCGGCAGCATGCCGTGCTGCGGATCCGGCATGAAATCATCCGTGCCTGCCGGGACTTCTTCGATGATCGAGACTTTACGTTGATCGACACGCCTATCTTTACCCCGAATGCGTGTGAAGGCACGACGACTCTCTTTCAAACGCAATACTTTGATCAAACCGCCTATCTTGCGCAAAGCGGACAGCTTTATAGTGAAGCGTCGGCGGCAGCCTTTGGCAAGGTCTACTGCTTCGGCCCGACGTTTCGGGCGGAGAAATCCAAAACACGGCGGCACCTCATGGAGTTTTGGATGGTGGAGCCCGAAATGGCCTTTGCGGAACTCGTCGATGCCATGGACTTAGCCGAAGGCCTATTGAAAATGGTCGTCGAGCGTGTATTAGATCGCCGTCAAAGCGAGTTGAAGATCTTGGAGCGTGATGTGTCAAAGCTTGAAGTGGTCGTGCCGCCGTTACCTCGCGTCACATACGAAGAGGCAATCACGGTATTAAAAGAAAAAGGTGTCGCCATTGAATTCGGTGATGACTTTGGGGGAGACGATGAAACGGTCTTAGCCTCATCATTCGACAAGCCGGTGATTGTGCATAGATATCCGGCGTCGATCAAAGCCTTTTATATGGAGCCCGATCCTGAAGCTCCCAACCTTGCGCTCTGCATGGATGTCTTAGCCCCGGAAGGATATGGGGAAATCATCGGCGGCGGGCAACGTATTCACAATTACGATACATTGCTTGCACGGATCAAGGAACATCGGCTTCCTGAAGAAGCGTTCCGGTGGTATCTGGATCTTCGCAAATATGGCTCCGTTCCACATGCCGGCTTTGGGATGGGTATCGAACGGGTTGTCGCCTGGATCTGCGGGTTAGAGCATGTCCGTGAAACCATCCCCTTTCCCCGTATGCTCTATACGCTGTATCCGTAGCGTTGTCATGAAGGCATGAAAGAGCAGGAATACCTTTCATATTTGAGTTTGCTGCATTCAGCCAGCAAACGTCTCTTCAGGTGAAGAGTAACGTTTTCATCTTATGGACACGATGCGTATTCAACCATACGAATACACAGATAGTGTTGTACTCGGTGATATCTATCGCACGGCAATATTGACTGCTGGACAAGAATACTATTCTGATGAACAAGTGACAGCCTGGGCCAGTTATCCGGATGACAAAGACGAGTTCGCACGGTGGGTACAGGAAGCATCGACTGTTGTCGCCATCGCGGAACATTTGGGGCCAGTAGGGTTTGGAGGACTTGAGAAAACGGGCCGGATCGCATCGCTGTTTGTTCGACCGGAATACATGCGTCAAGGCGTCGCGTCGGCACTCCTGAAACGGCTCATGTCAGAGGCCGAATCGCAAGGCATGCGTGAACTTACGACTCAAGCATCGGAATTCTCTAAACCGTTATTTGAAAAGTTTGGATTCGAAGTGACGAACATCGAACGCACTACATTCAAGAACGTGGACTTTACCCGCTACGTCATGCGCAAATATCAGTAGCGTTCGCATTCAGCGAATGACGTATCGGTAGGCGAGGGTTCCGGCGTGTTTCATGGAACCGTATACAATCCTTTATGGTGAACAATTGACCTCGAACAAAATAGGAATAAGGAATGCAGTGATCTTTCTGAAACGCATGGTTTTTTTGATGGTTTTCATGAGTGTCGCGACCCATGCATCGGCTGCCGAATTTCTTTACCTGGCTTCGGGTAATACGATTTCGGTAAAAGTCATTGATCAAACTACGGGAACATTACGTGACCATCAAACTCTGGCACTCGACGGCACGGGGCCTATTACAATTTCTCCCGAGCAATCCTTCCTTTACATTGTGGAGCAACAACTACGTTCCAAGAGGCAGCCGTTTATCGCGACCTATGCGATTGGAAATGATGGGAAACTGACATTGCAGCAACAATCACCAATTAACATGCAAACAGAATATGTAGATGCAGATGCAACCGGTCAGTATCTCACGGGAAGTCACTACGGCAAAGGGAAAATGTCGGTCTGGAGATTAACGGAAGGTGTGTATGAAGGGGAGACCGTCCAAGAATTCACATTGGAACAAAAGGCGCATTCAACGGTGTTCTCACAAGACAATCGCTATATTCTTGTCCCGGCAACTGGTCCGAATAAGGTGTTTCAGATGACTTTCGATGAAACGACCGGGCGTGTGGCCTTGAATACTCCGGCGTTTGCCAGTGGGCCGACAAGCGGAGCACGGCAACCTCGACATCTTATGTTTAACCGTCAATTGCCTATCGTCTACACCACGCAGGAACGAATCCATCCAGGTGTCGCTACGTGGGAATGGAATCCGGAAAAAGGTACATTGACGCTCATTGAGAATATTGTAACGACCCACGATGATGTCAAAAGTATTACCACCGCTGATCTACACATTACCCCCGATAATACATTTCTCTACATTTCAAATCGGGACGATAAAAAGAAGCGTGACAGCATCATCGGGTTTCGCATAGATTCGGAAAATGGACGATTGAGTCTCATCAAACATTTCCCAAGTGAGCATATTCCGCGTTCATTCTGTATTTCGAAATCCGGAACATATCTCTATGTGGCCGGAAAAGGCGATGCCAAGCTCGGCGCCTATGAGATTCACGCCGATACTGGTGAACTAGAGAAAATCACGCAATATCAAACAGGCGCCAACCCGATCTGGGTGACGACTCTGGTCAAGTAGCGGGTGAAAAGCCACGAGTGTAGTGATTATGGTTTATGGCGTCCACCCTTCCAACACGGCCTTTGCCGATCCAACGATAACCTTTGCTTGCATCATCAACGGAACACGGTGGCGATCATTGGTCAGCCAAAAATGAAAACTGCCCTGGTTGGCGAAGATGCCGCGAAACGGCATGGCGGCTTCAAAGCGAATAGCCTCCACCTCTCCCCACGGACCGGATATCCGTTCGATCTCCTCAGTTCGTATTTCTATCTTATAATTTTTTTTGTCGTGATGGACGTCTACACGTATCGAATGTCCGGGAGTGAGGTGTGGAACGTTTCGCACATAATAGAGAAAAGACAGCGGTCCATGTGTTGCAGCAGGGATGTACATCGTGCTCAATTGTCCATTTTTGATGATCGAGACTTCTTGTCTTTCATGATGGAATGTGACGTCGAAGTCTTCGTGGTCGCTCCCTTCCCGCCGCTGAAACAGAAAGTGCCGCGGCAGTAACGTCTCTGTATCAATCGTCGAATCGACGAGATTATTCACGGGGAAAAAGAACGAAATAAAGTCATTAGACTGTGCGGTGCACAGCAGCCGAAGGTGTGTCTGTCCTTTGGAATTCCTATCATGCGTGGCCTGAAGAGTCCCAGTGCCGGCAGGTAGACCTAACAGTGAGATGGAATACTGGTATAACTCATCGGCCTGAATCGGCAATGATTCATTTATTACCTCTATTACCTCGGCCTGGAGGACGTTCGGTGAAACGATGCACAGAACGGTCAAAAGCAACATCAAGATATGCCGAGTCATGTTCAAGGTCATCCATTAATAGTACCCCATGAACGATGGAATGTCAGATTGCATCTTCTCTTTCTTGGGTAGCCATTATGCACTTCTATCCCATTCAATGTTGACGAGGTCCAATTATCTTATTATTATCAATTCATGAGGAAAGAAGGAAAATGAGCGCAGTTGAACCAGTCGAAGTGAATCACCCCTATATCGAATGTATAGCTGGAGTCCAAGGGGGTCGGCCGGTCATCAAAGGCACACGATTTCCCGTCAGCTCCATTGTCCAAAATCATCGGGGTGGCCGTTCTGTTGAAGAAATATTGCGAGAATTCCCTCACCTCACGCCAGCTCAGGTCTACGATGCGCTTTCCTTCTACTATGATCATCAAATGCAGATCGATCAAGAAATCTCAGGTCTGACCAATTCCTCGCAAGCAGCTCATCAGTATCCTCCCACGCTTCACCCATCTGATGAGACCAATTAAAGTCTACCTCGATGAAGACGTTCACCACCTAATTGCCCATGCTCTGAGTCTTCGTGGTTGGGATGCAGTGACGACCGTGGAAGCCGGTCTCGCAGGAACGAGTGATCTGCAGCAGATTCAGTACGCTGCAGAAAATGACTACGTGATGCTCTCGTACAATTCTTCAGATTTCCCGCGTTTGCATTACGAAATCATGAAGAGAGGGAATCATCATGCCGGGATAATCGTGGCAACACAGGATTCTCCTAAAGCAAATGTTCGGGCGCTGCTTTCCTTACTCGCCAACTTTTCTGCCGAAGACTTTGTTTATCAATTGGTTTATCTAAACAACTGGATGTGAGGCACTAGTGGAATTGAGGATAACGCACGACGAATTGATCAAAGGCCTCATCAGTAAATCTGCATAGAGTTCCGTATAGGCATTCTGGCCTTTGCCTTTCCTTTTTTCAGCCCCCTCAATGCCCCTGTCCCGTTTCAATGTTGACAAAATTTCCGTCTGTGCAGGATTAGACGTGTGGTAGACCCTTGTGTTTGCGTTCGCGACTCTATGGGTACACGTATAACTGATCTACGTTAGCCATGGCCAAGATTTACTCTCCTCCACATACGAAGACCTCCAAGAACATCGTAGAGTGCTATACGATATGTTGAGGAAATTGAGGCATGATATCATCGCGATGGAAGATTATGTGGCTGCAGATCGACGACCGGTGGGTCAATGTCGCCAGGATATTCACCAGGCTGATATCTATGATAAAGGGAATAGTGTCGGCTGTGCCTTGCGCTCCATACATGTGTAATGTATGAAACACCATGATCATTGTATGTTTGACGTACCGGAAAAGTTGATATCCTCTCTTGTATACAACTCGTGTATACAACGGGCAGTTCCGGTAAGTCAGGGAATTCGTACAAGAAGAAATGTTTTTACGAGTAAGTCGAATTGAAGTGAGGGTGGATGTGGAAGCGGCTATACGTACGTATGGGAGAGTGACGATTATTACATCGTCATTCTGACGCGTGCTACGTGTAATGTATGCACTCGAGTTGGTTGGAGCATGATCTGTGAGAAATTTCTCGCTGTGCTATCCGTTGGAGGAGTTTCTCGTTCCCCTTGCCAGGCAATACATCTTGACGCTGCGGACGGCGATTGCGATTCCAAAGAGAATCGAAACTACGGCCATGCGGAGATAATGGTGCAGGATGTGGGATGACGATTTCATGATCGCTTTCTCCTGTGGTGTGTGTTGTCGTCTCTCCAGCTTTGCAGGAAAACAGTCACATATACTCTCTCTATCGGCGGATCAATGAAAAATCGTAATTGTGTGATGTTTGGATACCGATTACGTGCTGCCGGTTTTGCTAGACCCATATTTATGATCATGTAGGCCATTTCAGGCTGTTATGGATTTGGCCTGTGTACGATGACTTCCGTATTGTCTGGAGCAAGTCGTGCTGTGCAAACTTTTTCAAATGTCGTGTAGGTATTGGTGGCGTGGGATACGCCGCACCCGTCATGTGAGGACCCTGGACGACATATGCTGCGAGTCACCGGTTGCTCTTCCCAAGCAATGCATGGTCCTACCGAACATCCTGCTAGCCCACCGATAAAAAGTATGAGTGAAGGGAGATAGAAGTATGGTTTGATATGTTGATGTAGAATGTTCATGGTCAATCACCTTCTACAGTGTGAGCGTCTCTCTTTCCTTCCCATTAAGAGAGGCTGGGTTCGTAGTGAGTTAGCACTACGATATCGTAATGCAGAGCATATGCCACGAAGAGATTGCTGAAGAGTTCTGTGCGCAACTCATTGTTTTTCCGAGAATGTAAAGGCGTTGCGTCGGTGAAATATACGTGGTGGTTGAGGCTGCGTATCCATCCTTACGCCGTGGAATAGATACGTCCTGTATCTGATTCAAATGACGTTCGGCGGGTGAGTTCTATGATCCTAAAGCAGCAGTTGGATTACGAACGTCTGCATTTGCTCCGATTCATCATGCCATAGTCGTCTCTATCCAAATCGAAGAAACTGAAGTTGACCAAGGCTCGAGACGCACTGCGAGTTTGCGCACGCGGCTTCCTTGCAACTTGACTCTTCGAGGTGTCCCAATTCGTTATAGATGCAAGTTAAATGGCACGATTTTTGTCCGTGACAACTTTCAACATTGCCTGCCCCTTCCTATCAATTTTCTGAACATGTGGCGTCATATCCTTGATGGCCTAGATACTGTAATTGCGTACACGACTGAGGAGCGAGAAAGACTTCGTTCTCCATGGTCCAGAGCTTGTTGCTTGACAACTCGAGCCTACACCGTATAATGCGTTGTGATGATAAGTGTCGTGAATTGGGTGAAAGTTTATGTTAAAAGATGAAAGTGGAAAAACTGAAAATTGCTTGGATTTTAGGCATAGTCACGTAGCAGTCCTTTTAAATGAAGTACTTTACTGGATTTCTCCTGATCAAGGAAAGTCATATATTGATTGCACGTTGGGGATGAGTGGGATGGCAGAAATGCTCCTTCAGGAAAGTGCCCCAAGTGGTAGATTGCTAGGTATAGACCGTGATGCGGAAGCAATCGCTCAGGCTCATCAGGTCCTTGCGCCCTATCATGAGCGTGTAGAGCTTCGGCATGGGAACTTTACGTCGCTGAAAGCCATAGCTGAGGAGGCCGGATTCACACATGTCGACGGCATTGTGTTTGACCTTGGAGTTTCCTCTCCTCAATTGTCACAAGCCGAACGAGGGTTCAGCTTTATGAAAGATGGTCCTTTGGATATGCGAATGGATCAGTCGACGGGGCCGACTGCTGCGGAATTTCTCCTCCATATATCGGAAAAGGCCTTAGAGCGTATTCTTCGTGAATACGGTGAGGAGCGATTTGCGAAGCGAATCGCTCGTGCCATTGTCGAGGAACGGCAAGAGCCGATTACAACCACGAGCCGGCTATCTGAAATCATTCGGAGAGCGATTCCCATACCAGCTCGGCGAGGACGACTTCACTATGCCACGCGAACCTTTCAGGCTCTTCGCATAGCCGTGAATGGAGAATTGGATGGATTGGCTGATGTCCTGCGTGATGCGAGTTCGCTTCTAGGTCCTGGCGGACGATTGTGTGTGATTGCTTTTCATTCCTTAGAGGATAGAATCGTCAAGCACACGTTTCGTGAGTTATCGGCAAAACCTTCCCCGCTCCTCTCCCTCCTGACCAAGAAACCTCTGACACCCACGCGCGAGGAACAGCGGCGAAATCCACGGTCGCGCAGTGCCAAACTTCGAGTGGCTGAACGTGTGACGGGCGAAAGGTCAGGATGAAGCGAAGCGGCTTTACCATGATGGTGCTGTTCTTTGGCGCCATTGGTCTGCTTTACGTGTGGATGCGGGTTGATCTCCTTCGAGTTGGACACGATATAGAAAAATTAAAGCAGCAAGAACTCGCCTTGCAACATCGGCAGGAAGCCTTGCAATTACAACTCTCGCAACTTACGGCTCCTCAGAAGATCGCGAAAGCGGCAAAGGACCGCTTTCAATTGAAGATGCCTGAACCGGGTCAAATTGTGATGGTGGCTTCGGAAACGGCTATGGCGGGAATAGCCTCTTCGCCCCACAAGGCGTTGCAGGTGGCGCATAGTTATTAAAGATCTGAAGGATTGCTCATGAACCCGAATCCCACACATGTGAATCACGTCTGTCGATTTCGTACGGCTATTGTGTGCTTTGGATTGTTGGCCGGTTTTGTCGTGATTTTTTCCCGTCTGTTTTTTCTACAAGTGATTCAGGCCAATGAAGGAGCCCTACAGGCTCATGGCCAACATTTTGAAAATGTTGAAGTGACGGGAAGTCGAGGGCTTATTGTCGATCGTAACGGGAGTACCTATGCGATCAATGTCAAAGTGCCATCCGTGTATGCGCAGTCAGCCGATCTGCATGACCGTGGGCACGTGGCGCGGGCGCTTGCCCCTATCTTGGATATGTCCGTGTCTTCCCTGGAGCGAAAACTGCAAAAAAAGAAGACACGTATTCAATTAAAACGCAAGTTGACAGACGAAGAAGCGAAGTCGGTTCAGGCATTAGCGTTACCTGGCATTACCGTAACAATGGAATCGCATCGATTTTACCCCAAAGGCACGGCTCTGGCGCACTTGCTGGGAATTGCCGGGAAAGATAGTCAGGGGTTAGAGGGGGTGGAGTGGCGATTCGACGCCTATTTGCGTGGACAGAAAGAGGTGATCCGGTTTCAACGTGATGCCTCGAAAGGCCGAATTGCCTTGGTGCATGATGTTGGGCGGCGGCTCCATGAGGGCTACCGTGTCACCCTCACGATTGATGAAGTGATTCAATACATTGTCGAGGAAGAGTTGGATGACGCGATGAACCGTACGAAGGCCAAACGTGGAGGGGTGCTCGTCATGGATCCCAGAACCGGAGCCATGCTCGCATGGGCGCTTCGTCCAACATTTGATCCGAATCATTATCAAGATTGGCCCAACGATCACTATGTCAATCGAGCCGTGACGGATCCATATGAGCCTGGGTCGACGTTAAAGGTGATGGTTGCCGCGGCGGCCATTGAACAACAGAAGTCGAGCCCGGATGAGTTGATCTATTGTGGCGACGGCGTGATGCCTATTGCGGGGACCAAAATGCATGATATCGGAAAACATGGCTGGATGACGCTTGGAGGAGTGATTCAGCATTCCAGTAATATTGGCATGGTGAAAGTTGCGAATAATTTAGGAAGAGCCAATGTCTATGAAAGTTTGAAGGCATTCGGTTTTGGTGAACGAACGGAAATTGATCTGCCTGGAGAATCCTTGGGGAAATTATTGCCTATCGATAAATGGGATTCACGAACGCTCTCATCGCTAGCTATCGGCCAAAGCGTCAGTGTTACGCCAATTCAGTTGTTGACGGCTATGTCGGCTGTGGCGAACGGCGGCTCACTGCTTCGTCCCTATGTCGTGTCGCAGGTGGAGGATGTACGAGGAAATGTTGTTGTGAATCAGCAGGTGGAAATACGCCGCAATCCAATTTCATATGAAACATCGGAAGCCATGAAGGCGATGTTGGTGAATGCCGTGGCCCAAGGAACGGGAAAGAATGCGGCGCTTCTCGATTATACGGTAGCGGGCAAGACCGGGACTTCGCAGAAAGTTGATCCAAAAACAAAAACCTATTCACGAACAAAATCTATCGGATCATTCGTCGGCTTTGTGCCGGCCGAAGACCCACGGCTCGCGATTCTTGTGGTCATTGATGAACCGGAAGGGAAGGGGTATGGCGGGGAAGTGGCTGCTCCAGTCTTTCGGAAGGTCGCGGGGAAAGCGCTACGTCAATTAAACGTGATGCCGAAAGATGGTGGAATCGTCAAAGTTGCAGGATTGTTCTAGATGGAAACGGTAGCGTGATGACGATTGCCGAACTCATTCAGCCCATTCAGCCTTTGAAAACCTCAGGCGACCTCAATGCGGAAGTGTTGGATGTGACCGATGACTCTCGCCATGTGACGCGCGGGAGTGTGTTTGTCGCCGTCAAAGGTACGCAGGTGGATGGACATGACTTTACGGCCCAAGCGTGGGCGAATGGAGCCGCAGGAATTGTTGTAGAAGATTCGTTGCCGAAGGAGTTCGTGGGGAAGGCCGATTCTCCAGATGATGTCTCCACGCCCGTGGTCATTGTCAAGGATTCCAAGCGGGCGCTTGGCGTGTTAGCGTCGCGGCTTCATGGAGATCCGTCTCGTCATCTCAACATGATTGGCGTGACTGGAACAAATGGAAAAACAACGGTGACGCATTTGATTCGTGCGTTGATTGAACAAGCCGGAAAACGTTCCGGTGTTGTTGGAACGGTTGGTTATTTTATTGGATCTGCATTGTATCCGGCTTCACATACCACGCCCGGCGCGGTGCAATTGCAGGCATTGTTAGGGAACATGACACAAGCCGGCCTGGATGCAGCCATTCTAGAAGTGTCATCGCATGCGCTGGCGTTAGGCCGGGTGGCAGGATGCGAATTTGATGTGGCGGTATTCACAAATTTAACGCAAGACCATCTTGATTTCCACAGCGATATGGAGTCGTATTTTGAAGCCAAGCAACTGTTGTTCACTGAATTGTTAACGCCAAAATACAAATCCAATACCAAGAAAGCGGTTGTGAATATGGATGATGAGTGGGGAGCGAAACTTGCCAAACGCTGTCAGGCTCCTGTCTGGACATATGGTATTCGACATGATGCCGACATTCGGGCATGCGATATCAGCGTTTCGATTGATGGCACACAGTTTCAGGTCAGCACGCCACATGGAGCCTTGGACATCCATAGTCAACTGGTTGGAGAGCATAATGTCTACAATGTGTTGGCGGCAATCGGAGTGGGATTGGAATTAGGGATGCCTCTCAATACCGTCGAGTCGGCCATTGCATCGGTGAAGAACGTGCCTGGGCGGTTTGAGCGTATTGACAGTGGTCAAGATTTTACGGTGATTGTGGATTATGCTCATACGGAAGATGCATTGCTCCGTGTTTTATTGACCGCTCAGTCATTGAAGAAAACCAAAGTCATTACAGTGTTCGGCTGTGGCGGGGATCGTGATGCCGGGAAACGTCCGAAGATGGGACAAGTTGCCGTGCGGCACAGTGATCTTGCGATTTTGACGTCCGATAATCCCCGTACGGAAGATCCTATGAAGATTTTGCAGGATATTGAAGCGGGAATTTTTCAAATTCCCCAACCTATGCGCTCTGACTATCGCATGATCCCTGATCGGCGAGAGGCCATCGAAGCTGCTATCGCTGCGGCAGGGACACACGATATTGTGTTGATTGCCGGAAAGGGACATGAAGATTATCAAATTGTGGGCACGAATCGATTGGACTTTGACGACCGTCAAGTCGCCAATGAAGCCCTTCAGCAACGTGTTCGGTCGACGTAGCAAGGGATTTTGGCTGCATGGCCTCATTCACTATGGAAGAAATTATTCATGCAACGGGAGGCACGGTGTTGTGTGCAACGCCTCGTGCCCGGGTTCGAGGCGTGACGACTGATTCCCGTCAGGTGAAGCGAGGCGATCTGTTTGTGGCTCTCAAGGGTCCTCACGTTGACGGTCACCGTTTTGTGAAAGGCGCCATTGCGGATGGGGCCGTTGGCGTAATGATTTCAGAGACAGCATGGGCGTCGATCTCTTCCTGGATTCATCGTCGCCAGCGAACGTATGCATCCGCTTCACTGTGTGTGATTGGAGTCGATGATTCTCTCAAAGCGTATCAAGATCTTGCTTCGTATCATCGTTGCCGATTTTCGATTCCACTTATTGCCCTTACGGGAAGTAATGGGAAAACAACCGCCAAGGAAATGGTAAGTCATGTGCTGGCAACACGTTGGCGTACGATGAAAACGCACGGTAACTTTAATAATAGAATTGGAGTCCCGCATACCCTGTTGCGAATGACTCACCGGTATAAGGCCGCTGTCATAGAAATGGGAGTCGATCAAGAGGGACAAACCACTCGATTGTGTGAAATCGCACGGCCGACGGTTGGCGTGATTACCAATGTCGGCCCTGATCATCTTGAATTTTTTGGAACTATCGATGCCTCGGCTCGTGCAAAGGGTGAACTGTTGCCGGCGCTTCCCTCTGATGGCGTGGCCGTCTTGAACGCGGATGATGCGTATTATAAAGACTTTACCCGACAAGTGCGGTGTCGAATGTTGTCATTTGGATTTTCACCACGTGCTGAGGTGCGAGCAAGCAATGTCGTGTTGAATCGTCAGGGTGCCCAGTTTCGTCTGCATCTCCCTCATCGCACTCGAACCACACACGTTCAGCTTCGGATGGCCGGTCAGCATAATGTCTCAAATGCGTTAGCAGGCGCGGCCGTGGGACATGCATTGGGGGTTGCTGCGAACGATATTGCCGTAGGGCTCGGTACGATGCGTGCGGCTTCGATGCGATCGCAAATTCATCGCGTGGGTGGTGTGACCTTTGTATACGACTGCTACAACGCGAATCCGGCTTCTATGGAGGCTGGAGTCGATTTGCTCGTTGACTTGGCCAGGGGGAATCGCACGATCGCTGTGTTGGGGGAAATGCGAGAGTTGGGCGTAGGCGAAGCTTCATTTCATGAAGAGGTTGGGCGCTATGTGGCGAAGAAGGATATTGCCTATCTTATTGTCTGCGGAAAACTCGGAACGATGCTGGCGGATGGGGCAAGAAAAGAAGGGATGCCGGCGTCGGCCATTTTCGATGTCAAGCAGGTCTCTGATGCAGCAACCGTGTTGCAGGGCCTCGTTCGTCGCGGGGATGTTGTGCTGCTCAAAGCGTCTCGCGGTGTACAGATGGAGCACGTCTTAGATTTCGTGGCGCGGACAAAGAAAAGGTGACCGTGGTTCGTAGAGGAAAAAACGTATCTCGTTACTCGTGCCTGCGCGCTGTAGCGCTTTGGCGCACAAGCATGAAGCGTATCTCGAATACATATAGATTATTTCGAAGTTTTTGTTAGGCGTCAATTATGTTGTATCTCTGGCTTTACCCGTTGCACACAGAATATGCCGTCTTCAACGTATTTCGGTATTTAAGTTTTCGTATGATTTATGCTGCGATTACGGCGTTTTTGATTGCCTTTGTGCTTGCGCCGCCCATGATTAAAAAATTCCAAGAATTGGGAATCGGTCAACGTGTCAGAGATGACGGGCCCAGCGGTCACTTAGGGAAAACCGGAACGCCGACCATGGGAGGAGTGCTGATTATTTTTTCGGTACTCTTGACCACATTGCTGTGGGCTGATGTCAGGAATCTCTATATTTGGCTGGTCTTGTTAGCCATCGTCGGATTTGGATTGATTGGATTTGTTGACGACTATATCAAGATTCTTCGAGGCCGTTCGCAAGGACTTACCGCAGTACAGAAATTGGCGTGCCAAGGAGCCGTGGCGTTGGCGATTGCCATGTTTTTTTATTATTCCCCAGGCTATTCGACGCAATTGAGTGTCCCGTTCTTTAAAAATTTCACACCGGATCTTGGTCTGTTCTATGTGCCGTTTGCCATATTTGTGATTGTCGGATGTTCAAATGCCGTCAATTTGACTGATGGGCTTGATGGGCTGGCCATCGGGCCAACCGTCATTGCGGCTATGGCCTATACTATTGTGGCCTGGGCTGTGGGCAATAAGTTGATAGCCGACTATCTGTTGATTCCCCATATCGAAGGGGCCGGAGAATTATCCGTATTGACCGCCTCGATTGTGGGGTCGAGTCTGGGTTTTCTTTGGTTTAATACCTATCCCGCTTCGGTCTTTATGGGTGATGTGGGTTCCTTGCCGCTTGGGTCGGCCTTGGGAACCGTGGCCGTGGTGTGCAAGCACGAATTGTTACTCTTAATTGTAGGTGGTGTGTTTGTCATGGAAGCGGTGTCGGTTATCTTTCAAGTGCTGTCCTTTAAATCACGTGGCAAACGTATATTTCTCATGGCCCCACTGCATCATCACTTCGAGATGAAAGGCTGGGAAGAACCGAAAGTGGTCGTGCGGCTATGGATTATTGCGATTATTTTAGGGCTCTTGAGCGTCAGTACCTTAAAGCTTCGTTAGTATTTTTGTATGGTAGCGACCTTGGAATATGCACCGACGATGTCTCCCTTCAATCAGACCATAAATTCGGAATGTCCTAACCTTCACGGGAAAGCTGTGACGGTGATCGGAATGGGGAAGAGCGGGCTAGCTGCCGCACGTTTGTTGAAGGCGATTGGGGCTCATGTGACGGTTGTTGATGAACAGGAAGAAGCCGTCCTCCATTCACCGATCTCGACGTTGACTCAAGAGTCGATTCCTTACGTCGCCGGGAAATCATGGAAGGCAGCCTTGGAGCAAGTCGATTGGATTGTGCTCAGTCCTGGTGTGCCAGTCAGTCATGAGGCGTTAGTTCCGGCTCGGCAACAGCATATCCCCATTATAGGAGAACTGGAGTTGGCCTGTTGGTTTGTCGATATTCCCATTATTTCTGTAACTGGAACAAACGGGAAGAGTACCACCGTACGATTGATCGGGGAACTGTTACAGGCCAATGGCAAAAAGACTTTTGTTGGAGGGAACTTGGGGATACCGTTGTCTGAAGCCGTCTTGGCGCATCTGTCGGCTAAGGAAGAGGGGCGAATATCGTCCGAATGGCCGTATGATTATGCGGTCGTCGAAGTGTCAAGCTTTCAACTCGAGACGATCCAACGCTTCCATCCCCGGATTGCAGTGATCTTGAATGTGACGCCGGATCATCTCGATCGTCACGCTTCGTTTGATGAATATCAAGAGGCGAAATGGAAGATGTTCACCAATCAAACGGCTAAAGATTTTGCCGTGGTCAATATGGATGATCCGCTTATTGCGGCGCGAGCCGATTCACTTCCCTCTTCGGTTGTGACGTGTAGTCTGTGTCATTCACTGACGGCTGGGGTGTGGTTGGAAGGAACGGCTGTCAGGGCACGGATGGATGGTGTGGACTATACCGTCGCGGAACGAGGGCACATTGCGCTGCGGGGCGATCATAACTTGGCCAATGTCCTTGCCGCTGCGGCCGTCGGCTTGTTGTGCCAATGTTCGCTTGAAAATATCCGGCAAGTCCTTGGTTCATTTTATGGGGCCGAACATGTTCTGGAGTTTGTTCGCGATCATTGTGATGTCAAATATTACAACGATTCGAAAGGGACGAACGTCGATGCAACCAAGAAGGCGCTTGCGAGTTTCGATGAGCCGATTCTCTTGATCATTGGGGGGAAAGATAAAGGCGGAGACTTCGCGCAACTCCACGACCTCATTCAACGAAACGTCAAAGCCGTGATTGTTATCGGTGAAGCGGCTCAGCGCATTATGCGTTCTTTGAACGACGTCAGGCCGATGATTGCGGTTGAGAGTCTCGCAGAGGCGATTGCCTGCGCTGGACAACGGGCGAATCCTGGTGATGTTGTCTTATTTTCCCCTGCATGTTCCAGCTTCGATATGTTCAAAAATTATGATCATCGTGGCAAGGAATTCAAAAGACTGGTTCACGAGTTGTCGTGAAGGTTGTGCATATCATGGGATCAGTCGTCTTTCGTAAAAAAAACTTATCAACCATGGCGCCGAGTTGGGCTGGGTTATTTGATCATCCACACCGGGCGACGTTTTTCCGTTCACTCGATGGGGTCATTCTTGGCGTGACAATCGTGTTAGCGCTTGGTGGTCTGATTGCCGTGTTCAGTGCGAGCGGGTATACCGCCAATGTGCGATTTGAGTCATCCACAACCTTATTCTTTCTTCGTCAAGCCATCTGGCTGGCGATAGGGTTTAGCGCACTGTTCTTCATTGCTCGAATCGATTACACCGTCATTCAGCCATATATTCCCAGGCTTTTACTCGGGTGTCTCGCGCTGTTGGGAGTTGTGCTGGTTGCGGGTGTGGAGAATAACGGGGCGCGTCGATGGATTCATCTGTCATGGTTTTCGATGCAACCTGGAGAATTGAGTAAGCTGGTCGTGGTGCTGTACTTAGCGCAGTATGTATCCAAAGCCGAACATCGAATGACGAAATGGCAAAATGGACTCTTGCAACCCGTTTGCGTGGTTGGACTGTTCAGTCTCCTCCTGGTTTTTGAAGACTTTGGAACTCCGGTCGTGTTGGGCCTGGTGTTGTTTGGTATGTTGTATATTGCTGGTGCGCGCGTTCTCCATCTCGCGATGATGGCGTTGATGGTCATTCCCCCATCCGTGTGGCTGATTGCCCGCTCTCCCGAGCGATTAGAACGGTTGAGCAGCTTTTTACATCCAGAGGCCGACCCTTTAGGTGCGGGTCATCAACTGCTTCAATCGTTTTTAGCCTTTAGCAATGGGGGGGTGTTTGGTCAAGGGTTGGGGTTAGGAGGGCAAAAACGCGGGTTCCTTCCTGAAGCCCATACGGACTTTGTCTTGGCCCTTATTGGAGAGGAGCTAGGGTTCGTGGGCACCGTCTGTTTTCTCGGGTTATTTATCGTCTTGCTTCTGAAAGGCTTTCGAGTGGCGGCTCAAGCCCCGGACATGTTTGGGCGGTATCTGGCGCTTGGCGTGACGCTGCTCCTTGGCATTCAAGTGCTGATGAATGCTGGAGTCGTGAGCGGGTTGTTGCCGACGAAAGGGTTGACGTTGCCCTTTGTCAGTTATGGCGGGTCTTCGTTAGTCACAAGCCTCATGGCTATTGGGGTGTTGCTCAGTGTTGCTCGTCAACGGGTGGGGAAGGTGTAGCAGAACGGAACCTGTGCTGTTCGTAAGAGAGTGGGGTGCTCCAGATGTTTCGAGTCCCGGTGTCTCGAGCCCACGATCGTAGTGTAGGGCTTTCGCATGTGACGCATGATGTGTATGCGTCTGGGGTGTCGTATTTGTGACACGGGGCTTACAGGTGCCCAAGAACATCGTGATTGCGGCGGGGGGAACGGGAGGGCATTTGTATCCGGCTATTGCACTGGCGAAAGAATTTACACGGCAGGTCCCTGAGACGATGATTACATTTGTCGGTTCTGGCAAACATTTGGAAAACTCGATTCTCGCCCATGAAGGGTTTGTCGTCGAGCATATTGATGTCAAAGGTATTGTGGGACTCGGAGTGTGGGGTGGCCTGCGAAGCGTGCTGTTGTTGCCCAAAGCGATTCGACAATCGATGAAGATTCTGCGTGCCCGGTCGGCTGACTTGGTGATAGGAACCGGCGGATATTTTAGCCCACCTGTCGTGTGTGCTGCGGCACTATTGGGGGTGCGACGTATAGTCATGGAGCCCAATGCCGTTCCGGGACTCGCCAATCGCGTGTTGGGTCCGATTGCGGATCGAGTCTTTGTGGCGTTTGACAGTGCGAAGGACCACTTCAATCGCACAAAAGTGCGAATGGTGGGAACGCCGGTACGAGAGGAGTTCTTTCATGCGGATGCTCCAAAACCAGACCATCGAAAAAAAACGGTCTTAGTAGTTGGAGGAAGCCAAGGAGCTAAAGCGATTAATACGGCTGTGGCGGATGCGCTTCAAACGTCTTCTGTGCTTCGAGAAACATGTGCCGTGATTCATCAAACCGGGGCGTCTGATTATGAACGGGTACGATCGTTATATGGAAACTCCGAAGGTGATGTGGATGTGGTTCCTTTCCTGTATGACATGCCGCAGGCACTCAAGTCGGTTGATCTTGTAGTTTCACGTTCCGGCGCGGGAACACTCGCGGAACTTGCGGCCTGTGGAAAACCATCAATTTTAATTCCATTCCCGTATGCGACGCACGGCCATCAGGAAAAAAATGCGAGAGCGATGGAGGCGACGGGGGCCGCGTCGGTCATTCTCGAGTCTGAGCTCACGGGTGAACGTCTGGCGTATGAATTGGAAATGCTGTTGAGCCATCCTGAACGGTTGCACGACATGAGCCTACAAAGCTTGGCGTGCCGTCAGGTCGACGCGACGAGGCTCATGATTCAGGAGTGTCAGGACTTGATGCGTTCGATGGCGTAGGGCGCAGGCGGCGTCGCTAAGGACGGAAAGAGGCGTTATGTTCAGGAAAATTCAAAATATTCATCTCGTGGGAATCGGTGGGAGCGGCATGAGCGGGATTGCCGAAGTCTTGCTGACCTTAGGGTACAGAGTCACTGGATCTGACATGACTCAATCGGATACCGTCCGTCGCTTGGAAGCGATCGGAGGAACCGTGTTCATCGGTCATCAGGAATCGAATGTAGAAGGGGCGCAAGTGGTGGTGGTCTCATCTGCCGTGTCTGATACCAACCCTGAGGTCCAAGCGGCAAAGGCCAAAGTCATTCCAGTTATTCCACGAGCGGAAATGTTAGCGGAATTGATGCGATTGAAGTATGGCGTTGCCATTGCGGGAGCGCATGGCAAAACAACCACAACGTCGATGGTTGCAACGATTTTGGCGCAGGCCGGACTTGATCCGACATTTGTTGTTGGCGGAAAGGTCAATGCCGTCGGGACGCATGCTCGTCTTGGACGAAGCGATCTCCTGATTGCCGAGGCTGACGAAAGTGATGGGTCCTTTCTGCGTCTTTCGCCATCGATTGCCGTCGTCACGAATTTAGATCGTGAACATCTTGATTATTACGGCACGATGGACGGTATTCAAGAAGCCTTTTTGGAGTTCATTAATAAAATTCCTTTTTATGGCCTGGCGATTCTCTGTGCGGACGATGAATGGGTTCGCGGGCTTCTTCCGAGAATTACGAAGCGGTACCAAACGTATGGGTTACATGATTTCGCCGGGGCACTGACTCCGGATGTCTATGCGTCGGATATGAAGGCGAATGATCGCGCGGTGGAGTTTCGTGCACATTTTCGAGGGAAAAAGTTAGGCCCCTTTCGTCTCCCCATCCCCGGCAGTCATAACGTGTCGAATGCCTTGGCTGCGATTTCGGTGGCTTTGGAATTAGATGTGTCGGTGGATCTGATTCGAAACGGACTAGCGGCCTTTTCCGGAGTTGAGCGGCGGTTTCATATACGTGGAGAAAAAGCGGGAATTATGGTTGTGGATGATTATGGCCATCATCCGACGGAAATTCGAGCAACACTTGCTGCATCAAAGTCGGCATGGGATCGTCGAGTCGTCGCCGTCTTTCAGCCGCACCGTTACACGAGAACCCGCGATCTCGCTGATGAGTTTGCCAAGGCTTTTGAGCAGGCTGATGTGGTCTATGTGACGGATATCTATCCGGCCGGAGAGGCGGACATTCCCGGGATTACCGGAGAGTTGGTGGTTGAAAAGATCCGAGGGGCCGGACATACATCGGTGCATTGGGTCAACGGCAACGCGGATCTTGTTGAGCAAGTGAAAAAGAATTTACAGCCCGGAGATGTCGTCATCACTCTTGGTGCGGGTGACATTTGGAAATTCGGGAAAGCGTTGTTGGAGAGCCTGTCATAGCCAAAGGTTGTCATGATGCAATGGGGCGCATGCACGTATTTGATAGACGATCGCTTCGGGAGGCGCTGGACGGCTTCAGAGGGGAAGTCAAATTTCATGAACCTCTGGCCGTGTATACCTCGTTGCAGATTGGCGGGCCTGCAGATGCCTTGGTGATTCCATCGGATGTCGACGATCTCAAACGGCTTGTGCGGCAGGCCATACTCAACAAAGTGCCGTTGTTGGTGTTGGGTGGAACGAATGTGTTGGTGAGAGATAAAGGAGTGCGAGGTATTGTGATTCAATTAGCGCAACTGAACCACATTCGACGTGAAGCCAATCATGTGTTGTATGCCCAAGCTGGTGCGCGCATGCCGACCGTGTTGGGGTATGCCATTCGTCATCGATTGTCAGGCTTTGAATGGGCGGCTGGAATCCCTGGCACAGTTGGAGGCGGGGTGGTTACCAATGCTGGAACCAGACTTGGTGAAATGCGAGATGTGCTGACGGCAATAGAACTGGTGACTGATTCTGGCAACCTGAAGCGAATTGATGCCTCGAAGTTATCGTTTGCGTACCGATATGCCCGTGTCCCAAAGCGCGTGATTGTTGGTGCGTGGTTTCAGCTGTCACAGACGACTAAGGAACACGTGGAATCGTTAACCAAGCACTATCTTCGATACCGGAAAGAAACGCAACCGCTCACATTGCCGAATGCTGGCTCGGTGTTTAAGAACCCTCCGGAGCAATCGGCGGGATCGTTGATTGAACAGGTTGGACTGAAAGGTGCGCGGATCGGGGACGCGCAGATATCGACGAAGCATGGAAATTTTATTGTGAATGTGGGGCATGCTCGCGCGAAGGATGTGATAGATCTTATTCGGACCGTTCGACGTACCGTAGCGCAACAAACCAGTGTAACCCTGCAGTTAGAGTTAAAGACTGTGGGGGAACTGTAACAACAATGCAATGTGAACAAGTGAAGCATTCAATCGTGCAGCCATCTTTTTCCACAGCATTTTTCAATTTTCATTGTATATTTTTCATTGAAACGTATGAATAAAAAACGTCTGCGTGTTGGTGTGATCATGGGAGGACAGTCGGCGGAACGGGACATTTCGTTCCAGACAGGGAAGGCCGTGTGTGCCGCGCTCACCAGGCGTGGGTATCTCGTGAAGCCCATCGAGGCTGATACATCCTTACCCTGGAGCCTGCGGTCGAAAAAGATCGACGTGGCATTTCTCGCATTGCATGGACGTGGTGGCGAGGATGGAACGGTGCAAGGCCTGCTTGAGGTGTTAGGGATTCCCTATACCGGATCGGGTGTGAGAGCGAGCGCGATCGCCATGGATAAAGCTTCGACAAAAGCCCTGCTTCAAGCGCATGGCATTCCAGTTCCTCGAGGTGTTGTGTTGCAGAACGAATTTCCCAAGCGGCCTCTCCCTGCTGGTCTGACATGGCCCGTTGTGGTGAAGCCCAGCAGTGAAGGTTCAACGATTGGGGTCTCAATTGTCAGAAGTTCGAAGACATGGCGTTCGGCGCTTCGTCGCTCTTATCAATATGACTCAAAGGCCATTGTCGAGAACTATATTGAGGGTCGAGAAATTGCCATGGGGGTTATCGATGGGAAAGCGCTTCCGGCGGTCGAGATTGAAGCGCCTGGAGGTTTCTATGACTATCAGGCGAAATATACGAAGTCAGATACTCGATATGTCTGTCCTGCGAAGCTGCTCAAAGGCCCGTTGAACCGGATGCAAGTTTTAGCGGTTCAAGCCTATGAGGTGCTGGGTTGCGAAGGCGCGGCCCGCGTGGATTTTCGACTGAGCCGGCAAGGTCGTCCTGTAATTCTGGAAGTCAATACTATTCCCGGCATGACCGAGCGTAGTTTGCTCCCGATGGCCGCCGCACAGGCCGGTCTGCCATATGATGAACTTGTTGAACGTATGCTCAACAGTGCTGTGAAGCACCGATCCAAACTCTTTGCGTGAGGAAGAGAGGCCGATGATTCGTACTCGTCAGAAAACCGTACGGAAAAATCAACCGATGACGGGGACCGGACGGCGTCGACGACGTCAAAAGCCAACGCTAGGGCAAAAAGTGAGGCGTTGGCTCATGGTCACGGTCTTGGCGGCTCTGTGCGTCATTGGCGTGTGGGAGTTTGATCGAGTGGAATCCGTCGCGATGAGTTTAACAACGGTTCAGCATGTCACCATTGTGGGGCTGAAGGAATTAGAGCGAACGGATATTCTTGCAAAGCTGAATCTCTTACCTGAGACCAGTTTGTTCCATATTCAGGCTGATTCGATTATTGCAGATCTCAAGTCGCTCCCCTGGGTTCGGAATGCGGCAGTTGAAAGAATCTTTCCGCATACGTTGGCTATTCGAATCGATGAACGAGAACCTGCGGCCATTTGGCAGTCCAAGAACGTTCGATATGTTCTTGATTCACAGGCAGCGGTACTTTCGACGGTGACACATGATGAATTTTCCGGATTGCCGATGGTCATGGGGATCCCCGAAGATTTTGTGCGCTCCGCGAATGACGATATACGGAAACACATTCGTGATGGCATACGTGTGGGGAGTTTCTTGTCGAGGGAATTCGATGGTGTTCCAACAATTTATGTAGATCATCCCTCGATGATTGTGGCCGACACCCAGGACCTCCGCTTTCAATTTCAGGATGCGATTGAGGTCCAATGGCAGCGATTTCAAGTGTTGTACCCTTCGATTGAAACTCAAATTACGAGTGAAGCGACAGAGATTGATTTGCGATATTCAGGAAAAGTAATTCTTCGAAAAAGGGAGTGATAGGCCATGTCGAAGAAAGACCCCATCATTGTTGGATTAGACATTGGGACGACGAAGATCTGTGCCGTGGTGGCAGAGGTCCTTGATGATACGTCTATCAATGTCATTGGAGTTGGATCTAATCCCTCTCGAGGCTTACGAAAAGGTGTCGTCGTCAATATTGAGAGTACGGTGGAATCTATTAAAAAGGCCGTGGAGGAAGCGGAGCTTATGGCCGCCGTACAAATTAATTCCGTCTATACCGGCATTGCCGGAAGTCATATTGCGAGTGAAAGTACGCATGGGGTGGTCGCGCTGAAAAAACGAGAGGTGTTGAACGGTGATGTGAGCCGGGTGATTGAAACCGCTCGTTGCGGTGCAGTGATTCCGTCGGATCGCCGGGTTCTCCATGTACTGCCCCGTGAATTTATTGTTGATGATCAAGAAGGCATTCGTGATCCGATTGGGATTGCCGGGTCACGATTGGAAGTTGACGTCCATATTGTGACCGGTGCGGTGACGTCTGCGCAAAATCTTGTGCGATGTGTCAATCGAGCGGGACTCGATGTTGCCGATATTGTCTTGCAACCGTTGGCATCGAGTGCGGCGGTGTTGTCGCCGGAAGAGCGGGAGCTTGGTGTGGTGATGATTGATCTTGGCGGTGGAACGTCGGATGTGGCGATTTATGTCGATGGAAGTATTCGGCATTCGGCCGTGATTCCGATCGGTGGGGATCATCTGACGAAGGATTTGACGGTGGGACTCCGCACTTCTCATGCCGATGCCGAGAAAATCAAGGTTCGCCATGGGGTGTCATTATCCGAGCAGGCCACTGATGATGAGACGGTTGAAGTGCCAAGTGTCGGAGGTCGGCCGCCGCGTTTGGTTTCTCGAAGTCATATTGCTGAAATACTTGAGCCGCGAGTGGAGGAGATGTTCGAGCTGGTTCGTCGAGAAATTCGTCGTGCCGGGTATGACGGCATACTCGTTGCTGGTGGTGTCGTCACTGGTGGTACCTCACTGCTTCCCGGTATGGCGGAGGCCGCAGAACGAATCTTGGATTTACCGGTTCGAAGTGGAGGCCCGATCGGTATCGGAGGGTTACGAGATGTGGTCAGCAACCCCATGTATGCAACAGGCGTCGGATTGATTTTGCATGCGGTGAACCATGAGCCGGTGTTGCAGGGAATGGGAGTTGGCGGGATTAGCGTGGGAGGAGGACGGTGGTTTTCGGTCTTGGATCGTATGAAAGATCGCGTCCTGAGTTTTTTTTAACCTGGTGGCATGGGCTGAAGGCATGCATAGATTTTTTTCGGAAACGATGACTGTACAGGTGTTTCATTACGGTTCGGATACCGAGTTTGGCGAAAGGAGGCCGACATGTATTCATTAGCAGAGGAAGAATCCGCAGCCATTCGCATTAAAGTGATTGGAGTTGGTGGAGCGGGATGTAATGCGGTCAATACGATGATTGCCGCAGGGCTCAATCGCGTAGAGATGGTGGTTGCGAACACGGATGTTCAGGCTCTGGAAAAGTCTGAGGCCCCGTTTAAAATTCAGTTAGGTCCTGAACGAACGAGGGGGTTGGGTGCTGGTGCACGTCCGGAAGTAGGGAAGGAAGCAGCCATGGAAAGTGAAGGGCAAATTCGTGATGCGCTCGAAAATGCCGAAATGGTCTTTGTCACCGCCGGAATGGGGGGAGGAACCGGAACCGGGGGAGCCCCCATCGCGGCCAAAATTGCCCGTGAACTCGGCATTCTCACTGTCGGTGTGGTGACGAAGCCCTTTCAGTATGAAGGCCATCGGCGAACGGCGTATGCGGAAGAGGGATTGCGGGAATTAAAGAAACATGTCGATTCGCTTCTGGTGATTCCTAATCAAAAGCTCTTGACCTTAGTGGATAAGAGTACGCCGCTTCTTGAAGCGTTTAAAGTTGCCGATGACGTATTGCGACAAGCTATTCAGGGGATATCCGATGTGATCACGACGCCGGGTTTTGTGAACGTCGACTTCGCCGATGTGCGGACCGTGATGAGTTATTCGGGCCGGGCGGTGATGGGATTGGGCGTTGGACGGGGTCCGAGCCGGGCTACGGAAGCCGCCAAGCAGGCGATTTCGAGCCCGCTTCTGGAAGACGGAAGCATTGCGGGAGCTCGAGGACTGCTCTTGAATATTTGTGGCGGACCCAGCTTGACGCTGCATGAAGTCGATGAAGCGTCGACCATTGCGAAAGAGGCGGCTGACCCGCAGGCGAATATCATTGTCGGACAAGTGATCAATCCCGAAGCAGGTGACGAAATCATTGTGACGGTGATTGCGACGGGCTTTGAGCAAAAGGATACGGGGTTTACTCGTCAGCAACAGCGAGAGGTTGTTCGGGAGACGGTTCCTGAGGCTCCAGTGCCCCGCGAAGCTCCTGCTCTGGCCGTCAAGCCGGCGGAGGAGCCTCTTTTGGCATCGGTGTCTAGCGAATTGAATTATTCCGATGAGGAATTGGATCGTCCAACGTTCATGCGGCGGTATGCTCCCAAGCGAGCTCATCAAGAAAATGGGAATTTGCTCGTTGATGACGATTGGGATGTACCGACGTTTTTGAGAAAATCATCAGATTCATAGGGCAGATTGTCAATCAGTCTTCGTATGACACAGGCTTCAAGAGGGCTCAGCCTTGGAAACGGTCAAGGACGTGGACGCGCTTTCGGTTCCTGAGCATATTCCTGCCGAGGGTGGGTTTGTCCATTTTTTTGGGACTCGGCAAAGTCCAGCTGTTCTTGTCAAGACGGTCCACGTGGGACAGGTGACGCCTGTCCCACCGGATTTTCCTTCGGTCATTTCTGTTAAGCAAGTCCATGGGAAGTCGGTCTTAGTCTTTGACGACCCTCTTGCGTCTCATGCGACGCTCACTCAAGAGGGGGATGCCTTGGTCACGAGTCAGCCGCATGTCTTGCTCGTGGTTCGTACGGCTGATTGTGTCCCTGTTCTGTTCGCCGACCTTCAGAACCGTGTGGTGGCGGCGGTTCATGCAGGATGGCGAGGAGCTGTAGCTGGAATTGTCGGAGAAACACTTGCAACGTTGACACAACGGTATGGGACGCATGCCGAACATCTTCGTGTCGCCATTGGACCTTCGATCGGCCCATGCTGTTTTGAAGTTGATGGTCCCGTCATCGATCCTATAAAAGCGCACTATCCGTATTGGGCCAAGGTCATCAGTCCGGTTTCTTCAACACATGCCACGGTGGATCTGAAAGAATTCATTGTTCAGCAATTGCAGCATCAGGGTATTGCGTTGGCGGCAATTAGCAAGAGTGCTGCCTGTACACAATGTGATGCGAGCCGGTTTTTCTCGTATAGGAGGGAAGGACGGGTCAATGGGACGATGTTAAGCGGAATTATGCTGAAACCCTAAAGCGTGAGAGTATTGAGTGACGAAAACGCGATTTCGGATTACAATAGAAGTCAGGCAACATTGTCTTCTGCGTATGGAATGGTGAATGCAGAGCCTGTGTCTTGTTCAATTGCTGAAAATATCCAACTCGTCGTCCAGTCGATTCAACAGGCAGCTCTACGCACGGGACGAGATCCTCAAGACATCCGGGTCGTTGCTGTGACAAAAACCGTCATGGCCGATCGGCTGCGCCAAGCCCATGCTTCCGGGCTTCGGACGTTTGGCGAAAACCGGCTTCAAGAGGCCCAGCAGAAGCAAGGTTCCTTGCAGGATCTTCGTGATGTGTCTTGGCATTTTATCGGTCAAGTCCAACGTCGGAAGATAAAAGATGTGGTTGGCCAATTTCATCTCATTCATTCTGTGGAAAGCCTTGAGCAAGCAACAGCCATGGACACGCGTGCTCGGGACATGGATATCACTCAAGCTATATTGTTACAGGTGAATGTGAGTGGAGAGGCGACGAAAGGTGGTTTTTCCGTGCCCGAGGTAAAGACGGTTTTACCTGAATTCGAAAAATTGCAACATCTGACCGTAAGAGGATTAATGACCATTCCCCCCTGGTCCAAAGATGGTGAACGGGCACGGCCGTACTTTCGTGCGCTGCGTGAGTTGGCTCAAACCGTCGAGCAGCAGGACTATGAACGAACGAAGATGGAAGAGCTGTCTATGGGGATGTCTCGTGACTATCCTGTTGCGGTGGAAGAAGGCGCCACGCTTGTACGAATCGGCACGGCGCTCTTTGGCACTCGCAATCCGGTAGGATAAAGATGGATGATCACTCGAACAGATTGCTGACGAAGCCGTATCGCGAGGAGGTTTATGTTTATTGCCGCCAATATACTTGAAGGCGTGGCGCATGTGCTGGATTGGATTTTAACCATTTACATGTATATCCTCATTGCACGCGCGCTGATTTCCTGGGTGAGCCCAGATCCTTATAATCCAATCGTACAGTTTTTAAGCCGGGCCACAGAACCCGTCCTCTTTGCTATTCGCCGTCGGTTGGGATATGGTATGGCTGTTGATTTTTCTCCGATTATTGCAATCCTTATCATTATGTTTTTGCAGTATGCCGTGGTTCGTTCGTTGTTTGAACTGGCGGCACGGATGCATTGAAAGAGTTGGTCATGAAAATTACCCCGCTTGATATTCAACATAAAGTGTTTGATGCTCAATTTCGCGGTTATGAGAAGCGACAGGTCGACCAGTTTTTAGAGGAAGTTGCCGAGACGGTTGAAAGCCTGACGCGTGAGAATGCCGCGCTGAAAGAAAAAATGTTGTCCAAGGACGATGAATTGGTCAATTTAAAAAAAACTGAAACGACGTTAACGAATACATTGATGTCGACACAGACTTTTGTCGATCAATTGAAGCGTGGCGCGGAGCGCGACGCCGAGCTCATTGTCAAAGAAGCCGAGCTGAAAGCTGAAGAAATTCTCGCGCAAAGCCGCACGGATTTGATGGAGCTCAGACGGATGATTGCCGATCTTCGCCGGCAACGTGCTCTTGTTCTGGAACGCTTGCGTTCAACCTTAGGAGCCTTTCATCGTCTGATCGAAGTCGAAGAACATGCCGATCCCATTCCTGACGTTGTTGAAGAGTCTGCCTATAACGCCGATCAGGAAAGTCTTCCAGAAGTGTAATCCATTCGAACGAGTCTTTCAGGTCAATGTCCGATGGACACGATCGATCCCATTACCCGGGCCTTGCAAGCGGGTATTCGCGATCAGGTTTTTCCTGGTGCGGTCTTGTGGGTCAGGAGCCGTGGGTGTGTCCGGTATCATCAGGCGGTCGGCCTTACCTCTTCCCTACCCTGCAATGTTCCAACGTCTCTTCACACTATCTATGATCTCGCCTCTTTGACGAAGCCGTTGGCTACGGGAACAGCCATTCTGTGCCTTGTACAAGAAGGTGTTCTTGATGTTGAACACGCAATTGGTTCGATCCTACAGGCATTGCGAGGAACTCCCATTGAACATGCCACGATTCGAGATCTCTTATGCCACCGGTCAGGTCTGCCAGGTTGGCGGCCATACTATGAACAGTTCGTTCTGCAGCATGGAGCGTTACCACCAGAAATCACACGAGAGGCTCGTTGTCGAGATGTTATGACGTGCATTGCGCAAGAGCCGTTGGCGTATCAACCAAGGACCCGGAGCATGTATAGCGATCTTGGATTCATGCTCTTAGGGCTTGCAATTGAGGCCGTGACCCAACAATCGTTGAGTCAGTTTTGTACAGGGCACATGTATCAACACCTCAGTGGGTGTTCGCTGTTTTTTGGAAACATTGTCGGGAATTCGGCGTTGCACAAAGGGGCTTCATCGGAAATTGCCCCAACTGAACAGGATACGTGGAGAGGAAGACTTTTGCAAGGAGAGGTGCATGATGAAAATGCGTATGTGCTTGACGGAGTAGCTGGTCATGCTGGATTGTTTGGAACAGCAGAGGCTGTCGGTGCCATCACCCAGGCGTGGGTTGCAGCCTATCATGGACATGATTCGTTGCTTGATGCGAAGCTTGTCCGGCAATTTACAGCACGACAAGAAGCGCCGAAAGATTCAAGTTGGGCACTTGGGTGGGATACCCCGTCGCATCCTTCTTCCTCTGGAAAGTATTTTTCCGCTTCAGCCTTCGGGCATTTGGGATTTACCGGCACGTCAATTTGGATTGACCCGGAAGTGGAATTGGAAGTCATCCTTCTCACCAATCGCGTGCATCCTACTCGTGAAAATAAAACGATTCGTGAGTTTCGTCCAATGATTCATGATGTGATTTATGAGGAAGTTGTAGGGAGATAAATGAAGGGAGATCAATACTTGAAGATACGGGATTGTCTTGTATTATTTTTGATAAGTTTAACTTTAATGGGATGTTCCCTGTCTATGTCTGTAAGTGATGAATTTACCAAAAATGTCAATTTCGAACAGATCCAATGATATGCATTGCGGGCTAAGGCGGCTTACCAAAATGAAAAGGATATAAGGCAAGCTTTCCCACAAACTGTGCGTGTGGTGACCGCCTCTAATACTGATGTTCGTTATTTCCTCGAGATGTTCCCGGAACGTAATCTCCAGGTTGTCACGGTACGCGGGACGGCCAATCTTAAAAACGCTCTAGAAGATGGTGAGTACACTCAATCGAAAAATAAGAAATTGAACATCTATGTCCATCGTGGCTTCGATGCCGATGCCGCCACAATATATCAAGATCTCCTTCCTTATCTGAAAAAAGAGTATGCAGTGAAAATCACCGGACATTCTCTCGGTGCAGCTATCTCAACTCTGCTCATGATGTATTTGCATGAAGACGGATTTCATGTTGAAAAGTCCATAAACTTTGGATAGCCTAAGGTAACCAATAAGGCAGGCGTCAAGGTCTACGACTTTCTTCCCCTTACTCGGGTTGTTGATGAAAACGACGTAGTACCATTGGTTCCTCCAATCACCCTGCTCGATTCAATGCACGGCATCTATGAACATTTAGGCTCAGAAGTGATTTTGCTCAAAGGTCAATATTATGTGTATCTTGAAAAACATGACGCCACTAGGAAATCGGTTGGGAATTTCTGGAAGGATCTCGGACGGGAAAGCATCAAGGAACATTTCATGGATCACTATCTTGAAAATATCGAAAAGAAATTAGAAGACTCGATTCAGATTCCCTACGGTGAGAGAGAGCAATACATCCCATAAAGTCGTAATCCACTTAAAGAAATATTGACATTCTAGAAGTGAACATTTCGTATAAGAGAGTGTGACCGAAGAATCCTCATTGGTATCTCTTTGCGTTAAATTAGCAAGAAGGTGATTTACCCCTCCAATGGATTTTGGGAATTCACCCGCACCCACCTGCTTCATGATTCATACTACCTTCATTAATGCTCAGTTATAGGTCCTTGACGTTCTCCTTTATCGTCTAGGCGTTGCCTGGCTAAACTGGGACATGCGCTCTAGAGTCTCAGGTGAAACGATACAGCCTTAGGGGGAGTCGTCTCGTTTTGGAGCGGTATTGTGGTAAGCAGGCTTTAGCTGAGCAGCTCGTCAAATTGAATGTTGCACTGCCATTTTCATTGATTTCTTGTTAAAGAATTAGTTGATATGACATACTTCCTCGCCTTCGACTAGGCCTGAAGCTCAAAGTCCAGATGCGAATCTTTCAGGGATGAATCGTGGAGAATTCTGCCAAGAATTGGTGATGAGATTCGATCGAATAACCGCAAACTGATAAAATCTGACTGCCGAATTATCATCATGGTCGAGAGTGGATCTTTTGACAACTAAGAGGTGACCCTCAATGCATAATTACGGATGGGATGTGGTCTTCGCATGTTCTGGAAACTACATAAACCGGCAGCTTGCCAAAAATACAGGTAGCCAAATTGAGTCATTTTCTTATGAAGACGAATCAATTGAAGTGTCCGGCGATTTTGGTGCATGGCAGCTGACTCCTGGCGGCTCTTCCCAATTATTGCACCTCAAGACTCCTATCATTAAAGGGCACTGCATCATCAAGTCCAACAAGAAAACCTACTCTCTAGACGGTGCCGTTCCGTTACTTCAACTACAATTGAGCTTCATGGATGGTGCCGTAGCAGGATCGAAAGATTTAAGGTTCAACTGCAGCGTGGTCGGTCAGAAACCGAATGATACAACCCCGGGTGCGGTCACAGTCCTCGATCCGGATACAACAGGAGCTCTAGCGAAAGAAGATCCTGACAGACTAGCTGACGCTCTTCTGAAAACTGCCTTGGCCAAGGCCCTTATCGCCAATCAGGGTAAGCTGGCATTCGTGTTTGCCTCTGTGTTCATGACCGCACCCAAGAATGCCGGCTGGCTCACTCTGAAAGAGATTGTCTATGCCTATCAGCAAGATATGGACAAAGAATTAGGAAGTTTCGCCATACTGGGCATGCTTACGACGACCGATATTTCTTCCCATTCTCATGTGTACGATCCATCGCTGTTACGTCCTAGCGATGACTTTGGGTTTATGTTGTCAGGCCAACAGTTCATGAAGAACCTCCTACTTCCCAAAATGCCCAAAGCCTATAAGGGAAGTAAAGCATCCGAGTTCAGATTGTCTGGGAATACCATTGTCAATCATGGGAAGGTACACCTCAAAGAAGTCGAGTACGGCGCAATTTGGTATTCCCCATACATTACTCACTTAGATATTCATATTAACGAAAGTTCGATACGCACGATTGTCGCAGGAAGATGTGCCATCACTGGTTTGACCGGCGCCTATGTAACGTTTTCGGTAACCTCAAATAATGCCGCGAAGTTTAATCCATCTGGGCCTTTTCTGACGTTCGAAAAAGATCGGCATAAACATGTGACACATTCGAAATACATCCCAGGGTGGGAGGAATGGTTAGGTGTGCTGACGCTAGGTATACTCAATGGTGTAGCTGCCATTGTCGGAAATGGCGTCGAAGACAGTGTGTCCTCTGCTGTCTCTGAAACAGGCGTTTCCGCAAGCAGCATGGGCGCGGCGATGGTTACTTGGCCAGGGCAGGAGACCGTAAAGTTTGAAGACGGAGGTCTACTCGACAACTTTTACATGCGCGGAAAAGCCTCATCATCATAAGGTAAAGGAGGATAAAAACATGGCAAAGACAGATAAGCCAGTTATCGCATTACCGAACGTTGAAACATTCGGATGGGATACGGTGTACGCTGCGAGTTTCCCGGTCGTCAACAAGGCCATCATGGCGCAAAAATCTTTTCCCACTAGTTTTCATTACAAAGATAAGGCCGGTGTCACCTTCAGCGGCACATGGAAGTCCTGGCAATTATGCGGAGGCAGTGGGCAATATGTGCAGATGGAGTGTATAGTCGAAAGTGGCACAGCTAAATTTTCGGGGCAACATGATGGAAATCTTAAAGATGCGAGTCTGAAAATCCAAGTTACGCTTCAACAGTTCGCAGATAGCAGTGCGACCTTTACGGATCCTACCGCAAAGAAAGGGTCTGGTACGGCTCATGTTCTTAAGGTTAATAACAGTGCTCATGGAGGCGATCCCATTGTATCAGTTCTGTCCTCTCAATACCCAAACGTAACCGGCTTGCTGCTTGACCTTCTTGACAGTGTTTTTAGAGGGTACTTCTGTGAACATATCGGTGAATTTAACCACACCTTCGCCACCATGATGTTGAATGCCGAAGCCGATAAGGGGGATTTCAATTGGTTGAAGCCCTCCGCATATTCATATGCGGTTGCCGGTCCGGTTGGGGGAGATATTTCCGAGTACGTGTTTGGTCTGCTGTGCATGGTTGACGGAGGGAAGATTTATCCCGACCGGCGGCAGCAGCAGGCAGTAGATGATCGTGCCCTTCAAGGCCTAAAAGATGGCGCTAACTCGGCTTTCTTGATCAGTGCTGAGAAATTCACAGAACACATGCTCTTTAGAGGAGCCATGTTTACGATCCAGGGCTCAAAGGCTGAAGATTTCAAAATACGTGGCGATGGCGTAAGTATTTCGAATGTGAAAGCGATTACGTGGGGTAGATTCCAGACTGATCATGGCGTTATCGCACCAAGAATAGACATTGGGAAATTCACAATGCGCGTCGAAGGCGATCACATTCTCCTAGAATTGGTCGATGTTCATTACGAACCGACGCCTGGAATTACCGTTCACATGACTATCACGCAGAGATTCGGTTACCAATCTGCTCAACGAGGTGATGGGAAGTATGTCTTTATTCCCGATGAGAATACATTCGGCAGTCCGAATATTGTGTCGACGGTCGATCAATCATCGGCAATGTCGACATTTGAAGAAGTGACAATGATTGTGGGGACCCTGGTTGGTGCGGTGTTGGCCATAACAGGAATCGGTGAAATTTTAATGGCAGGCGCCACGGTTGCCGAAGAAGTGGCAGGGACGGCTGTAGAAGTATCTGCCGAAGTTATTGAGTCGGCAACGGAGGAAGCAGGTGAAAACGTGGTGGCTAGTGCCGAAGAGACAGCAGCTGATTCAGCTGATGAAGGTGCCGCTGCCCCTGGCGATCCCAATCAGGTTCAAAAAGGTAGTTTTCTACTATCGGCTAAAGCCCGTGCTTGGTTGGGGTTGGCAGTGGCGCTGGGTGGTAATATTCCTACGGCAGGCATGCTTTGGGCCACATCGTGGACCAAAGGTAAATACGATAATATCCCAGCTCTTAACGAATTTGTGGACAATTGTGTTGGTGCTACTCAATGGCCGATGATGGCTGACGCGGAATTAGTTTCCGCGGAATTAAGGAAATCTCTCGTGATGGGAATGATACTGCGTTAATAGCAAGTGCTGAAAACTCGAGGGTTTTGCCATAGGATCACATGATGTGATGATTAAAGAGTTTGTAAAGGTATGACAACAAGTAAAATGCCCCAAGACGAAAGGGAGCTAGAGATGTGCTTATAGAAAGCCCTGTACGCGATTTTTTTATGAGATAACACCCTGCTTCTATAGAAGTCTCGTTATTGATCTCAATACATCAACGTAAAGCTGTTGGCTCGTTTGCATCTCTGGTGATAAGTAATGGCAATGATGATCTCATCAACGACCACTTATCGCTCCAAACTTCCAAGAAAAATTCGCAACGCACTTCGATCATTTTTCGGAAGGGCTAAGTTTTCACTTCTGGATTTTGCGGCTGTTCCACCGTGATACAAAATTGCATGTTCAATGGTAGTGCCTGGAAAATCATGCAGGGATTGATGCTAGTGAAACCGAAGTTCCCAAAGAGGAGGTGTGCGGTATTCCTCGGGTTTAGCGTTTCCGAACGCAATGTGATCGGTTTCTTCGCGGAGTCTATGGCTCGAGAAAAATTGGCTCTGGAGACGGAGGAGGAATTACAAATGCCTCAAAATCTACTCGCCGCTACCGGAACCGTGGGACGAAGGCCTACCAAATGCAAGAATCGGCAGTGAAAGCACATCCAGGGTATTATAGGCAAGATGCCATGGGGCATACTCACCCCTTTGTTCCTTTTCCTGTTTACTATGGGTTGGTCTCTATTATGAAATTATCAAGATAACGATTCATGTCCAATATCTAGTAGGGAAAAAGAATTTCCACATAATTTTTTGAGAACGTGTTTACGTCTGCCGAGTCCATAGATCCACAGACAGGTCCGGTCTCCTCCCCTATCTGTGACTACTTTCTGTTTTTTAATGAGAGAACGAAGGCTATATACGATTCACTCCAATCGGCCTTCGTTCGAATGTAAATAGACTTTGGTTAATCTGATAGTCATTCCTCATGAATTCATCTCACGCGAGCACATCGAGTCAGGTTTCTCTCCTCTCTCTGCTAAAAGATCATTTTGGGTTTACCTCATTTCGATCGTTACAAGAAGAAATCATACGTGATGCCTTAGCCGGGCGTGATGTGGTGGCGCTTTTGCCAACGGGAGGGGGGAAGTCACTGTGTTTTCAATTGCCGGCCTTGGCTCGATCGGGACTCACAGTGGTGATTTCACCGCTTATTGCCCTGATGAAAGATCAAGTGGATGCCCTTCAAGCCAATGGCATTGCGGCGACCTTTCTCAATTCTTCGTTAACGACACAGGAGTCTCGTGAGCGGTTGCAGGGCCTGCATCGTGGTGATTACCGGTTACTCTACATCGCGCCGGAACGACTGATGCAGCCAGGTTGTCTCCGCGACCTTCAGCGTTGGCACGTCAATCTACTCGCGATTGACGAAGCACATTGCATCAGTGAATGGGGGCATGATTTCCGCCCAGAATATCGCCGTTTGGTGGAACTGCGAGATCGATTTCCCACTTTGCCAATCATGGCACTGACTGCAACCGCCACAGGTCGAGTGCGAGACGACATCCGTTCACTCCTCAATTTGGAAGATGGGGCCTGCTATGTTGCCAGCTTTAATCGGCCCAATCTCACGTACCGCGTGCAAGCCAAGGTCAATCCTTATGAACAAGTTCTGGCTGTACTCCAAGCGCAAGCACAGGAAAGCGGAATTGTGTATTGTCAGAGCCGGAAAACCACAGAGCAGCTCGCGGAACGTTTGCAGAGGCAAGGCATTGTGGCAAAGCCGTATCATGCGGGGTTGACGGCAAAGGAACGCATACACCATCAAGAGTTATTTTTACGAGATGACGTGCACGTGATGTGTGCGACGATTGCATTTGGGATGGGGATCAACAAACCGAATGTGCGATTTGTCATTCATTATGATTTACCTAAAAACCTCGAAAGCTATTATCAGGAAACGGGACGTGCAGGGCGTGATGGGTTGCCGAGCGAATGTCTTCTGCTGTTCAGCGCCGGGGATACCGTCAAGCAGCAACGCTTCATTAACGAAAAACCTGATCTTCGTGAACAGGAGATTGCTCGCACACAACTGCAACAAATGGTGCAGTATGCAGAATGTGCCACGTGCCGGCGCGCTGAATTGCTGCACTATTTTGGAGAGTCATTGGAGGAAGGCCCTTGTGGTGCCTGTGATAATTGTCTTTCACCACGAGAAACGGTCGATGGTACGGAAGACGCAATTACGATACTGTCATGCGTTGCGCAGATTCGACTGAATAGCAGATTTGGCGTGGGCCTGAATCATGTCATCGAAGTGCTGACCGGAGCGAAAACCGAAAAAGTCCGGCGCTGGGGCCATGAGCGTTTAGCGACATATGGAAAAGGGAAGAATGTTCACAGCCGGCCCGAATGGGCCGCAATGACTCGTGAACTTATCAGGCTTGGCTACCTTCAGCAAAGGACAGAGCCATTCACCATCTTAGAGCTTACTGCCCAAGGTAGAGATTTTCTTCAAGTGCGCCAGCCTATCAAGCTGACGAAGCCCATGAGCGCACCAGAACGGAAGATGCCATCTGCCGGTAGTGGTGATGCGGCGCATGACGAATTGCTTTTCATTCGTTTGCGCCAATTACGCAAAAAAATTGCCGATGAGCGTGACGTGCCGGCTTATGTGATATTTTCCGATGTCGCATTGCGTCAAATGGCACGAGCGTATCCCATGACTGAGCAGGAATTCCTGCAAATCAGTGGAGTGGGAAATCGAAAATTACAGGAATTTGGCGAAGTGTTTCTTGTCGCGATTGCGGAATACCTCGCGATTCACCCACGACAAGATTTTTCGAACGAGTCGTCTCATCATCCATCCTCAATCGTTGCAAAGAGAACGCAACTTGGAAGTACAGTTCTGGAAACATTGCGCCGTTTTCGTTCGGGACAATCCGTTGAGGAAATCGCCAAGCAACGTGGGTTAGCCGTCAGCACGATCTACGGACATGTAGAGCAAGCTATCGAAGCTGGAGAGTCCGTCGATATCAATCAACTTCTCACACCTGCTCACCAAACACGTATCGCCGCAGCCTTTGCGAAAACCGGGTTTGGCAATCTCACCGGTGCAAAAGAACTCCTTGGTGGGTTGTATGATTACGGACAGCTTCGCCTCTTCCGTGCTGTGTATGGGAAGAGAGAACGTTAAAGATTTTGGTCATTCGAGGAAACATGGAGTCAAGCAGTCTTGCTTTGTTGCTCTGCGTGGGACAACGTTTCGATCCTCGGACGTTATAGCCGTTCTATGTAACGTCCACATGCATGGTGTATGTTCTTACGTTGGGTTAGCGATGTCGGTTCGGCTGAACGTTGTTGGGTTTCGCTATATTAACAAAAAGACAAAGCCTGACTTGCACCCCAAAATTGGACGCAAGTCAGGCCTGTTGGTTGGAAGAAACGTGAGAGTCGAAAAGACTATTCTGTCTTGGCTTTCAGTTCGTTAATCTTTCCTTTTGCGCGTTCCAGCGTGGCGTTCGCTTTCCCTTTTGCGCGTTCAAAGGTAGCTTTCATTTCATTGCCTTTCGCTTCTTCCATCTGAGCGTTGATTTCGCCTTTGGCTTCTGCCGCTTTGGCCTTGGTTTCGCCCTTCACCGATTCCACCTTCGCTTCGATGTCACCGGCATAGACGACCGAGAATAGGCTACTGGCGGTCAAGACAGCAGTCGTGCTGAGAACTAAAAACTTTTTCATCATGTTTCCTGCACTTTCTGAGGGGGGAGAGTGAATAAATACGCCAGGCACGGCGTTTTCCGGCTGAAAACGTCTGAGGTCATTGTTGCTGTCGATTCGGTGGAAGTCAAGGATTTCGTTAGCAAAATTTTGGAATTGATTGTCCCATTGACCTCGTTCGAATTTTTGCGAAAACCTTTTCGCCAGGAATCAACTCGACTTTGCCTGCTTCAACTTCTGAAATCCGCTGCTCGGCTTCTTCCATCCATAGTCGATTAATCTCCGTCTCAGTTGGAAGATTTAGACTTTGAAGGATCCTCTCTGCCAAGCTTGCTCGTTCGTCGGTCGGGAGCAAAATGGCTTCTTCAAGAAGCTTGTCTGTTGCGGTACCCATAGTTACCTCTCTGATGGTTTGTTCACAAATCTGTGTAGATTGGAGTCAATTTTCGTCGACAGTTTATTCTCAACATTTTCTGTCATTCCTGGGAAATGCTTTGTGCAATGCATGTTCTCTCTTTTTCTTCTAAGTATAAGAAAACTCTCATGCGCATGACCATGGGGGCGTTCTTTTCTGTTGATTGCCTCCACTGATCATTTGAATGTCGGCGTTCGACGATTGAAGGGCAACTCTTTTTAAAACTCATATTCCAAACTACTCTATGGCTGCAATGATCTAATGACTATGCTCATCGCCATCATGGGTGTGCCCATGATCGAGTTCTTCTTTTGTGGCTTCCCGCACTCCTACAATTTCAATGTCAAAATTGAGGGTGACGCCGGCTAGTGGGTGGTTGATATCGATGGTGACATTGTCTCCGTCCACTTTTGTGACCATGATTTGCTGGGAGGTACCGTCTGGGGCTTTGGCCTCGAAAGTCATTCCAGGTTCTAGCGTTTCAACCCCTTCAAATGCCGCACGCTCAATTGTTTTGATGAGTTCGGGGTCTACGTCTCCATAGCCGTCAGCTGGCTCAATCTTGACGGTCAGCGAGTCATGTTCAACTTTTCCTGTCAGAGCTTTTTCCAGTCCAGGGATGATATTTCCAGCACCATGTAAATATGTCAATGGCTTCGAGGCCTCTGACCGATCCAGGACATTACCGTCATTGTCAGTGAGCGTATAATGCATGCTGACAACCGAATGGTTTCCAATGGCGAGAGACATAGGATTTCCTCCTCTTTATTGACATGGTTCTGAAATCGCGACAGAGTTTTTGATTTGTGTGATATGGTCTTGATACTGCCGGTAGGTGTCCTTGTTTTGTCCGGTAAATGTTATATTCCACGTATCTTTGCCGCAGAGAATTCTCACGCGGCTTCCATAGCCTTGCGGGCCTTTGTCGAGGTCTTGAAATTCGATGGCGGAATGTCCTGAAATCGTGGTTTCTATGATTTTGCCGTAAGATGTGACCATGCCCCGTTGTTGCGCTTCTGCCAGAAAGTGTTGCCGTTCTTCGATGAGGTAGCTAGGAGTTGGTTCTGTCACGAAGCGTTCTTTCGCAATCATCACGCGAAAAGCCGGGAGATCGAGCAACACATCCAAGGCAATCACTGAGACGTGGGTATTCCCCATCCCGTGTAATTGTTGATTCAGCATGCCTTGAATTTTTTTCGTACTAGCTGGCCCCAGGAGTTTGAGATTGGCTGCATGGTGAAATGACAGTCCATGGTTCTCATATTTTCGTATCGTGTCGTTGGCAAGTATGTTTTCTGTTGTTGTCAATGAGACGGTTACGAAAATGATGCTCAACCATAGGGTATGAAACGGGTTGTATCTCATGGATGCTGGCTCCTCGAATAATGTCGTCAATGGATGGAATATTTCGCTTCTGCATGTTGTGTGAATGTCATCGGGTGGATTGTTACTCGATAGGAACTCCTTCTGTGCATGACCGACGCTGGTGTATTTGAGAAGGAGCAGATTGTGGTGTGAGTCGTGACTATGCGGTAACGTTAGGAGTCCGGGTAATCGATCCACGATTCTTTTTCGGCGAGGTATCGCTGTCCTTTGAAATTAATTCTGGTTCGGATTTTGGTGAAACCGTGCTCTTGCAGTTTCTTCACAACATCGGTAATAGCGGCTTGGACAGTTCGGTGGCTCTCGCTCTCGATAATTAAGGCCTCGTACATGAGACTTGTCGTATATCCACGGTCCACACGTTTGATTGGCATGAGGCGATTAAAATACCGGTCACTCGGATCGGTACCTTCTAATTGATGCTTTTCGACAATGGCATTTCGTGCACGGAATGACAAGGGCAGGGTACTCATGATGAAAACTCCATATGTGTCAAACGGCTATCGGATTACTTCATGGTCAATCTGGTCGTGATTATAGGTTTGAACGAGTCGACTCGCAAGTCATGAAATCGTGGGATCTTGAACGGTATCCAGGTTGACTTCCAAAAGAGGCAACACTTACCCTTCCTGCAGGGTAAGGAAGCTGGTTCGGGATTTTCACGTCTTTTCACTCCTGAATGTAGGGATGGGCTCATGGACCGTGTGTCACTATCGGATGGAATTCCGCTTAACATCCCCAACTGTCTTACCGTACTTCGGATTATCCTGGTTCCGGTGTTTGTCGGGTTGTTAATTTACGAGCATTACACCCAAGCGCTGTTAACGCTGATTATTGCTGCAGTAACCGATGGCCTGGATGGGGCGATCGCAAGAATGGCTAACCAGCAGACTCGAATTGGGGCCTATCTCGATCCTCTTGCAGATAAACTCCTCTTAATGTCGGCTTTTCTGACATTATCGGTTTTACATTTAGTTCCGGTTTGGGCCGTGATCATGGTGGTGAGTCGTGATGTCATCCTCTTGGCAGGGACATTATTGGCGCGTGTCACTGAGTCGACAGTCGATATTACCCCGACGGTGCTTGGAAAAGGGACGACCTTGGTGCAATTTATCTACATTACAATGGTTGTTCTTATGACCACAGATCATGTGCCTGCCCACATTATTCACCCGGTATTGGGTGTCATGGCTACTCTCACGGTGGCATCGGGCGCTCATTATCTCTACCGGGGTGTGATGAGTCTCAATAGCCAAGGCTAAAGCAAGGATTGATGCACGTGATGATACGCGAACGGATGGGACAACTGTTGTTGGAGGCACAATTAGTCTCTGAAGAGCACATTCGTACAGCCCTGCAAGTGCAAGAGCGAAGCGGGAGCCGCTTGGGGAGTATTCTTGTTGAAATGGGTGCGGTCTCAGAGGTGACCTTACTGCAATTTTTGAGTCAACAATATGGCGTGTCTACGATCGATTTGTCGACATGTCAGGTGGAACCTGAGCTTCTGGCGCTGATTCCTGTGAATATGGCGCAAAAATATACGGTAGTTCCTGTACGCAAGACTGGTTCGCGATTGATGCTGGCAATGGTGGATCCTTCCAATACGAGTGTGCTCGATGAAATTAAATTTCTCGTCGGTGTGCATGTTGTGCCGATCGTGGCGATGGAATCAGACATTCACGCGGCCATTCGTCGGCTCTATCGGCAAGAAGCGCGTTCTGTGGATTGCGTTCAAGACCGACAGGAAATGTTGTCCAATGGTTCGGCATCGGGACCGGATCACTATCGTGCCTTGTCTCAACGGGCGTCGTATGGGGCTGTGGGTGAGCAAGGCGATGCCATGCCAGGGTTTGCTGATCTACAGGCTTGTTTGAAAGAGGTGACATCTTCTTTGCCGGCAGGGGAGGAGAGTGAAGGTAGTGTCGATCATGCCGAAGAGCGTGCACCCATTATCCATTTGGTGAATCGGCTGATTGAACAAGCGGGGGAAACGGAAGCGAGTGACATTCATATCGAACCCTATGCGGCCTTTGTACGTGTGCGATTTCGCTTAGATGGTGTACTGCGTACAGTCATGCATCTCCCCAAACATGTCCATCGAGCCATGACGGCTCGAATCAAAATCATGTCGAACCTCAATATTGCCGAGCGGCGACTTCCGCAAGATGGCCGGATGAAGGTGACATGGCCAGGAGGTCGAGATTGTGATGTCCGTGTGTCCATTCTTCCCTGCTTTCATGGAGAAAAGGCTGTCTTGAGAATTCTTGACCGATCAAGCCTGAACCTGGATCTGACACAATTAGGCTTTGATCCAAACTGTCTTGCACGAATGACGTCTGCTCTTGAAGATCCACATGGCATGATACTGGTTACTGGTCCAACGGGAAGTGGCAAAACGACAACTCTCTACTCGGCTCTTCAGTTTTTGAACTCGCCCAGCGTGAATATTGTGACGGTTGAAAATCCTGTTGAATATCAATTGACGGGCATCAATCAACTCCAAACCAAGGAGGAAATCGGACTCACGTTTGCCTCAGGGCTTCGCTCCTTTCTTCGACAAGATCCCGATGTCATGATGGTTGGAGAAATTCGCGACCAAGAAACCGCGAATATTGCAGTGCAGGCGGCGTTGACCGGTCATCGCGTGTTGTCAACATTGCATACAACCGATGCGCCTCAGGCGGTGACGCGATTAGTCGACATGGGGATTGAGCCCTTCTTGATCTCGTCTTCTCTTTCCCTGGTGATTGCCCAGCGACTCATTCGAAAGATCTGTGAGATGTGCAAAGAGCCGGATTCTGTGTCCGCTCAACAATTAGCCGTATTGGGATTGTTGCCGCATGAGGTGGACTCTGTTACGCCGATGAGAGGGCGAGGATGTTCTCATTGTCATGGGACCGGGTTTAGGGGAAGAGTGGCGATTGTTGAGGTGTTGTCGTTGTCCGATGCCTTGCATGACCGGATTCTACAGCGCGCTCCAGCTCACGAATTGAAAGCGTGTGCACGGCGTTCAGGGATACCATCCCTGCGGGAAAGCGGCGTACAAAAAATACGGCTGGGCATAACCTCGGTGGATGAAGTGTTGCTTTCCACCGATGCCGATGATGAATGCTAAGAGTTGAGACGATTGTATGCGCACCCTTCAAGGTCTTTGTCAGCAAGTCGTCGAACGGGCGGGCTCAGACCTTCATCTTGCGGTGGGAAGTCTTCCGCGTATTCGTGTCGATGGTCAATTGCATCCTCTTGAAGGACCTCCGCTGACCTCTCAAGAAGTTCAACTGTATCTGAAAGAGCTGTTGACCGACGAGCAGCAGGCCTTCCTCTCTCAATATAAAGAAGTCGATTGTTCGCTTGCCGTGGAGCCGCAGGGGCGGTTTCGATGTCACGTGTATACACAACGTGGCTCGACCGCTGTTGCATTACGGGTGATTCCACATCGTGCTCCATCTTTTGAGGAGTTAGATCTTCCCGCGGTGTTTTCGGACTTCATTCACCGGACGCAGGGGTTACTCTTGGTCGCCGGGCCGACAGGAAGCGGAAAGAGTACGACGCTCTCAGCCATGATTGATGGTATTAATCGCGTACGCTCTGCACACATCGTGACGCTTGAAGATCCTGTCGAGTTTCTCTATGTCCAGAAAAAATCGCTTATTACACAACGTGAAATCGGCACGGATACGATGGATTTTCATACAGCGTTGAAAGGTGTGCTACGTCAGGATCCAGATGTTGTGTGCCTTGGTGAATTACGCGATCTTGACACGATTCAAGCTGCCTTGACGGTGGCGGAGACAGGGCACTTGACTCTGGCAACCGTGCATACCAATTCGGCTATCCAGACGCTGAATCGTTTGATTGCTATTCACCCGCCTCATCAACAAGATGAGGTGCGCGCGCAGCTGTCTATGGTGTTGGAAGGCGTCATTTCGCAACGGTTAATTCCCAGTGCGACGGGTCGCGGGCGCGTGTTGGCCATTGAAGTGTTAATTCCTACGCCAGCAATCCGGAATTTAATTCGAGAGGACAAAATTCATCAAATGTACTCCATGATGCAAACGGGACAAGCGAAGCATGGCATGCAAACCATGAATCAAGCCCTTGCGGATCTGTGTCGACGTCGGATGATCACGGCCCAGGCTGCCTTGGCTTCAACATCTCAGCCCGAGGAGTTGTCGCGGTTACTCGATCGATCTGGTGGGGAGCGCATGCAGGCTGGTCGCCTCACGCATCTTCGATCCCACTAAAACAATAAGTGCGTTCGTTCTGGTTCTCTGTGTTCACGGAACCCCTTCGACGTAGGAATGATGAGATGACAGTCTTTACGTACACAGGAAAAAACTCTGGAGGGCAAGTGGTCCAAGGCGAAGTTATGGCGGAGAGTGCAAACGCTGCGATTTCTCTGATACGACAACGTCAGGTATTGATCACACATATGAGCCAACAATCTGTTGTTTTCAAGAATTGGAAGCACTGGTTGGACGATATGGGAACGAGCAGAGTCAATATGCAGGATCTCTTATCATTTACGCAACAATTTGCCACGATGCTCAAGGCAGGAATTCCACTGCTCGAATGTCTTGCGACATTGTCCCGGCATACGGATAGTCAGCCTCTTCGACGCATCTTGACTTCCGTTCATCACGATGTTGAGCGAGGCGTGGGGTTAGCTGAGTCTCTCAGGAAATACCCGCGAGTTTTTAATGATTTCTATGTGAATATGATCGAAGTTGGTGAAACGACGGGCATGATGGATGCGTTATTGATTCGATTAGGCACGTATATGCAACGGCAAGCGACACTCAAAGGCCGAGTTCTCTCTGCCTTGGCGTACCCTGCGACATTATTCGGAATTGCGTTGCTGGTTCTCGTATGTATGCTCATATGGGTGGTGCCGTTATTTGAGCAGATGTTTATGGAATTTGGCGACACGTTGCCCTGGTTGACTCAAACGGTGTTGGACGTGAGTGTTGGGATTCAGGAACATGCCGTATTGTTGGGGGGAGTATTCGTTACGTCGGTGCTTGTCGGGTTCCGATTATACCGCACGTCGAAAGGAAGACGAGCCGTCGATGCGTTTCTTCTCAGGGCACCGCTTGTGAGTCGATTGTTTCAGAAGTCAAGTGTCGTGCAATTTTCCCGGACGTTGGGCATCTTACTGAACAGTGGAGTGCCCATCCTTGAGGGGCTGGCGGTCGCGGGGAGAGTTTCCGGCAACCGACTTGTCGAGGAGGCGATTCAGCATGTGCGTTTGCGGATTCGTGAAGGTGAAACGATTGCCCAGCCCCTTGCACAGAGTGCGATTTTTCCTCCCTTGGTTACGCATATGATTCGTGTCGGCGAGGCCACCGGTGCATTGGATGCCATGTTAGAGCAAATTGCCGATTTGTATGAAAAAGAGATGGATCGAACCGCGACGGTGTTAACATCGTTATTAGAGCCGATGGTGATTCTGTTCATTGGCTTAGGAGTCGGTGTGATGGTTGTGGCAATGTATTTGCCGTTGTTTTCAATGGGTGCCTTAATTTAGGTGCCGAATTTTCTCGATACACCTCAATCATTAGAAAGCGTATGATGTTGAACCCCAAAGTGCGTGAAGTTCAGGTTCGGGCTCCGGCCAAGATCAATCTGATCCTCAAAGTCCTTGGGCGTCTGCCTAACGGGTATCATGAATTGTGGTCAATCATGCAGACAGTTGACCTTTTTGATCACGTGTCGTTACGAACGACATCGTCCTCTCAAGGCATTCAGTTGATATGCCCGTCGAGTCGGGTTCCTCAAGGGCCTGACAATATTGTGTATCGTGCTGCCGCGCTGGTCTTAAAAAAGGCCGACATACACGACGGTGTTGAAATTTCTTTAGAGAAACAGATTCCAATGGGGGCAGGGCTAGGTGGAGGGAGTAGTGATGCCGCCGCCACGATTTTCGGGCTTGTCCAACTGTTTCAGTTGCGCTGGTCTTGGCCGGAAATGACTGAACTCGGTGCAGAGCTAGGAAGCGATGTGCCATTTTTTTTCTACGGGCCACAGGCGCTCATTCGTGGCTGGGGGCAGGATGTAACGCCAATGACCATTACGGGGTCTCGATGGATTCTGCTAGTCAATCCAGGATTTTCCATAGAAACTGGGTGGGCGTATCAACAAATTGCACAATCTCGAACGCAAATCCCTCGGCTCTCGGCGGAGTTCCAGGCGCTTCAACAGAGGGAAGCCTTGGACTTTCAAGATTTGCTTCCGCACATTGAAAATGACTTTGAACCGGCCCTTTTCCCCGCACGCCATCGACTGAACGAGATCAAAGATGAATTATGCTCACTAGGAGCTGACGTTGCTCTCTTGTCAGGGAGCGGTTCGACGGTATTTGGAGTCTTTTCTGAGGAGCACGCAGCGGTGAAGGCCTCGGAGCAAATGAGGAGAGATCCTCACATGCAAGTATTTTGTGTGCCAACCAGTTCCTCTACACTTGCGCTCATTCAGAATTAAGTCATAATAGACTTGGGTTTTGCTTGCATGCTACACAGCCTATCAGTGTGGTGAGTTGACAACCTCATAAATGTCGAATTATCGTACAAGGCTTTGCCATGTTCCCTCAAAGGGATGGGGGAATGGGTGTGTGTAGCTGTTGTTAGGGGTGATAGATGCCTAAAGAATTAAAGTTATTCACCGGAAATTCCAATGTGGCCTTGGCCAAGGAAATTTCCGCGTATGTTGGCCAAGAGCTCAGCGCGGCAATGGTGACCACGTTTAGTGATGGTGAAATTCATGTGAGGATTGAAGAAAACGTTCGGGGAGCCGATGTCTTCCTCATTCAATCTTGCTGTGCTCCAGTCAATACATCGATCATGGAATTGTTGATTATGCTGGATGCCGTGAAGCGTTCCTCCGCATCCAGAATTACGGCAGTAATTCCTTATTATGGCTATGGACGACAAGATCGAAAAGATCAGCCTCGGGTGCCAATTAGCGCGAAGTTGATGGCCGATCTCTTGACCGTCGCCGGTGCCCAACGGATTCTGACTATGGATCTGCATGCGGGGCCCATTCAAGGGTTTTTCAATATTCCAGTCGATCACCTCTATGCCACCCCAGTGTTGTTGGAACATTTCACAAAAGAGGGCTATGAAGATGTGGTGGTCGTCTCTCCAGATGCCGGAGGTGTTGAACGGGCTCGAGCCTTTGCTAAGCGAATAGACGTCGCGTTGGCCATTATTGATAAGCGGCGTGAGATGGCCAATAAGGCCGAAGTCATGAATATCATCGGGGAAGTGAAAGGGAAGCGTGTCCTGTTACTTGATGATATGATTGATACCGCTGGAACCATTGTGCAAACGGCCCAAGCGTGCATGGATAACGGAGCCGTGAGTGCGATTGCTGGGTGTACACACGCAGTCTTATCGGGACCGGCTCTTGAACGGTTACAAAAGTCTTGCTTGAGTGAGATTGTAGTGACCAATACGATCCCACTTGATGGGAGGGATCAGCAATGTTCCAAGCTTCATGCTTTGTCGGTGGCACCGTTATTGGGTGAAGCGATTTTGAGGATTAATCGCGAGGAGTCGGTCACGTCATTATTTGTGTAGTCATGTTTCCCTTCGTAAAATACGGCACGTTGGCGTAACGTGAATGTGCATTGTGAATTTATAAAAACCATGGAAAAGCTTGATTGCCAATACCCCGAGCTAAAGTGAGGACCTTTCGATGAAATTTGAAATTAATGTAGAGAGAAGAGGCAAAGCTGGCAAGGGGCCGGCTCGTGAATTACGACGTTTAGGGCGAATTCCCGCAGTGCTGTATGGCAGTGGAAACTCGCTCTTGTTATCAATGGAACCCAAGGTTGCGAGAGATGTCATTCTGTCTCAAGCTGGCCACACTGGACTGCTGACCGTACAGGTGACGGGGGATGGCAAGCAAGAGCAACGCGTGGCGGTGTTGCAAGATTATCAACTCGATCCCATTACTGGAACCATTCTTCATGTTGATCTCTTTGAGGTGTCGATGGATAAACCCATTCGCGTCAAAGTGCCTGTCGCCACTATCGGGGAAACGCCGATTGGGGTGAAGGAAGGTGGGGTTCTGCAAAATGTGCTTCGCGAACTTCACATTGAATGTCTCCCGGCCCAGATTCCCGACCATGTCGAAGTTGATGCGTCACGTTTGGAGGTGGGACAGGGAATTCACGTCAAAGATGTTGTGGTCCCTTCTGGGGTCAAAGTTTTGGATGACGAAGACTTAATGGTGACCCATGTGGTTGCCAAAATTTCTGAAGCTAAACTCGAGGCCCTGTTATCTCGCGAGGCTGAAGAAGGAGCCCAGGCCGAGCCTAAGGCTGATGCCGCAAAAGCTGAGGCCACCACCCCAGACGCAAAAGGCGACAGTAAGGGGAAGGAGGCCAAGAAATAGCTCTTGCGGTGTATCATCGGTCTTGGTAATCCAGGAGAACACTATTCAGCGACTCGCCACAATGTTGGACGAATGGTTGTTGAACGTTTTGGGAAAACCCAGCAGATTACGTTTCGGCAAGGCCCTCATGCTCTCCATGGGAGTGGGGCTATCAATGCCCATCGCATTCAGCTCGTTCTTCCGCAAACATGGATGAACCAAACGGGGGTTGTTATTGATGAGCTTCTCCGTTGTGACGAGATTTCTGTCCGTGATCTGATCGTCGTATATGATGATCTAGATTTACATTTTGGAACCTTACGTATTAAGACGCGTGGAGGTGCGGGCGGACACAATGGCATCCGTTCGATTTTAGCCGCGTCACAGTCTGATCAGTTTTGCCGTTTGAAAATCGGTATCGGCCATCCAGGACCGGGCTTTGACGTTGCGGAGTATGTGCTCTCGCCGTTTTCGTCTTCTGAGGTTGACTCTTTGGATGGGGTGCTCTCGCGTGCGGTTGATGCGCTTGAGGTCATGGTCCTCAATGGGCCGGAGGCCGCAATGAATCAGTTCAATGTCCAGCAGATGCCAGAATCCTGAGCTGTATGATCCTCCAGCTCTTTTCTGTGTGAATAGGCTTGCAGGTTTTGTCAATCCAACAATTTCACGTGTTTCGGCAGATCCTGCGCTATTGATGGGGATGAAAGTCGCTCGTTGTGGCGGGTCCTGCATGTGAAATATCCACATCGGTTTGTTTGACTCTCTGTTTTCACCTGTGATATTTTTGATTCCTTGTCCTCCTAAGTAGACCTAACTATCTAAGCGATTCTGTTGAGGGTAATCTATGAAAGTGTATGAATCCGTATGTATTGTGTCTCCATCGCAGACTGATGAAGAAGTTACGAAGCTGACGGAAAAAATTACAGAAACCGTCGTGAAGGCCGGCGCTTCTGTATTGAATATTACAAATGAGGGCAAAAAAAAGCTCGCGTATGATGTTCAACATGAGCGGCGAGGGACGTACCTCATTATTCAATTTGAAGGAAAAGGCGGGGCAGTCAGTGAATTAGAACGTTTCCATCGTATGGAAGATGGCGTGATGAAATTTCTGACCGTTGAGATACAGGCCGATCAAGTCAAAACCGCCAATCCTGAAACTGAGAATGCCGAAAAGCCAGAAACGGTGAATGTGGGAGCGGAGACGCCAGATGACCGGGTTCAATAAGGTCATTCTTATCGGGAATCTTACAAGAAACCCAGAGCTTCGATACACGCCAAGTGGCACTCCTGTTGTGAATTTCCCGCTTGCGGTCAATCGACGTTACAAGCAGGCAGACGAACCTAAAGAAGAGGTCTGTTACGTTGATATTGTCGTGTTTGGTCGTCAAGCCGAGCATTGTGGCCAATACTTGAGTAAGGGGGATGGCGCAATCGTTGATGGGCGGCTCCAACAACGTCGCTGGGAAACGGAAGATGGTCAAAAGCGCAGTAAGCACGAAGTAGTGGCCCAAAACGTGACGTTTATGCCTAAGCGCGGTCCTCAGCAAGGCAGTGGAGAAGCTGACATGATAGAAGAACCCTCGTATGATGCAGACTATTATTCCTCCTGAGGGTAGATAGGAGAAGTATTTGTGGAACGTGGACGATTATTTCAACGACGTCGACTGTGTCGATTTTGTCATGACAGTACACCCCTTGATTACAAAGACGTGGGGTTGCTTCGGAACTTTTTAACTGAGCGAGGGCGGATCATTCCGCGGCGAACCTCTGGAAATTGCTTGAGACACCAGCGACGTTTGACCGTTGCCATCAAGCGAGCTCGGCAAATTGCCTTACTCTCGTTTGCAGAAGAACGATAATGTTTTGACCATATGTGCTATGTCACAATGGGTATGAGCGGGTATACGGCAAATGGTGTGATCGAGATGGCGAAGAAGAAAGTCACAAGTGTTCCGACCTCATTGAAATTTCCGATACTGGATATTCCTAAAGAGGGGTTTCATTTGCATTGCGATGTCGGTCAAGATGACTTACTGCTTACCAGCGATGAAGGCCGGATTGTCGATTCCCTCCATTTAGATTGTGATGTGTGTCATAGTCCAGACGGGGTGTGCGTCAAAGGAACGTTATCGGGAACGATTATTCGAGAATGTGTGAGGTGTTTGGGCGAGTATCTAGAGATGATGGTCCTTCCGTGCCTTGGCCTTTTTCAAGGGGAACAGACAAAAATCGAGTCGGCAACTGTTGTGCTCGACGAAGAGTTTCCCGATGTTGGATTTGAGCAGATTGAGGATATTTATCCCTGCCAAGACGGCTTAATCGAATTGGACCTCATGTTGCGTGAGCAGTTTATACTTGAGACGCCTATTCAGAGATTGTGCCAGCCTGATTGTCGAGGGTTGTGTCAGCAATGTGGAACGAATCTCAATCAGTCGTCTTGTGACTGTGCCGATACAGTGAATTTTTCCCCAATGGTGGCTGCCTTACAACAATTGAAGAAACATTTATAATGTTCCTTGCATGAAGTGAAATATTATTGAACAAGAGAATATGGACGGAGTCTCTAGCCGAGGAAGGTACATGTGCGATGGCAAATCCTAAACATAAAATTTCACGTGCACGTCGAGATAAACGGCGAGGGCAGATCAAACTTTCCCCTCCGAATCTCTCTCTCTGCCCTCAATGTCACGAACCAAAGCTTCCACATACCACTTGCCTGAATTGCGGAACATATAAGGGAATGGCCATTATTGCCGTTGAAGAGGGATAACGCATCTCTCTTTCCGTTTCGTGTGACACACTAATACCTCAGTTGGACTATGAAAATTGCACTGGACGCGATGGGGGGGGATTTTGGGTTACCGCCCCTCGTTGATGGCGCGATACAAGCGGCCAAAGAGCTTGGTGACGAAATCGTATTAGTTGGTGATCAAGAAAAAATTCAAGCCCATCTTGATACCGTTAAGGGCAAGAAAACATCGCTCGACATTTGCCATGCCTCTCAAGTCGTGGGCATGCAAGAGTTGCCAGCTTCGATCGCCAGGAAGAAGCGGAATTCTTCCATCTGGGTGGCGACAAACCTTGTGAAAACCGGTGATGTCCAAGCTGTTGTCAGTGCTGGCAATACCGGAGCCACGATGGTTTCGGCCTTTTTCCTGCTTGGGTCGATTGAAGGGGTAGAACGTCCGGCCATTGCGGCTAGCCTGCCCACCCGGCAAGGAAATGCTGTGATGTTGGATGTGGGTGCGACTGTTGATTGTACGGCAAAACAGCTGTATCAGTTTGGGATTATGGGGAATGAATATGGCAAGCATGTCTTAGATGTGGAGAAACCTCGTGTGGGTATTTTGAGCATTGGTGAAGAAGACACGAAGGGTAATGACGTCACAAAAGAAGCGTTTCGATTATTAAAGAGTAGTCCAATTAATTTCATTGGAAATATCGAAGGTCGTGATGTGTATAGTGGTAATGCCGACGTGATTGTGTGTGATGGTTTTTTAGGAAACGTTGCCTTAAAAATCTCCGAAGGTCTTGCCGATGCCATCAAAAAAATGTTGATGAAAGAGATAGCGCAGTCTCGTCTGGGACGATTGTCGTATCTCTTTATTGCCGGTCCGTTGCTGCGTCTCCGTCGTCGGACGGATTATGCCGAATTTGGAGGAGCGCCGTTGCTCGGGGTGAATGGCATTAGTATGATTTGCCATGGCCGTTCATCGGCCAAGGCCATCAAGAATGCTATTTGTCGAGCCCATAAGCTTGCTGAGGGTGGATTTGTTGAGCAGCTCCGTGCCGATATTGCTGATGGTCTCAAGGTCTCCGTTCCTGAAACCCCACCTGTTGTTCAGCCATGAATAGTCGTATCCTGGGCACGGGCTCGTATGTTCCTGACCGTACTCTTACCAATATCGATCTCGAAAAGATGGTGGAAACCTCCGATTCCTGGATTGTGGAACGGACGGGTATTCGAGAGCGTCGATTAGTTGGACCGGGGGAGGCCTGTTCAGACTTAGCCACTCATGCTGCACAAAAGGCCTTGGACCAGGCTGGAATTCAGGCCTCACAACTCGCTCTCATTATTGTTGGGACCTGTACTGGCGACGCGCCTCTTCCATCCACAGCCTGTCTCGTTCAACAGCGAATAGGGGCGACCCGAGCTGCGGCATTTGATCTCAATGCTGCGTGTTGCGGATTTGTCTATGCGTTGGCGTTAGCCAATTCCTATGTCAAAACCGGCCTGGGTTATGTTCTCGTGATCGGAGCAGAAGTCATGTCTTCGATTACGGACTGGACTGACCGGAATACTTGTGTGCTGTTTGGTGACGGCGCAGGCGCCGTCGTCGTTGGAGAATCTGAGGGCGATGACGGTATCCTCTCGATTCATCTGCATGGTGATGGCGATCATGCCGAACTCATACAAGTTCCAGGTGGAGGATCTCGCTTGCCGGCCTCTGAGCGCACCCTGCATGAGCATCTTCAATTTGTCAAAATGAAGGGAAACGAAACATTTAAGGTGGCGGTCAAGACCATGGAGGATTCTGTGCATGAAGCCTTGACTTTCAACCGCCTGTCTATTGATGATGTCGATGTTTTTGTTCCCCATCAAGCCAATATACGTATTTTGAAGGCCGTTGTGCAGCGTCTGAAGCTTCCACTGGAGAAAACGGTTATTAATCTTGATCGATTCGGAAACACTTCGGCTGCGTCGATTCCGTTGGCCCTTGATGAGGCGGTGCTGTCCGGTCGAATTCGTTCAGGCGATTTGTTGCTGTTAGCGGCCTTTGGAGCGGGGCTCACGTGGGCTTCTGGACTCATCCGATGGTAAAGCCGTGAGCGGCATTTTGAACGCCGCAGAGGTGTGATAGCTGAATCTCGATCATGAGTCTATGGCAAGAGGAGATGAGCATGGGGTGTGTTGATGCTGAGCGAATGCGAAAAGTGAGGAGCATATGAACGAAACGATCAAACCCTTAGAAGGACAATGGGCATTAATTTTAGGCGCGTCGAGCGGGTTCGGAGAGTCTGTCGCTTTGGAGCTGGCGTCGTTAGGTTTAAATGTTTTTGGTGTACATTTAGATCGAAAATCTACCCTTCCTAATGTGGATCGAATTATGAAAGAGATTCAAGGATTAGGACGGTCAGCCGTATTTTTCAATGCGAATGCAGCGGATGCTGATAAACGCGGAGAAATTCTTTCCGCGATGCGGGCTAAGTCCGAAGAAATGGGTTCTCCCCTCGTCATACGAGTCCTTCTGCATTCATTGGCTTTTGGAACCTTAAAGCCCTATATTGCGCAATCCCAAGCTGAAGCCGTGTCAAAGTCGCAAGTTGACATGACCTTGGATGTCATGGCGAATAGCTTAGTCTATTGGACGCAAGCCTTGCTCGAGCAACAGTGTATGGGGCAGGGCGGCCGAATATTTTCGATGACGAGTGCAGGTGGTGCGCGGGTCTGGAAAACATATGGCGCTGTGTCTGCCGCTAAGTCTGCATTAGAATCTCATACTCGGCAATTAGCGCTTGAATTAGCGCCATTCGGTATTACGGCCAATGCTATTATGGCAGGTGTGACCGATACGCCAGCCTTGCGGAAAATCCCAGGATCTGAAGAAATGATTACTCTTGCCAAACGCAAGAACCCCTCTGGACGGTTAACATTGCCAAAGGATGTGGCAGATGCCATTGGTCTCTTAAGCCAACCAAAGAGTCAATGGATAACCGGAAACGTCATTTGCGTCGACGGCGGAGAATTTATTGTTGACTAGGATGCTGTACCAAAATCGTTAAAAGTCCGGCGTATCGTAAGGTGCTGCCATTTTTGTTCGCAATCGGTTATGTCTAACGTGTTGCCGTAACTAACTGAACAGCATACTAGGGATGCTGTACCAAAATTATTAAAGGGCCAATATCTCTAAGCTATTGCCATTGTTGTTCTCAATCGGTTGTTACTGAGGTAATGTCGTAACTAACGGAACAGCGTACTAGGGAGGCTGTTTCAAAACCGTTAAAAGTCCGGCGTCTAAGATATTGCCGTTACTCACTGAAGTAGCGTACGAGAATCCTGCATGAAAAATGCTTAACAATCTGATGTTGCTTCGCTGATAACGTTCTCACTGATAACTGTGCACAGGTTGCATTTCTTATGACACATTCCATTGGCCTCCTCTTTCCAGGGCAAGGTTCACAGAGTGTTGGTATGGGGCGCGTGTTGTATGAATCCGATCCCCATGTCCGGGGTTTGTATCAGGAGGCCAGTGATGTGTTGGGATATGATATGGCCGCGTTGTGCTTTGACGGGCCGGCAGAAAAACTGAATCGTACGGAATATACTCAGCCGGCATTGCTCATAACGAGTCTTGCGGCATTGTCGTTATTTGACCAGCTTCCCATACAACCTGCTGCCGTAGCAGGGCATAGCCTTGGCGAGTATTCGGCCATTGTGGCTGCTGGAGGACTTTCGTTTTCTCATGCGGTCAAACTCGTTCAAAAACGTGGACAGTACATGTCTGAAGCCGTGGACCCAGGAACGGGATTGGTGGCAGCGGTGCTTGGGGTATCGGAAGAAGATGTCGAACGGGCTTGCCAGGATGCGCAGTTTGAAGGAGTTGTGACGCCAGCCAATTTTAATTGCCCTGGTCAAATTGTTATTGCTGGAGAAAAAGTGGCTGTTGAGCGAGCCATCGCTTTGTTGAAGGAACGTGGAGCTCGTCGGGTGATGCCGCTTCCTGTAAGCGTTCCGGTCCATACTCCACTGATGCAAGTGGCGGCAGACCGTTTACAGGCAGACATGGCGGCACTCGAGTGGTCTGATTTACACATTCCGTTGATTAATAATGCAGAAGCGAGATCCTTAACCAAGGTTGACGATGTCTGTGCGTCGTTAATTCGTCAGTTACCGTCGCCTGTTCAATGGTCGGCATCTATACAGTATATGGCGAAGTTGGGAGTTGATACATTTATTGAGGTTGGTCCGGGGAAGGTCTTGTCCGGACTCGTAAAACGTATTCTGCCGGACGCGACGATTTGGAATGTCGACACGGCGAAATCCTTTCAATCTATTCGTGTCTCGCTGGCTTCATGAGAGGCATGGCGTGTATTCTTTGAACTCGATACATCGGGGGAAACGGTTATGGCGTTAGAAGGAAAAGTCGCAGTTGTCACAGGTGCGGCTCAAGGAATTGGTCAAACAATAGCTACCTGTCTCGCACGTGATGGTGCAGATATCGTCGTGATGGATCTTGATCGTGACCGATGCAAGGACACGGTGGAGGCGGTTGAACGCCAAGGCCGCAAGGCCATGGCGTTACAGGTGAACGTGGCAGAGTGGGATTCCGTGAAAGCCAATGTCGAGCAGGTTCTCAAAGAGTGGGGGCATATTGATATTTTAGTCAATAATGCGGGAATTACGAGAGATGGATTATTGATGCGAATGAAAGAAGACGATTGGAATCTGGTTCTGCAGGTGAACGTGACAGGGACGTTTCACTGTACGAAAGCCTGCATGTCTTCAATGAGCAAACAACGTTCTGGCCGCATCATTAACATCGCATCGATTGTGGGGGCGATTGGCAATGTTGGGCAGGCCAATTATTCGGCATCGAAGGCGGCCGTGATTGGGTTTACGAAGACGGTGGCGCGTGAGTACGCGAGCCGAACCGTTACGGTCAATGCTGTCGCTCCGGGGTTTATTGATACGGCGATGACGCAAGGTCTTTCGCAGGATGTCAAAGATGCCCTGTTAAAACAAATTCCCTTGCAGCGATTGGGGCAGCCCAGTGATGTTGCGGAAGCCGTGTGTTTTCTGGCTTCTGAGGCGGCGGGCTATATGACAGGGCAAGTCTTGCATGTCAACGGTGGCATGCACATGGCATGAAAACGGCTAAAGTGGTATAACGATAATTCTGGGGATTCATGAAACTCAGGTTACAATTTGACATTAGGAGGATGGGCCATGGAAGTACAAGAGCGGATTAAAAAAATTATTGCTGAACAATTAGGTGTTGAGGAGGATGAGGTCGTCCACGATGCGAAGTTTGTCGATGATCTTGGTGCGGATTCGTTAGATACGGTTGAACTCGTGATGGCCTTAGAAGAAGAATTTGATGTGGAAATTCCAGACGAAGACGCCGAAAAAATTCAGACGGTTGGTGGGGCCATCGACTTTATTAAAGAAAAAGTGTAATGAAGCCACATAGAGGAACGGTGTCCTGTCATAAGCATTCTTATGCAGGGAGGAAAAATTGTCGCTGATTCCTAATCATGGTCCTCGTCACCGTCCTCATTGGGGCTGGTGAGGACCAAGGGTGTATGGTGTCATGAGTCAAAATCAAAAACGACGAGTTGTGATCACTGGGTTGGGGCTTGTGACGCCATTGGGCATAGGTGTGTCGCACACGTGGGAAGCGCTCTGTTCAGGACAATCTGGCATCGGTCCCATCACGCGTTTTGACGCGACCAACTACCCCTCCCGGATTGCCGGAGAAGTCAAAAACTTTAATCCGGCCGATTTTATTGAGAAAAAAGAAATTAAGAAGATGGATACCTTTATCCAGTATGCCGTTGCCGCGAGTCAGGAGGCAGTCAGTGATGCCAAGCTTGAGATTACACAAGAGAATGAAGATCGTGTCGGCGTGTATATCGGATCGGGAATTGGCGGGCTACCGGCCATTGAGCATTATCATAAAGTGTTGCTTGAACGTGGGCCTGATCGGGTGACGCCATTTTTCATACCCATGGTGATCACGAATTTAGCGTCCGGGCAAGTGGCTATTCGATTCGGGGCCAAAGGGCCAAACTCATGTGCCGTGACGGCATGTGCGTCAGGAAACAATTGCATCGGTGACGGGTTTCGTTTGATTCAATATGGTGAAGCCGATACCATGATTGTCGGAGGAGCCGAAAGTACGATCTGTTCCACCGCATTGGCCGGTTTTGCGTCGGCCAAAGCCTTGTCGCGGCGGAACGATGATCCGGAACATGCCAGCCGTCCATTTGATAAGGATCGTGATGGCTTTGTCATTAGCGAAGGCGCCGGAGTATTGGTGTTAGAGGAGTTGGAGCACGCTCGAGCCCGAGGGGCGAAAATCTATGCCGAAGTTGCAGGGTATGCCATGAATAGCGATGCGTTCCACATCACCGCGCCACCTGAAAACGGAGGCGGTGCCACAAAGTGTTTAGAGCGTGCCCTTCAGGATTCGGGAGTGTCGAAAGACGATATTGGCTATATTAATGCTCACGGAACTTCGACGTTTGCCGATGCTGTGGAGACTCAGGTCATAAAGCATGTGTTTGGAGAACGGGCATATGCCATTCCTGTCAGTTCCACCAAGTCAATGACGGGTCATCTGTTGGGGGCTGCTGGAGGGATCGAATCTATTTTCACTACATTGGCATTACGAGATGGCCGGTTGCCGCCTACGATGAATATTGAGACTCCTGACCCTGATTGTGATTTAGATTATATCCCCGGCAAAGCGCGGGACGTGAACATTTCCGCTGCCGTATCTAATGCGTTCGGGTTTGGAGGTGTGAATGCCTGTTTGATATTCAAACGCGTTGATGAGTAAACGCCTGTAGTGTGTGCGTCGTATGTGTTGAGTGTTTGATGAGACGGGTTTTTGTGAATAGCCAAGCCTCACCTCCCCCCAATTGTGGTATAATCCAATATCAGTGTGACACAATAGATGCAAATGCTAGCGGTCCGCCAGGTATTTGTGTATGGGACTCCCGTGCTATCAGACGTTCAATCGAAACTTGAATATGTTTTTCGTAAGCCTGAGTTATTACAGACAGCGCTCACGCACAAGTCTTTTTCGCAGGGCAGTCAAGACAAGCATGGACAAGACAATGAGCGGTTAGAGTTTTTAGGCGATGCCGTCTTAGCGTTGGTGGTCAGCGAGTACCTTGTTACAATATTTCCGCAAGCCGATGAGGGGGAACTGTCGAAGATTAAAGCGTTCTTAGTTAGCCGTTCATCGTTGGCCAAAGCTGCCATACGTTTAGAACTGGGGAATTGGTTGCGACTTGGCAAAGGAGAGGAAGCAACCGATGGACGTCAGAAAAGTTCATTGCTGGCGAATGCCTTGGAAGCGATTATTGCGGCGGTGTATATTGATGGGGGAAATGAACAAGCTCGAAGCTTCATTCTTCGAGTGTTGAGTCCGGAATTCAGTCAACTTCAGACTGCGGCATCTGGAGGATTCAGAGGCGATTATAAAAGTCACCTCCAAGAGCTTGCTCATAAAAAGTATGAGATGAACCCTGATTACCGGCTTGTTCAGGAAACAGGCCCCGACCATCAAAAAGTATTTGAGATGGAAGTGTGTATTAACAACCGGGTTCATGGCCGTGGTATCGGAAAAACTAAAAAAGAGGCGGAACAGATTGCTGCTCGTGAAGCATTGGAAAAAGGGCTCGCGGATGAGGCGCAATAAGTAAGGCAATTATTTTCAAGTTCTCAGGGAGAGGAGCTAGGTTTATGGAGAGTGCACGCTGGACAAGATTGAGGAAAACGAGTACGGTCTGCATCGGGTTAGTCTTGATGTCGTGGTGTTCTCTTAGTGCGGCAACAGTCGTGTTGGCTGGGGAAGAGACGTCCATGTCGTCGAAATCCCCGCATGCCATACTCAAAACCAAGTTTGGGGAAATGGAGATCGTGTTTTTCCCTGAATTAGCCCCGAAACATGTGGAAAGTTTTGTGAAATTGGCGAAAGCAGGATTTTATAATGGCACGATTTTCCATCGCGTAATACCTGGATTTATGATTCAGGGCGGAGACCCCAATACGAAAGACCCGAGTAAAGTCCACTCGTATGGGACTGGTGGGCCCGGTTATACATTACCCGCAGAATTTAGCAAGGTTGCCCATGAAAAAGGCATTCTGTCCGCTGCTAGAACGGCTGATCCCAATAGCGCAGGTTCACAGTTTTTCATCATGGCCGACAAAGCGTCACACCTTGACGGGCAATATACGATCTTTGGCGAGGTTGTGAAAGGGTTGGATATCATTGACAAAATTGTCAGTCAACCTCGAGACCCGCGCGACAATCCGCTTGAGCGAATTGAGATGACTGTAGAAGTTATGGAATAAAGCGGAATAAACCGGTGCATCCGGTTGAGCAACACTTGCATCTTGCCAGATAGGTATTTAACTTTTTCTGATTTCTTGCGAGATACGAACAACGATTCACGTTTTAGTAAGTTAGGGCTGCTGAGCAATCGGGGGTGATTCTTCAAGTGCCGTACCGCTTGGTATAATGATCCGGCCACCGGCTCCGGATTGACGGGCCAGTTGCTCAGCAACATCTGGATGCCGAAGCTTGATGTAGCCAATGAGGCCGTTAAGAAAGCGATTAGATCGAAGTCCCTCTCCTGAAAAATCTTGAATGAACTGGCTAGCGTGATCTAAAACCTGCGAGACCATGTGAGTATCAAGCGGTTGGCGGTCATCTAAGGTTTTGTACTCCTTCTTGAGTTCTTCTCCAAAAGCCGGTGGTGCTGCTCCGGGAATATGAATCGGACTGAATGATTGACGAAGGTGTTTGAGCCCGTCGATCACTTCACCGTCTTGGGCTTCTGGCCGTGATTGAAAGAATCGATAGGTAATGGCCTCCAAGACATAGAACACTTCCGCAGCACGCTCTCCCCCTAAATCCATCAACTCACGATAAAATGTTCGTCGATCTTGCTCAAAGTGGACTCCGACGCGTTTTTGCTGATAGTCCAGATTTGTGTCGAGGTAGACGCAATCTTGGGGACAGGAAATTTTAATCATGCGATGGGTCCCGCAGCATTGACTGCAAATGAATCCATTCAAGGCGGGGCAGGGGCGTTTCCCTTTTCGTTGCGCGCAATACTGACATTTACTCATTGGGTTGATCTTTCTTGGTCCAACCAAGGCCATAGTCCGACAGATCCCGGGGTTTTCGTTTTTTACCTGAATTCGAGGGTTGCTCTAATCCATTAATTTCAGCCCCGTTGGCGTACAGGTATGGCACAAGAATCAAGTGCTTGGCACGATCAACGCCGATGCCGGCTGGAGAAACCAAAAACTCTGCAATCACTTGTTTTTTTAAATCGGCAAGCACTCTCCAGACTTTTCCTGCCGACATGTCCGAGATATACATGCTGCCGTACCGGTCAAAGGCGATGCCATCCAAATTATGAAAGCGGCGTGAAAAAAACGAGTTGGAGAGCAATTCTTTCATGTCACCGGACTCACTGACTTCAAAGACTTTTCCCCCTTCCCAACTCACACCGGTTAACCGCCCTGTATGTGGATGGACGGCTAAGCCGCGTGGACCCGATAAGGCTTCGTCTTGAATGACTAAGGAGACGGCGAATTCCTGTGCGGGGTCAATACGGTAAATCGCATTGGTGTCAGTATCCGACACGAAGAGTTGTCCTGCAGGATTGGTGGTAAGCCCCGTGAGGGTTGAGCAGTGATAGCGAGTCATGGAGACGGAGGAGACGCTTTCTCCGGTTTTTCTCGAGAAACCTCGAATGGTGTCGATATCGGCGACATAGAGAATGTCGCCGACAATCACCATTCCGGTAGGTGCATTGAGGATTGTCCCATTTTTGCCGCCCTGAATAAAGTGGGTGTGTGTGAGTTTTCCCGAGTCATCGAGCTGAGAAATGAAGCCTTTGTTATCTCGATTGCCGGGTTCACCATTGGCATTGGCCACGAGATAGCCTTCTTCAGTATTGGCAATAATGCTTTGAGGCGCCGAAAGGTCGTTGATAATCGCTTGTGCGAAAGCTGATGCTGGAGCAAAGGCCGTGCATGTCCATAGTATCAAGCAGAGGGCGTTCGTGGGTGTTGTGACATATCTATTCATTGGCATACCCTTGAGTCATAAAGTGTGCAGGGAACAGTAGACGAATGCGCAGCGCGAATAAGGAAAGATGGTGGGGTAGTCGCTTCACGAGGTATGGTAAGTGACCATTTCGAGGGCTGTCAAGGAATAGAGCGAATCCAAATAGTTAGTATACGGTTTGCTTGGACTCGATAGCAGGCAAGGCTGTACATTCTTTCTCGGCATCAAGCAATGGTGACTGAGCTAGACACTTGCTACCCTGTTATGGGTGTCCAAGTCCGGTCGAGATCGTGTTGAGCGTGGTCGTTCGAGAATCGTGTGTAAGTAGAATAATTCGATTCGCTAGCAGTGAGTCGGCCTGAGTCTTTACTTTTACTTTCGCCAAGATTGACGAAGTTTTTTCAGGCTTGATATCGTGAAACCCTGAATTACCAACGTGAGTGACACCGGAGGAGGGGGATGTGGCCGCACAGATTATCGATGGAAAATCCTTAGCGCAACAAATACGAATTGATATTGCCAAAGAAGTTACTGAGTTTCATGAACAAATTGGAATTCGGCCTGGGTTAGCGGCGGTGTTAGTGGGGGGAGACCCCGCTTCGGCCATTTATGTCCGAAATAAAAAACTTGCCTGTGAAAAAGCTGGACTCTACCCCGAAGAATATAAGCTGCCTGAATCCACGACTCAAGATGAGTTGTTGACACTCATCCACAAATTGAATGCCGACCTCAAGATTCATGGCATATTGGTTCAACTTCCATTGCCCAAACATATTGAAAGTAAGCCAATCTTAGAAGCCGTCTCTCAGCACAAAGATGCCGATGGCTTTCATCCCTATAATGTCGGGCGGTTGGTCGAAGGGGAGCCGGTGTTTACGCCCTGTACGCCAAAAGGCGTGATTCATATGATTGAGTCGACCGGACAGTCCATTGCAGGAAAGCGTGCGGTTGTGATCGGCCGTAGTAACATCGTGGGAAAGCCCCTTGCCCTGTTGCTGATGCATCGACATGCTACCGTTACCGTGTGTCATTCACGAACCCAAGATTTACCGGCCGTGTGTCGAGAAGCCGATATTGTCGTCGCGGCTATCGGACGCGCTCAATTTGTGACATCTGATATGATTAAAGGCGGGGCCATTGTCATTGATGTTGGTATTAATCGACGAGAGGATGGAAGCTTGGTCGGTGATGTTGATTTTGAACCGGCCAAACAACAGGCTGGATGGATCACACCCGTCCCTGGTGGCGTCGGTCCTATGACGATTGCCATGTTGTTACAGAATACGCTGGAGTCTGCCAAGCGCTCAGTTGGGAAGTAGCAATGAACGTTCCAGCATTCAAGCAATGTAAGCAGGCTGGTAAAAAGTTAGTTGTCGTGACGGCCTATGATGCGCTGTTTACGCGTATTGTCGAACAGGCGGGTATCGAAGCGATCTTGGTCGGCGATACACTCGGGATCGTGGTTCAGGGGAAATCTAATACCCTCTCGGTCACAATGGACGAAATGCTCTATCACACACGGATCGTTGCCCAGGCTGCAGAAAAATCCTTAGTCATCGGCGATATGCCGTTTCTCTCGTATCAAGTCAGCGTGGAAGAGACCGTTCGTAGTGCAGGACGTTTTCTTCAAGCTGGAGCGGCGGCCATAAAAATTGAAGGCGGAAGTCAGGTTATTGATCGCATCGAAGCGCTGACGCGATTCGGGATGCCTGTCATGGCGCATATCGGAATGACCCCACAGTCCGTCAATCAATACGGGGGCTTTAAAGTGCAAGGCAAAAAAGAGGAGCAGGCTGAGGCTTTGCTTGCCGATGCGAAAGCTCTCGAAGCGGCAGGAGCATTTTCAATCGTACTTGAAGCTGTGCCTGCAAATGTAGCTAAAACCATTACTGAACAGCTTTCCATCCCAACTATTGGCATAGGTGCGGGACCGCAGTGCGATGGACAAATCCTGGTTCTCTATGACCTGCTTGGTCTCTTCGATGACTTTGTGCCTAAATTCGTGAAACACTATGCCCACCTCAAAGCCGATGCCGTTCAGGCATTACAACGATTCAAAGAAGAAGTCGAATGCGCCAAATTTCCTTCCGACTCAGAGAGTTACCATTAACTCATTCCCTGACATTCTGGCCTGTTACATTAAAAGTTAGCTTTACTATTTCTGACTGAAATTATTGACAGATAGTTTTTTGAGCCTTAATATTAAACTAAGCTAAACTAAACTAAGTATTTTTGTGAGGTGGTCAATGATTTCAGTGAATACCCATGAAGCCAAAACTCGACTATCAGAACTCCTTTTAAAGGTAGAACAGCAACACGAAACCGTCGTGATTTGCCGTAATGGCGATCCTGTTGCTGAGTTGCTTCCCTGGAAAAAAGGCCGAAATCCTTTACGTCAGAGTCAGAAGTTGAAAAATATTGTGTATCATGAGGATCCAAGCAAGCCCCTGGGAGATGATGAGTGGCCGGTAGGGGCAAGGTAGATCAAGAGTGATACTCGATACCTGCGCACTTTTGTGGCTTGCGTCTGATCAACGTAAGCTCTCAGCTGAAGCAAAGCGAGTCATAAGAAAGCATGCAGACTCGCTTTTTGTTTCTACCATCACGGCATTCGAAGTTGCGATTAAAAGTCGTGGGCAAAAATTAGAACTTCCCTTGCCAGTAGCGGAATGGTATGCCGAGGTCTTGGAATTTCATGGTATTCGAGAGTTGCCAATGACCAGCGCCATTACCATCGCGTCAGTCCAGCTTCCAGCGCTCCACAATGATCCATGTGATCGGATTATTATTACGACGGGAGTGTTGCATGATATGAAAATCATTACCTGCGATACGCTTGTCTCACAATATGACGCGGCCAAAACTGTTTGGTGAAATTTTCTTTCGCGTAAGGCCAGACTTGAATGTAATGCACCTTCTTTCCCACTCAACTACCTGCTTTCTGTCAGTTACCCATGAAGGACGTTGAGGATGCCATGCAGGTAGCTGCGGCGGTTGCAGGAAGAGCCGAGGTTATCGCAACAAGAAACATCCGTGATTATACGAATTCACCCATCAAAGCGATCATACCAAAACAACTTGTTCAAGAATTGAGCAAATCCTCATAATTGAATCCAAGAGTAGTTCGCCACTCGTATGTCTAGATGATTCTGAACGAGTGATGACCTTTGTTTGGGCGAAAAGCCCCTCTTACGAAGCATAAGTCCTACATGACTCAAAACTTACCAAACCAGCGAACACATGCGGTGGTCATCGGCTGCAGTTTAGCCGGGCTGTTTACGGCTCGTGTCTTAAGCGATCATTTCGACCAAGTTACGATTCTCGAACGTGATGTCGTCAACGATCATCCTGAATCTCGCAGAGGTCAGCCTCACACCCGCCATCTCCACGGTCTTCTTGCTCAAGGATTTCGTATCATCAAAGATCTATTCCCTGATCTTGAGGACTCTCTGGTTAAGGGGGGAGCGATTATCTCTGATATGGGTGAAGCGATTCGCTGGTATCACTTTGACGGGTACAAGAAACAATTTACCAGCGGACTTCATGCCGTTTCGGTGAGCCGCATATTTTTAGAGTGGAACATCCGTCAGTATGTTACGCAGTTGCCCAATGTAACAATTCAGTCATCATGTGCCGTACGTGGGTTGGCTGTGAATGACGAACGAACTCGGGTTCTTGGTGTTCATGTAGTGTCTGGAAACGACGGAGCAGCCGAAACGACCTTAGACGCCGATCTTGTCGTCGATGCGACGGGACGTGGTTCTTCGGCTGGTAAGTGGCTGGAGCATTTGGGATATGATCGACCGCCTGAAGATGAGGTCAAGGTTGGAGTCGGATATGCGACTCGTCTGTATCGACGTCGTGAGAACGATCTCGTTGGGGCAAAACTGGTGATGATTTCCCCAACGCCACCAACACAAAAACATATGTCATTTCTTTTTCCTGTCGAAAATGATCGTTGGATTGTCTCTGCCGGTGGGTGGCTTGGAGATCATCCGCCAACAGATGAGTCGGAGTATCTTGAATTTATCCGCCGCTTACCGGTTTCTGACGTCTACGATGTCGTGCGCCGAGCTGAGCCGCTTTCAGATGTATTTACCTATAAATTCCCATCGAGTCTTCGTCGCCGCTATGAGAAGCTCACTCGGTTTCCAGAAGGCTATCTCGTCTTAGGCGATGCCATTGCGAGCTTCAATCCAATTTATGGACAAGGGATGACCTCTGCGGCCATGCAGGTCCAAGCCCTTGATCGTCTCTTACGACAACAGGCACCCTTGACTGGACTGTGGCGGCCATTCTTTCAGCGAATCGCAACGGTCGTCGACATACCCTGGCAAATGGCTGCCTGTGAAGATTTCCGATATCCGGAAACCGTAGGCAAGAAGCCAGCAATGACGGATCTCACCAATGCGTACCTCACTAAAGTCCATCGTGCCACGCAGCACGATCCTGTCGTCTACGCACAATTTCTCAAAGTCATGAATCTCATGGCGCCACCCACAAGTTTGATGCATCCCAAGATAGTCTGGCGGGTATTGCGCGGAAGTTGATATTAATCCGAACGAAGGTGACATAAGTCCTTGCATGTACGCACGCATAAATAGGGTCGGTGGACAAGGGGAAAACATTTTTTCTGGATTTTTAAAGAAGAACGCATAATAATAGTTTGCTTATACAGATCAGCTTTGGAAGTTTTGAAATTTTTTATCGAAGCCTAACAATTTAGCACTTACCTAAAGAGAAATGTTACGAAAATTTCAATATCTAATAAACACAAGAAGTTGAGGGGACGAATATGCTTAAAGGTTTCAGTCCCATTTTCTTCAAAAATTTAACCGAATAGCCATTTGTGTTTCATTAAGAGATATATTGACCAATAAGGTCATTTAAGTATCCATCTAAGACGTAAATATATGGACTGGCTAGAGGAATTATCCAAATTGCTTCCAGTTGAAAAGGTATACGAGGATGTTGCGCAGCCAACCACCAAACAGGTCTGCACTTCACTGGAGTCAATTGCTAAAACAGCACGATGGATTATTGCGCCCATTGACTACCTTGCTGCACAAAACGACCGCTATCAAAATTTCCTTAAACGAATTGCCGAAAAAGTTCCGGAAGAACGTCGAATTGAAGCTCACCCTCAGATAGCAGGTCCGACTCTTGACGGTCTTAGGTTCGTTCCTGAGGATAGTGTTATTGCGGAGATGTTTCTAAATCTTCTCGCGCGGGCAATTGATCGAGAGCGAGTTAATGAAGCGCATCCAGCGTTTCACCAAATTATCGCCCAACTAAGTCCGGATGAAGCGGTAGTTCTATTTCATTTAAAACGCAAGAGTTATCTATATAGAACCTACGCGAGGTTCCATGCGGACAGCAATACATTCTCACCGCGGGAGGTAATCCATAATGAGTTTCCCACAAATGCTCTAACAGCCCAAGAAAACTATTCGTTGTACATGGATCACCTGCACAGTCTAAATCTCGCGGGAATCTGGCAACAGGGTAATCAAGAGCCAGTTTTCGAAGCAGATCCGAATGTACAAACCGGGGTTCGTATTACTAGTCTTGCCCAACTCACTTCATTTGGTCAATTGTTTACGAAGGCATGTGCGCCCGATAGCCTTCCAAAAACCCATAAATTGTAGGATAAGCATTTTTCGATAGTCGCACAGTCACAGATCACATCCGTAGGGGCTATTTCCGATTTGAACATGCAAGCCATATCATTTTTTACAAGATCAAGTAAGATGGTATTATGATTATGAGGGTTCTCCATAAAAAGATGGATCCCAAACGGCATATCTAGCTTGCCCACTAGAGCTCCAGAGTCTAAGTGATACCCGTGCGCACAAAATTTACAATTCTGTGAAAGTCGCCGTGTAGGTATGACTCTCTCGTTTCAGACCACCATCCTGCTTGAAAACCCCTTGTTTTCCGGCTATGCTGGTCGGTTCAAATTAGTTATAGTTGAGGAAGACGTTCATGTGCTCTTCCTTCGCTAAAGCTCTCTCCTCATAGGGTTGAGGGGGGCGGTGGATGTGAGAAAACTACAATAACCCGGAGTGGACTCTGTGGAACTGCCTAACGATATTTCCTCCTGCCGAGATAATATTGACCGCTTAGATGACGAGATCCTCAAAATTCTGAACGAACGGTCGCAATACGTTATTCAAGTCGGGCATTTAAAGAAGCAGAAGGATGCCTCTGCTCATCTACATACCCAGGGTCGTGAGACGGCGATTGTCGAGCGATTAGCGGCAAAGAACCCTGGTCCGTTTCCCAGCTCGGCTATCAGACCGGTGTATCGTGAGATCATGTCGGCTTCGCTTTCGCTCGAGGGCTCTCAAACCGTGGCATATCTTGGACCGCCTGCGACGTTTACCCATTTGGCAGCGGTCAACAAGTTTGGGGAGTCGGCTGAATATATTCCGGTCAGCAGCATTAAAGATGTATTCGATGAGGTGGAACGTGGACGAATTCGATTCGGTATCGTGCCTGTCGAAAATTCGACCGAGGGCGTGGTGAATCACACCCTTGATTTACTGGTAGATTCACCGTTGCTCATTTATGGCGAAATTATGTTTGAGATTGCTCACAATGTGTTGTCCAAAGCCGACTCGCTCGAACAGATTAAGACCATCTATTCGCACCCGCAAGCGATTGCCCAATGTCGTAATTGGTTGGAAGCCAATTTGCCCTCGGCTATGATTTCTGAGGAGCCCAGCACGGCGCGCGCGGCTGAACGATGCGTCAATGATGCGACTGCCGGGGCCATCGCGTCTGAAATCGCCGCGGAAATTTACGGATTAAAAATTCTTCGATCACGCATTGAAGACAATATTCATAACTCGACAAGGTTTTTAATCCTATCCCAACGTGGATCCGAGCGAACCGGGAAAGATAAAACGTCCATTATCGTGTCTGCGAAAGATCGAGTGGGCGCGTTGTATGATATGATCCGGCCATTTTCGTCTTATGGCATCAACATGACGAAGATCGAGTCCAGGCCTACGAGACGTAAAGTCTGGGAATACCTCTTTTTCATGGACCTAGAGGGCCATCAAGATGATGACCGGTTGAAAAAAGCGATTGATGAAGTCAAGGGGCGTTGTCTCTTCTTGAAGGTTCTCGGGTCGTATCCGTCCGCAAATGGATAGAGGGGAAATGTAAATTGCAAAGTGAAAAATGCAAAATAGATGAAATTGAATACAGGGTCAGGTGTTTTCATCTCTGATCCGTTACTTTGCACTTTTCATTTTACATTTTGAATTAAGCCGGTGGAGATGTTTCTATTCTAACCATTGAGTTTTCACATGCCGTTAAAAGTTCACCCTAACATTTCTTCTCTCGTTCCCTATTCTCCAGGAAAGCCCTTGGACGAATTAGAGCGAGAGCTGGGAATAACGAATGCGATTAAGCTCGCCTCAAATGAGAACCCTTTAGGTCCGTCGCCAAAAGCTCAAGCGGTATTGGCTGAGGGGGTGGCGACGTTGAACCGGTATCCTGATGGTGGGGCGCATTATTTGCGACGAGCCCTGGCCGAACGATGGAAAGTGTCGGCGGATCAACTCATCGTGGGCAATGGTTCGGATGAAGTCATTAGCCTCTTAATCAAAGCGTTCTTAGCGCCGGGTGAAGAAGCCGTGATGGCTGATCATACCTTTGTGATGTACAAGCTTTCGGTTCAAGGATCGCATGGCGTGCCGGTCGAAGTGCCGCTGAAAGATTGGCGCCATGATTTGTCTGCTATGGCCGCGGCGGTGACCGATAAGACTCGACTCGTCTTTTTGTGTAATCCGAATAATCCGACCGGCACGATGGTGTCGATGGCTGAGATTGATGCGTTTTTAGCCAAACTTCCAGATCACGTTATTGTGGTATTCGATGAAGCCTACTATGAATATGTCCGGTCCGCGGAATATCCAGACAGCCTGCAATATGTGAAGCAGCAGCGCCCGGTTGTCGTCTTGCGAACATTTTCAAAAATTTATGGGCTGGCTGGATTGCGTGTAGGATATGGGGTCACGTCGACAGAGGTTGTTGACTATGTGAATCGAATACGTCCGCCATTTAATGCAAATAGCCTTGCGCAATTGGCTGCATTGGGGGCTCTCGATGATGAAGAACATGTCGCGACGAGTCGATCGGTCAATGCTACAGAGATGGCGATCCTAGAAGCAGGGCTCACAAAGTTGGGCATGGTGGTCATTCCCAGTCAAGCCAATTTCCTTTATTTTGATACCAAGCGAGATGGGCGACAGATTTTCGATGGTCTGCTTCGAGAAGGCGTGATTGTCCGTCACATCAAGGGCTCTATGATTCGTGTGACGGTTGGAAAGCCCGAAGAAAACCGTCGCTTTCTTCAAGCCTTGGGAGTCGTGTTAGGTTGATTCTAGAAGTAAGGAAATCTGCTTTATGATTATCGTCATGAAACCGGACGCCACGGAACATGATGTGGAGCATCTGGTCGAACGACTGCGTGAGTTAGGATTAAAAGCGCAGGTTTCGACGGGAGAAGAGCGGACGGTGGTTGGTGTAATCGGAGATGACCGGATTCTTCAGGGGCAGCCGCTCACGGTGTTTCCTGGTGTGGAGAGCGTGACGCCGGTGTTGGCTCCATGGAAATTGGTGAGTCGCGAATTCCAGAAACATGACACGGTGATTGATGTAAATGGGGTCAAAGTTGGCGGGAAGAAAATTGCCGTCATGGCAGGTCCCTGCGCAGTTGAAAAGCGAGAGTTAACCGTGGGGATTGCGAGGGAAGTTTCGTCCGCCGGGGCAGCAATTTTACGAGGCGGTGCGTACAAGCCGCGAACATCGCCCTATTCCTTTCAGGGGCTGGGCCAAGAAGGTCTCGATTATTTAGTCGAAGCCCGCAAGCAAACGGGGCTTCCTGTTGTGAGTGAAATTTTGGATGCCAGGGATCTGGGCCATTTTTTAGAAAAGGCCGACATTATTCAAATTGGCGCCCGAAACATGCAGAACTTTGAGTTACTCAAAGAGGTTGGCGATTATGATAAGCCGGTATTATTGAAACGCGGCCTTTCTGCTACTATCAAAGAATTCTTGCTTTCGGCTGAATATCTCATGTCTCGTGGTAATCGCAATGTGATGCTGTGTGAGCGAGGCATTCGAACATTCGAAACGCAATACCGAAATACACTTGATCTCAGCGCTGTTCCCACCTTGAAGGAAATGTCTCATCTGCCAGTCATTGTCGATCCCAGTCACGCGACTGGAAGGTGGAACCTCGTGGCCCCTCTGGCGAAAGCCGCGATTGCCTGTGGAGCCGATGGTTTGCTGATCGAGGTTCACTCTAACCCCGAATGCGCCCTCTGCGATGGAGAGGAGTCACTCAAGCCATCGCGTTTCAAAGATCTCATGTCGAGTTTGAAGCTCATTGCCGAAGCTGTTGGGCGGGATTTATAGTAGGCATGTGAGGCCAGACGTTCTTCGTCGATTAGGAAGCTTCTGTCTGTCAATTTTTGGCAATATCATAATGTGTGTTACGTGATGACCTGAATCAGAGATGAATAGACTTTTTCATAGAGTCGTTATTGTTGGTGTTGGGCTGATTGGCGGGTCACTAGGCTTGATTCTGAAGCAGCAAGGTTTGGCTGAAACAGTGATTGGTGTCGGTCGCCGTGTTGAGAATCTTCAATTAGCCGTGACGCTTGGTGCTATCGATCAGTATGAAGCCGATGCAAAGGATGCCGTTAACGATGCCGACTTGGTTGTGTTAGCCACACCGGTTGATACCTATGCGACGCATTTGCGTGATTGGGGAGGTTGTCTCCCCTCGCGAGCCATCGTGAGTGACGTGGGAAGCGTCAAAGGTCGGTTGGTTGAAGAGGCCGAACAGTTGCTTCCGAAACATGTTCGTTTTGTTGGGGCTCATCCAATTGCAGGGCGCGAAAAGTCCGGAGTTGCATATGCCACGGCTGATTTATTTACAGGGGCCCGTTGTCTCGTCACCCCAACGACACGAACGGATCCGGAGGCCTTGGAGTCTATTTGTCGGCTCTGGAAATCTGCAGGTTCAGATGTCTGCTCGCTTGACCCCTATGACCATGACTTTGTGTTAGGGGCGGTCAGCCATCTGCCTCATGTCGCGGCTTTTGCCTTGATGCAAGCGCTCACACAACTCCAAAGTCAATTAGGGCACTCCACTACGTTGTTAGGGTATTCTGGGGGTGGGCTGCGGGATACCACCAGAATTGCCGCCAGTTCCCCTGAGATGTGGCGGGACATTTGTTTAGCCAATCGAGACAATCTCATAACAATGATTGAGACCTATATGGATCATCTAAAACAATTCAAGAGCTGTGTGGAACAGAATGATGGCATAGGACTCGAAAAAATCATGGAGCAGGCGAAGCAAGCAAGGGAGCGACTCTCATGAGTTCGTGGGCAACGACAGCCGCAACCAAACCGCTTCGTGGAACTGTGCAGGTGGCAGGCGATAAATCCATTACACATCGTGCGCTGATCCTGGGAGGGCTAGCTCAAGGGGAAACGATCATTTCCGGCTACTGCCTTGGTGAGGATTGTCTCAATACGCTTCGCGTTGTCCGTGCACTAGGAATTCCAATTGAAGACATCGATGCCACGACCCTGCGAGTCTTAGGGAAAGGTCTTTGGGGGCTCACTGAGCCTTCAACGGTTTTGGATTGCGGAAATTCGGGTACAGGTCTTCGCCTCCTTGCGGGTGTGCTGGCTGGACAGGATTTCTTTTCAGTGCTCACGGGCGATGGGTCACTGCGCAATCGACCCATGGGGCGAGTGGTGAAACCTCTTCGGATGATGGGCGCATCAATTACCGGTCGAAAAGCTGGCGAATACGCGCCATTGGCCATTACTGGTCAAGGCTTAAAAGGCTGTGAGTATGCCTCTCCTGTGGCCAGCGCCCAAGTAAAGTCCGCTGTTCTATTGGCAGGGCTTTTAGCTGATGGGGTGACGAGTGTGACCGAGGCGATCAAGTCTCGGGATCATACGGAACGCATGCTCCAACACTTGGGCGTTGATGTTCAAGTTGATGGCTGTACTGTCTCGGTAACCGGTCGTCGGTCGTTTAGTGGGAAGCCGCTTTCAGTTCCTGGAGATATGTCAGCTGCAGCCTTTTTTCTGGTTGCCGCCTCTATTGTGCCAGGTTCGGAGCTTTGTCTCTCTGGAATTGGGATGAATCCTGCCAGAACAGGGGTGGTCGATTTTCTGCAAAAGATGGGGGCACATATCGAAGTTCGCAATCGACGAGAGGTTTCTGGTGAACCGGTTGCCGATCTCTTGGTTCAGTCAACGAACCTTCATGGAATTACTATCGAGGCTGAGGATATCCCCAAGACGATTGACGAACTCCCCATTTTGTGTGTTGCCGCTGCTGCTGCGGAAGGGCACACGCATATTACTGGGGCGCAAGAGCTTCGTGTCAAAGAAACTGATAGAATTCATGCCATGGCGGTGGAATTATCAAAACTTGGCATTCCTATTGAGGAAAAGCCTGATGGCTTGAGTATTACGGGCGGGAAAACACTGTCAGGTGCTCACTGCCAAAGCTATGGAGACCATCGCGTGGCCATGTCGTTGGCTGTGGCCGGGCTGATTGCCAATTCAGCTATCGTCATCGATGAGACGGATTGCATTGAAACGTCTTTCCCTGGATTTCAGGGCAAGTTATTGGATTTATTGACAAACTCTCAGTGAGCACTATAATACGCAAAGGCCAGGAAAGCAGGCAACGTCCGGAATCTCATGTCTGTCGGTTGCTTATTACAATTGATGGTCCGGCAGGGGTCGGCAAAAGTACCGTTGCCAAAAAGTTGGCCGCACGTCTAGGGTATACTTACCTGGATACAGGTGCTTTGTATCGTGGGGTGGCTTGGAAGGTCCGGTCGAGTAACATTGATCCTGGTAATTCGGATCAAGTTGCCGAGCTGCTTTCGACCACAAAACTTGAATTGGCGGCACACGAACATGCACTGTCTGTGCTTGTAGACGCGCAAGATGTCACACATGAATTGCGAAGCCTTGACGTGAGTCAATTGGCTTCAACAGTCGCAGCGTTACCTCAGGTTCGTCATTGGCTGCTACCAATTCAACGAAATTTTGCGACTGAAGGGGGTATTGTAGTTGAGGGGCGAGACATGGGCACCAAGGTGTTTCCTGAAGCCGATGTGAAGTTTTTTCTTGATGCTGATCCTGAAATCCGGTTCAGCCGACGATATCGTGAACTGCAAACAGATGATCAACGGAAAAATTTGGACGATGTTCGACGAGAAATGACCCTGCGAGATGATCGTGACCGTTCTCGAGATGTGTCTCCATTGATTCCGGCTACTGATGCGATGATGATTGATACCTCCAATTTGTCGATTGATCAGGTGTTGGACCATCTGACGGAAGTGGTGTCTGCACGCCAGTGAGCGGGCTTGTATACGCCTGCATTTGGGCGGCCTTCAACATACTTGGTCGATTGTGTTTTCGTTATCGTGTCCATGGGACGCGGCATATTCCGAAGCGTGGAGGAGTTCTATTCGCAGCCAACCATGCCAGTTACGTAGACATCCCATTCTTGGGATGCGGCATTCCCAGACGCGTGTCGTTTCTGGGGCGAGCGAATCTGTTCGCTCATCCTCTTCTTCATTGGATGTTCCGAAAAATTGCCTGGATTCCACTCAAGACCCACCGGCTAGACCGGCGTGCCTTGAATGAAGCTGTGTCTCGACTGAAGGCTGGAAAGTCCGTTGTGATTTTCCCTGAGGGCACAAGGACCCCCCATGGGGGGCTGCAGGAGGGAAAGCCTGGGATTGGGCTCATTCTCTCTGAAGCACAATGTCCCGTAGTCCCAGCCTATATTGGTGGCACGTTTGATGTACTGCCCATGGGATCGGCCCGGATACGGCTGAGCCCCATACATATTCATTTTGGAGAACCGATGACGTTCCCGTATCAAGAAGGGCAGGAGCCGAAAGACTATTACCGTACCGTGAGTGAGACCGTGATGTCGCGTATCGCAGAGTTAGGTCAGGTCACCGCTCCATCGGGGAATCGGTCGCTGTAAACGATTTTTTGCATATGTAACCCTTCTGGGTACCTCAATGCTGAGGGGTACCGTGGAAGTTTTCTATTCATTATCAGCCGTGCATTGAGCAGAGTGGAGGCGTAGGAAGAGGATGAATACAGTATCTGAACAACCTGAACAACTGGATCGTGAGGCATTAGCCGCACTGTACGAAGAAACCTTTCGTAATATCGAGGAAGGCACCATAACGGAAGGACGCGTGGTCAATATCCAGCGTGAACGGGTTGTCGTCGATATCGGGTACAAGTCTGAAGGCATGATTCCGTCTGATCAATTTACGAGCGAAGAACTTGAGACGCTTGCCGTCGACGATACGATACAGGTCTATATCGAGCAGTGCGAAGATGCCGAAGGCAACTTGCTCGTCTCGAAAGAAAAAGCGGACAAGATGAAAGTCTGGGAAGACCTGGAGGTCGCACACCGCGACGATAAAGAAGTTGAAGGGAAAGTGCTGTCGAGAATTAAGGGCGGCATGATGGTCGATATTGGCGTGAAAGCCTTTCTCCCCGGTTCGCAGATTGACTTGACCCCGGTTCGAGATTTGGATGGCTTAGTCGGAAAAGTCTTTAACTTTAAGATTATCAAGGTCAATCATCGGAGAGGCAATGTGGTCGTGTCTCGTCGGGCATTGCTTGAGGAAACACGAGATAAGAAACGGCAGACGACGTTGTCGACATTAGCGGAAGGCCAGCTCATTACGGGAACCGTGAAAAACATCACCGACTACGGAGCCTTCCTTGATCTTGGTGGCATTGATGGGTTGCTCCACATTACGGATATTTCGTGGGGACGGGTTGGCCATCCGTCAGACATGTTCTCTATTGGCGATCGGATTGAAGTCTTGGTTCTGAAGTATGATCGTGAAACCGGACGAATTTCCTTAGGCTTGAAACAGAAAACGGCTGATCCGTGGAGTCAGGTCGAAGCGAAATATCCCGAAGGCAGTCGAATTCCTGGAAAAGTGGTCAGCTTGACCGATTACGGGGCTTTTGTGGAATTGGAGCCTGGCGTCGAAGGGTTAGTGCATGTTTCTGAAATGTCTTGGACGCATGAAGTGCGTCATCCTTCACGAGTCGTGTCGATTGGTGATCAAATTGAATCTCAGGTGCTCCACGTCGATCAGCAGAGTCGAAAGATTTCACTAGGTATGAAGCAGACGGCTCCGAATCCTTGGGATGTCATTGAGTCCAAGTATCCGGAAGGAACGCAAATTGAAGGCAAGGTCAAGAGTGTCACAGACTTTGGCGCGTTTGTTGGTCTTGAAGAAGGCATTGATGGCCTGATTCATATCTCTGACATGTCCTGGACGAAACATATCAAGCACCCGTCTGAATTGTTTAAAAAAGGGCAATCGGTGCAAGCTGTGATTCTTCGTATCGACAAAGATAAAGAGCGCTTATCGTTGGGATATAAACAGCTTGTTTCCGATCCATGGGAATCTGAGATTCCGGCACGATTCCAAATTGGCGGAAAGGCCTCTGGCCAGGTTTCCAAAATTGCGGACTTTGGCGTGTTTATTGAGCTTGACGGTGGCGTCGAAGGATTGATTCACATCAGTGAAATTAATATCGACTCCCAAGAGCGAGTTGAAGATAAGTTTGAGATCGGTCAAGAGGTCACCGCGAAAATTGTCAAGGTTGATTGTGATGAACGGAAAATTGCGTTGAGTTTATCGGAACACCTTCGTGAAAGTGATCAAGATCAACTCGAAGCGTTTCATGCCACCCAGGGGCAGATCGATCAAAGTTTAGGTCGTATGACCCAGGAAAAAAATGCTGAAACGCAAGGGGACTCCTAATCACATAAAAATGGGGTTATTCTGTAACGACCATGTCTGATACATACACATCGCCTCCAGGACCACGACAGTCCTGGGGGAAACGAGTATTGTGGATCTTGCTGGCTGCAGTCGCGTTGACGTGGCTAGGGAAGACATTGATGCCTGACATGGCTTCCTATGGGAAGGAGCAGGTTGCGGTGGTGCGCGTTGAAGGTCCCATTCTTGACTCGAAGCAAACCGTGAGTGAGTTACAGGATTTCAGTGAAAATCCCATGGTCAAGGCGATTGTTGTTCGCATTGATAGCCCTGGCGGAGGTGTTGCCCCGTCTCAGGAAATTTATAATGCCGTGAAGCGCGTCAAGTCGGAGTACAACAAAACAGTTGTGGCTTCGATGGGAACCGTTGCTGCTTCTGGAGGCTACTATATTGCTGTTGCGAGCGACCGAGTCTTAGCGAATCCTGGGACGCTGACCGGGAGTATTGGTGTTATCATGCAAATGGCCAACTTTGAAGAGTTATTGAAAAAAGTTGGTGTACAAAACTTTGTGATTAAGAGTGGGAGGTATAAGGACATTGGATCGCCATTTCGTCCTATGGAAGATGAAGATCGTCAGTTGTTGCAATCGGTGATGGATGATGTCCACCGTCAGTTTATTGAGGCTGTGGCTGAGGGACGGTCGTTGGATGTGGCCGACGTTGAAGTGTTGGCAGATGGACGGGTGTTCACAGGTCAGCAAGCCAAGGATTCGCTGCTCATTGATGAACTGGGAGACCTGACTGATGCAATTGCATTAGCCGGAAGGTTAGGGGGAATTGAAGGTGAGCCTCGAGTTGTCGAACCTGCGCGGGAGTTTTCTTTTAGAGATTTACTTGAAAGTTCATTTCTGGGAAAGACATCGTCTATGGTTCTGCAGGCGACCTGGATTCCACTCATGTACCTAATGGTTTTTTAAGGAGTTCGTCTGGTATGCTATGACCGTGTTTCGAGTTGAAGCCGAGTCCGGATGGGGTTGATTGAGGAGGGATGAATGACGAAAGCTCATCTTATTGAAAAGCTCAGTGAACAAGCTCCAACGTTAAGCCATCGGCAAGCCGAGCTTGTCGTCAATACACTGTTTGATTCAATTCGTGACTCTCTCAAAACTGGAGAAAAAACTGAAATCCGAGGCTTTGGAAGTTTTCGATTACGGATTCGCCAGACGAAAGAGGGACGTAACCCTAAAACAGGTGAAACGGTCGAAGTTCCAGAGAAGCGAATGCCATTTTTTAAAGCCGGAAAAGAAATCAAAGAATTGCTCAATCAATAATGCCTAAGGTGAGATTACGACTATGAGTTCCTCAGACCAAGAAGTCATCGACCAAGATGTAGTATGGACGGATGAAGCCCTGGAACGGTTACAGCGGGCGCCATTTTTTCTGCGAGGAATGGTAAAACGTTTGGCTGTGAAAAAAGCCAAAGAGCTTGGATATCCGGAAATTACCGTTGAAATCCTTGACCAGTTCAAACAGCAAATGATGGGGCAAATGGGTGGTGAAACTGGCATGAGCCAAGCGGCTGATAATATGGCGAAGGGTAACCTTCCTTGGACGGCTGAAGCCAAAAAACGATTGGACACCGTCCCGGAGTTTATACGGGACATGATTAAACGTATTGCCGACGATATTGCCAAAGAACGTGGTCATATGGAGGTCAATGTTGAATTGTTTGAAAAGGTTGAGGCCTTGGGTGATCTGAAGGAGCAAGCTGGTCCGCCATTAGAATGGACCGAAGATGCCGTAGTGTTGCTGCAACAGAAGATTCAAGATTCCCCGCCAATGGCGAAAGAATTTGTTGCGGACATGCTCAAGCACGATGCTGAAGACTTAGCTCGTGAACAAGGCATCACGCGTATTGATGCTGAGTCGCTTATGCGCTTGTGGGAAGCGCCGCAATCTCAAGTTGCTTGGGCGGATGACGCATGGAAGCGTCTCCAAACGTCTCCGGATTTTGTGCGAAGTGGTATCCGCAAAGCCGCCGAACGTCGAGCACGAAAGCTTGGGCTCAAAGAAATTGATTCGGAACATCTCACCGTTTTTCGCAATGAAGCCATGATGAAAGCAGTCAAACGTATTCGCGCTTTTGGCTACAAAGAACTGACATTTGATGCCTTTGATGATGCGTTGGAAAAGGTAAAGCGTCTCAAAGGTAACGACCAAGCCGAACATCGTCTAGAAGAAATCCGGGACTATATGAAAACAAAACGGGATGTTGGGCTTTTAGGCGAAGAGCTCATGGGCAAATTCCGCAAGTACCTCAAAGGTGAAGGGAAGTTGTAACCGCTTTCCTCCTCCACTTCGTTCATCTGCTACCTATTTGACATTCTCCAAGTATCTTCGTGCTATTCTTACGTGCTGATATTATCGCTATTCCCATTAATTTCCGTTCGTTCTCTTGCTAGTAGAAACGTGAAAATCCGAAGCTCGAAATTCGAAACACCCTCAAAATTCGAATGCCCAAATATCTCAAACTCCCTGTTTCCGCTTCCGCTTGAGTTTCGATATTCGAAATGTGGTTATTGCGAGAGCCGTTTCCAGGAATGTCTGCAGTTGAAGTGAGGGGCTTCGCGATGGTTGTCCAGACGAATCACATGGAACGGATTTTGATTCGCTCTCGTTGTTTCAAATTCAATATTCGTTTTATGAGTGTATGGAATGTAATTGGAACGTCTATATACTGGTTATCCTGACTAAATCTATACGAAACTAAAGAGTTTTACGTGTACTTTCATGTAATTGTATGTTCGTCATATATGATGTATCATATATGAGTATGAATGAAATACTGTTGAAAACATTAACAAAAAGGAAGGAATTGGGGCTTAGCCAGGTAGAGGTGTCAGCTCGTTCTGGAGTGAGTTTGCCGACTCTTCAGAGAATTGAGTCAGGAAAGGCAAACCCGTCGTTGGCAACACTTGAGTTGCTTGTCTCTGCCCTGGGTCTTCGATTGTCTTGCAACGACGTTCCTATCGATTGGGATGAATTAGCCGCATATGGTTTGCCTCTGCAACCTCGAGAAATGCGGCACGTGAGGAAAACGCGAGAAAACTTTTTCTTAGCCGTGTGTCGAGCCTGTTCCTCGTTCGAACAAGAACGGCATTTGCCAGCCTTTTCCCGAAAAAAAGAGGCCCTTATAGGTACCCTTCTTGCGGTTAAGCTGCACTATGCCGGTCTTTACATAAAACTCTGCGGTATGTGTCCTGTGGTCGAGAGTTTACTGCCGCATACAATCGAAGGGAAGCATATTAAACTGAAGCGGCTAGCACTTGCACAAATAGGCACGTACTTATGAATGCGATTTCAAAAGAGCTCCTCGATCAGTTCTTTGAGCTCGCATCTGAGAGACTCTCTGGGGAATGGATTTTATTGGGTGGCTCCGTGTTGCCGTATCTTGGAAGGTCTATTCGTGCCACAGTCGATATTGATTTGGCGACAACATCAATGCGAGCGGGCGAATGGCAACTTGAATTGATGGAGATTGCTGAGTTGTTGTCTTTACCGGGTGAGACTGTGAATACGGCTGCCGAATTCTTTGTGAGAAAGATACCTGGGTTTGAGAACAACTTAGTCCGCATGTATTCGAAAGACGATTTCTTTGTGTATCGACCCAATGTGAATCTTTTCATCCAATTGAAACTCCCGAGACTGTCCGAAGCTGATCTTGAAGATTCCTTAGAGTTTCTTACGTTTGCAAGAGAAATCAACGAACGTATCGATGTGAGTCTCTTGAAAAAGTTAATCTTGAAAGAATTGCAAAAAGGCGATCACCGCATGAATCGCTTGAAGGGTCTGCTCGAGGCATTGCCAGCTGTGTCGTGAGGGTGTTTGTGCAAATGATTGTCCTGTAACGATTTTGACAAACGGAATAGAGACAAATTTTCGATCGTTTCTGCATTCTTTAATTTGTCTTCAAATTCTCGGTTGCACCACTTTATGTAACGCCAGTCCGATGACGGTGTTTTAGGCGAAGAACCCATGGGCAAATTCTAATTAGCTGGAATGAGAAGGGAATCTGTAAATCTCTCATCCTGTTGATCAAATTTCTTGGCAATCGTGGCCATTCTTTAGATATTTGTTACTTCTGTTTTCTCACCTGTTCACTCATTCGGTGTTGATTGCTGCCTCTTGCGCCGCTTTTTTGGCTTCTTCATCGACGATGTCATTGTTGGGGTCGCCGCTATGCGCTTTAACTTTGACCCATTCGATAGCAATTCCTGACGCTCGAACGGTTTCCGCATAGTGTTGTGTGAACGGGGTGTTTCTTTTCCACGCATGTGTCGGCCAACTCGCGAGTCCCTGATAATCGTAGTGCACTTTGATGCTGGTAATGTGTTGAGATTGGCACCAAGCCACCGCCTTTAGTACGGCCATAATTTCACCAGCGACATTGCGATGTCGGTGCGCGTCGTCTGGGATATCATTCCCCCGTTCCCGGTGGATTTCCTTCCCAGCCTTGCATGCTAAATAGGCCCATCCGAGAAGCAATGTTCCGCCAGAATGTGGCATACAGGATCCGTCCACCCAAATGTCGACAGCGGTTTGTGCATTGCCTGCGTCCTTGGAATACGTGGAAGATGGTGGAAAGGCAAAGGCCTCTGCTTCTTTCTGGGTTGTGAACGATTTGTATTCTGCGCCGGGATATTTGATTATTTGTCGTTGACATTCAGGCCAACTGAAAAACACTCCCGTTTTTCGCCCACGCCGCACACCGTAATATTTGCGTTTCATGTCAGTCAGTAGGGATGCAGAGCCATACACACGTTACGAGACAATGTGGGAATGTCTTCCCCGGTGGCTTCAGCTTCTTAGTTTTGCCAGCTTATTGCAATTTTTCAAGACGATCTTTCGCAAGAGCGGCGCGAGTCGCTTCCTCTGGGATATTGGCTACTAATGCTAAGTAGGTTTCATACTCTTCGATGGCCCGACTCCTATTGACTGACTCATAGGCTTCGGCCAGATTGTAGCGCGCGCGGGCGTAGTTGGGTTGCAAGGTAATGGCTTTTTCAAGAAACTCAATAGCCTTTACTGGGTTTTTTAACTGAACAAGCACCGTTCCGAGGCTATTGAGGACGCGTGGTGAATACTGTTGGATTTTCAATGATTCTTCGAGGGCCAATTTCGCTTCGGAGAGCTGGCCTTTATTTCTCAGCGCAAGTCCAAGGCGATGGTGGGCTTCAGCTAAGCGTTTTGTATCCTCAAGGCCTAATTGAATCGTTTGGCGGTACGCGTCTATGGCAATATCTGGTTTTTCCCCTGGGCACGATTCGAATAATGCAATTTCACCTCGAGCAAATTGTTGTGTCGCAAGAAACTTTGTGGTCTGTTGCGTCGGCGGTGATTGAGAGGATGAGGTGCTGTCTTTCATGTTCGTTGCTTGGGTCATAAATTTCTTCTGCGCTCCGTCAAGGAGTTGCTCATAGGGGTCAAGCACGATAACGGCGACAAGTAACTGCCTCTCATGATTGTGGCCTTCTCGGATCAAGTACTGTGTCGTGGATTTTTCGTCACCGGTCCGGTAAAGCAGGATAGTGTTTGGTTGAGTTCCTTGTATTAAAGAGTTGGAATCCTCAAAAAACTCTCGGGCGGGAGTCAGCTGAGACAGTGTGTCTCTTAAGACCGGGTAGGGCTCGAGATTCAGTCCTGAGGGATAGGCCGCCACGACCGCCACTAATGTCTTGTCATCATTAAAGAACAGCCATTGTCGTTTGCGTACCGGGGTTGAAGTTTCGGTGTACCATTCTTTTCCTGAGCCCCATGCCGCTTGTTGAAATGTGTGTTTGTGAGCACGATTGTCTATTATGTCCATCATGTCGCACAATCGTGTGAGGCCCAGAAGGTCTAAATCGCTTGCAGAGGGAGGAAGGTTTGATGCCGGTGGAGTCGGTCCGCTACTGCAGCTTACAAGAAATAACAGAATCATGACGTGTAGTTTGTAGAGGTTGAGACGTTGCATCACGGAAACACCACGATTGAGAACACGCTCTCGTTCACTTGGAAAGGATTCATGGAGATGGAGCAGATGCGAGAAAAAATGACGAGTACTCTGACGTGCTCACCATACAAGCCAGCGTTGGCGCATGAGTGGTTCAGACACTTCTGGCTCGGCGTTCTTTTACTTTCAGGCATTCGATCGTTTGCCGATGCTGAAGCGTAGGCTGGTGGGCGATACTGGTATCGAACCAGTGACCTCTACCGTGTGAAGGTAGCGCTCTCCCCCTGAGCTAATCGCCCGTGGGGGAAAATATTAGCACACCGGTTGGAGGGGATCAATGAAGTCGTGAAGACCTGATCTTGACGGGTGATTCCATGAGGAGTAGTGTGAAGTGATGACACCCTTCACTACCTTGAAGGACATAGCGTGTTACTCATCATTCGTCTGGAGGGATGGTTATGGAAAAGAAGGAACGGCAGCAAGATAATCGAAAAGCAGACTCTCCACAAGAGACCGAGGAGGTCAAGGCGAATCCCAAGGTTGTCGAAACTGGAGAAAAACTCAAAGAAGAAATGGATGAATTAGTTGATGAGATTGACCAAGTGTTAGAAGAAAATGCGGCAGAATTTGTTAAGAATTATGTGCAAAAAGGCGGGCAGTAAGATAATGATTGTGCGGTCTGCTTCATAGCCATTTTGTGAAAGTCCCATCACTCCCGTTTTAAACGTTTCCTCTCCTTATTTCTCCTGACTTTGCCTTTCCTGTACAATATGGCGTGGTCCCCTGCGTTGTGTGTTTTGTGCAGAGCGTTTGTCTGTATTGCTCCCTGTCAGCCCAGGAATGAATGAGGGTCGTTACGTGTGGGAGAGAAGATCGTCATGACTAAAAAAAAATGGGATATGCGCAATGGCCATTCTGAGCATGTTGCACAATTGGCAGATGCGCTAGGCCTTTCCTCGATTACTGCGACGGTATTGGTGAATCGTGGGATACGCGATGTCGAATCTGCACGTCAATGGCTGTCGTTAGATTCACCGGACGCTCATGATCCTTTTCAGATGGCTGACATGGCAAAGGCGGTGGATCGGCTGCATTACGCCATTACGCAACAAGAAAAAATTTGTTGTTATGGCGATTATGACGTTGATGGAATTTCCGCTACAAGTCTGTATGTCTTGTTTCTTCGACAACAAGAGGCACTCGTAGATTTTTACATTCCTGATCGCCAGTCGGAAGGGTATGGACTTCATGAAGCCGCGGTACAACGAATCGCACGTGCCGGCGTCAAGGTACTGGTGACGATTGATTGCGGGACGAGTTCACACAAAGAAATTGCTCTGGCTCAAGATCTTGGCCTTGACGTGATTATTACAGATCACCACCAAATCCTCGGCGAACATCCGCGAGCTTTGGCCTTTTTGAATCCGCAGCGAACCGATTGTCAGTATCCGTTTAAAGGACTGTGCTCCGGTGGTTTGGCCTTGAAGGTTGCAACGGCCTACACGATGAAGTATGGGCCTTCCAATGGCGATGTCTCACCGTACACGGATTTGGCTGCATTGGCCACGGTGGCAGACATGGTTCCGTTGCAAGATGAAAATCGTTGGATCGTACGCGAAGGGTTACAGCGCATTGCCGATGGTACTCGTTATGGCATTCATGCACTGAAGCAGTCGGCAGGTATTAATGGCGTATGCACGGAAAGTATGGTGGCGTTCCGGCTGGCCCCGGCTATTAATGCGGCTGGGCGTCTTGCCCATGCGCGTCTGGGGGTGGAGTTATTTACCAGCGACAAGGTATCCCATGCATTCCCCCTGGCTCGTCAATTAGATGAGCTGAATCGGCAACGACGGGTCATTGAACAAGAGACTGTTTCTGAAGCCATCAAGATGATACATGGAGAAGATCTTCCTGGAGCCATTGTTGTCGGTGATCGTGCGTGGCATGTTGGGGTGGTGGGAATTGTGGCATCGCGGTTGGTCGAGCGGTATTATCGGCCATCGGTTGTGGTGTCATTTGATGAACATGGGTATGGCCGTGGCTCTGTACGAAGTGTGCCAGGCCTCAATGTTTGTAAGCTTTTAGCACAGTGTTCCGACTTGCTTGAAGGATTTGGTGGACATCCAGCTGCTGCAGGCCTCCAGGTTCGCCAGGAACAATTTTCTGCCTTTCAACAACGGTTGTCCGATTTGGCTTCCTCGGAAATGGATGAAGCGAATCGATATCCTGTCGTATATATTGATGCTGCGGTTCGACTCCAACATGTTCATCCGCAGTTGATTCGCGAGCTAGAACAATTACATCCGTTTGGGATGGGAAATCCTGAGCCGGTCTTTCTGGGGCAGCATCTGAAAGTGTTAGAATCGCGAATTGTTGGAGGTGAGCATTTGAAATTGGTGGTGCGTCAGGAGGGGTCGGTGCCATTCGAATGTATGGGCTTTCGAATGGGAGCCCTGGAGCATTGTACGCAACTCGAAAACCGTATGATTGATATGGTGTTTGTTCCTGAGATAAACCGTTGGAACGGCATGGATCGCATTCAACTTCGCATTTGTGACGTGCGAATGAAGGATATGCGTGGAGCTTCGCTATGTTGATGACATCTATCACGCAAATTGACGAGCTGATCCAGCAGGTGCAAGCGTATCATCCTGAAGCGGATGTCGATATGCTTCGACGTGCGTATGATTTTTCTGCACATGTCCATGAAGGACAGATGCGGCAGTCCGGCGAACCCTACCTACAACATCCGTTGGCTGTTGCCGGTATTTTGTCCTTTTTGAAATTAGATGTCCCGGCCATCGTGGCGGGTCTGCTTCATGACACTGTTGAGGATACGGTTGCGACACATGACGAATTAGAAGTGCGATTTGGAAAGGATGTGGCGAGACTCGTCGATGGCGTTACAAAGATTGGGCAAATTCCCTTCAAGTCCCATGCAGAGAAACAAGCGGAAAATTTCAGGAAAATGGTGTTGTCCATGGCGGACGACATTCGAGTGGTTTTCATCAAGCTCGCGGATCGCCTTCATAATATGGAAACGTTAGAACATTTATCAAAAAGTAAACAGCAACAAATCGCTCAAGAGACGCTTGAGATTTACGCACCGCTGGCCAATCGATTAGGGATAAGTTCCATTAAGCAAAAGCTTGAAGACTTATGTCTTCAGTACTTAAAGCCTGATGCCTATGCCATGCTGAAATTGCGTGTGGCTAAACGGGATGAAGAACGGCAGGAGTTTTTGGACATGCTTGTCCAAATGGCACGAGACGCGTTGGCTCAGGCTCATCTACCTGGTGATATTCAAGGCAGGCCAAAGCATCTGTACAGCATCTACCAAAAAATGGAACGTCAATCGATTACGTTCGAGGAAGTCTACGATCTTACGGCTGTCAGAATCATCACTGATTCAAAAATGAATTGTTATGCCATTCTCGGGTTAGTGCATTCGTTGTGGCCACCTGTTCCCGGTCGCTTTAAAGATTATGTTGCCACGCCGAGGGCCAACCTCTATCAATCGTTGCATACCACGGTTGTGGGGCCTCAAGGCGAGTACGTCGAGTTTCAAATTCGAACGGAAGAAATGCATCGAATCAACGAGTATGGCGTCGCTTCGCATTGGCGATATAAAGAACCCGGAGCCGTCACTGGGAAAGATGAAAAAGTCTTTAGTTGGTTGAGGCAGTTTGTGGAATGGCACAAAGATCTTTCCGACAACCGTCAATTCATGGACTCGGTCAAGCTGGACCTGTTTCATGATGTGGTGTTTGTCTTTACCCCACTCGGTGAGGTGAAAGAAATGCCTGTTGGTTCTACTCCAGTGGATTTTGCCTATGCCATTCATACGGAAATAGGGGATCATTGTGTCGGCGCGAAAATTAACGGAAAACTCGTGCCGCTTCGGCACAAGTTACGTAGTGGCGATATGCTGGAAATTCTCACCTCGTCTTCTCAGGTGCCTCATAAAGGATGGTTGAAGTTTGTTCGCACCTCTCGCGCAAAAGCCAAAATTCGTCATTGGTTTAAAATTGAAGAGCAAAAGCGAGCGTTAGATATTGGCCGTCGGTTGTTGGAGCGAGAATTTCGCCGCCATGGTCTCCCAACGGCTCAGACGTTCAAGTCTGAGCGTCTTGGGGAGATAGCGAAAGCCCGGGGACTTGATGTTGTTGATGAGCTCATTCGGTTGGTTGGATATGGAAGGCTTTCGGCAAGTCAGGTCGTCAATCAACTGGAGCCGCCAAGTCCTGAGAGTTCAGACAATACCCTGGCTGCGGTTATGGCAACGGAACATGAAAAGTTAAGTCCAGCCCATCCAGAAAAATCGGTGAAGGTAAAGGGAGGCAATGATGTGCTGATGCAACTGTCGAAATGTTGCAATCCCGTTCCTGGCGATCCGATTATGGGATATATTACACGCGGACGCGGATTGAGTATCCATACTGTGGGCTGTCCAAACCTTCGCGCGTTGGATTGGGATCACAACCGATTGGTTGAAGCCGATTGGGATGCCGGAATTGCGGGAACGCATTCTGTGAAGGTTTCAGTGTTGACTTTGGATCGTACGGGAGTCCTGGCTGATATTTCTTCGGCTATTTCAGATTGCCAGGCCAATATTACCCGTGCAGAAATTTCTACCCGTGAAGATCGAAAGGCTGTGCTGGATTTTGTGATTGAAATTACCAATACCCTTCATTTGGAGCGAATGATCAAGGGAATTGAACAAGTCGAAGGGGTTGTGAATGCGAGACGAGTCAGGGGGTGGTAGAGTGTTGCCGGTCCGCCATCTTGCTTGTGGCCTATAGCGTATGTCGCTCTTGAGACATAGCCGTTTCAAATAATTTCTGCTGGTCGAAACGTTGTACTGAGCGGGACAATAGCCGATTCAGTTATGCCGGATCGGTGTCATTTTTCATGGCAAAACTCTCGCTATCCCTGCGTCGTCAAATCCCTCAATCGGATACAGTCATGCTAAGCGGGTATAACGCTCTGTTCCTTGAAGTGAGTCATGACGCGCAGTGAGTCATACTCAAATGATTGGAGCGTATTTGGCCTCGCTATAATTACTTGACGGTCAATTGGCTATCGACCAGGATATTGAAGTGTTCAGCCATACCGGCTCTGAGCTCAAGGACGTAGAGTGCTTCTTTCAACGTTCGGTATCGTGGGCAGCTATCATCGGTTTTCGTGCAAATTGGAACATGTGATTCTATATGTACGACCTTCCAATCCACGTCAAGCCAGATAATGTCTAATGGCATTTTGGTATTTTTCATCCAAAAATTCCAATAATCTAACTCACGAAAAATAAATAACATACCATGATCGGACGGCATCTGCGTTCGGAACATCAGGCCTGTGGATCGCTCTGCAGGCGTATCGGCAATTTCAGCTGTAATGATAGATTGTTGTGGCGTGATAATTTCCACGATATCCTTGCCGTCAAAGTTTGTATCGGAAGGTGGATGGGTTAAGCTTTGGCCCCATACCGGCGGAACGATGAGTCCCAATATAATCAGGTGGATTCCTATGGATATGATGTTTAGCATGGCATGCGTGACAGTGAACGTGTCGTAGTGGTGGGGTGGGTAGGCGATCGTAGGGGGAATCTATAATTATTGTCAAGTTGAGGAGTGAGTTGTTCGTTTTGCGGACGAAGCATGAACCAGGAAGAATTTCCAGGGAAAATTGTACAGCTCATTTCCTATGGAAATGATATCCTCGCGTTCTCTCAGCATGTTGCGAGCAGGCATTCGTATTATTTACAAGTCTTTTCTTGACTGGCTAAATATGTCCCCGTATAATAAGCTCTTTACAAATCTGGCTATTGCTTTGCCTTGTGGCAATTGAATGCCAATTTTGGTGGAGGCAAGGGACCTCCAGTCTCATGCTTTCTTGTAAACTGTTAAAACGGCAGGTTTTTTCTCTGTGGGCAAGTGGCCAACAATCCCACCCCCATCTCAGTCTTTCCCTGTTGCGAGCTGTCGATCATAGGAACATATAAAGGGCAGGTACCCAAGTGGACAACGGGGGCAGACTGTAAATCTGCTGCCATCGGCTTCCAAGGTTCGAATCCTTGCCTGCCCACCATATATTGATGTAAATGCAGGTAGGTCAATAGATTAGTCATTAGGAAAATTGACTGATAGCGGGCGTAGCTCAGTGGTAGAGTTCCAGCCTTCCAAGCTGGCTGTCGTGGGTTCAAATCCCATCGCCCGCTCCAGTTTTTGCGTGAGCCGTGAAGGGGATAAAGGAACTTTTCAGTTAACGGTTCACCGTAATGGCTGAGGGCCCACGTAGCTCAGTTGGTAGAGCACGTCCTTGGTAAGGACGAGGTCACGCGTTCGATCCGCGTCGTGGGCTCCATGTGGTGCAGATCCATCCGTGGGTAGTCGTTGCTGGCGTCTTTTATACATCTGATATGTATTTTCATACATACTGAGTTGTAGGGATAACGGTTTTATCGATTAGGGACTCTGGAGGCGGGCATGGGGAAGGCGAAATTTGAGCGGAAGAAGCCGCATTTGAACGTGGGGACCGTGGGGCATGTGGACCATGGGAAGACGACGTTGACCTCGGCGTTGACGAAAGTGATGGGCGATCAAGGGATGGCTCAGTATGTGGCCTATGATGACGTGGCCAAAGCGAGTGAGTCGCAGGGCCGACGGGATCCCACGAAAATTCTCACGATTGCCATTTCCCATGTGGAGTATGAGTCGCAGAATCGCCACTATGCGCATGTGGACTGCCCGGGGCATGCAGATTATGTCAAGAACATGATTACGGGGGCGGCGCAAATGGATGGGGCGATCTTGGTGGTGTCGGCGGCTGATGGGCCGATGCCGCAGACGCGGGAGCATATTTTGTTGGCGCGGCAGGTGGGGGTGCCCTATATTGTCGTCTTTTTGAATAAAGCGGATAAGGTCGAGGATCCCGAGCTCTTGGAGCTGGTGGAGCTGGAAGTGCGGGAATTACTCAGTAAGTATGGGTTCCCCGGCGATGATGTGCCGATTGTCACGGGTTCGGCCATTAAGGCGATTGAAGGGGATCAAAGTGAGATTGGGGTGCCGTCGATCATGCGGTTGTTGGAGGCGGTGGATAGTTATATTCCGACGCCAGAGCGTGCGATTGATAAGCCGTTTTTGATGCCGATTGAGGATGTGTTTACGATCAGTGGGCGGGGGACGGTGGTCACGGGTCGTGTGGAGCGAGGGCAAGTGAAGGTGGGGGATGAGATTGAGATTGTCGGGCTGAAGGACACGCAAACGACCGTGGTGACCGGGGTAGAGATGTTTCGGAAGGTGTTGGATGAAGGGCAGGCCGGGGACAATGTAGGGGCCTTGCTGCGGGGGACGAAGAAGGAAGAGGTGGAGCGGGGGATGGTGTTGGCGAAGCCCAAGAGCATCACGCCGCATACGAAGTTTAAGGCGGAAGTGTATGTGTTGACGAAGGAAGAGGGGGGGCGGCATACGCCGTTCTTTAAGGGGTATCGGCCGCAGTTTTATTTCCGGACGACGGATGTGACGGGGATTGTGGAGTTAGAGGCCGGGGTGGAGATGGTGATGCCGGGGGACAATGTCTCGTTTACGGGGGAGTTGATCGCGCCGATTGCGATGGAGCAGGGGTTGCGGTTTGCCGTGCGGGAAGGTGGCCGGACGGTTGGGGCCGGTGTGGTGACGGAAATCTTAGCCTGAGGCTG
>BQIV01000004.1 GCA_021604005.1 Nitrospirales bacterium | reverse complement strand
CACTCCAGCCCAGAACTTCGGGATTCCAACTCCCGCCTTCTTCAGCGTGAAGTTGATCCCAGCCATGATCAGAATGCAAATCGCCAGCTCGCTGATCATTTGCATCGGCATGTAGCCTTCTACCAGTTTTAGCCAGGTCATTCCTCTTACTCCTTACATTTAATATTGAGGGTATCCAATAGTGCCAATTCAACTACTCAACTGGCGGTGGATCTTGCCCCTCTTTAAGTTGGGAAAGATAATTGACAACTTTATTCACAGCTCCAGCACTTAATTTTTTCCCAAAATCTTTTGGCATTTGATTGTCAGGATAGTCTGTGACGACATAAGCGCTTGGGTTAAGAATTGATTCAGTAATATACTCTTTTGTAGAAGTGGCATTACCTTTATAGCCAGGATCTTTTATTCTATTAGGAGCATTCGTCCCTTCCATTAAGACTGGACCAACTTTCCCAGTGGCACCCTCGATACCGGGAATAATATGACAGGCAACACATCCGCCTTTCATGAAAATCTCGTTGACCGGCTCTTCGCCCGTCGCCAAGACGCCCCCTGCGGCGGCTCCTGCATCTTCCTCATCATCTGTGGCGGTAATCCGATCGCCTTCAGGAATGAACTTTTCATAAGCAGCAATGATTTCATCATATGCGGGGGGCTCCAGTCCTTCCCGGACATACATCCAGGTATCGACAGCCGCCAACTCTCCCATTGCAAGAGAAATCGGGGCCTTATGGATGATAGGCATAGGGCTTTCCGTATCATTTGATCCCTTCACACCAAAGCCAGGTACAACATAGCAATTAGGGCATGCATGAGATTCGGCAATATATTCAAGCGCAGTGGTTGCTGTACCTGAACCTTCAAATGCTTCCTTCTGCACAGAAGGACGTGCGGCCGGTTCATTCATATGATAATTTGGTTCTTCAAGTCGAGTCTTCGCTCTATTAGGAACATCAAATAAATTAGGTGCTCGTTCACTTAAGAACCCTTTTTGAAATCCATGACAAAGAGGACACTGCCCCTTTCCAATTGCCCCCTGCACTTTGCTTTGCCCTAAACCGCCGAAAATAATTTTCTCACCCTCGTCCGCAAGCTGTTGTGCTGACATGCTTTGGAAATCAAGCTTTACAACTGGTGGAGGAAACCCACCCTCCACTTGTGGAAGCCAATTTCCATAACCAGATAACGCCGCAGCAACAAAAAACATAAATCCACCAATCTTCATTAATGCCCCAATGTTGGCAAAGTACAAACTCATCACAAAGGTAACAGCCGTGATAAGCACTAATGAAACAGGCAACACACCTGGGTCGTCATTAAAATTCTTTGTGTAATTCGCAATGGCCATACAAGCCAACAGGGCACAAAAAATGCCAATGATAGTTTTAAACGTGACATTTTTCTTCTGTACAGGATCAGAGACTGATGCTTGAAAATAAATGATCAAGCATACAAGGAATGCCAAGATCGGCCATCCGAGAGAGAATCCAGCACCAATAAGTTCTAACACCTTAGTTACCCTCCATCAGGAAACCGCCCAGGAGTAAACCCTGGGCGGCGAAATGGATTCATTGAAATTAACTTCTTAGCTTCCTGCTGCTGGTTGTGGCGCAGGCGTCCCTGACACCGGTTCTTTTACCGGAACAGGCGTAGCCTTCATACCAAGCGCCCCCAACCAAAAGACAAACATAATCGTGATCCAAAAGAACAACACATTGAACGAAATCACGTTTGCAGCAAAACCAATCGTATGCGTGTAGGCCCATGGAGAATTGTCACGCATGACCTCATTCACATGCCAGAACAGTCTTACAGATGACCGGATATACCCCATGAGACCCATCATCCATGTAAATGCTGTTGCTAACATAATCAATGCATACTGCGACCGAGGCTGAATAGTTCCCCATTTAATTGGACCTAACTCCTTCGCGCCTTTCAGCATCGCCAAATTCAATGGCGTCATCAAGAAGAGACATGAAAGCGTACCGGCGACTTGAGGAACAGACAACCCGATACGCACATTGGCCGGGATGAAGTAACCATAACAGGCAAGCCATATATTATTAAGCTGCCCTATCAGGAAGAAGCACCCCATAAATATGTTCCCAAACTTCGACCAGCTAACGGTGGGAATTTTATTTCCTCTTTGATACCAGATAAAGCTCAGAATAGTGGTCATGATAATCGCATTAATACCACCATTCTTCGCTGACATGACGCCGTAGTTCCCAAGCACAGGATGTTGTTGACCACCCATAGCCTTCAATTCTGCAGGCGTCATCACAATTGTGTGTGGCGTAATAAAGACAAGCAATCCAACGACAAGAATGAACACCAGATATTTAATGTAACGCTGGAAACGCTCTCCACCAGTCATTCGACCTAGTGCTTGCCACAGATAGTAATTCGTCGTCAGGAAAAGAATTCCAATCATGGTAGCTTGAATGATAAACAACCAAGCCAAAAGACCTCCCATGAGCGTAATACCCATCTGCTGCCGATAGGCATACACTTCACGCATGAGCCAGTAACCTGCAAACGGAAGTGGAATGAGGAATGCCACTCCAAGGCTCATGGCGATATATCCCATCCAATCATAGTGAGCCCGATCTTCATCTGTTTTGGCTGAAAGGAATCTGTATGCAGCATAAGCGGCAACAACACCACCACCAAACGCCATGTTCCCGAGAATTCGGTGAACATTGAGTGGATTCCACAATGCCGTATGAAGCACATGCCAGATATTACCGAGGTAACGGCCTTGCTCATCGACGCCAGCTGGAGACATCATGAATGCAATCCATGAGTTAGCCAGAAACATAAGAACTGTCCCAATGACGTTAAGGATTACACTCATGCTCAGATGAATCCACTTCATCACCCCTTCCTTCATCTGATTCCAGCCATAGTAATAAATATATAACGTTGCGCTTTCAGCTACGAACAAAAGCGCATAGATGTGCATGACTGGACGGAAAATGCTGGAAAGATACCCAAAGAAAGCCGGATACAACGTCAGGAATGTAAAAATCAGGATACCACCAAGAATGGCGGTCAAGGAGTAAGCCGTCAAGCTTATCTTGATAAAGTCATAGGCCAACTTATCATACTTCTGTGCCATGGCCTTGTCTTTACTCACCATCCCGGCAAACTCAATACACATGCAAAAAATCGGAACGGCAAGCACAAAACTTCCGTAATACAGATGCTGCTGATTTGCAACCCAAAGCAACACACGGCTCTCAAAGTTATATCGAGGATAAAAAGACTCGTTATCCTCGGTCACAGGAGCAGGCATCCCTATGGCTGGACCTTCAATCTTATAATAAACATCACGGCCCGTCTCAATCTTTTCCTCCTCCTCTCCTTCTCCCTCTCCAGCTTCTTTTTGAGCAGCCACGACATCAGGAGGTGGCCCACCAGCCGCTCCACCGCCACCACCGCCTGCTAGTGCGGGAAGCGCCATGAAGATGGGAAGCAGCAAGAGCCCCACCATCGCAAACAAGGCCGTACCGGCCATCACCTTTTTACCATTACGGGTCATACGACCTGATAGGTGACCCATGACCAACCTCCTTTTAAAATTGAGCAAGTCCTTAATTCCATTTTATATCTTTCCTAAAGTTTCAATTCGTAAAGAGCCACAACATAAGAGCATCAGTAACACCAATCAACCATCTACCGAAACATGTAGAAGTAGTCGAGCCCCTGCGCGTCCATGAGGAACCAATCTAAAAACTGGAAATAGACGAAAGAAATTATCAGCGAAACCACTACGTAGACTATTTGCATGTCACCCCTCCCGTAAAAATCTTTTAAGACCTGGAAAAAGCTTCTCGGTTCATTGCTATTAGCAGGGGCATTGAATTCCCGCAAACCAGTAAAAGAACCAAAAACTCACAGCGCATGTGAGATAAAAAATTGCTTTTCCGATTTTAGTTTGAACTGAATCACCTGTTGCCATTGTCCCACCTATTGCTAAATGATTTCACCTAGTTCTTTCCACTTGACAGCTTAAAGAATGCCATGCTATTCAATTGCCATTATTTCACTTTTCAAGGAAAATTTCATGCGTACCAATGCAAAAGTGTTCGACATTATAGTTTTGGCTGGAATGGTTGTCAATATTCTGCTTGCAGTCTTTCTCATTCTTTATTACTTCGATTTTCTTTGAGAATTGACTAAATTCCATCGGCTAAATCTTCAGGGTTTCTAGCGTTTTCTTGAGAACTCACACACCGAAATCCAATCGTTTCATCTCTAAAGTCCGGCACCATAAACATCCGGCTGGTGATGCGAAGATCCACCCCTCTGTTGGTATATCCTCCACCACGTAACGTCTTATACGTCCGGGAAACTGTGGAACTATCTGACGCTACCGACGTTGAATACAGTTGCTCTACATACCAATTGTCGGTCCATTCCATCAGGTTGCCGGCACCATCAAACACACCAAAGACACTTCGATCTTGAGGAAACGACCCAACCGGTGCTGTAAATTCATACCCATCTTGCGCTCCCCCTAAATTAGCCAAATCCTTACCGAGTTCATCTCCCCACGGCCACATTCGCCCATCCGTCCCCCGCATAGCTTTTTCCCACTCAGCCTCAGTCGGCAACCGCTTGCCCTTCCACTCGCAAAAGGCCTTAGCATCGGCCCATGACACATACGTCACTGGCTGATTCGGACCTCTCAGGTTGGTCATATTCTTTGCGTAGCGGGACGGTGGACCTGGCTTGCGATGCCCGGTACTCTCCACAAACTCTAGATACTGATGATTGGTGACTTCAAACTCATCGATCCAGTATGTATCGACATACAAAGAATTTTCCGGACGTTCATTGAATCCGCCAGTGTTGGTTCCCCGGATAAATTCACCAGCAGGAATCTTCACCATGCGATTGTCGATCAGTGTGACATCTTCGCCTTCATGCCCTGCTGCCTCTTCACCATGCCGTGCCGTCATGAGAGCATCATCTGGATCCGGAGGAGGCGGTTTCGTACCTTTTAAAATCCCCAGTAGTGGCAGACTTGTCAGAAACAACACCGCAATGAGAAACACAAACTTAAATCGGCCATCCATGCGTGTTACGCCACTCTAACCTAAAGCATTCTATGAAGAGATCAGCAAGACAAGACATATCTGACATCAGAATTGATATCACCTAACACAGCCATCTACAGCTGCTTCACTGGCTTCTCCGGATCTTTCGCGCAACGGAATCCCACGCTGGCATCAGTCCTCCACATCTTTGCCGAGAACCGCTTGGTCAATCGTGCTCCCACTCGAGACTCCCGCCACGACCCGCCACGAATGACTTTATAGACATCCTCGTTGTCCGGACCGGTCGGGTTACGATATGGCGTTACCTGATAATAATCCGCCGCATAGTTATCCATAACCCATTCGGCGACATTTCCCGTCATATCATACAGACCAAACGGACTCCGGCCCACTTCATATGAGCCAACCGGGGCTAAATACTGATAGCCATCATCCTTGCCATCCACATTGGCGTAGTTTTGATCAAACTTCTCCCCCCATGGGTACTGCCGCTTCCCTTCTCCTCGAGCGGCCTTCTCCCACTCAGCTTCCGTAGGCAATCGTTTTCCGGCCCATCGGCAATAGGCGACTGCATCATTCCAGGTGACCGCGATGACGGGATAATCAGGGTTTTGAAGCTTCGTCACTTCATCTTCAAAGACAGGGACGACAGGTTTTTGATATTTCGTCATGCTCAAGAAGCGGTCATATTCTTTTTGAGTCACTTCTTTCAAATCAATATAATAGGTGTGGAGATACACGGGATGTGCTGGCCCCTCATCTGGGTCGTCTTTTCGGCTTCCCATCGTAAAAGGGCCTTCAGGGATCTCGACCATTTCTCTCCCCTCATCCCCGACAACAATTTTATACATTGAGTAGTCTTGGACCGGCGCGGCTTTCAAGACCTTGGCTTTTGCCGGAATCTTTGAGGCCACAGCTTCCAATTCAGCCTTGCTCTTATAGGTCTCATAGAGCAGCATCACAATCATCATGATAAATGAACCGAAGACAAAGATAATCGACCCAATGAGCACTTTATTATTTTCCGGCATGTCATACCCTCAATCTATATCGGTCTTGGTGAGCACACAATTGTTCACACGATCGAACTGGTTAGACTTCTGTTTTGCTCGGCTCGTCTGCTGGCAAAGACGCCGCCGCCAATCTTCGCTTCCGTTCGGCAAGTGAGTCGAGAATCATAGAAACCTGAACCCCTAAAAATCCTCCCATTGCCGCACCGGAGGCCGACCCAACGGTCACGGCATCGACGCCTCCGAGCACCCACGCCAACAATCCACCAAGAATTGACCCGACAAAAATACTCAAGAAGAAACGGCGCCCGCCAAACATCCCGACTCCAGCGCCCAATGTAATACCAATCACAACAGCAACCGGCAAATACCCGCCCCCCATAAGCAAACCAATCAATGTCCCAACCGTCCCCATGACCAGGGTACCAATCAAAACATCAATAATTTTGGTCTGTGACATATTGCACCATCATGCCTCTCTACAGAAAGAACGGAACACGCGTTGGATTATTCAGGATGAACCGCAAGTGAACCAAAGTCAACCTCGACCCCAGGACCGCCTAGCAGAGAAATTCCCCATGCTTTCGGAGCGGGTTCATGCTGATGAATTTCCTTAAAATCTTCATAGACATTAATGCGTTCTTCCACCCACACCCCAATCTGTTCTGCCCCGCTTCGAATCACCACTTCCGTCGATCCGAACATGCCCCCTTCTTTTGTCGTCCCAACGGGTTGACTGACACTCCACACATACTTGGTATTCACAGGAATAAACATCAAGTCCGTGTCTAATGAAGGATACACGGCAGCAATAAACTCTGCCCCTTCTTCTACCGAGCGGACCCGCCACCGCCAGGTTAAGATCGGATGAGTCTTCGGATCCCAAGACATGTGTTTGGTATAGACGCGTTGACTCGCATTCTGCGATTGTAAAAACGACACCCCATCCTCTTGACCGATCACATACGTTTCCTGCGCCGTCACCTTACTCCGTTGCGCATCCCATTTTTGAGGAAATCCGTTTTCATCAGGTTGACTAAAGTCTTCGATGAGTATCGACCCGGTTGCCGATTGCGCAAATACGCGCTGCGTGACATCTACAGAGAAGACCACCATAAGCGTCAACACACTCCAGAGAATCGAATATCGAATGTTTGCGTGACGTGCACACCATTTCTTCATACCGATGTTTCCTCTTGTGAAAGCGTTTGCACGAGCGGAGAAGACGGGACAGGACTCCCTATTCGCTCATCAGCCGTTTGATAATCACGCCGGCTGAGCCAGAACATAAAAAATACCGATGTCCAAAACAGCAGCATGTTGATCGTCACCATTTTCGCCGCAAACCCGATTTCCGGCATATACGCCCATGGGGAGGAGTCCGGGAGTAATGCATTGACATGCCAGCCAAGACGGCCTGCTGAACGGATGTACCCCATCAATCCCATCACCCAGGTAAACGCCGCAGCCACCCCAAACAACGTGACCATCCCCCGAAGCGAAATTTCCCCCCAGGCAATCGGCCCGATGACTTTCGAATTTCGCAACATCACCTGATTCAGAGCAATCCCCCCTAGCACCACCATGGCTGTAGTAACACCCTGCGGCATGGACAAGCCTACCCGAACGTTTGCCGGAATATAAAACCCATAAATGGCAAGCCAGAGAATATTCCCAATTCCTAAAACAAACAACATGCCTAAGGCGACATTGCCTTTCCAGGCCCAAGAAACCGTAATCACCCGATTGGCGCGTCGATACAATAAATAACTCAGAGCAGTGAGACAAATCATAATATTGATAGCGCCGTTTTTGGCCGACATCACGCCAAATTGACCGATCACAGGATGCTGAGCCGAACCCATCGCCTTCATTTCACTCGGGGTCATCGCAATCGTATGGGGGGTAAACCACACAATAAAACAACCCAACAAAGCAAAAATAATAATTTTAAAATAGGGATGATACCGCTCTCCCCCTTGTATGCGACCTAGGGATTGCCAAATATAATAGTTGATACCTAAAAATAAGACACCAACCGTGACGGCTTGAATGACAAACATCCATGACAGCAGTCCGCCCATCATTGTGCCACCCATTTGTGAGCTGAATTGAAAAACCGCCTTCATCAACCAATACCCGGCAATCGGCATCGGTAGCAATGCACACACGACCACCAACATAAACACATACCCGACCCAGTCATAATACGCACGTTCGTCTTTTGATTTTGTTGTGAGAAAACGATAGGCCGCATACGCCACCACGACCGCACCAGCCGACATAATATCAGCTAAAAAACGATGGGTGTTTAACGGATTCCATAAGGGCGAATGCAATAAATGCCACACATTGCCTAAAAACCGACCATCACTATCGACACCTGCCGGCCCCATCATGAATGAGGCCCACGCGTTTGCGATGATTAACAGCAATGCCCCCATCGCATTGACGAGAACGCCAATGGACATATGCACCCATTTTTTTCCGCGAGTGGCCATGGAATCCCAACTATAGTAATACAGCAGTAACAAGGATGAGACTCCAAAGAAGACCCCCGCATACAGCGGCATCATACTCTTAAATGTTGCACCCATATAGCCCATAAACCCTGGGTAGAATGTGATAAAGACCCCCAACATCAGTGCACCCAGCAGGGCGGTAAACGACAATGAAACCACCGCCACTCGCACAATGTCATGCGCCAAGCCATCATAGCGACGAGCAGATTCCGGGTCTCGGCGTGCAAGGCCAAAAAACTCCAACAGTACAGCGAATAGCGGAAGCGCAAGAACAAACCCACCAAAATACGTATGCTGTTGAGCCACGACCCAAACCAAGACACGATTGTTGACGTATTGAATATCAGGATACGAAGATTGAAATTCTTTGGCTGCGGGACCAACAGGCGTACCCTCTGTTTGAAAGTAGATATCTGTTGACGCCACAGTCGAGTAAGAAGATTCGGCATATGCATATGAAGGGTCAGAAAGGGCATGCACATCCCACGCAACTAAGAACATGACCAGAATCATTGTCAACCGTTGCGCAATCATGAAACTCCTCATCCAACTTTCTCAGGTTGCGTGGCAGCCCCGACAACTGACGTCGACCCTGAACCGTTGGAGACGACACCCGCTTTACTTAAAATACCCATGACAAATGGACAGCTTTGAATATTTGCAGGAATTCCATGATGCGTTTCAGCTTCGAGTAATTGACAACGACCCAAGTAAAAACTGTATCCCGTCATCATGGCCGCGGTTGTTGCAGCAATGAATAGTTGAGCGAAGCTCTTTAATTCTTCCTGTTGGACCAAAAATGTGAAAAAGCCGGCTTGGACCAGGTAGTACGTAAGCGCAAACGTCACACAGGGCCACAGCCAAAATCTCCCTAACGGCAGCCACCCGAGTTCCTGTATGCCTGCGCGCCAATCTCCCGTCCTGGACTTTCCGGCATAGAAGGCCACGAAGCCTAAACATGCGGAAAGAATCGACAGCATGATCGATTGCGTCAAATCATGGCTACCCCAATAGCCAAGCGTCATGAGAAGCAGCGCCATTCCCATTGAGAGAATTGCCGCCCCTCCCGTCCAGCGCCCCATAGTCCCAAACTCTAACTGCACCCAACGCCGAAATGGGCCACCATCAGGAAACGTGACGACTTTCTTCCCTTGCCGCTCTTTCCATCGAACGTACCCCAACTCAAAGGCATCCCGTGTCACAGAAGAGCTTGAGATAATAATCGCCATCATGGCGGGACCTTCTGGATGCAAGAGAAAGTCATACGCCACAAATACCTTTAAGAGCATGAGCACAAGAAGCGAAAGTTGCATACCGTAGGCCAAACCAATCCAGCCGACAACCCACGCGATCCGCTTCACTCCATCTTCTTGCAGAAAGATGGCAACGGACTCGTTGCGTCCCATTCGATACGACCACAATGCCGTCAGAGATGCGAGAAACCCGCTGAAAAGTAGAAGCACGAATGGATTACCCAAGGGGAGAGAAGACTTCACCAGATGATAGATCCCAAAAGCAACCAGCCCTGGCGCTAACATCACTAACCGCTTCCGCTTCCGAACCGCGGGTTCCGTCACTAACGCATTGAGCTGAGGAACGACTCTGAGTGCTAATCGATGAAGCATGTGACTCTCATATTCCTTACGTCGGGACGCACCGACCGACCCATGACTTGCTTCGTACTACGATACAGTTTGCGTGCTTCCCATCCCAAAGTACCTAGCTTTAATTTCTTCCATGAGCACGACCGTGACCTCGGTCATCCCACGCTCCAAAGCCGTTCGCTCTAGTTCGATGCGAGCCATGGCCCTGATCCCAGGCGGAACTCGCTCTAACCGACGCAGTGATTCCGCACTCCATGCGACAGTGCCTTGATTTTTGGCTTCTCCTAAAAAATCAAATGTAACGAGTTTTGTTCCCGTGGTCTGCGCATAACGCTCTACATCATCTCGATAGAGTGGGACCACATACGGAGGCATCCGGTTGAGGACATGCTGGGCCTCATCAGACCAACAGACATGGGGTAACAATGGTGCGATTTCCGCTCGTTCGCCTTCGATACCCACATACTCCCCGCATGGTTCGCAAGAAAACCTCGCCATACAGGTCGTGGCATCCACTTCATCAACACCACACAGATTGAGCATTTGCCCGCATTCACATTCCATACAAGACTCAAATTAAAGTGCAAAGTGTATAGTGAAAAATGCTAGAAAGATTGTACTCCCTCACATTATTTTGCTCTTTTCATTTTGACTTGTACATTGATTGCCTTATCCAATTTTCCCGGGATAAAGAATGTACAACATCGCATACGTCACACTACCAGTGACAAATAACACGCAATAAATGACCATCGTAAATTGACCGAGCACACGGTGACGTCGTGCCCCGTTCGGCCACATTCGCTGGATACTCATTTCAAGAATCATCACAATGCCGATGATCACCAGAAGACTTACCCACACCACGAGTTTACCCATTCCAAAACGGTCGAGGGCCAACAACGTCAGCAAATAGGCGGTAACCAGTCCTGCACACACGCCCAAGATCCCCAGCATTTTCGTCCAGGGCGTCAAGAGGACTTGCTCTCGCAGCAACCGCCTGGCTCCGGAGAAAAATTGTGTACGAAATCCAAGAACAATCATGTAGATCGCCATAATCAACCCAATGACGACCAGAATAATATGAAAGGTGAGAATAGGAACAAAGACGGTGTCGTATAGCCACTGTGAACCGCCGAACCCTTCCTTCCCTTCAAACGCCAACACGCCAAGATTTCGAAATAAGTAATAACTGACGAAGAACGACAACATCGCAATCATGCCGCCGAACATCAGCCAATGGTGCTTGGATCCTTCGCCTCGTCGGGCCTGAACCCACCCAACGATGAAGAGTGTCGTGAAGACTGCTGCCATCAGCTGACTCACATCCGCCCCCATTGTTGCATGTGTCCCGGCAAATCCAGGTTGCCTCAGCCATTCGGCCATATGCTATATCCCTCCATCTTTCTTTTTCGTTCCTTGAACGACCGCACAGGGTTCAAGTTCTTGAACATTCTGAAATCCTGCATCCTTCATCCATTGCAACGCCGTGTGAGTCGTAAAACATTGACCATGTTCAGTATTCACCATAATATGAACGGCAAACGCCGTCGTCCAGGCAGGACTTGTCCCCGTTGGATCCAAAAAGCGATCTTTGATGACCAATTGGCCGCCATCCGCCAGGGCATCATAAATTTTGGCAACAAGCTTGGCATTGACTGCACCATCTTGATAGTGAAGGATGTCAGACATCAGGGCTACATCATATGTTCCGTCAAAGGAATCAACATGAAAATTTCCCGCTCGCGTTCGAATCCGATCCTCTAGACCAACTTTTTTAATCACCTGCTCGGTCAAGACGAGGGTTTGCGGTAAATCAAACACCGTCGCCGTGAGTTCAGGATATTCCTGACAACAGGCTATGGCATTGGTCCCCGCCCCACCCCCAACATCAAGGAGCGTTTTCGAACCATTGAGATTCATGCGTTTTGCCAAACTCGGCCCGCTTTCCTTGCCAATTCGATGCAACACCGACAGCACGTTCGCTCCCATATCTGGATTTGTCTCAAACACATGTTGTGAGACAGGTGATGTGCCTGTACGGATCGTCTCTTCGAGCTTTCCCCAGTTTTCCCACTCCGCATCATGTAACAGCAAGAGATGCCCAACATATTCATCTTGCGTTTTAACAAGATACCGTTGAGCCACGTCTGTATTCATAAATGCCTCAGCCTCTTTTTTCAGCACTCGCATGGCTACAAGCGCGTTCAGCAGTAAAACCAACGGGCGATCCGCAAGATTTAAAGCCTGAGCAAGTTGAGAGGAGGAACGAGGATTCCCATTTAATGCAGAAAAGAGGTCAAGTTTTACTGCCGTGAGAAGAATTTTCGTCTCCCAGTAGTACCCCAACTGGAAGATTTCGGCGAGAGAAAGTTCACGTGACACACAGAGCCTCAACGAACAAAAGATTCTCTTGAATAGTCATAATTCACTGATCTTAACGGCCACTGACTGACAAACGCAAGTTTGAAAATCTATCTATTTTATTGAGGAAAAATGCCTTCGGCTCTTGAGGTTCAGGCCTCAACACCATGATGACAACAACACCTATATTCTCAACAACTGTCAGCCTGAAATTCGATGGAAGATCATGCGATAGCCATTTCCAAAACTTGCTCTGGTTGAGACGTTGTCCCACGCTGGGCTATAGCCGATTCAGTCCAAGCGGGTACAGACACCGGCCCATAGACAGATACTCGCATCCATCTTCCACGCTCTTGATCATTGTGCTTCTTATGAAACATATGGGAAATGGTGAAACTGAAAGGACGGACCGAAGACTGGGGAGTGGAGGTAGAACATTCACATACACAACGAGGGCAACCCGAAAACCCGGATTGCCCTCGTGAGACAAATCAAAAACGATACGACTTACTTGACATCAAAATTTGCTTCAACGGTCGCACCATCTTTCACATCAACTTCAATTTCGATGGCTTTCTTGCCCATGGCATTTTTCGCAGCAACCGGATGCCAAACCAAGAGCTTGTGTTTTCCAGCAGGAACATCTTTAATTTCAAATGTTCCATCAGCACCACTCGTGGCGTAAAAGGGATTGGTGACCGGAAGATACCATGATTGCATGAATTCATGTTGGTCACATTGCAACCGAACAACCCCACCCTTTCTGGCCATACGAAGTTTGAGGGTCTTCTGCAATGAATCGCCTTTTTTGGCTAACCCGATGTTAAACAACGTTGCTGATTTTGCACCCAACACATCGAAGCTATGAGGGTTATGCAACACACCTTCTTTGGACTTTGGGTCATCTGGGTCAGCATCGTTATTCACGACTTTGAACTGCCCTTTACTCACCGCAACGCCGGTGAAGGGAAGGAATTCACATAACTCTGCAGTCACTTCTTGCGCTGGAGCCTTTTTAAACTTTCCCATCCAGCCTTTATCCTTGATATCTCGAACGGCGACAACGGCATCTTTTAATCCCTTGCTTCCATCAACTTGAACTTCTTTTAATAAGCGCGTATTCCCATCCTCGCTTTTATTTGTATTCTTTTTGCAAAATTCCACATTCGGGAATTTTGAGAAAGCAAATTCTTTTGGAGCGGGAACTTTGCCGCTAAAGGTCACTTTTCCTTTAATGGTTCCACCGGCTTGCGCAATCATTGGAGCGGCCAACAGAGCGGCTCCTGCAAGGAGACACACAGTAAGTGACTGACGATTCCTCATAATACTTCCTCCTAGTTGAGAATAATTAGTGTGCTAACGAGGGTGGGATGAAAACTTGTGGCGTTGAATGAATCTCCCACGCACAGATATACGGGACAGTTCAGTGAGCAGGGAAACTGTTGAAACCTCGTTAATGTGTTCACCTTCTTATATACCAAGAAGGAAAAAAACGTGTCAAGATAACTGACGGAAACATGTCATGGAACTCATACGGAACGATGCGACATTCATGGCATGCGGCATGCGTAGCGCAAGAGCCGGATGGTAGCATCCCGTGACATTCCAAATAGCCTAAATCCAGGCCTGGCTATACAAACAGCTATTGTGTAAGATTCAGGACATCTTGATAGCGTGAGGGAAATTCTGTGGCCCGATGAAAGGGCTGAGAACATATCGTATTAGCACAAATATAGGCGGTGGGCTCTGTGGTATTAGGAAATGTCACCTCTCCGATTTGTAGCGAATCAACTGCCGGGTCAAGCCATCGAACAATCTTCCCCGGAGCATAGAGCTTCAGTCCTTCCTGAAAAAGCCGGGACGTTGTGTCATCATCCTTCGACCCGACCACTACAATATTCACCGGATATCGAACGAAACGCTCAATGGCCATACCAGATAATCCAAGGGGAAGCTGATCGGATGCCTGTAACACATACTGAAGCGTTCGTTCGGCAGCCTTTCGATAGCTCACATGTTCCGTGACATAATAGAGGTCACACAATAGCATGACCGCCCTAAGATTCTCCCTCAACGACTTATGGGGAAATTTCAACAGCCCTTCGGCAGAAATGTCCTGAGGCCGATCATACAACCCGCCCCCTTGCCTATCCTCCAACAAGTTCATGACATCTTTCGTCAGTTGTTCGGCCTTGTCGATATAGCGCGCCTCCCCGGTCGTGAAGAATGCTTCAATAAGCGCCTGTGCAAACCACACTTGATCACGAAGAAGGCCAAAGGCTTGGGGTTCACCATTGACGGTGCGATGGGCCATTCCCTTCCCTGCTTCGTAACGCTCCTGAAATACATGATTGAGCATGGGTAACGCCAACGATGCGAGATTGAGACTTGGAAGAACCTGATGCACCTTCAATAGACTTCGGAACATTGCTCCATTCCAGTCGGTATAGATGGTCCGATCGACGCCCGGCATTCCTATATGTCGACGTGCATCGTCTTCAAGTTGAAAATAGTCTTCCCCAGACATGAGCAGGCGGCGAGAGCCGGAAGTGTCCTTGACATCTGCATCTTGACTGGCAAAAAATCCTCTCCCCTGTGAATCCATCAACACACGTGTAACATAGCGAATAATTCCTTCGAGAACTTCTCGATACGTGAGGTCGCCCGTCACCTGATACGCCTCAAGATAGTTTTGAAGATTCACGGCCTGTATATGCAGCATCTTTTCGAAATGCGGGTTCGTCCAATCGGCCTGCTCTGCATATCGATAAAACCCTCCCCAGACCGGATCAGACAACTTCCGTTGTTGCTGTAGGGTCAACAACGCCATACGTTTGAAAGTCTCATCGTGGAGGTGGTGGTAACGCGCCAAGAGAAAGGTAATGGCATCAGGTTCAAAAAACTTTGGCGCGTCTTGAAAACCACCATTGACGGGATCGAAGTGTTGCTCAATCATTTCACCCATCTGACCCACAAGTTCCGGATCAATCGCTGCTTGTGGACGGGATCGGGCCTTCCTTGCGTCCGTGACAGTCTTCCAAATAGTGGCGGCTTGACTCAGCAAGTCCTCCTTGTTCTCCCGATAGAGTTTCTCGGACTCTTGCAATGCCTGCTGTAAATCTTCCGGCTCCAAATAATTTCCCTGAAACACAATCTCCCCCGTCGGCAACAGTATGCTGGTGGTTGGCCAGCCTCCATGACGATAGCGCGCATCAATATCAGGCCGTTGATCGGTATCAACACGAATAGGAATAAAGCGAGTGTTCAATAACGCTATAATCGATGGATCGGTATAGGTCGTTTCATCCATCACATGACAGGCATGACACCAGACAGCCGTTAAGTCGAGAAGGATGAGCCGATCTTGCTCTTGCGCAGCTTGAAATGTTTCTTCCTGCCATGGCGCCCACTGAATACGAGACGTCACGTCTGAAGTGATAGGGACGTCTTCAGGATGACTGACAGATCGATAGAGTTGGCATGACCCGCAACTTACGAGAAGAAATATATAAAACAGTATATGAAAAAAACATCGAATAGGCATTGCACCAATACGACCTCATGCCTATGAAGAATATATCCAATAGGGCAGTAACAGGTGAAGAGAGCAATAGCAGAACATCGGAAACCCGAACAGAGACCTCACACTATACATTGTTGGGCTGGGCAAGAATACGCACAATTGCAGCCGCAACCGTTGCACGAACCGCTTCATCTTGATCTCGAAGCACAGGCTTGAGACGAGGCAGGATGTCCCGCCCCCCGATGCGGCCCAATGAACGGGCCGCCATAATTCGTGGCTTTGGCACAGGATCATTCAGCAAGAAAAACAACGTCGTGATCACGTCGCGGCCATACCCATTGCCTAAGGCCCTTGCGATACCCGACCGTATACCTGGATTTCGATCCTGCATTAATGAACTGACGGTTGAAGACACGACACTAAACGGACTATTGAGTTTGAGCAATGCCGCGACTGAGGCAACCCGTACCCCAGGATTGGCATCGTCTAACATCTTTGTAATGGCGGGGATGGCTTTCTCAGCCTTCAAGTTTCCGAGACTCACAGCCGCTGCACTTCGAACAGCCGGACTTTTCTCATTCAGGACAGCTAATAAAGGAGGCACCGCCTCCGGGGCTTTGAGCTTCCCAAAGGAGGACACGGCTGCAGCTCGAATGGATGGCTGCTGATCCGTCAATCCCTGTTGAAGAAGTTCTACTGCCCGGACATTGCCTAACTCTCCCAAGACTTTGTACGCCGCACCCCGCTCATATCCCTCACTCTCTTGCACACTCCTCGTGACTCGTTCCCAATACTCTGGGTATCCGAGCTTGATCATGGCCCCAGCGGCGGCCACTTGAACGACAGGCTGTTCGTCTTTCAAGAGTGGACGGATGAGCGTATGCGCATGACGATCACCAGAACGCCCTAATCCCTTTAATACGGTGGCTCGCACTAATCCGGCTTTATCCTCAAGTGCCTGTCGAAATCTCTTGGACTGTTGCCCAGACGCTAATCCGGCTAAGCTTTCCGCCGCTAACACTCGGATCATGCCAGATTTATCATTCAAGCCCTCTTCTATAAACGGAAGAATATCATCAGAACCAATTTCCTTGAGAGACGTATAGGCGACACCGCGAATTTGCTCACGCATATCGCTACGAAGTGGGATAATCACCGCAATGGCCAGTTCTCGGAATAGTGGCTCATCTTCTTGGCCTGTCTGCTTGACGTACTGTTCATAGGTATCCAAACTTTCTGACGTCTTCCCAAGAAGAGCGAGGCTCAACACCTTCAGCCGCAGAACATCGGGAGCCTTCAGCTCTTCCTCGCTGAAGGTCGCAAGAAGATCCAGAACTTCCTGAAATTGAAATTTCTTGAACGCCTCTTGGGCCTGCATCCATTCTGACGTTGATAGCGATTCAGCGGCCATCGGGCCCTGCCCAAATATCGGACCCCACGCACAAACCAGGAGAACAAGAAGCCAGCGTATCACCAGAGTTCGAGTCATCATTGTGAGCACACCGTACCGTAACAAGGTCCCCTGTTCGTGTCGCCGTGGAACATGGGACCCATTACCTATTTGCGAAACGTCGTTGCCCTTCATCGATGATGCCCCTATCAGCTATTCGATTTCCGATCGCTTCTTTGCGCTTCAATTGTTCGATACCCAAGAGGCGGCTCAAAAAAGTAATCTGGTTGCGTGGAAAGCACAACATGGTCATATTCTATCCGCCAGTCTCGATCTTGACTCAATAGCTTAAGCAGCACCTGCCGTTCAGGGTCCACCCATTCATAATATCTCTCATATTGGCCATTTTGCGACACAACTTCAACTTCATATAACTGTGCCGGTTGCACACCAACTTCCGCATCACCAATAAATGTACGTCTCACTTCTCCATCAAGGATAACCGAGTACGGCAGCACATCACGCGCTTCCGCTGGCACGCTCAAGACAAGACGGCGTTGTGAATAAATATACCACACCTGCTGTAGATCTAAGCGAACGATTGTCACTCCAGCCAACCCAAGGTCTGTTTGTAAGCCACCCCAATGTTCAAGACGGTAGCGGTCGCCTTTTACAAACACTTGAGCTTTCGACGTTTTCCCGTCTTTTCGCCACATACACATTGCTGAAAACTCAGTTGGAGGCTGAGACAATTCCTGTAGAATATGGGCATTGTTAGAGTCCGAACCGACAGACACTGCCGCATGACCGATCAGGACCAATACCGTGCAGGAAAACATGAAAGACAGCCATAGCAGGGGAGACCGAGGCATGACCCAATTCATGGGCGCTGCTGTTCAAGCAACGGCTGAATGTCGATAGGACGGCCAAGTGCTGCAGGCGTAAATCGAGGCGGGGAGAGAATCTTATGGGCTGTATGACGTTCTGTGGGAGCTGGAAGTTCAAAAGTGACCGAGGCATGTTGCTCAGGATGAATCACCACGGTTTTCACTACCTCTTGTCTGATGCTGGGATGCCATGCTTGCACCCGATACGTTCCAGGAGGAATATGGTCAATTGCAAACTTCCCCTCGGCATCGGTAAATGCATAGTACGGATTCTCGACGGCAATGGCCCAACTTTCCATATACGCATGAAATCCGCATTGCATGACAAACGTTTTCCGTTCCTTACTTAAACGAAATTGTCGAACCAGAGACTCGCTGGGTTTATGGCTATGCCCGGCATGCATATCACCCCGCTTATGAAGACGATTAAAGGGAAGAGGCGAATTAAACAACACACGATTTCCCTGTGCCTCTGAGGTCTCGTACGCCTGAATATCATGCATCACCGGATCCATATTAATCACTTCGATCCCATGCCCACTTCGTACAATTGTCGTAAATGGATGAAACTGACAATCACGGGCTTCCACACGCGGAATAGACATTGAAAATGGTTTTCCCGCTTGCACTTCCTCAAAAAATACCACGACATTCTTGATTTGCCGTTGATCATTCACCAGAAAATCTTGTAACAATCGCCATCCATTTCCGGTTGAAATTCGACCGCAATATTCAGGATCTGGAAACGTGATTAAATTATACGCCTTGGGCTCAGGCGGAGGACCCATGAGCGTCACGACACCGGTTAACGATCCTCCATTTGGTACATCCTTCACATCATAGGCAAAACCCTGATCAACCATACTGTTTACCAACAGCACAGCACTCACAACGAATGACCTCATGAGGCTGTTAAATGTGCTCCGTCGCATGATCATTGTATTCCTAAGGTGTTTGAAGCCGAAGTGAAGGGACAATTTCGACACCTTCGCCTAACATTTCCAACCCAAAGTGTGGATTTTCATGCATTTCATGAACGCTTCGCCGACCCTTCACTGCAGTATATTCAAACTGTACATCCAACATTTCATTTGGGGACACGGTAATCTTTTTTTCGAGATATTGCTTCATCCCTGCATGCCACACGGTTAACGTATAGTCTCCTGGCGGAACTTGGGATATTTCAAATTCACCAGATTCTGGCGTAATCGCATAATACGGATTCTCGACGATGACGCCCCATGAAAACATATAGGGATGAAACCCACATTGCATGACGAAAATATTCCGCCCCTTACGAAGATGAACATGTTCGATCATCGGCTTCCCAGGCATATGCTTGTGGCTATTCATCATTCCTAGGACTTTATGAAATGGGTTCATCGGAAGCGGGCGATTAAATAACACACGGGCACCACGCTCTCGAGCCGTCTCATAACCTTGAATGTCATGTTCAATTGGATCCATATTCACAACCGTCAACTCGTCTTTTTTCCTCAGCACATTCATAAATGGCGTAAAGTCACAATCAATCGCCTCTACTCTAACCTTCTTCGTTTCAAACGGCTTACCTTTCTGAATGCCCTTTAATATAACGACCACATCCTTTAATCCCCCATCAGGAGCAACGATGAAGTCTTCTACTATGCGCCAACCGGTTCCTGTCGAAATTCGACCGCAATAGACAGGGTCAGGAATCGTCACTAAATTAAATGCCATTGGCCTTGGCAAATTTCCAACTAAGGACACTTTCCCTCGAATCGTTCCTCCATCGCTTACATCAACTTCTTCGTAGGACCAGGCTAGAGGAGCCCAGAAACCGATAACGAGAAGCCCAATCACAATCTTCAGCAACCCCATCTCAACCTCCCGTAGTCTATCGATCTTCAAACATGAAAGATAAAACGATTATATCCGATTCCGTTACACCGAAACGATACAGCGCCACCAAGTACACATTTGCCATTCAATACGTGACGGAAAACGTCAAATATTGTTCGTCAACCAAAGTGGGTATAAGCTTCCGATGGATGACACATTGAATATCGCATTGAACGTCTAGAATGTTCAACTGGCCTTGGACACCTTTAATACAAGCAACAGTTGCAGCCTAATTCCAACGCAATGTGCCCGTCAGCCGAATCATGTCATTCAACAACCGTAGCCAAGGACACCTATAATACAGGCAAGAGTTGCAGGATAATTCCAACGCTATATGCCAGCCAGCCGCAACCTAGTCGCTTAACAACCGTGTTCACTTGAACATCTGTAAACAAAACATCAATGAGTAACTGACTCCAGCGTAGGGGGCATTTCAAAAGCTCTCCGTCATTCAACGACCGTGTTCAACCACACCAATCATACAAAGGTCAGCTAGCTTATTGAGTGACGATGGCGAATGTTTCTGAAAATCACAAGGTTTTGCATGTATCGTGGCCAAGCGTTCTGAAACATAATTGAAATCGCTATAACTACCTAGCCTACCTTTATACTATACACTACATCACTCATGGTCAAAACAGAATAGAGGCCAATTTTATCCAGTAGAAGGGACAAAATTGAAACGCGCATTAATGGATTTCATTTGAGTGAGCTGCCCTGTCTTGGACGGATGTGACATTACATATAAAAAAGCGGGGAAGCCGAGTATCGACTTCCCCGCCATATAGCCTACATAACCAACCTGTTCTATTTACTTAAATACAACAGGTTTAATGGTTTTGCCTTCTATAGATTTGGCTTCTTGCATACTACCTTTTTTCCCGCTTAAAGGCAGAATACGCTGGTCACCTTCAGGTAATACCCTGAGGTAACCCCATTGCCCAGATTGGGAATATGGAAGTCTGGCATTGCCGTATATATAGTCACCGGGGAGCGCGTACACTCCACCGGCCGAAGGCACAAATGCATCAAGGCTTTCCGAACCGGCGAACTCGACTGTGCTGATCATATCGGCACCTTCCATAAACGGTTCAATCGGCCATTCATGTTTTTCTAATGTGAACATACCATTCTGTTCACTACTTGCGCCGAATACATGGATCCGTACCGGGTCACCGGCATGTGACAGAATAACCGGAGTCGCAGGATCCTTCGGATCATCAACTTCGCACGGCTGGAACATTCGTCCTAACGAACACCCTGTTTCTTCACGATACAGGTATGGTTCGTTTCTATAGTTAATTCCTACTAGCCCCGCCACATTCTGCACATATGGCATAAAGCTTGTTCCAATGATGTTGTCTTCGTCTTGGAAAAACAACGCAACATCACGATAGTTCTCCCGATTTTCATTGCCTTGAATTGAATGATCAATCAAGACATCTGCTTGCCAGGCGTTTTTCATTGAAACATCGGCCCCGGTCTTCGGATCACGATATTGAGATCCTTTTGGGCCAACGACAATGGCCCCAAATAAGCCATTGCGTGGGTTCATCGCGACATTTGCAAAGTCCCATACCAATGTCTGCGTCTCGCCAATGAAGGGATCGGCATAATAGGTATAGCTACGCTTTTCACCTGGCGCAATCGTTTGATCGCCAGGATTGTTCCCTAAATTCACTCCCTGTGAATCCTTTGGGTCAAATACTAAACCAAAGGCAGAAAACGAAGCCCGGCTTTCTTTCATCTTGTTCGTGAGATTGACCTTAATGCAATCACCAATATTTGCCCTCAAGGTCAGCGGCATTGGATGATAATCACCAGAGACCTTACTCACCTCCTCTTCAAGAACGTAGATTTTTGCATCTGGATTTTGTACTTCTATTTTTCGCTCAAAATCTACTTCAATGGCTTCTTCAACATTCGGATTAAAGTTCATTGATGGAAAATCAATGGCCGCAACATTAAAGACCTTTTCCGGTGCATCTTTCGGACACACTGGAAGCGGTGCTGGCATTCCCTCTTTGCCATACGCCTTATTGGGAAGCGGCTGTAAGTCATCCACAGGTTCATCAAGAACACGGATGATTCCCCATGAACCTTCAGACAATTTTGAACTACGACCGTTGAAGTACATGTAGTCACCGGCTAGATGTCGAGGACCACCGGCCTCAGCCACCACCAGGTCATAGCGTTCTGCAATCGTGATATGAATTGAATTCTTCCTATTTGAGTCTTGCGCATACCGTTCCGTCCAGAATGTATGACCAGACACGGTAAACACGTTACTTTCGTTCATGGTTACATCTACCAAACGAAAGACAATGGCATCTCCTAAATACGCACGAATCATTGGCGTACTGGGTTCACCGTGAACACGGCTACTGAAGATTTGCGATGTATCCGGGTTATTGGCCAATCGTTGAGCGAATGGCTCGGCACGGAAGTTTATCGCTCCGCCAGTGGTATGCGTGCCACCATTCAAGAACGGCATTGGGGTCATTTTAATTTTCTCATTTGGCGGCATAATGAACGACACAGTGCGCCCGGCTTCCAACGCAACTTCTATGGGCTGACCAGGAGGATTACCAGCCGTGACCACGTTAACCGTATGCGGAACCGTATCCATGATATGTACCATCAACTCACGAAAACTTCCGGCCACATCATGTCCAACTCGCTCCACGGTATGAATATCTGCAACTGGACCCGTGCGAATCGGTTTCCCGGTCTTCGGGTCATGCCACGTTGAACCAAATGGTTCGATCAAGAACGTACACACCGCGCCGTGAGGCCAGGTTGTTCCGCCAAAGGCATGATCATGACAGAAAACCGAACCGACATCGGAGTCGGCCCAGAAACGTTGGCGCACAAACTCGACCGTCACAATATCACCAACGGGATGATCGTGTGCTAACGGCTTATCAAATGTGAGCGTTTCACCACCTGCGGCAACAGGAGCGGACGAACCCTCCCCTGCACCTGGAACTTGTAGTTTTTGTCCGACTTTTATGACATTTGCATCACCAAGATTGTTTAAAGCTTTCAGTTCACCAACTGTTGTCCCAAGCGAACTGGCAATGGCGCCAAGTGAATCGCCAGGGCTCACGGTGTAACTATCCGTGGATGCGCCTGAAGCGGACCCTCCAACACCACCGATTGCGACAATGCGCTTAATCTCATCATGTCCGACATTATCGGCTCCAACTAGTACTAATGTCCCAACATGATATTGCTTGGCATTGGTCAGGTGAATAGTTTTGTCACCTTTTTTTGCAGCTTTCGTAAACTTCGCATTCATTGGAACAGGCAACCCTTTTTTGGTTTTCTTTTCAAACATTGTAAAGGGTCGCATTGACTGTTCATACGAAAATCCTGAAATCACACCATCAGACGATTGATTGTCAAATTGCACAAAGTGGAAATGAGTGTTGATTTTTGAAGATTGGAAATTCGTAATATCGTCATCTTCCCATTCACTCGTGAGCGTCCAGTCCATGCAATCATACATATTGGCGCGAATGACAAGGGGAAGTTTCAAATCATTATTTGCACGGATGGCTTCTTCTTCATCATGCGAAACATACAACAACCCATGCGGATCGACGATGGGTTCTTCATTACCTTGCGCCGCTGATAATTCAATCGGCAATTTAATGAAGTGAATATTATACTTTTGCGATCCTGCTCGATCCGGGCACAAACTCCAACGACCATTTTCTCCAGGTTTTGCTGGATCAACAGTCCGCTTGCCCTCGTCATCAACATGGATCATCTCCAACCATGGCGCAGGATTGTGATCAGGAGAAAACGGAACCCGTTTTCCGAAATGTGGCGTCAACCATGGCCATGCCACTTTTCCTGTTGTCGGCTCAAACCAGATTGGCCGTCGTTCTCCCTCCTTATACCCCTGCCATTCAGGATGGTATTTCGGATTTTCACCAATCGTCGCTTCTTTCTCGCTCATAGCCTTACTGCCATCCCACACCCAATCCATAACGGTGGCATCGTAGGACTGCAGTTGGCCTTTTTCATCATCCTTATGCCCAGGCTTTCCTTGAGTCACAAGCTGCATTTCTACCCAATCTTTAATATTGACCACTCTCGGATTCGACTTCCAGTCACTTTTTCCACCTCCAACGATCTTAAACTTTGTCCCAAACCAGTTGACCGTTGTTCCTATAAGTTTGTCCGATGTGACAGGTTTGTGAATACGGTCTAACCGATCCGGCAACTCACGAAGCGGAGGCATCACGTCGTTATGGAATCCAGGAACTTGGAGCGTATTGTAAACACGCCAATAGCCCCACATACCTGCAACATAGTGATGCGCGACATGGCAATGAAACAAGAAGTCTCCCGCAAGCCATTGACAGAGACCTGACCCACACTCCGTCTCAAGATCTAAGGCCTCTGATGGGCCAATACCTTCGACATCAACCCGGTCTGACTTCGTTCGGATTACCGGGTACTTCACAGGTCCATTCTGTCCCGTATTCCATACCGGCATTTGCGTGGCACGTGGACTACGCTGCCAGCGAATCGATCCCCCATGCGGATGGTGAGAATGGAACACTTCAGACCCACCATGAACAATTCTGAACTTCGCTGGGTCACCAAGATAACTTCGAGGGATCGTTGGTGAGGCATCTCCATACGTGTAGCTGCTGTACCCCATTGATTCATCTTCAAAACCGAAATATTCATGCTGGACATGCATGTTGTTAATGCCGAACGGCTCACTTCTGAAATTCAACGCACGGGCTCCAGGACGATAGACGTCAGTGAGCGGATCACGTTGAGGCAAGAAATCACCATGCTTATTCACCGGGCGAAACGCTTCATCGCCAATTTCATGATAAATAAGGATAAACTCTCTAAAGTCAGGGCCTTTCGGCGTATCAATCATGACTTGCCAGCCGCTTGTTGCCTCCGTGGCCTCTCCCGTACCCAATGGCTCTAAATACTTAGAACCAGCCGGCTCAACGACAAAGACACCCATCATTCCCAACACTGTCAACTCACGATCGTTACTGTAGCTATGAAACTGCTTCGCACCCTCTTGAGCATCGGGGCTGATATACCATTCCATCTCGATGACGGGGGAACCCTTCGGTCCTTCACTTGCTTCATCTTCTTCAAACTCATCTTCCATTTCTCCCACAGCAATGGCATCAGGATTCGTCGTGGTGGCCGGTTGACCGGTCTTGCTCATCACCATGTCGGAACCATTGATGTGCAGACTCACATCTTCACCAAACTCCAATTTGTTTCTCAGAGTAAATTTGACACAATCACCCTGATTACCCCGTATCACTAAGGGTTGAATCCATTGATCTTGAATCCCGTTTTTCACTCCACCTGGATCATGATGTCCTTCTGATTCTCGAGCTTCGGCATTTTTGGCTTCTTCTTCTCTGACTTTCTCGATATTTTCGGTCAAGACATACATATATCCTGGGTAATAGTCCAACCATTGGTTCAGGGTGACTTCCGCATTGATAGCCGAAATATCATAATGCTTCACGGGAGCCGTCTTTGGGCACAGTCCACCGGATCCGGAAACAGGTTCTGTACCTGGGGAACTCATGAGAAGGCCATTCTCTCTCCCGGCTCCATACTGATGCATCATCGACATCGAATTAAACGCACCGCTGTTTGGAGAATGAGCCATTTCCTTCTCCATTTGCTCCATCATGCGTTGATGTTGAAGCTCCACTAATGCTGCACGTTCGGCTCTTCCTTCAACAGAATTTTCGACAATAGTCTGGCCTTTGAGTTTCTCTGCCCAGCCGGGAGAATTTTGATGAGTCATCCCTGCTTTATGAATCATAGATGTGGTGTCCGATGTTTCGGCACCGACAAATGTAAGCGGCATGGAAACCAAGGCAGCGGCAAGTACACCAAACCACCTGCGTGATGGGTTCAATGAAACCTTCTGATAAAACATTGACCGGCCTCCTTAACGGGGAAAGAAATATCTAAAAACCAAGACACGATTTCTGCATGTTTCAACGATAAAAGATGCGCTGCATTTTTACTACACATAAACTAAAAATCCCGCAATAGCGAGAAGCAAAAAGGTACTTAAAAAGTCGCATGAGAGTCAAGCCCATGAGACAAACTAATGGAACAACATTCGACGGCGATGCCGGACTCACTGAAATCACTCACGCAACCGCATTTTACCCATGAAATTTCAAGGATTATCTTTGATATATTGAGAGAATATTGCGGATAAGGAATTGGTTACAGGACCCGGCAACCCATTACCAACAATATGACCATTCAACTGCGTGACCGGGAGCACCTCAATCGTCGTTCCCACAAGAAATATTTCATCAGCACTCTCAAGCTCCTTCCGCCGTATCGCTCGCTCTTGAACATCATACCCATGCCTACGAGCAAGGCCTATAACGCACAGCAATGTTACTCCGGCAAGAATCTGATGATTGCGCTCGGAAGAGCTCAACACACCATCCTTTACAATCATGAGATTACTCGTTGCACCTTCTGTGACGATGTCGTCTCGAACAAAGAGCGCTTCAAAGGCTCCAGCATCTACCGCCTTTTGCTTAGCCAACACATTCGGAAGAAGGTTCAGACTTTTAATATCGCAGCGTCCCCATCGAATATCAGGATGCGTAATCGCATGCACGCCCCGAGTGCGGTGCAGTGCATCCAATTCTGGCATTTCCCGAAACGTCACCAAAATAGTTGGAGGAAGAGAAGCAGAAAATTGGTGTTCGCGGGGAGCCGCCCCCCTTGTCACCTGAATATACACTTTGCAATTTGCATAACCGCTTTGTGCGACTCCACGAAGAAGAACGGATTCCCACTCCGTTTTATCGAGAGGAAGCGGAATAGAAATTTCACGTGCACTCCGCTCCATACGAGCGAGATGTTCTTCGAGGTTGAAGGGACGCCCCTGATACGTCCGAATCACTTCATAGACCCCGTCGCCAAACTGATATCCCCGATCTTCCGCAGAGATACATACGTGCTCTAATGGCATAAACCGTCCATTCAAGTAACCAATATTAGGCATGGTGCTGAGACGTGCCTCCCGCTTACACGTCCTCTACATTGACGGAAAATATCCGACGATCTTCGGCGGTAAATTTCCAGGCCATTCGCTTGCTAAACTCAAGAATATGACGACCAGCCGTTTGGGCTTGAAATTCAAATGACCGGCTCCCGGAATCAACAGCATTATTGCTTGTCGTCCGGAAAAAATCATCGTCGAGCAAAACCAGGGCCTTTGGATCATACGTCGGCACCCACTGCTCGCCGCGTGTACGATCTTCCCATAACTTCACGGAAAACGTCTCACCGGTTTTTACCTGAAGAGACTTCACGGTATTCATGCGTGCTAACTCCGTTACCCCACGATCTGATTGCTGATCCATGCTTTATTCCCTCAATCCGTCATGACACATAACATGCCGACACCATCATCACTATATCGATTACTCTAACGACCAAACATCACGTGTTTGAAGGCACACATAGACTTGATCGCCTTCTACCCGCACTTCGTAGCTAGCCACACAGTTGCCTCCACCATCGCCTCCGAATCCACTTCGAATGTCAAATTGCAAATCATGCCAAGGACAGGTCACTAAATACTTTTTGACCTTTCCTTTTCCAAGCGGGCCTCCTTGATGAGGACAAATATTATTAATCGCATAAAATCGCCCACCAACATGAAAAAGCGCAACGGACTTATCGTTGACCTTAATCACTCGCCCCTTTCCTTCAGGCACTTCATCGGTGCGAGCGATGGGAATAAACTCCTCAAATTTACGATCGGTATGTCTAGATGTCACAAGGCTTCCTTCAAGTTGGATGAACCACGACTCCTCTTGCAAACTTCTGGTTACATACGAAGAATAAACTTTAATGTCTCACCCAACTGGACCTCCGCTTGTCGAACAAATCCCGCACCGGCTTCAATCACATACCGTGCATTCTTGGGAGGAGGGCCGTACCATGGACAGGGATCACTTGAACAGGGTGGGGCAGCCTCGACAACATGGACAACCACCTTGCTTTCATCAACCCATAGTATATCTACCGGAATACGAAATTCTTTCGTCCAAACTTGATGGGCTGCCGATTCATTAAAAATATACAACATGCCTTCGTCAGCTTCTAAATGATTACGAAACGCAAGTCCAAACAGTAATTTCTCTGGCGTATCAGCCACTTCCGCTTTTAAAACCTTTCCGTTCGAAAAAGACACATGAATGCTTTTCGTCTGTTCGGGCCTATTGAACAGAAGCGCTCCGCTAATAAGGAGCAGGGACATGATAATCAAAAAAAACAACCGTTTTTTATGCGGTTGATCTTGAAAAAATCCAGACATCGTGTATTCAGGGGAAACGCTTATAGAATCCAGAATGGGTCTATGGTGATCATGATTCTCAAATGAATGATCACCACATTATGCGACATGACAAACACGCATTCTTCTTACAGTATAGATCTCAAACATACGGCTCTGGAACAAGACAATCCGACATACACCACTCTCGCATGGCCTTGCGGAATGCCCAGATTCCACACTCGGCGCCCCCATGTCCTATTGCTCATCTTCCTCATTACGGCTATGATATAATTGAGTTTTCTTCCTATTCGTCCGATATATTGACTAAGGCAAGGTCAAAAGCCTCAGTTTACTAAAGCCGATTCAACAAAAGGAGGCTCGTATGAAGCGTACCTTTTTCATGACAATGACCCTGTTGGCCGTGTTGTGTGGACAAACCTCAACCCCCATGGCCAGCTTTACCAATATCTCTCAAGCCATCAATGGTTTTGTTGAATCACTCTATCCGAAAGGCAGTCATTACTTTTGGGTGATTAACGATACAACAACAGAGTCTCAACATGAAATGGTGGTTGATATTAACACGACCCTTCACGGGGAAGCCAACAAAGCAGAAGACCAACACCGCTTCTTGGTGCTTCTCGTCAATGGTGAATTTTTTGGTGCACAGAAAATTCCGCTTAACGCTGAGGTCAAATGCAAACCCGAACACGAGGTCTAAACGTCTGTCATCTCGTCAACATACATCTCCAACGAAAAAGCCCCACTCTCACAAGGAGAGCGGGGCTTTTTTCATTGTACACTCTGCAGAATTCTCTATCGTAAGATCAACAATTGTCCACCCAAGTGAGCGTCATGAAGCTGACACGAATATTTTAGCGTGTTGCTTGCGGTCACATAGGTCAAATCACTTGTCGGAACACCAATGTACTTGGTTTCCCCTGGCTTTAAGACAATCTTAATGTCCATGACCCATGGTCCAGCCTGCTGAGAATCAGCTGATAAGTTAAAGCCGTGCTCGGTATCCAAGGCGTTTGTGACTTTCATCAAAACGGGCCGGCCAGCTCGTCCACCCGTTCCGGATTTTGTGAGATTCAACACCGACGTTGGGGGATACCATACTTTTTTCCCACCCACCATCATTGCGGTAAACTCAAGATCGACGTCTAAGGCTTTAAACGATTGCCCGACGACGGATCCCGTCTCAAGATCACCGATTTCCACACCACCAGACTGCAGGGCTAGCGCACCTGTTGACCCAGCCGCTACTAGCACAAGACTTAAAAGGACGGATAGAAGCACTCTGTGCATCGCCTACCTCCCCATGAAAAGCTTGTTAATAATAAAAGAGTTACCAATTCTAAAACGAAGGGCCTTCCAATTACCCTAATGCTCATTCTCAAAAAGAGGGTCCGTTATAGCATATGCCACCGCAGGACGCAAGAAGGTTCTTCCAAAGATCGGTCCTGAAACCATCGAAAAAAGCACGTCTTGAACCTTGTTGAACCTTGCAAAATTAAAAATTGACGACGTGTATTTGAGGAAATACATACCATACAGTGAACAATCTGTATTGTTCTTTATACTAAAATGATCACTGACGCGCTACCTATAATTAAATGTGCGCCTCTTTTTCTTCATCAAAGGACTGCCCTGCCGACTCTAACAAACTACGTGAGACGACGATGGGAGTGCGAAAATGAATCGCCAGGGCAATAGCATCGGACGACCGGCTATCAAATATTTTGAGTTGCCCATTCAACGACAAGGTCATGGTCGCGTAATAGACCCCATTTTTTAAAGAAATAAAAACCCGGTCGACATGAATGCTGTAAGCTTCCAACATGGTATGCATAAGATCATGTGAAAGAGGGCGGGGAAACCTTAACCCATTGAGTGCCCCTTGAATTGAACCGGCCACGGTCGGGTCAACATAAATTGGAATGATCTGATCCCTGGCTTCTAAGAGAACAACGGGTCCTTGAGGAGAGATCTGCACCTCAACCTTTTCAATTACGACCTCCTCATCATCACTTTCGGGTAGCTCCTGAGCATTGACGCCCGTCCCCATCACGAAACTGAAAAGCACAATCAACGTCCATCTCATCATGGTTACACCTCGCATAAGGCTTCTCCTTGAGATAGTCAATCGGCACCTTCCCGACTCAACAACCCTTAGCCAGTGATAAAGGCATTGGATTGCCGTTCATGCCCTATCTGGGTTTCACGGCCATGTCCAGGCACCACCACGGTGTCTTCATTCAATGTATATAAACGTTCTCGTATGGACTCCTCAATCGCCTGCGGATCTCCACCCCATAAATCCGTCCGTCCAATACCTCCGCGAAACAGGGTATCGCCGGACAAGAGCAGATTGTCCTGCGAAAAATAAAAGCAGAGAGAGCCCGGAGTATGACCTGGCGTATGAATGACCGTGCCAACCGCTGTTCCAACAGCAAACGCCTCCTCATCGCTCAGCCAGGCATTCGGAGGCGGCGCGGGAGTATAGGGCACTCCAAACATTTGACATTGAACCTCTAAGATCTCCCAAAGCTGCCAATCATCCTGATGAAGGCCTATTGGCGCCTCTGTCGCTTGCTGGATAGCCCCAGAAGCCAGAAAATGATCAAAATGTGCATGGGTGTGGAGAATCATCCTAACCTGCAACCCAAGCTCTTCTACCTCCCTCAATATTCGCTCAGCGTTTCCACCGGGATCGACCACAACCGCGTGTTTCGTTTCCGGATCTCCCAGAATTGAACAATTGCACGATAGCGGAGGGACCGGAAATGTCTTACGAATGAGTGTCGTCATAAATAAAGTCGTAGGTCTACCCTAAGATAGAAACCAAAAGCATAGCCCCTTGCCTCTTGAGGGTCAACATGGCTTGCTCCAGCCGATTCGTTATACCGGATTGGCGTCATTCTCGTCATCCCTGCGTCGTCACATCCCTCAGTCGGATACAGTCATGCCAAGCGGGTAGAACGTTCCGCCCCTTGAAGTGCATCATAACGCGGGCGAGTCATATTTGATCGATTGGAACGTATTCGGATTCGCTATAGCCTTTACATACCGTAGCATTTGAAATAGTCTGAGAATCAGCATACAATAGGATTCTGCGAGTGTGTTCGGTAGACTGTTTCTTCGAATTGACGATCCTTATGACAATTTCACTGACCTGGTGAACGTGACGAACCTTTGGTCATTGTTGACCGACCACCACTTGCTCACATCTTCTCCGCAGAAACCCGGATTTTCTCGTGTTCCCGTCTTGATTGTTTGCGCTGGTATACTGCTGTTAGCTGGATGCCCGGCAGACAACACGGCCACGCTCAAACAAGAGAACCTGCAACTCCGAAAACAAGTCGATAAACTTGAATCTGTTGTCTCCTCTTTACAAGATGGGAATAAAGCTATTCAGCAACAAATCGACTTATTGAATCGTGAAGCACGTGCCATGCAAGAGCAGCACAAGCAAGAATTGAAAGAAAAAGAGGAAACCATTACGAATCTCTCGACGGGAAATACAAAAGACTCTACGCAATTGCAGGCGCTGAAACAAGAAAACACAAAGCTTCGAGGAGATGCCAGTTGGCTACGGACTCAACGAAAGCAATGGCGGAATGGACTCAGAGTCCGGCAACATGGCGGGCAGTCTGAAAGCCTCAATTACCCGTTTCCAGCCGTCGACGCCGTGATTGCTTCGGCATTGACTGGAAACGGATATACCATTCTGGCGAGTATGAAAACCGATCAAAAGGCCGTGTATATCACCAGCAGGAAAACCTCACCACCCGCTTCACTAGAAGTCACAGGATTCAGGAATCAATACATTCTCTCGGTCGACAAACACACAGCGCACGATTCACAGGTGTGGGTCAAAGCCGACTTTGAGAAACTTTCCCAACGTGGGCAACTTCTTGATGCCAGCAAACTAGAAATTAAAGAAATTGAAGGCCGATTAATCAAAGAAATTCAAGAGCACTTAACCAAGCCCAAGCCGCCTTCTCCCAAAAAGTAAAGATTCTTGAAGAAACTTCTCGGTCCTTGTCCACGACACGAACAGCATCGCGCCTCCGTTACACAACATGACTCCGCACCTCGTATGACAACATGTTAGACTCACGACTGAGAACCCTCAGACGTCAGCCAAGACATAGCAACGTTCTGCAAGCATCAATTCAACTGACAAGCCATGGCATAGCTGTTGCGCAAGTCTGCGGCTTCTTGAGCAGCGAACAACACGGCTTGCGGATGAACTTCCCGGATATACTCGACAAAATAATGAATTTTTAGCAGGAAAAAATCGTAGGACTCACAAAAACGCTGTGGATGGGAATACCAGTAGGTCATAAACTGCTTGCAATCAAACTCCAATTCCTCAAGCGCACGAAACGTATTGGGAAACATGTCTTGGAGCTGACCACCCCACACTGAAATTTCGTGAGGAAGATAATAATCACGATAACTGCCCACCTCCTTGGTAGCCTGTAAAGCGTTCAGGTCTGAAACACTGTCATCGCCCTGGCTGCGGAATGTCACGAACGCGACATAATGTTGATAATGCTGCTCAAGATACATGTCTTTTTGGTGCACGGATGAATGCGTGGCATGCGCCAACGGTTTGACGTGGAAATGGCCTGCACGTGTCAGCTTCTGCTCTCCATGTTGTTGCTCTTCCCACGGTCCACATGTTCGACGCAGCCGAGCGAACTCCTCCACGATGAGTGCAATCTCTTTCGTGTCCACTTCCATGGCTAATCCTTTCACATGAACCAAGCGGGGATGTGAGAGGACCTGCTCAAGCATGTTAAACGACACCGACGGGATCGGTGCGTCATGCGCATCAATCCAGTTAGGAAACGAGGCATGTCCACGTACTTCATATGGCACGGCAGGGTGACAGTCCAGCCCGGCAATGTGAATCTGAACCACACGCTCCAATGGAAATCCATTGAGGAATTCCTCTAAAAACTGCTCGAGAGTCTGATGTTCGCAAGCCCCAGTATACCGATAGACAGTCCACACATGCCCAATATCTAGTACAAATCCGCAGGCACACCGGTCTGCAATCAACCGAAAAAACTCTGCATAGCCGATTTGACCAAGGACAAAATACGAAAGCGGAGGAGTTTCGAGTAAAAATAGAGGAGCGTACGACGCATCTCCTCTTACATGCGCATCAAGATAGGCTTGCGCATACTCAACATTGCGTGCCGTCATGCTTGCGGAAGATTCCATCAATAAAGGCGGGAGATAAGTTCCGAACGAATGCCCACCAATCTGCTTGGTGGCACATTCTTGATTGATCCAAAAACAGCCCATGCTGCGAAGATGGGACATAGCCGTTTGGAGTGCGCGTTCATAGGGATACGTGACCATCCAATCAGGCTGCGTAACCCAGAGCCCATCAGCATGATATTCCAAATAGGGAGAAGGGAGACGTGCACGAACCTCTTCGATGGCACGCTGCTCGGCTTTAAACACTTCTAGATACCCATATGACAAACCATGTTGTGCGAACTGATCGGTCAGCTCAAAAATATCCGGCGTGTAGACATCAACGGAAAGACCGATGCCATGAAAGGGAATGTGACGGATTCGTTGAAGAAACTCTTTCTTGAATTTGCTCATGAGAGCATCTGAGGAAAGAGCAGAGATCTGATGCGCAGCTTGACCGACATGCTGTCACCGAACAGAAAAGCCGGATAGGAAAATCAGATCGAAGAGGGGACTGGGCTAACGGGAAAAGCTTGCATTCTCGGACATCAAGTATTGATGAATGCCTGCCGCTGCCTTACGACCCTCGGCAATGGCCCAGACAATTAGGGAAGCCCCTCGCTTGGTATCTCCTGCAGCAAACACTCCATCGACATTGGTCATGAAGTTATCATCGACATCCACACTTCCGCGAGCCGTGTACTGAACCCCGGCTGAATCCAGCAGACCCTGCTTGACCGGACCGGTAAATCCCATAGCCAACAACACTAAATCCACATCCATCTCAAATTCTGTACCGGCAACAGGCGTAATCTTCCCATGTTCAAACTGCACTTGCTGGGCATGAAGTTTCGTGACATGGCCATTGTGCCCAGAAAAATTCGTCGTCGACACACTCCATTGCCGGTCGCATCCCTCCTCATGGGCATGCGACGTTCGCAACTGCATCGGCCACAAGGGCCAAGGCGTCGAGTCTGCACGGGTCGGAGGAGGCTCAGGTAACAATTCAAACTGATGGACATCCAAACACCCGTGCCGATGCGCTGTTCCTAAACAATCGGACCCGGTATCTCCTCCGCCTATGATGACGACTCGTTTCCCTTTGGCGGTAATAGGCTCTGCCGTAATGGTATCTCCCGCCACTCGTTTATTTTGTTGTGTGAGAAAGTCCATCGCAAAATGGACACCCTGCAATTCACGGCCAGGAACCGGCAAATCACGAGGCTGCTCCGCTCCGAGGGTAAGCAAAACAGCATCAAAATCTCGTCGAAGCGCATCAACCGTGACATCGTGTCCTACATGCACATTGGTTTCAAAGTTCACGCCCTCGACCAGCATTTGCTCAAGCCGGCGGTCAAGCACCCACTTTTCCATTTTGAAATCTGGAATACCGTACCGCAACAGACCACCGATCCGATCAGCCTTTTCATACACTGTGACATGATGACCCACCCTCGCCAATTGCTGGGCAGCCGCAAGACCGGCCGGTCCAGAACCGACAACAGCAACCCTCTTCCCTGTGACAACAATAGGAAGTACAGGCTCAACCCAGCCCTCGTCAAACCCTTTATCAATGATGTTCCACTCGATGACTCGAATGGAAACAGGATCTTGATTAATTCCTAATACGCAGGCCGACTCACACGGCGCAGGACACAACCGACCCGTAAACTCTGGAAAATTATTCGTCGTATGCAAGGCCTTCAGGGCATCTTTCCATCGACCGCGATGGACAAGGTCATTCCACTCAGGAATCAGGTTCACAACGGGGCAACCCGATGGACTCTGACAAAATGGCACACCACAATCCATGCATCGTGCCCCTTGATTCTTGAGTCGTTCATCGGGAAACGGCTCATAGAGTTCTTTCCAATCCAAGACGCGCAACTCCACAGGACGCCGTTGCGGTCCTTCCCGAGTAAACTTCATGAACCCTTTCGGATCAGCCACGACCAGCCATCTCCATTCCTCGTTGCGCATGAGCTTTCGCAAACGCGGCCTTCCGGGCTTGCAACACACGCTTATAATCCGTTGGCATGACCTTGACAAATTTGGGAAGCATGGAATCCCAGGCATCTAGAATCATTTTCCCTTTTCGACTCCCCGTGTAGTGAACATGTGATTCGATCATGGTCCGTAAGACTTTTGTATCCTCCGGCGACGACACGGGTTCCAACTCGACCATTCCTAAATTACAACGGAGTTCAAAGGTGCCTTCTTCATTGAGCACATAGGCTTCGCCTCCAGACATTCCCGCAGCAAAGTTTCGACCCGTCTTCCCAAGCACAACCACTACGCCACCCGTCATATATTCACAGCCATGATCGCCGACGCCCTCGATGACCGTGCGCGCGCCACTATTTCGCACGGCGAAACGTTCACCGGCCATCCCATAAAAATAGCCCTCGCCACCAGTCGCGCCATACAGAGACGTATTACCAATCAAAATCGTGTCTTCCGGTACAAAGGTCACACCTTGCGGCGGCATAACAATGATTTTTCCGCCAGATAGCCCCTTCCCAAGATAGTCATTCGATTCACCGACAAGGGTAAGTGTAATTCCAGTGGATAAAAAGGCGCCAAATGATTGTCCGGCGGACCCTGTGAATTGAATTTTGATTGTATCTTCTGGAAGTCCGTTGACACCATATTTCCTGGCCACATGACTGGATAACACCGTTCCCACGGTTCGATTGACGTTGCGGATTGCCAGTTCATGGGACACGGGTTTGGCCTCATCTATTGCGGGACGGCACAACTCAACCAATTGATTATCTAAAATGTGGGATAATCCATGATCCTGCTCTTGAATGCAATAGGTTGCCACCTGATCACTCACATTCGGCTTTGTTAGCAATGGTGATAAATCCAAGCCTTTCGCCTTCCAGTGATCCACAGCGGCTTCCACATGCAATTTATCAACTCGGCCAATCATCTCTTTGAGAGTTCGAAACCCCAGCTTTGCCATCAACGCCCGGATTTCTTCTGCCACAAAGAAGAAATAATTCACGACATGATCCGGGCTTCCAGCAAATTGTTTCCGTAATTCGGGATCCTGCGTCGCCACACCGACCGGACAGGTGTTGAGGTGGCATTTCCGCATCATGATGCAACCTTCAACAATCAAGGGCGCCGTGGAAAATCCAAACTCCTCGGCTCCAAGCAAGGCCGCAATCACGACATCACGACCCGTCCGTAACTGCCCGTCCGTTTCGACTCGAATTCTTCCGCGAAGATCATTCAAGACTAAAGTCTGATGGGTTTCGGCCAAGCCCAACTCCCATGGAATTCCCGCATACTTGATCGAGGAAAGAGGAGATGCTCCTGTTCCACCTGAATCACCACTGATCAACACCTTATCGGCATGCGCCTTTGAGACCCCAGCCGCTACAGTACCAACGCCAACTTCCGAGACGAGTTTCACGGAAACGGCAGCTTCCGGATTGGAGTTCTTTAAATCAAAGATTAATTGCGCAAGATCTTCAATAGAGTAAATATCGTGATGCGGAGGCGGAGAAATGAGCTGTACCCCGGGCGTCGAATACCGCAATTGCGCAATGACTTCGTCCACTTTATGCCCAGGCAATTGCCCGCCTTCTCCAGGCTTGGCGCCTTGCGCCATTTTAATCTGCAACTCTTTCGCATTGACGAGATAATGGGCGGTCACACCAAACCGGCCCGACGCCACTTGCTTGATGTAGGAGTTTTTGGAGTCCCCGTTCTCAAGTACTCCAAAACGCTCTGGATCTTCTCCCCCCTCCCCCGTATTGCTCTTAGCGCCTAAACGATTCATCGCGATTGCCAGCGTTTCATGCGCTTCTTTACTAATGGCACCAAACGACATGGCTCCAGTGGTAAACCGTTTCACGATTTCCTTTGCTGGCTCTACTTCCTCGAGAGGAAGCGGATCTTGCGCAAATCGAAAATCAAACAACCCACGCAGCGTGGATCGCCGCTTTTGCTCTTCGTTCACAAGTGTTGAAAATTCAATAAAGGTTTTCGGATCATTGGCTCGTGTTGAATGTTGAAGCTTATAAATTACATCGGGATTCCAGTTGTGATGTTCTCCTTGCATGCGGTAATGAATTTCCCCGCCAAAATCAAGTTGACGAAGCGGGACGGGGTCATAGGCCTGAGCATGCCTTCGTAACGTCTCTTCACCAATTTCCCGAATCCCAATTCCACCGATCCGTGACGCCGTCCCCGTAAAGTACCGATCTATGAGTTCAGGCGCTAAGCCCAAGGCTTCAAAAATCTGCGCGCCACAGTAGGATTGCAGCGTTGAAATTCCCATTTTCGAAAAGATTTTCAACAATCCTTTGTTCACCGCTTTGACAAACTTCCCTTCGGCCGTTTGCGCATCGACCCCTTCCGGAAGATAGGCTTCCCGTTCCATATCGACGAGAGATTCAAAGACCAGGTAGGGATTGATCGCACCCGCTCCATAGCCAATTAAACAAGCAAAATGATGCACATCCCGAGGTTCACCCGTCTCTAAAATCAACCCGACTTCCGTGCGGGTTTCCTGCCGAATCAAATGATGATGGACCGCCGACACTCCAAGCAAACTGGGAATTGGAGCCCATTCGCTGTTGACTCCGCGATCGCTCAAGATGAGAAACTTTTCTCCGTCTTGGATGGCCTTCGAGGCTTGCAGACAGAGCTGATCTAACGCAGCAGCCAAGCCTTCAGGACCTTCCGCTACTCGAAAACGCAGGGAAAGCGTTTTGCTTTTAAAGTTCGGATCTCCAAAGTCTCGAATTTTCTGAAGCTCAGCATTGGTTAAGATCGGTTGCTGCAATTTAATCCGCCGACAGGCTTCAGGCACTTCGGCAATCACATTCGGTTTCGGACCAATATTCGTCACAAGCGACATCACGAGATGTTCACGAATCGGATCGATCGGGGGATTGGTCACTTGCGCAAACAACTGTTTGAAATACTTAAAGAGGAGTTGAGGCCGTTGCGACAACACGGCCAGTGGGGTATCCGTCCCCATCGATGAAATCGGCTCTTCGCCATTCACCGCCATAGGCATGAGCACCATTTTCAATTCTTCGATCGTATAGCCAAAGGCCTGTTGGCGTTGGCGAATCGTGGGGTGATCGGGTTGAGGCACGTTAAACGGCTCCGGCAATTCATCTAACGACACACGATACTCGGTCAACCATTGCCGATAGGGTTTCCGCTTGACCATATCTGATTTAATCTCTTCATCATCGATGATCCGGCCTTGCACAGTATCGACCACAAACATCCGTCCAGGCTGCAGACGGCCCTTGGAACGAATATTCTTAGGCTCGGTAGGCAGAACCCCGGCTTCGGACGCTAAGACTACCAAATCATCTGTGGTGACTTGATAGCGACAGGGTCGTAACCCATTACGATCCAATGTCGCGCCGATGAGTTTTCCATCAGTGAAACAGACGGCCGCAGGACCATCCCACGGCTCCATCATGGCCGCGTGATATTCATAAAACCCGCGCCGATCAAGATCCATTTGCGGATTGCCGACCCATGGCTCAGGAATCAGCATCATCATGACGTGCGGCAGTGGACGGCCAGCCATCACCAAAAACTCTATGGCATTATCCAAACAGGCGGAATCGCTTTGCATGTCATCATCCGTAATCGGAAATAATTTCTGCAAATCATCTCCAAATAATTTTGACGCTAAACGCCCCTGCCTGGCTCTCATCCAATTGACATTGCCCTTCAGAGTATTGATTTCACCGTTGTGCACCGTGTACCGGTAGGGATGGGCCAAGGACCAGGTTGGAAAGGTGTTGGTGCTAAATCGAGAATGAACTAATGCCAAGGCTGAGACAAAAGCGGGATCGGCAAGATCGGGATAGAATGTCGCAACTTGCTGCGGAAGCAGCATGCCTTTGTACACCATGGTGTGGCATGACAAGCTACACAGATAGACATGTTCGCGACCGGCAACAGCCGACTCTCGAATCGCTCGAGTAATGCGTTTTCGTATAACATACAGCTTCCGTTCAAACTGAGACTCATTGAGGAGATCACGCGCAACAAACAATTGCCGGATCACTGGGAGAGTCGTTCGTGCTTGAACACCAATGGCGTCCTCTTTGACCGGCACATCGCGCCACCCCAGAAATTCCTGCCCCTCTTCCCGAATAATCTCTTCCATCAATATTTCACACTGCCGCCGGGCCTTATCATCCTGCGGCATATAGACCATCCCCACGCCATAGCCTCCAGCTTGCGGCAAGGAGATTCCCTGATCTCGTAGCACACGGCTAAAAAATTGGTGTGGAATCTGAAGAAGTATTCCAGCACCATCTCCCGTGCACGGATCACAGCCTTGTGCGCCTCGATGATATAAATTCTCAAGAATTCGAAGACCACTTTGGACAATGTGGTGAGACTTCACGCCCTTAATATGAGCAACGAACCCGACCCCGCAGCCGTCCTTTTCATTATTCGGGCTATAGAGTCCTTGAGCTGGAGGAAAACCTGGAATGTTCATGAGTGAGTCAACCCCTTACACTGGGGATATAACATGACCATTTCTCTCTTTTTGCTAGAATGTAGAAATCCCTTCCTCGTTTCGGAGGGTCACTTCAACATGATTCATAACTGAGACAAGGGAATGATGAAGAATTAAGCCCTTGAAAACTAAGGGATCACATTAATTGAAGAATTCAGAGCCTGTCAAGACGAACGTTTCATCAAAAAATGAGACAATCTTGTCACATTTCTTTCACGCCTTGTTCCACTCGCAATACGCGAATTTTGCTTGACAATCTGCCGGATACCACCTACTATCGCCCGCCATGAGTGGTAACAGCCCAACTCTTCAAAATCTCACAAATATGGCCGACGTGTGGGATGCCTATCGAGAGGAATTGAATGAAGTTGAATTACAAGTCCATAAAAATCTCAATTCTGAAGCATCCCTGATCAATACAATTTCCAGTCAAATTATGGCGAGTGGAGGCAAGCGGATTCGTCCGTTATTGCTGATTTTAAGCGCCAACCTCTGTGGGTTTATCCAACGAGAGTACCTCTTACTTGGCAGCCTTATTGAGTATATCCATACGGCGACACTGCTGCACGATGATGTCCTGGATGAAGCCGATCTTCGTCGCGGAGAAAAAACCGCACGACGGATCTGGGGAAATCATGCAAGCATTCTTGTGGGAGACTATCTGTACTCCCAGGCCATGACGCAAATTGCCTCATTTCACAACCACGGATTCAATGAGTCGCTTGCCGATGCCTGCCGCAAAATGACCGAAGGTGAAGTGTTACAATTGTGCGCCAACAGCCGCCCGGAGATCACGGAACCTGAATATTTACAAATTGTCGAATATAAAACCGCAACCTTAGTTGCCGCATCTTGTAAAATTGGTGCCGCCATTGGTCAAGGGACTCCCGCAGAACAAGCCGCGTTATCTCGATTCGGATTAAATCTAGGAATGGCCTTTCAACTGACCGATGATTGTTTGGACTATTTGGCCGATGGAGCACGACTCGGCAAAACCTTAGGCAAAGACATTCGACAAGGGATGGTGACGCTCCCTCTGCTTCACCTCTTTCAAACATGTGAAGATGAGCAGCGACAATGGATTAAATCCAAAGTGCAAAGCCGGGCTATCACTGAAGAAGACTTAACGACAATTATTGAACTGATGCATGAACACCATTCTTTGACCTACGCCACTCAACGTGCCGAAGAATATGTCAAAGCGGCAAGCCTCGATCTAGAACCATTTGCCGATGGAATGGCCAAGCGATCATTGGCGATTGTGTCACAGTATATGGTCAATCGAGATCAATAACACATCCCCTGTTGTTTTCCCTTCAGTTCCAGCATTCAATCTCCCTATCACGTGTCTTGTTTCCGTTCCTCGTTACGCTCTATTTTTTACGGAATGTGAGTTGTGTTCATTCGCCTTCAAGCTTGCGAAGAGGGTTCTTTCGAATTCAGGATAGTGCCGATACCAAAGATTGCGTGAGAGAACAGAAGGCAAGAATACCCTGGCTCGAGCCGTTTTACCGATAACAACCCCACATATCTTCATCTGCATTAACAGCAGGTACAGAGCGTGCTCACACACGTCGTATACGCAAACGGTACAAGGAACGGCTAGAAGTTCGGCTGCCTGGAACAGTATCCCGCATAAAGCGATGTACTCATCCTGTTTGATACGTTATCGGATTCTCTATAGTAATCATCCAAGATTTGCGATAATCTTTGTCCAATACAAACCTCATGTTTGCGCCGGACTTCACTGACCACGTATCGTGTCGAAACGTGTCACGAACCTGCCGTCAACTCCTCAACAGCAAGACCCGTTACCACCATGCATGATGAAGCACCACATATACTCGAACGGCTCAAAGCCCTTCCTCCTAATCATATCTATGCGCTTGCGCCTAAAGATTACATCCTCCGTGGGTATGATTACTATTCTCGAGAGCGGTTAGAATCCTATAAGTGGAATACTGATCAGACGCTTCTCACGGCCTACATCAGAGGAAGTAAGCGATACACCGTTCAATTTTCTGCACACGAACCTGACCTGCGGTACACCTGTGACTGTCCGGCCTGGACTCCTACATCTCAATGCAAGCATGTCATCTGCGCCTTACTCACAACCATCAATGTCCTCGTTCCCGAGACATTTTCACTGCCGGGAAATCATACGGCCCGTCGCAATACCTTGCGAAAAGAATTATGGCCAGCTTCCTCCTCCCAAGCTTTTCCCGAGCAGCCGATACCATCCGCGTCACAATTGGAAGTCGTACTGTCCGATCACGAATCATCACCAGAGATTGCGATTAAAAAGGATGAGAAGGTCTGCCGTTCGTTTTATGGCATCCCAACAGAATTGACGCTCCTTATGAGGGGAGCATTTGATCCCGCATGGTTAGCTCATGAGAACTTACTTACGTATCTGGAACAACACGGCAACGCACATCCTCTCACCTTTGAAACACCGGAAGGACGAACACCCCTCACATGGCGACCGTCGCTTCACTACCAATCGGCCACAGAACTTGATCTCAGAGGAGAGCAGATCAACGTGCATAAACGATGTCTCTTGCATGGCGTCGTTCACGAACGGGCCCGTCCATTCCAACGTCTCGTCGTCAACCTTGACGCACAGACCCTCTCGCCTCTCCACGATACAAACGGATGGGAAATGTACACCCTTGTTGCCCACGCTCTCGAAGAAGACATGTGGCACAGGACCCAAGCCTTCCGGCAGCCTCGCCTACACCCGATCGCGTGGCACGATACTCACAACCGGCTTTCAGATTATCGCACGATGGACATGGAATCTGCGACGCAACCCTTGCAGATCCATACCGATGCGTTCTGCCGGTTTCACCTCAATTTCACTAGTCAATCAGAGGTCTTCCGTCATCTCATCTTGAAAATTGACGGACATGATGCCCCGCTCCATGAATGGACCAGCGAGGGGAAGGTTGCACCGCTTACTTATCGGCTGAGCATTCTTCCCTATGATCACGAACTGGATCCCATACAGGCCAATCTGCGGGAGCCGCTTGCCGTCCTCCAAGCAGAATGCCGCCTGGGCACACACAATATTGAACCGCACGCCCCAACCTTTCTGTTACTTCCCGGCATAGAACAGACCCGAGAGCTTCCTCCAGCCTTCAGATCTCAAAAGCGCAAGGCCCTCCTCTGGAAAACGTGTTTTCAACTCCTTGGCACAACCCAATCGACAGAGGCGCACCGCATCATCAAAGACGCCATGACAGCTAACGAGTTTCAAGCCTATGCTATCAAATCAGAAGCCCGGCATTTGCTCAAAGAATGGCATGCCCACTATCGCGAGGAAGATTTCCGATTGACTTGCGTCGATGGACAGTGGCAACTCGTCCCCAATAATAAAGCCCAACAAGCCCTGCTGTATGCCATTCCCTATGAAATCTTCGGCCATCGTCTGTTCAAACACATGAGCACGCATGACCAGATGACGCTTCCTCATGCCACACTGCACGCCAAACTGCCGGAACTCCATGCCAAGTTACAAGCGGTCGGGATCGAACTCTATTACCACCAGAAACCGATTTTGACGTCTCAATGGGAATTTTCATTCACGGCCCAACGGCCTCCCGATATTGACTGGTTTGAGATACGGCCTGAGATCAAATGCGACGGGATCGTCATGTCCGAAGCTACGTGGTTAGAGACGATGCAGAAAGGCAGTGTATCCGAGACCGAAGACGGCGTACGGATTCTCGATGTGAACGCCATGGAAATCTTGCGGACATTGTCTTCACTCTATCCAGCAATGCCCAACACGCCCAGTAAAGACCAGAAAAGTAAAGTCGTCCGGGTTCCAACATTGCAAATTTTAGATTGGATGGTGTTACGTAAACATGGCGTCAACATCGTACTCTCGGAGAAGGATGAAGCCTTATTCCAACGATTGCTGAACTTTGAAAAGATCGACCCGCTCCCGTTGCCAAAAAAGCTCAAAACGAAACTTCGTACATATCAACGAAGAGGATATCAATGGCTCAGCTTTCTCTACGAACATCGCTTTGGCGCCTGTCTCGCCGATGACATGGGACTGGGGAAAACCTTACAGGCTATCAGCCTCTTGGCAGGCATTCATGAGGGGTTGGTCACGCAACCTACCAACACCAGCAAAGCCCCTCATCTCGTGGTACTTCCCCCGAGCTTGCTCTTTAATTGGGAACATGAAATTGCCAGATTTTATCCGGACTTCACCGTACGTTGGTATAGCGGCAAAGACCGGACTCCCCAATTCGACGATTCCGATATTATCCTCACCACATACGGCATTATTCGGCGTGACATCGAAACCCTCGAAACCATTCCCTTCAACGTTATTATTTTTGATGAAGCGCAAGCGATTAAAAACATCACGGCACATTCTACGGGAGCCGCAAGACGCTTAAAGGGGACCTTCAAGTTAGCCATGACCGGCACACCGCTCGAAAACCATCTGGGGGAATATTATTCCATTGTCGATCTGTGCCTACCTGGTTTACTTGGCGACTACGACACATTCAAATCACAAATGAAACCTCAGGACCCTCCCAAGTTAGAACAGCTTCTTCAACGAACTAAGCCCTTCGTGCTCCGCCGCACCAAATCGGAAACACTGAAAGAACTGCCGCCGAAAATTGAAACCGATGTTTATCTGGACCTCACGGAGAAACAAAAAACACTCTACCAACACACGGTTGCCCAGATTCGACCGACCATTGAAGATGCCTACCGGACGAAAACGGCGGCACAGGCAAGAATCATCGCCCTCACCGCCATCTTGAAACTCCGGCAAATCTGTTTATCCCCTCGCTTGCTCAACCCCGAAAGCACCGACTCATCCCCAAAAATCACCTGCCTGTTGGATCGACTGCAGGAACTGATGGATGAAGGACACAGTGCGTTAGTCTTTTCCCAATTCACCTCGTTTTTAGATTTGGTTGAACAGGAGTTTACAACACAACATCTTCCTTACAGTCGACTGGATGGCTCAACTCCGACCAAAACCAGAAAAAAACTGGTGCAGGCATTCCAAGAAAGCGAGCATCCATCTGTGTTTCTCCTCAGCCTGAAAGCCGGTGGACAGGGGCTGAACCTCACCAAAGCCTCCTATGTCTTTCATCTCGACCCCTGGTGGAATCCTGCCGTGGAAAATCAAGCCTCCGATCGCGCACATCGCATTGGCCAGCAACAAAAAGTCTCCATCATGCGGTTTCTCATGCATCACACCATTGAAGAAAAAATGATGGACCTCAAGAAACACAAACTCGCCCTGTACGACGCCGTGATGGAAGGCTCCACGCAACGCGGATCCGGTGCAGGCATCAGCAAAGAAGATTTCGATTTTTTATTGGGTTGAAGGTTGGTATACGGAAATCCAGACAATGTAGGCACACAATCGTTACAGAGACTTCTTAAAACCGATAGCTGACGCCAAACGTCGCGCCGTGGCGGAAGGTGCGGAATTCATTCAGGTTGGCGGTGGACCCGCCGTTGGAGGCCGGGAAGTTTTCCCAATCACCGTCCTCGACGTTGAGCCACCAGTATCGATAGCCTCCATGAATGAAGAATTGCTCGAAAATTCGCAATCTCACTCCACCTTCCAGGTTAAACCCATAACCTAATCCGGTCATTTTAAAACTAGGGTTGCCGCGAAGATCCGTTCGTAAATGATGCCGATCTTCGTTATGCAACCACGCAAGCGGCAGGGCAATGGCCTCCCCCTCGAACGTTAGGCGATCCCAAAAGGTCATTTCACCCTCGGCACCCACGCGCATGGATGTCCATTGGACCGTATTGGTAATGGCCTTGGTCCCGACAAAGGACGCTGTGCCTATTGCATTGCAAAACGTACCCACCGACGTGCATTCAAGTTGTCTGACGCTCCGGGCAACATATTTTTCCCGCCAATATTGAAACCCGAGAACCGCATTCACCAACCCTTTATTGCCTGCAAACCGGTAAAACATCAGTCCGACATTCCCATTCAGGTAGAAGACATAGCTATCACTAACGTCGCTTTCTGTGCGAGAGATACGATGTGGACCACTTACCGAAGCCCCAAATGCCGTCGCCCCACTCGTACTGACAAAGTCGTCGTCAATCAACGTTCCGTCAGTAATCGCCCCATATCCAATTTGCCCTTTGAGCGAAAACCCTTTCTTATGAACCAGCCGGGCGTTCAACTCCACAATATTACTCCACACATCTTTGTAATCTAATGCAGATGTCGGATCCCCTAGAAGCGAACTCAAGTTGGACGCATCATGATTGAAATTGGAGCGGCCTTGGCTCATCCAACTGGACAGCCCCACATCAATATTCGCCTTTCCATTCATACTGCGATAAACAACCCTTTCACTTCGATTCAGAGAGTCGTCAGCTCCAACTTCACCGATATTTATGACAATCGTACACATCACCATCATGCCAATGATGGCTATTTTTCGAATACCCAAAAACAGTCTGTGAGAATTCTGTTGATACGACATATGCATTCCCCATGTAAATGGCAGGAGACAAGACACACTTGTTCGGACTTATTCGGAACATTTTCCTTATAATTATAATTTCCGCAGTACACGAACGAACTGAATGACCTGACACAACCGGGCAACCGGCTTCGGTAGAGAACGATAGAATTGTTCAGACGAGAAAGGAGGAAAGATGAATAAAGCAGATGAATGAGTACCGACCGCCAAGGAATAGCTTAGTCAGGTAAGGCAATGGCCCCGCCTTCGAGATCCATATCAATGCCGTTGAGTTCCAATTTATTGCCTACACGCCACCATTCTGGACTCACTTCCGATAACGTACCCTTGGACGTATAGAATTTTGCCTGTCCCACGGTGAGACGGGCATCGTCTTCGGCCTTCAACTCAATCACGACATTCTTTAAGGTATGGTCAATAATTTTGAGACTCTTCGGTTCAGCCGTGAGCTCAAAGCGCTCACCATCGTTGGCTGTCCACACATTACGCTCCAGCTTCGCGACCTGAGTCCCTGTTGGCATATACATATCCATGGTAAGAAGGATTTGGGGATTATCTTCTTGAATTTCTACATGCAGCTGTTGTTGCCCATGCGCCGAGACTACGCCGTTCGTATTTCTCAGGACATTTGACCCAATCACAATATCCACAACTCTGTCTCCTTTATTTTATATGATGACACATCATGAATCATGAAAGATTTTGCCAGCAATCGACACATCAATCAACTTTGGCCCTGGATGCCGTCCATGGGCAACACCAAGCAAACGAGCTCATCCCTTCGAGGCAGCCACATCGTCTGGCTGAAGTGGTTCTCGTCCTTTAAGTAGCAGGAGACACACCAATCCCACGAAAATCCAGAGAATTTCCCGGAGACGCCGAATTAATGCGAAGGTAATCCCGGTGACATCCGGATACCCGTAGGCCAGCAGGAGTAACACATACCCGCCTTCTTGCGCCCCTAAACTTCCCGGAATAAAGAATGTACTCCCTTTAATAAATACCGTTAATGCCGCGATCGAGAGCGAGGTCACGATATCGACAGGCACATCTAAATAATACAGGATGGCATAGACTTCCAGCGTTTCCAACATCCACGCACTGAAAAACGTCAGTAAGGCTACATAGAACGTCCGACGGTGCTGACTATAAAATGCCCGAATCGTGGAATCCAATTCTTCGAGTGAGGCTTTCCGTTCTTCTAGAAATGTAAACTTGATTCGACAGAACCGCAAGACGTGAAGACAGCCCATCGCCAGCCCATATCGCTGGACCATCACAAACGCCAGCACGCCAAAGGCCAAGAGTCCAACGCTGACCAATGCGGCAACCACATAATGCTCGGATGTCCCAAGCATCGAAAATGAAAGGCCAATGCCGAGTAAAATAAAGGCAACCTGTGCGATGGTCATCGTCGTTTTCGCCGTAATCACAGATGCCAACCCCTCGACAAACGGAATGCCATAGGGCTTCAACAGGTAGGCCTTCAGTGGTTCTCCGCCGACATAGGCTGCCGGAGTCGTCACGTTGACGGACTCTCCCGCCATGCGGATGGCAAACAAATGGGCAAATCCTATTCGTTGAGCGTGCATGCCAAGCGTCAAGCGCCAACCGAGCGCTTCCAACGCATAGACAGCCAGCATGGGAAGAAGAATCACCCCAAGTGCAAGGGGGCCTAACTGTGAAGCCGTGTGAACGATGGAGGTTGGACCGATGTGCCAGATAATCCCAGCTAAGGCTACACAGCCGACAGCAAGGAAAATGAGTTTAAGCACGGGAGAAAAGGGAGTTTCGGAGAATCCATCCCATTGAGGCGATAAACACCCATGAACCAATGGCGGCAATCCACAGAAACCATCCGAGAATATCCACACAGGCCATCAGCAGGACAATGACGGAAAAGTCTCGATTGGTTACGTTGCCAAGCATAAACTCCATCCGCGTCCGAGCCGATTCACCTAAACGGCGTAAGGCACGGGGGCGAGAACGAAGAAATCGTGCTCGATTGACAAGCCAGAGTGAAATCATATTAGCGACAATCGCTACAGTGCCAAGTAGCAGTGGTAAATTCGTTCCTTCCCACGGACCGTGGACATAGGCACCCGCAGCAATCCCGGCAAAAATTGCCATATGCACCACATTGTCCGCCCAAATATCTAATTCTTGTCCAAAGCGGGACTCGGAAAATGTTAGGCGAGCCACTTCTCCGTCACAGCAGTCAATTACGACTGACAATTGAAAGAGCAAGGCACCGACAAGGCCGAATTGATACGAACCCAAAGCAAAAAATCCGGCCGCAATCAGTCCAATGACCATTGACGCCATGGTAATCATGTTGGGCGACACGCCAAATTTCAAAAAAACCTGCGTGAAAATGCCGGATAATTTCCGGTTCACATAGCGATCAATAATGCCATCCATCCCTCCCTTTAAGGACTGCAGAGATTGATAGAGGTTCCGTTCGGCTACGTGGAGCCCGTTAGGACCACGAACGTCACTATACTGTGAAGCGGCTATCGGAACCGGCTGAATAATCCCCTCGATTGCCGCTTGTTCTAAGGCCAAGCGAACCGGATTTCCTCCGCCGGCCTGTAAGACACCAGATACACCGAGCAATCGAGCCGGTAAGACCACCAGATCCTCTGCAATAAACGATGCCGTCGGCGTCTCGGCGGCCGCTAACTCCAGGGGAGCATTATGCCGATCATGAAAGACGACTGTCGTTCCTAACGCACTCGGATCGACATCTTCCTGAAAGACCACACCAGGATTTCCGGTGTATCGATGCGTTTCGGCTTGCCCCACAGCAACCAAAACGCGACCATCCGACCCAACCATGCGTAAGGATTGAATCAATGATGGAGAAAAGACCGCATGACACCCGATGATGACGCACGATCCCTTGATTTCCCCAGATAACGCCTCCCAGGTTTGAGGGTCCGTTGGAGGAAATTCCCGAACAGGCAACCAACGAATGGCGGCTTCGACACGGGGATCTCCCTGGATCATCGTCCGCAACGTCTTCTCTTCGCGTCCGGCTAAGACCCAAATTTGTGAAATCCCTGCACGCTGCAAGGTTAACACTGCGCGTTGAAACAAGGTCAACCCACTCACTTTCGTCAAAGTCCCGGCTCCGCTCTTCTCCTGATTCGCACCGAGCGTAAAGATGCCCGAGGAGGCAAGCAATATAGCCGTGTCGATGACACTCGTGGCCGGTTTATGTAGTGTTCCATCCATTATGACACAAAAACTGAGGGTTGCCCTTCTATCGTACACGTCAACTCGGTTGGCGCATCCGAGTACTGAATCGTCCGTATTGCCTTACATGTGAAATGTCCACAAACTTCTAGCCAACGTCTCTCCCCTGACATGACAGCATTGGAAGAATTTCATGTTCGGCTCGCCGCACATCCTCGGGAAAGTCTATTTCAATCCAGGGCAGTCCGCCAATCCGCTCATACCCAACGGGTACCTGCTCGAAGAATGCACTGAGTGCATCTTCATACTCCATATCGAGATGCCCCGCTTCTATAGGCCCTTGCACAGACTGAAACAGCACGGCGTTCTCCCCTTTGGCAACCTTTAAAAATCCGACTCCTTCACCGGCAAAATCATACTGGGCGGGAAGCCGTTTGCTGAGACTGATCACACGCTCATCCTGAATCGCCACCATACATTCTTCTGTTTCTTGGGACACGGATTCATCAACTAATAATGCATTCGGACTTGTGGACTCGACTAGTCGACGGAGAATGTCAGGATGATACAACACGTCCGCATCCATAATAATGACGTCATCATCGACTTCATTTCGCGTTTCCCACAACGAGGTAATACTTCCGCGGGTGTACTGTTCGTTCACCACAAACTGCACCACCCCCGTAAACGACAAAGACGCCACGGCCTCCCGAATCATGTCTTGCCGATAACCCACCACAAGCACCACCGTCCGAATACCGAGCGTTGAAAGGTTGTCCAAATGTCGCGACAGAAGCGATTGGCCTCCAACTTCGACGAGACACTTCGGTCGCCCTTCGGCAACAACCCCCAATCGTTTCCCAACGCCGGCCGCTAATATGACCGCCTTCATGCGGGGTTGCCATGTTTCGTCAAGATCGCTTCAAACGCATCAAGAAACTCTGCAATATTCTTATCCGTTAAGGCGCCAATATTCGCCACGCGGAAAATTTTGGACTCCATATGCCCCTGTCCGGCATAGATGACGTAACCCGCTTGCTTCAATTGATCATGCAACAGCTCATACGACATATGTTCTGGAAGATAAAAGGCCGTCAAGGTATTCGACTGCTGTTCCGGTTTCAGGACGGCCTGAATGCCAAGCGAGGCCATTCGTATGCGAATGGTGGTAGCATACCCTCGAAATCGAGCACAACGTGTTGCAACACCTTCTTCCAACAACTCGTTCAGCGCTTCCCGAAAGGCGTAATACACCTGTACGGCTGGCGTGAAGGGAATGCTGCCCCGCTCTTGCTCTTCATAATAATTGGCAAGATTCAGATACCAGTTACGCTTCGGATACTTCATAACGCTCTGTTCCATAAACCCCTTGCGTACAATGACAAATGCCAGTCCGGGAAATCCTTGAATACACTTCTGAGAGGCACTGGCCACCATATAGATATGTGGAGTGGCAATATCGAGAGCTTCTCCCCCGAGACCACTGACGGAATCCACGAGAAAGACACGATTGAGCCCATCAACGATTTCCCCGACTTTTTCCACCGGATTCATGAACCCGAGCGTCGTTTCATGGTGAACCATCGCCACCGTATGAATTTCCTTATGTTGACGAAGAGCCAACTTAATCTTCTCAAGATCAGGAGCTTGGTTCCAGTCCAGTCTCATCTCCAATCCACCAAGCCGTTGCGTCAACGCCATGTTCCACAAACGCTGACCATAGACACCATTGATAATCACCATGATTCGTTTGCCTTGAGGCAAACTCGACAACAGCGCGGCCTCAGCCGCGGCAGTTCCTGAACCGGTCAACAAAATGGCGGTATACTCAGATTCATGCCCAGGCACGAATGCGAGCAGCAACTTCTGACGAATATCCGCTAAAAGCTCGGAACACTCAGATTCACGATGACAAATATCCGGTTCAAGCAGTGCTCGTCGGACTCGATCGGAAACATTCACGGGTCCAGGATTTAAAAGAATCATGTTGTGACTTTCGTAAGGCGTAAACCGTTAGACGTGAAACGTAAAGCCGAAGATGAGAGCATGCACCTGCACGACCCGTCTGTTATGGCTTGGTGCTACAGACATTTCACGTATCGAATGTTGCTTTGAAACGTCGCGTCATCTCAGCTGGCTCGATAGCCACCCGATCGGCATCTTCGATTTGTTCATTGATCTTAATCAAGAGAAAACTTGGCCCTTCGCTCGCGAGCATGTCTTTAAACTCATACACAATGTCTTCACGTTCACGCACACGCTCGACGTTTACATACCCGGAGGCCTTGGCCACTGTGTCGAGATTCACCAGTCGCGAATAGGTTGGCTGATTCCCCGTGGTTCCATACACTTCATTATCAAACACCACATGCACCAAATTCTTTGGCTTCACTGCGCCGATGGTCGCAAGCGTGCCCATGCTCATGAGCACATTGCCATCGCCGTCAAACACCACCACGGTTTTTTCAGGTTGACTCAACGCCAAGCCCAGCCCAATTCCCGCCGTCGCGCCCATCGAGCCGATCATATAAAAATTGGCGTCGCGATCTCGTAGTTTCTGAGCTTCTCGCGAAGGAAACCCATTGCAAATAATCAGCGGTTGATCCGTGATCAATTCCAACAGCGCGCCCATCGCTTGCGCGCGGCTTTGCATCACCCCTTCTTCAGGACCAATCATTTGCTCTCTCGCTATGAATTCTAAACATCCTGAAATCCATCAGAAGCTTCTGGTAGAAAAGCCCATAAAATAGTCAGTAACGATATCAAGGGAAAAAGCAAAAAAGCTAAATGCCGTGCTCCTTATCATCTTTCATTTTGCACTTTAAATTTTGCATTTTGCCTTTCCCCCACTATGGCTGCACCGTTTTGACAATGCCTTTTTTCAGCAATAAAGCTAATGGGATGCGTTGCTCCATGAACGTAGTCGCTGTCCACTTCAGATCGTCCACAACCGTTTCAGCCGAGAGCGTGCGATGAGGAATCTTGATGGTATCTAACAACTGCGTCATTGTGTGTCCCATGACCAGGTGCTCTGGAGCATCTTTCCCTTCAAACCCACGCCAGGATACAAGAAGTACACATGGAATCCGGTAAATGAGGTTCAGAGATTCAAGAACATTAAGCGCGTTGCCTAATCCGGAGTTTTGCATCAAGACGGCAGGAATTTTTCCACCCAAATAGGCTCCGGCAGCCATCGCAACGGCTTCATCCTCACGAACGGCAGGCACATACAGACGCGCTTCAGTCAGCGTCGCGATAATGCCTCCTAAAATCGTATCAGGAACGCCTGTGAAGAAGTCTATGCCGATATCTTGTAACGCCCGAACAAAATCGTCGCTATCGATCATCATTCAATATTCTACGAATTAAACACATCGTCACATCCAACGCATCACCTCACATTTCCTTCATAAACGTGGAGGAAATTACGTCGGCACTTTTTATTTTTTTCATCAGGAAGACATATAGCTGACTGAAAAATCCCAGTTAAGGGAAGAGCCGATTATAGCGGAGGGGTCGAAACATTCTCAACAAAGAGAGCACGCATATTGATAGAGTTGAGGAAATGAAGGTACACTCATGACACGTTTGTCGCGATCCATCGAAAGTCGCGAATTCGATGAACTTTTAGCAATTCTCCTGACCCAGAGAATGACCTGGCAACTGCCACTTTGTCTGCTCTATCGTTGACGGCTCTTTCATTGAAATGAATGTGAACCCGCGATAAGGATAACTCGACCATGAAACCTACACACCGCAAGACCGCGACCGGCTACACAGCACAGCATGCCAAAAGTGGCCTCCGTACCAAATTGCCGTCTATTGAAACCTGGCCCAATCAGTATCACGGGTATGAAATTACGATTGACATTCCCGAGTATACTGCCATTTGCCCCAAAACGGGGTTGCCGGACTTTGGAACAATTCGACTAACCTACGTTCCGGACCAATCCTGCTTAGAATTAAAATCACTCAAAGAATATATCCATGCCTATCGCAATCTTGGCATTTTCTACGAAAATGCCGTCAATCGCATTCTGGCTGATCTCGTCAAAGCCTGCCAACCCCTATCCGCCACCGTCACGGGTGAATTCACGGCCCGTGGAGGTCTCAGCAGCACTATCCAGGCGACGTATCCATAACCAAAGACATTGCTCATTCATACCGGCATCATCAGTGAACGAGACCACGCTCCCAGACTTTTATGAACGGTGTTCTGGGAGGGACAGCCGTTTTTGAATTTCTTCATATCGCTTTTCCACTTCTTGTAGATCTGCTTCCTCTTGGATACGCCTTGACATTTCGTCCTTGACCATCTGGGCATGACGGCGTATCGGCGCTTGCATGGTTGGGGTGTTCGTCCGGGAAGCTAAGACGCCAAACGTTTCCAATAATCGCAGCCCTACCGCCACGCAAGCTCCTCCATCTTGACAAATTTGGTTGAATGCCGCATCAAAAATACCATCCATGGTGATGGGATGTGCGACCACTCGCAACGTATTCGTCTCGTCATAGCGATAACCAGAAGGCAGAGTTCGGTCCGAAAGGAGGCTCAGACACCCTCCAAGCCGGTCAATACAGCCAATAGCGGTGAACGGATCATTAATGCCTGGAGAGAGCGCTCGTAAGGCTATCTCCACCAATTGATGAAGGGCAAATTCCACATCCTGCTCGTCTGTTCGTTGACTTCCGATTAAAAATGTGTGGGCGATTTTCCGGAGCAGAGCGTCTTCTTTATGATGTGGCGGCCAAATTCTCGCAAGGGTTTCGTGTGTTACAATAAATTCCCCGGGACGATGTTGCACGTAAATCAGTAAGTCATGCTCAGTGGCTAAGGCCAGCATTTCCTGGTGATCAATGGCCTGAAGGTATCCGCTGGATGGTGCAACAATGGATCGCGCATGTTGTTCAAAATTTTGAGGAAGACTTGGTGTTGCAGAGGACTTTGTTCTTGCGTGATCATGTCCGACTTTTTCCGGGAATAATTGCATGATAGACTTTTCTAAATCATGACTGACATCGGTCATGATCGTTTCCGCATGGATCGAGGCCGAAATATGATGGATAAAATAGATAAAGGTCCCCAAACTAATGAAAGTCAGAACAATGCCCACTTTAATAGAAATCTGGGGAACAAAGACGTGGGCTTCACTTTCCCGAATCGCGCCCAACACTAAAAGACCGTAAATAAAGGTCGCAATGAATATTCCCAAAACCATCTGGTTCGTCATATCCTTCATGAAGTTATTCAAAAGCCTGGGCCCAAATTGAGAAGAAGCAAGTGTCAGGGCCACGATAGTGATGGAAAAGGAAACGCCGGCAATGCCAATAACGGACCCAGCCACCGTCGCCATGAGAGTCCTGGCCCCTTGAGGGCCGATGGTAAACAACCACTGATCTTGTAATACCCGAGCCACAGTCGAATATCGATCGACAAATAGTGTCAAAAACGCCAGGGCGATGACGGAGGCAGTCAGCACGGCAGGGATAAGCCACAGGCTTGACCGAATTTGTGTCCACACATTGTTGATTCGCGTGTTCATGATTGTACCTTGTTAAAGACGATTTATTTTCCTTCTGATTTTGAACCGCATCCTTGATCAACCAGCATTCACCTCTTCTCAAACGCAGGCTCTTGCGAACTACGGCCCGCGAATGACGAATGTGCTCCACACATTGTTCCTGCAAAAAGGGTTGAGAGCAATCGTCTTCAGCCTTCTGCTTCTTCAATGGTTGATTCCTGCCTCAGCCCATTCTCAAGAGACGTTGAGGACCGAAGCATCACCAGGTCTCTTTGAACAGTGGAATGCCTTTCGATCCGATGTTCGGGAACATGGTCTTGTTTTCGAAACGATCAACACGCTTGATGTGTTGAGTAACGTCTCCGGAGGGCGACAGCAAAAAACGGCTGCCGCCGGGAATGTTGATTTGCTACTGACCGTTGACGGACAGAAATTATTCGACTGGCATGAAGCGACCTTCTTTCTGTATGGGTTGGGACTGTATGGAAAGAACCCCAGCGACCATGTGGGGGATATCCAATCGGTAAGCAGTATTGCAGCTCCCAATACCTGGAAGTTGTTTGAAGCCTGGTACCAACAAAATTTTCTGAAGAAACGCGTGTCATTGCTCGCTGGCCTGTATGACATCACGTCGGAATTTGATGTCATTCAATCCTCTTCGGAACTGTTTCTCAACGGTTCTTTTGGAACAGGACCTGAGTTCGCCAATAGCGGAGAAAATGGTCCTTCTACGTTTCCTGACACCTCACTCAGCCTGCGAGGACAAGCCTTTCTCTCCGATACGATTGCCGTCCGGGCCGTCATCGCCGATGGCGTACCGGGTGATCCAAACGGCTCTAATGGCACAGAGATTATCCTCAACAAGAAGAATGGGATTTTTGCTGCGACTGAAATGGCTTACTATACCTTCAAAAAGCTGATGACCAAAGAGGCCAGAAAGACAGTCCTTCGAGCAAGGCCGTTGCGCTTGGTTTTCCAGCGCGTAGGACGGGCGGCCCCCGTGGAATATCAAGGGAAATATGCCGCAGGCCTATGGGGGTATTCGACAGACTTGAACGACCTGAGTGCCATCGACCGCGCGGGAAACCCAGTGGTTCGTCAGGGAACCTATGGAGCGTATGGATTGATCGAACATATCGTGTTTCGTGAACCTCAAGATCCCGGTCAACATCTCACGTTTTTTGCTCGTGTCGGATACGCCGATCCTCGGGTAAACCGACTCTCTCAATATTATGGAGGAGGCTTGGTCTATAGAGGCTTGATCCCGGGCCGCGATGTTGATGGATTAGGCATGGGGGTGGCGGTCACTCGTAACGGCAGTCATTTTACACGCGCGAGGCGCCGCACCGGCCAATCGACCACCGATTCGGAAATTGCCCTGGAGTTCACCTATGCTCTCAACGTGGGCCCGGAGCTTGTCCTCCAACCAGACGTGCAATACATTATCAATCCCGATACGAACCCAGCAGTCCGGAATGCCTTCGTCCTTGGAGTCAGAGTGCAGTTGAATCTCAGTTGGTTTGAGGAGAGAGAGGACTAGGGCATGATTCCCCTCAGATGATCGGTCAGCAGGCATCAAAGAACGCTTTGATCGTCTGAACGACGTACCCCTGTTGCTCATCGGAAAGCTCTGGATAAATAGGGAGGGACAGCACTTCTTGAGCGGCTTGCTCGGAAACAGGGAATCGCCCTTTCTCGTAGCCCAAGACTTGATAGCATTCTTGAAGATGGAGTGGGACCGGGTAATAGATCTTGTTCCCAATTCCATGTTCAGTCAGGTAAGTACTGAGTTGATCGCGCTTGGACGTTCGAATCGTGAATTGGTTGTAGACATGATAATTGGCCTGCTCAACGGCGGGGAGGGTCACGCGATCCAGTAATCCCGCTCGCTCGAAGAGCCGTTGATATCCTTTGGCATTCCCTCGTCGCTTTTCAGTCCACTGATCAAGGTATTTGAGTTTGACTTGGAGAACGGCTGCTTGCAGCGCATCAAGACGGCTGTTCATCCCGATCAAATGATGGTGATAATCTGATCGACTCCCATGAACACGAAGCGCTCGCAATCGATCGGCAAGAGATTCATCATGCGTGGTAATCATTCCACCATCCCCAAATCCTCCTAAATTCTTCGACGGGAAAAAGCTAAAACAACCAGTCGTTCCCACTCCTCCGGCCCGCACGCCGTTTCGTGCAGCCCCAATGGCCTGACACGCATCCTCAACAACCGGTATGTTCCGGGACATGGCAATATGGATAATCTTTTCCATATCCGCACATTGTCCAAATAAATGGACTGGAATAATCGCCTTTGTTCGGTCAGTTATTGCAGCGGCGAGTTGCCCGGGATCAAGATTAAACGTATCAGGTTGAATATCGACAAAGACCGGAATCGCCCGAAGACGCGAAATGACTCCTGTCGTTGAAAAAAACGTAAACGGTGTCGTAACAATTTCATCACCAGGCTCAACGCCTAACGCCATCAATGATAGCAGCAACGCGTCACTCCCCGATGCCACACCGACCGCATGCGCCGTCCCGGCATATTTGCCAATTGCTTGCTCCAGACACGCCACGCGCGGGCCTAATACGAACCCCTGCTCTTCACAGACCGCTTCTATCGAGGGCAGTAACTCATGTCGAATAGACTGAAATTGTGCTTGTAAATCAAGAAGAGGAACGTTCATGAAGTCCTTTCTACAATACGGTTGGGGGACAGAAACGGCTTCTGCTCTCTTACCTACGCAGACATTGGGGAATGAAAAAGATGTACATTTCGAAACATGGGACGCACGGACACGATTCAAGACCATTCGAATGATTAATCGTCGTGACTCATCACCAATAGGCCCTACGGACACCCCTTACATCATCGCAATGATGGCGGCATATCGCAGAGCTTTTCCCAACCCTATCCATAGCATGGCTACGGCCCCATTCACACGTAACCATCCGGCAGCCACACAAAGCGGGTCTCCAATCACAGGAACCCAAGAAAACAGCAGCAACGGACTGCCCCACTGCTGAATCCGTTCCACGGCCTGCCGTTGACGACGCTTAGTCAAGCCGGAAACCGGAAAACGCCAGCTCAACAGGAACCCAAGTCCCCAAGAGGTCATGCCTCCTAACGTGTTGCCAGCGGTAGCAACCCCCCATAACATCCATGGATCATAGGTTCGTTGCGCCACCAATACAGCCAGGACAATTTCAGATCCTCCTGGAAAAAGCGTCGACGAAAGAAAGGCACTGAGAAAAAGCCCGCCAAGGGTATACTCCTCAGCCGACATGGGCCTTAGGAAGTCGACCGAACGGCAGCACGTTCAATAGACACAAATTTCTTGTTGCCATCATATGTGATATAAAACGTTCCAACGACGCCATTCTGGGTCAAAAAGGGGCGCAGGACTCGTGCAGGGAACCGTATTTTCCGTCCATCCTGCGCACTCGCCACCACGTCATCGGCCACACCTTCATAGTAGGCTAACAATCGATGAGGCGGCAGATTGAGGGACACACGGATTTTGGGCATGGCCAAAGTGCGGATCACGTTACGATCTATGCTATCAACACCTCGTCAGCGTCATGAACATCGCGTACATCGAGAGAAGAACGAAACCATTGCACGCATAAAACCGGCACGAACACGGTGTTTCCTAAAATCTTACCTTTTTCAAGACAGTAGGACAATCCTAGAAATGCGAGCACAACTTTGACTCATTTTTCATTCACGACTATAGTGAGATAAAGACATATCATCAAGAGAGACTGAAAATCCTATGCACATTTCTCAATCGCAGACAAAGACCACGCACAATCACCCCATAGCCGAGTTCCTTCAGGAAGTCGTTCGAGAGGCTGGATCCAGAGTCTTAGAGATTGCCAAAAACGGTTTTGATGTTTCGATTAAACCGGACTCTTCTCAAGTCACCACAGCCGATCTAGAAGTCGATCGCATGCTCAAAGAGCGATTACTCAGCAAATACCCACACGATGGCTGGCTTTCAGAAGAAAGCCCCGATGACCGCAAACGGCTAGAAAAAAGTCGAGTGTGGATTCTTGACCCCATTGACGGAACACGAAACTTCATTTCCAAGATTCCGCAATATGCCATCTCCATTGCACTGGTAGAAAACCAAGAACTCACGCTAAGCGTGATTTTCAATCCGGCAACTAACGAAATGTTTTCTGCCGTCAAAGGCGAGGGTGCCTACCTCAACGGCATACCAATACACGTTAAAGACACACAAACCGACCATCTCCACTGCTTAGCGAACGCCTCGGAAGCACAACGAACGAAATTGGAATTGATTGAGCCGGCAATAACGTGCCAGGCATTTGGATCAATTGCCTATGCGCTCGCACTTCAAGCCGCTGGACGCGTGGACATGACACTCAACCCTGGCGGTCAACATGAATGGGATATTGCCGCTGGAGTGCTCCTGATTCAAGAAGCCGGAGGAACCGTCGCGGACCGGAATTGGCAACCAATTCCGTTTAATCAATCCAACACGACTACACAGGGAGTTATTGCCACACGTCCCGATAAAGTATCGACTGTTCGACAACTGCTTGGAGTCCTACAATCTCCTTAGCCTCCCGTCTTCACCCTACGAGAAACAACATGGAATCGTATAATTTTTAAACTTTTCATATAGTGTCAGAGGAGCTTTTGCCTAAGAACATGGCGCATTCCCATTCCCTCATTGATCGTATGCCTTTCTTATCGTCCTAGGTTTTTGCATTCTGCCGGGGTTCGTCCCGGCGGCCGAGGCCCTTTTGTTTCGGCAAAAGGACCCAAAACCATGAACGCCCAGGCCAGGCTCATCGGATAAGATGAACCCCGGTTGGTGAGGCGGGCAAACTCGCTGCGCTCAAACAAGCCCGCCCAGTATGAGAGGTGTTCACTCAACGGACTCTAGCGAAACCTCATCCTATCTTGCGGAATACACATGCCCGGTCGAACGCAAGCACACACATCAAGCAAATGAAAGAGTCGTGGCACGGCTAGAGCCTGCAGGCGTCAGATCATAGGTACTGAGAAAAAGTTAAAATACCATAGAATCCCTTTCCCATCTGGTTGGTCGCAATCCCGATACATTCAGATCACGTTGGATGAGTGCCTAGCTTATGTGCCAGATTGAAAGGCAAGAGAAAACCACCATGTCAAAAAACAACTCATGACGAATATCCTCGCGGACTTCAACGCCACCCAACTATTCCTCGTGGGACTCCTGTTTATCTGGACGGGCTTTGTTCGCAGTGGGTTGGGGTTTGGCGGTGCCGCGCTTGGGTTGCCGCTCATGCTGTTCCTGTATAACCAACCCCTCTTTTGGTTGCCCATTATCGGAACACATCTCTTATTTTTTTCCGCCCTCACCTTACGCACCCGTATTGACAATGTCGATTGGGTCTATTTGCGGCATGCCAGCCTCTTCATCATTCCCACCACGTTGATTGGCGTGTTCGGTCTCATCACGCTACCCACAGAGTGGTTGCTCATCTTTATCTATGCCGTCGCACTCGGTTACGGACTGATGTGGGCGCTCAACCTCTCCATCAGCAGCGAGAAAAACTGGAGCGATAGGCTATTGCTTGCACTCGGCGGATATGTGGCAGGAACGTCGCTGACCGGTGGGCCACTCATGGTGGCCGTCGCCATGAAAAATGTCGCACCCGATCAATTACGCAATACGTTATACGTTCTCTGGTTTACTCTCGTCACGATCAAAATGAGCACCTTTGTTGTACTCGGGCTAGAACTGCACCTGCTCACCGCCCTCACACTTCTTCCCATTGCAGCCATTGGGCATATGACTGGCCTCAAATTTCATGATGTCATCCTGGAAAACGATCAGCGCTATAAACAGGTCATCGGTGGGATACTGGTGCTCATCAGCGGACTGGGATTAGCAAACGTCTGGACATAACCCGGAATGCATAAGAAGGGAGAGTACTAAGAGCAAGATACCATCCTTGTTGTTTTTCACCAGGACTATGATCACGACATCGATATGGAAATAATAAAAAGCACTATTTCCCCTGCATCGAATCAATACATCAGGAGAAGTATCATTTAAACAAGTTAACTAACATTTTTTCCGCATCCTCTTATTTGTTTGGAGACTTTACCGCTATTCCATGACACAATGAGTAATCCGGCAAATCTAAACGGGGAGGGGTTATGAAGCGACTTCGGTTCATTCTCATCGTGGTTATTTTTGGAATGTGGGGATGCTCCTCCGCTACATATATTCGGGCAACTGTGATGGATAATCCTCTTGATCACGTTGCCCAAGAGGCACAAGAAAACTGGACTGTCGAACAAGTGGATACCAATACATTACACCTGAGCGATGCCTGGCCAATCCATAGTATATTCGCCCTCGGCTACAGTGCTTCTCACGCGAATCTCTTTTATGACAGGGTAAATGCGGAGCTTAACATTCAATACTACTTTCAGTCGAATCAATTACTGACACTCTTTATTCCCTTCACCCTTGATGCTGAACCAGGATTCACTGGTGGGGCACTCAAACCGATCATGAATGAACAAATCGCTGATATCCTAAAGTGGAGCAGCAGTTCAGTGATATTAAGACGTGCTGGCGAAAAATCTGAACCATTTCCGCCAAAGCATTCACCGACTCTTACCAAAGACCCATAGCGCAATAGGGATTAACCCATTTCCCTCTTAAATGGAACCTCCATAATGAGGGAAGATTGGAGACTATGCCTCAAGAGAACTTGTTCTGACCGTAATTTAAAAATATATTTTGAGAAAATGGATTGGGTGAAGTTAGAGCAATTGCAGAGGTGCCCATTTTGCGATGTGCAAAAAATCTTTATCGGTTGTGAGGAGATGGCAATTATGCTTGATGGCGGCGGCGGCAATCTGACAGTCTGGAGTCGAGAGGTTCAGGCCTTTTGCTGTCGCTTGACGGCGAAGTTTGGCTGCCGCAATACAGTCACTTCTGTTTAAAGGGAGTAAGGGAAGGGCTTTAAAATAGGAGAGGACTTTCGTAAAGGTGCGTTCTTGTCGAAAACCCTGGAGAATTTCCTGTAAAATGATCCCAATGAGGACAATGTCTTGCGTATCTAGCAGAAGGTGTTGGAGTTTCTTAACCGATACCTGATTTGCCGGACCATCCTTTCGAAGAGAGAGTGACCAGACCGATGTATCAACTAATACAGTCATTTCCGTTTTCGTGCGGTTTTGTAATTATATTTTTGATCCCATTCAAGGGTCCCAAAAATCTCGAGGATTTTTTCTGTTTTCGGCGAGTCACATATTCACGAAGGGCTTCATTCACGGCTGCTCGTTTTGTTGTGTGACCTCCTAAACGTTTCACTTCATCTACAAGTTTGTCATCAATGGCAAGATTCGTTGGCATGCTCCCCTCCTTTCTTCACACAACCACTCACACATCATCCTACTCATATCCTACTCATTCAGCAATGCGCCAATTTGTAAAGGCGATCGTTCATCCTTCGATAGCAAATACGCCATCTACTCTTACATACATTATAGCGAATCCAAATAAGTTCCAAACGGAAAAATACAACGAACTCCGCGCGGTACAATGTGAACATAAGGAAGGTTATGCCCGCCTGGATGACCTGCAGACAATTGACGGTTCAATCACGAAGGGTCAATCAGTATTCAATAGGGTGACCTGTAGATTCGTCATAACTGAAACGGCTATAACTGAACATACTGGCCGAACGCTTCTTGCGTCATAACACGTTCAAGCACTCACCCAACGAATTTCGTATCACTTAAGAATGCATACACGAGTTTCCTGTAAAAACGACCACTGCTCGCCACCATCTATGGTTGGTCAGAATTGACAGCTTTCAGTGTCTTTGATACTTTTTTCTCATCGTCGAAAGACCGTATAATTGGCGAGGTTTTGTGCTGATCTTATAAATTTTGAATGACACTGAAGGAGAGTATATGGAGTGGAGAGCCAGTCATATATTAGTGAAAGAAAAAGGGTTAGCCGACGACCTGCGAAAACGAATAAAAAGCGGAGGCAAGTTTGCCGAATTGGCGAAAGAGTTTTCGACCTGTCCAAGTAAATCCAAAAGTGGCGATCTTGGGTGGTTTGGGCCAGGCAAGATGGTCAAAGCCTTTGAAGATGCCGTCAAACGCTTAGGCCATGGAAGCATTAGCAACGTGGTTAAAACCCAATTTGGGTACCATATCATCAAAAAAACTGGGCAAAAGGATTAACCCTCTTTCATTTCAGAGAAGACGCCAACTTCGGCAAGCAGAACTTAGGGAAATGTTGGTATGCATTGACAGGCCAAGATTAACGAACATCTAGGCCTCACACCACTGGGCCTCGTCAAAACCACACCAGTAAAAAGCGCTAGAGTCTCCCCTCATCACATTCAATGACATCGACCCAAGTCAACAGCTCGGGCAGTTGCGCAACGGAGATTTCCCGACTTTTGGCAAGTGCCTCGACTAACCCATGGAATCGCTGTCGAGCTTGTTCATTTTGCGGCTTGCCAGTCAACACCATAGTGTTCCATTGCGCCCGTTCTTCCTCTGAAAGAATTTTTCCATTTTCATTAATCCAGGCAAGCAATTCCTCGTCAGTGCGCCCTTTCAAAACCTGCTTTTCCAATTCTTCATCGTTCACCTGAATTGTCTCAAGCAAGTACTTATCAAACCCAGTTGTCAAATAATGATAATCTTGGATCAACCCCCTATGTCGCATGCGAATTTTGTCGAAGAGTCGGCCAAGGTGACAAAGCCCTCCTACCTGTATTTTTGGACTACGTGGATATTCTGACATGGTCATACAATTACATTCCTTTCCTCATAGAACAACGGCTTACGCATACCTGAAACACACAACTCATTCTTACACGATCAATAAACCAATCTGCCGTGCCAGACGATATCCGCGGGTCTGTACAAACTCATCAAACCCATCGGCTGCACCAAGCGGAAACGTCGAGCGGACATCTTTGTACGATGGATAGCCCTGTTCCATTATTTCGCTGCCGGGCGTCGCTCGTTGAATGAGATCGATAAGCCAATCGGCATGTTCTCGTGATAGCGTGACCTCACCATCATCAGATCGACTTGGAAAAATAAGCCGACATCGTTTGGCGCCTCGAACTTCACTCACCGGCGTACCGCCAATCCATACAAATTTTCTCTCCAAGAGAGATGGATCTTCAGGCGGTCCAGACGCAAGCACTCGCTTTACCCAATCTCGCCGAACATTCGGACGAGGGACATGTTCAGAAAACCAGGATCGAACATCACGGTTTAACTCTTCACCCTCCTTAAAGTACAGAAGTGCCGTTTTCAAACCATCACCCAGCCATTCAGGAACATCTCCAATAGGATCGTCATGCTGCAAGTCATTTTCGGCAAACCCGTTAAACGTCGGCGTGATTAATCGTATGCCGTAAGATTCCGGCTGAAGCCCTATCGGACTGTGCGATGTGGCTGTGAATCGATGCCAGAAGGCTGATTGAATCAAGTCATGCGCAAACATCTGGCGCACGCGCTCCAAGCTCTCCACCATTTCCAAAATCGTCTGACTCGGCAACCCATACATCAAATAGGCATGCACGAGAATGCCGGCTTGTTGAAAGGCTGAGAGCACTTCAACGGTGTGATCGACGGTGATACCTTTTTTGACCAATTCCAAAAGCCGGTCTGAGGCGGCCTCTAACCCCGCACTCACGGCGATGCACCCGGACGCCGCCAATAACCGGCAGAGGTCTGGCGTAAAGGCTTTTTCAAAACGGATATTTCCCCACCATGAAATCGTCACACCTCGTTCCAACAATGACAAGGCCATAGCTTTCAGGCCTGCAGGAGGAGCCGCTTCGTCGACAAAATGAAACCCCCGTCGACAAGTCTCTGCAATCAAGGCTTCGATTCTATCAACCAACACCTCCGCCGGTGACGCTTCATATCGGCCAATGTAATCAAGGCCAACATCACAGAATGTACATTGCTTCCAGTAACAGCCATGCGCAATAGTGAGTTTATTCCAATGGCCGTCCGACCATAAACGATGCATCGGGTTCAGCGTGTCCAACACCGTCAAATATCGATCTAATGGTAAGCCATCATAGGTCGGCGTACCCACGTCTGCTTGAGGAATATTACGCTCCTTTGCCGCATCACACCACATGACCGTTCCCTGTGACCGTAACCACGTTCGACACAACGCCGGCTCCTGTTTCGCGTCGGTTACATGCTTCAACAGACAAAGCATGGGTTGTTCACCGTCATCTAAGGTCACGTAATCAATCACATCAAAGACTCTGGGATCGCTCAGCTTTCGTAATTCCGTATTCACATAACCGCCCCCAAGCATCACCTTGATGTCAGGCCTCTTGGTTTTGAGGTCGCAGGCCATTCGAAATGCGCCATAGACATTGCCTGGAAACGGTATCGTAAACCCCACTATCGCTGGAGAGGTTCTATCTACATGCTTCCAAAACCTCTCTAACATGAATTCATCCGTCAGACTTGGCGCGTCATCAATCGCGTTGCGAATCTCTTGAAATGATGACGTTTCCCGCACAATCGATTCAGCATAGCGGTTTAACGCAAAATGTGGGCTGACAGTCGCCTGAATTAAATCTGTCAGGTCTTCCAGATACAGGGAGGCTAAATGCTTTGCATGATCGGTTTGATTGTTCGATCTGTGCTGTTCGCCATCATCTCGATGTATTGCGGACAAATGAAAGCGAGGCCCCTGAGGAAGAAACTCTCCTTGACAGATACGCGAGGCCAAACTGACATCACGCCCCTGCAAAAAACCGATGACCGCATCAATTGTGTCCAGATAAGCCCGTTCTAAACTCAACATTTGCAGCGCTTCACCTGGAAGTTCGTGGCTCTTAAGTCGAAGTTGAGAAAAGACTTGCTGCAATCCAGAGCGAGAAAAGAGCTGCAGCACCATCTCTATTCCCACATCCGCCTGCTCAACACAATAGCCTCGAGACCGAAGAAACCCCGTAAGGTAGGCAGTTGACGGATAGGGGGTATTCAATTGCGTCAAAGGAGGTATCACTAAAAGAAGAGAAGGATTATGCTTCATCACACAACCTACCAAGCTTTCGGCAAAATTCCGTAACGGGATATATCGAAACAGCATTGAGCCACAAAAGACGTGACGCCAGACGCACCGTTCTTGTCCATACATTCATCAAGGCACCTCTAAAAACGTCTTATCTGTTTTTCCAGTTTCTTTGAAACCGTTTCGAAATACATGAAATCACAACAATTTGCCGAGAACATTCAACTCTGGACTGAAACGTTTCACAGTGCGACGTCAAAAAACTTGAGTATCATCTACCAACACAAAGTCGCTCCTACACATAACAATCATGCGTTCCCAAAAAGAAATACATGGAATTTCATAAGCCCATCATCAACATTTCCCCAGCCCAACGAGCTCATCGACTCCACCTTCACTCACTACGAATTTCGACCGATACTCTTTAACTGGAGAAAGCCGTGCATTCAGCAAAGAGCACTCGCATGCCTCGCATAAACAGGGCAATCCCGAGAATGAAACTCAAGCGAGTAAAAGCGATGAACAGATTTCGATTCGCTAGAGCATTGTCATGACACAGTCTTTAAAAATTTTATTGGTCGAGAACGAACACGATCAGGTCCATTCCTTACAGGAAGCCTTAAGCGTCGCTCAGATTGTCAGTGTCGACATTCAGGAAGTAGAAGACGGCGAACAAGCCCTGGCCTACCTACGGCAAGAACATCCATTTCTTGACGCCCCTCGCCCCGACCTCATTTTGTTACGATTGAAGTTACCTGGCATGAGCGGACTTGACGTGCTTGAAGAAATTCACCAAGAACCGGAGATCAGTACCATCCCCATTGGGGTGTTAACCCACACCACAAACCCACGGATTCTCGCCAAAGTACTCAAACCCTCGCTGCCTCGATATGTTTTTAAGAAACCGAAAAACTGCAATGAATGGATCTACATCCTTCGTTGCGTGGAAGACGTATGGTTAACGATTCATAGTACTCCCGGACAACGGGCGCTCTAGATATTCAGCCCCTTTCAGCTAGTGGGTCCCAACACCGGATCGACGCCTTTTTCGATGGCCGCCCTGAACCAGTTTGAATTCATATAGACGGCATTCCAGGTCGCCGTTGAATAACGGCACTTTGCGTGTAGGTAACAGACGAATCATTTTCGGCACCCGTCGGTCCGCCGTAAAAATATAGGCACGCCAGCCGAAAAACTTTTTCTTGAGCACATCCCCAAATTGCGGATAAAACTCTGCCAATTCAGCATACTCACCAAGCCTGACACCATAGGGGGGATTGGAGAGCAAGATGCCTTCTTTCCGAGGAGCATCAAGCGTCAGAACATCCGCATGCTGTAACGTGATCATTTTCGATAGCCCCAGCGTTTGGCAGTTCATCTCAGCAATCCGCAACACCTTTTCATTTCGATCCGAACCAAAAAGCGAAACCGAGACGGCTGCTTGTTGTTTTTCCACACTGGCACGACAGATGTTATCCCACAGCTGCGCATCGAACCCTTGAAATGTTTGAAACGCAAAACGCCGCCCCAGTCCAGGTGCCACTCGCTTGGCCATATGCGCTGCCTCAATAAGGATCGTGCCACCGCCACACATGGGATCTAACAGCGGCAGCGCTTCAGTCCAACCGGCTAGCCGAAGGAGACCGGCAGCTAAATTTTCTCGAATCGGGGCTTCCGCTCTGATCTGAGACCACCCTCGTTTAAATAATGGCTCGCCAGAGGTATCCAGGTAGACCGTCACCCTTCGTTCGTCGAGAAAGCCAACAATCTGGATATCGGGGTTATGTGTATCGACGTGAGGACGAGCCTTTTTTTTCTTCATAAAGGCATCGCAGACGGCATCCTTAATTCGCAGTGTCACAAAGTCAAGACTTGCAAGCGGACAACGCTTTGCTTGGACTTTGACCTTTATCGTTTGCTGAACGGTAAACCATTCCCACCAGGCCAATCGAAACACGATGCGATAAATATCGTGCTCACTGTGATATGCCTCCTTCGCAAGTTGTAAAAGCACACGGCTGGCGATGCGGCTTTCAAGATTCACATAATACCCAAGCGTAAACGACCCTTGAAACTCAACGCCTCCCTGCGTGGCATCTATGGCCAGGGCTCCCAATCGTTCTAATTCCTGAACCATGGCTGGCTCCAACCCTGGAGGACAGGAGGCAAAGAACGTATGGAGGCGAGAACTCATAAGCAGACAAAAGAGGCAGGAAAGGCAAAACGCATAAACTCGATCTCGTTAATTCAAATTAATGAGATTGAGGGGAAACTCATCATGATGGCCCGGCGTTTCCGGGTGTTCAAACGAAAAGCCTTGCGGTTCTTGATAATCAAGGACAACACCCTTCATGCGTGAAGCGCTGTTGGCCGCGACCGCAATTGTGAGTTGATCAATTTCTTGGACCTCATCATCAGGCTGCACCGAGTCTTCCAAGGTAATACTAAACGTGATTTTCTGGTCGTCTTGGTCATGAACCTGAATACGCACGATAGGATCTTCAGGATGCTCGACGACTAAGGCTTTGAGCTTCGCGATTGCGGATTGCGTAACTTTAATCATAATCATATCCTTCTGGTCTTGGCTTGTAGCATAGCCGCGTTCACATACAGTCCCAATGACTTGATGATGTTCCACACCCCCGCATTCTACCAAGCAGCAGGATCGCATGCAGCAACAATCGTGACTTACTGTTCTCATGCCGACAATCGCATGCCTCACCTATAGACTTCGGGATTCACAACAAATGGCACTCGTGTTCCCTGCAGTCCTGCAAGGAGATTTTCTACGGCCATGACCGCCATTCTTTCCCGTGTCGCAATCGATGCACTGGCCATGTGCGGCACAATCAAACATTGGGGTTCATGGAACAAGGCATGGTCCAGAGGAATCGGCTCAGGATCAGTGACATCCAACGCCGCAGCGGCAATGTCTCCCGCAGAGAGAGCCGCGGCAAGCGCATTCGAATCAATCACGGCCCCTCTTGATGTATTGACAAGAATGGCACTACCTTTCATCCGCTCAAGTTCACATTTCCCAATTAAATGATGCGTCGCCTGCGTGTATGGGACGTGAAGACTCACAAAATCTGATTCAGCCAAAACTGTCGGCAAATCGACAAGCTCAACGTCGTCATCATCCTCGCCATGCGTTGGTGCCTGAGCCGAGGAACGACAGGCCAAGATTCTCATACCAAACCCTTTAGCTCGCCTGGCGACAGCCTGCCCGATACGACCATATCCCACAATCCCCAATGTCGCACCATGAAGATCCTGCCCAAGTAATAATGTCGGACTCCACGTTTTCCAATGACCGTCTTTCACATACCTCGCACCCTCCACGATTTTCCGAGCAACCGTTATGAGAAGGGCAAAGGCAAAGTCGGCTGTGGTTTCTGTCAGGACGCCAGGGGTATGTCCAACCGGGATTCTTCGTGTTGAACATTCCTCGATATCAATATTGTCAAACCCCACAGCCATGGTGCTGACAACTTTGAGAAATGGTGCTGAAGCAATGACCGTGGCATCAAGAACATCAGTCAGAAGACTTACCACTCCAGCTGCCTCCCGAATATGCTCAAGGACCCAATCCCGTGGAGCAACCGAATCATGTTCCCAGAGAATCACATGGCATTCCTCGTTCAAGCGGTCAAGCCCGACATCGGGAATTTGCCTGGTGACTAAGACGAGAGGTTTCGACATAACAGACTAGACAACGCGCAATACCGCAATGAGAAAAATCAGATAGCACAGGCCATTAAAAAGTAAATGATACACTTTCACCGTGCCCGACCGGACGATTATCGACAGAAACGACGCGGCAATTAAGGTGATTGCCATGCCGATAATGGTCTCCGACTTCGGGCTCCACGGAGTCAGGAAAATACCTAAGGCTGGCAAAAGGCTTCCTTGAAAAACCATGGCCCCCGTAATATTGCCGAAGGCTAGGGTATCGCGCCCTCGTCTAATCCATAGCACGCTATTCACTTTTTCCGGCAATTCTGTCGCAATGGGAATAACCAATAATGAGAGGGCTAAGGCTGAAATTCCCAACAGAGGCGCAAGATGTTCCACGCCATACACAAAGCCTTTCGCTCCTAACATAATCAGGACAAAGCCAAAGCCCAACTGAAAGAGTATGACCAGCATACGAGCCGGTAATCCAATTTTTGTCAGATACAGCGGATGATCGGCTTCGGTCCCATGTCCATCGTCAACCAGATTCGCCGATGCACGAATGGTGACTAACAAATACAGCCCATAGGATAGAACCAGCAGCAAGCTAATAGAGCCTCGCACCATGGTCCAATCTTGCGGCACCAGGGCTGCGATCACACCCAGAGCAAAGACATAGTTAAACCACGTCAAATCGCGCGTCAGCCCGGACATTTCCGGCTGAAATGTGCCCTGCCAACCTCGCTTCCTCGCAGCAAACCAGGCCATAAGGATAAAGGCCAACGTTGAGAGCATCAGGGGAGCACCTAAAATAGCCCCGACCCCGACCTCATGCCGCACTTCCAACGACCCCGAACTCGACAAGATTGCAAAAATCGGCACCATGGTCTCAGGCAAGGCGGTGCCCACTGCCGCAAAAATTGATCCTGTCACGCCCTCGGAAATACCCAACCGTTCACCCAAATGCTCCAGAGCATTGGTAAAGACTTCCGCGCCGATAAGAATGACGATCAAGGCGATACAAAGAATAAGAATTTCCATAATTTAGACGAGAACTCGTAGAAGACACACGTCCAGGAAAATAGGCAAAATCCCTAGTTCAATAAAATAATCACACAACCCTGGAATTCAGAACAACCGTGTTCTAGAATACCTCTAAGTCACATCGGATATGCACATGGCTCACAACCACAGAAACGCCGTCTTCAACGATAATGGAAAAAAGAACGACCGTGACCTAGGACATCGACCATGATGGACCTTTCTGAAATCCTCATTGTGGCATTTGTTGTCTCCGTGGTCTATTTCCTTACTCATCGATGGTGGCGCCACCGACAAGCAGCAAAACTCGCCGATAAACTGCTCCAGGAAGTGGTGAAGGGGAAAGACTCATTTCGCCGGTAACGATAGAACGTATAGCATACGGCATCGCCTTCACTCACCGTACCGCCAACATAACACATTCCTTCTGCTCGAATAACGAAACGACTAACTCCCTACATCGAAAGCGTATTCATGGCCCACCGGCTCATAATAGGCCTCAGAGAGCAGAATTCAACCCTATTTGCGTCAATGCATGCCGAATGAACTGTATGCAAAAATAGTCTAGCACTCGTCGCCAGCTCTTCAGACGGCACCAGCAGGAGATAAGGAGTTCCCGCATGTCCGACAGCGCAGCACGACTGGGAGAAATTTACCTACATCGTGGCAATCTGCTCAAAGCGCAGAATTCGTATCGGCAAGCCGTCCAGGAAGCGCGGGAACACGGATCACCGGAAGAACTCTCACATGCCCTTGGAAATCTTGGCAACGTCTATGCCTTACTCGAAGACTATGAAGCCGCCGAACGCCTCTACCAGGAGGTTCTGGATATTCAACGTTCTCAACAAACGGAAAACGCTATTGGCACCACCCTCGTCAATCTTGGCAATTTACAGGCTGATGCCGGTCGCCCAGAGCAAGCTCTCGCCTATTACCTTGAAGCCATTGATCTGCTTACCCCGCTTGGCAATGAGCAAGCCTTGGGGATTCTCTATACCAATCTCGCACTTCAAGAACTTCTATTAGATCAGTCGAAACACGCCATCAGTCATTTTCAATTAGCATTGGACTATCATCGAAAAGTGGGAAATGAGGACGGACTCGCTACGACCTACGGCCAACTAGGGAAAGCCTATTTGTTGACTGGCCACGTGAAAAAAGCTGAAGCTTGCTTGAACAATGCCTCAGAACATTTCATCAAGCTGGCCAATAAACCTGGCGAAGCTGGCGCACTTCGACTTCTGGTAAACATCTATCAGACACGGAATGACACTACATCCGCACTGCGGTGCATTGAACAAGTCATTCAGATTGATCAACATTATTCATTACCCCAATACGAAGACGATCTCCAGCTCTATCACCAGCTCCGTGAGTCACTCACGAAGTAACACAACACATCGATAACGGAACGTCCAATCTTTCGAGACTTTGAATAGCGAAACAAGGCTCTCATACACGACTGGGATACCAGTCACGGCCTGGAGGTATAGAGACGAAAAAAAACAGACCTCTCGTCGTCGCGTTCCCTTTCCATTAAAAATCAAAGGCCAGCTGTTGAGGTTGTTCAACCTCTGAGCGTTTAGATTTTTTCAAAGAATTCTCTTGGGAAGATATGAAAATACACTCAGATTCAACGGAAGGGTGCGACTCCAGTGCAGAGACATTCAACAACACCTCTTCCAACCGCCCGTAACATTTTCCGCAACGATGACGACGAGAGGAAATTGACCGCCGTTGCCGGCGATACGACGTGCCACAAGCAAGACAGCGCCACAAATATTTGCTGAGCTTTTCGACTTCATGGTCTAACGTGTGGCGAACCGTAATCCCCAAGCCATCTTGGTTCATGCGGGCCATGACCTCATAAAAGTCCGGCCCATGGTTTGGATAGCGTTTTTTAATATCGTATTGCCATTGATGAATCATTTCATGTGCCAAGGTCCGGATGATTTCAGATTCGGGTTGATCTTGCAGGAGTGGGGCTGAAAGGCGAATGCGGCGAGCCGCGCCATGCCGCTCCTCTCGACTAACATGTTGACTCCGAGGTCCGACTTGACTGATAAACATTCCCGTCGAGGCGGTCAGACGCAAACTCCACTCGATCATGATGGACGGTAAGCGACTGTCAAAATACCGATGAGCCAAGCGGGTCCATTGAGCCTGCAAATACTCAACCGAAACCGGACCGGTTCGGGAAACTGAATTGGTTGATTTCACATGTACTCGCTGAATGAGGTTCTATACAGGTCGAGAAACCTCATGGTAGCATTTTCTTCTCCATGTTATCCAAAATAGCCTTCATTATTTGACCTCGTCATCCGAAAAGATGGGAGAAGCGCATAGGATGCTTCCCTTGAAATCGAGAAGACGGTCGAGTGACCTCTGGACATATTCTCACAGGAACATCCTATGACCCAGGCGTTGACCACTCTTGATGAGCACTATATGCGGCTAGCACTAGAACAAGCCCAACAGGCCTTTACACGCGGGGATGTGCCCGTGGGGGCCGTCATTGTCAAAGACGGGCACGTGATTAGCCAAGGCTATAACACACGGGAGCTCGAACAAGACCCGACGGCGCATGCCGAAATGGCAGCGATCCGTTCAGCCTCGGCACAACTCGGAACGTGGCGGCTCAATGACACCACGCTCTACGTCACGCTAGAGCCCTGTGCGATGTGCGCAGGCGCGTTGGTACAAGCCAGAATCGGTCGAGTCGTCTTTGGCGCTTCTGACCCCAAGAGCCGAGCATATGGATCACTCGCCGACTTCCTCAATGAACCACATTTCAATCATCTCGTCGAGGTACAGGGCGGAGTGTTGGCCAATGAATGCAGTGCCATCCTCCAATCATTTTTTCAACAATTGCGGGACGATCATGCGACGAACTCAGATTCATAAGAAATGGATGAAGAGACAAACGGGAATTCGCTGCCACATGGTACGCAGACTTCTCTTCCTCAGTTGGCTTATTATGCTTGGTATAGGACTCACTGGTTGTTCCAGCCCTCACTCAGCCATGCAATCATGGGTTGGGAAATCGGAGATCGAATTGATCAAGCATTGGGGAAAACCCGATACCATCAACACATTTGATAACGGCGAAAAAATTTATACGTGGATCGATCTCAAAATCAACAATGACGGTCCCCACACCTGCCAAAAATCGGTGACGATTAGCGTCAGGCACACCATCACCAAAGGCATATCTCGTGGATGCCCTTCCGTCGTGTCCTACCAATAACAGACCGACTTTGCGCAAGGCCCTGTCGATAGGGTAGTATCACACCCGTTGAATGTCTATGCAAGACTGTGAAACCAACAAGACGTTTCTTGCCCAACACATCGTTCAGAACACACAACATACCTTCCTATGCGGAGAGGTGCTGGAGTCCGGTCGATCAGGACGGTCTCGAAAACCGTTGTCCCTACGGGGACCGTGGGTTCGAATCCCACCCTCTCCGCCAGCCTTCGCGCTCGCCGCTGTAGCCAGCTTTGGAGAAAAAATTAAACAAGCAATGGCGTTAGGATTTCATTACCACACACCTTCTTGGTGTAATTTCACGAAGCCCTTCATCACATCACGACGGCTGAGTTGACCGACTAATCGGTTTTCTTTCAAGACCGGATAGCGTCGATACGGAGTTGTAGTGAATAATTCGGCGATCTCGACGATACTGGCATCGGCATCGATCGTTTTTACCTCTCTAGTCATATAGTCGCCAACGGTGCCTCCCCATTCATCGTGATACGCCGCATTGAGGCCGACTCTAAGACAGTCTGTTTCTGAAAGCAATCCAACAAGATTTCCGCGCAAATCGATGACCGCAGCTCCAGACAGCCACTGTTCAACCAGCATTTTCATGGCTTCATGAATATCCATATCCGGGGTAAACGTCAGCGGGCTGGCCTTCATAAAGTCTTTCACTAGGACCGAATGTAATTGCATACATTTTCTCCTATGGCCAATTGATGCATGCACAATCCTTCTTTATGCATGAGACGAGTCACCACCAGGCACACGACGGAGGATAACGGGTTTCGCAGGTTTATGAGGACATGGGCGCTCTTGGTATTGCTGAGTCTCACACGGGGTTGGACAGGCCATGCACTCAAGCCCTTGGATGGTCTTGAGTCCGCCACAACTCCCCTCTAAACTGTTTCGCCCCGTGAGCACACCAACGGCCATCGCGAGAACCGTCAGGACCATCAATACAAATACAATACTAAAGATGACCATATCAGCCTCTTCTATGATTCCCCAAAGTGCGTAAATCCCGTCGTGACTTTTTCATGAACGCCGTCTTTGTCAATTGTGAGAAACAGTGACGCAATCTGCTCTTGTTCCGCCAGGGCAAACCCGGCCACTGGCCCAAGCACAAGCAGTGCCGTTGCAAGGGCATCGGCTTTCATGGACGACTCCGATATGACCGTCACAGACGACAAGGTATGCGTCACGGGTTTGCCAGTTATCGGATTCAGCGTATGTGAAAATCGCATGCCGTCACGTTCGAAAAAATTCCGATAATCCCCCGATGTTGCCACACTGTGATTCTTCAGTCGAACCACACGTTGAATGGACCTTGCCCTTGGCATGGGTTGCTCGATGGCCACATTCCAGGGATTTCCTTGTGCATTATGTCCGTGCGCTCGAAGTTCCCCGCCAATTTCAACCAGATAATTCGTGAACTGCAGCGACGTTAAATATTCTGCAACTTGATCGACGGCATACCCTTTCGCAATAGCCGAGAGATCGATAGACAGGGCGGGCAACGTTTTTCGAATTGCAGGCGGATCGTCTTGAACCTGTAGATGAGCGTAGCCAACGGCACGTAACCGAGCACGGATCGCTTCGTCAGAGGGAATCGTATCCTGACGCGCGCTGGGACCAAATCCCCAGAGATCCACCAGCGGTCCAATGGACACATCAAAGGCACCGGATGATAGCTCACCGACCTGCAAGGCCTCTTGCACAACGCGATGCAAATCTGGCGAAACGGATACCCACTGAGTCGTCTGATTTCGGTTAAACTGTGACAGTTCAGAGTCTGTGTGATAGGTCGACATGCTCATCGTAATCCGAGCTAGAATCTGCTCGATCTGCATGTGAATCGTTGACCGAGAAGTCTGCAGAGAGGGATCCACGATAGTGACCGCATAGGTGGTTCCCATCGTCGAACCGGAAAACTTCAGAGGAGTCTCGTCATGTACGAACGAACTGCACGACGTCAAACTCACGAAGACGCTCACAAGAAAACACAAAGACAGACACACTCGATTCATAAAGAAATGATATGTCATCAAATGTCGTCCTTCCGAACGTCGTACAGAACGGGGCACATGAAATTCGTCCAAGAACTTACCAATCACAATGCTAGCCACCAAAATCATCAAGGAAAATTTGAGACCGCTCAACACCCAAATCCTCTAACATTTTCATAACGGCAGCATTCATGACCGGTGGCCCGCACATATAATATTCACAATCTTCAGGAGCCGGATGCCGTTTAAGATACTTCTCGTATAACACGTGATGAATAAACCCGGTATACCCAGTCCACCGGTCTTCATCTTTTGGATCCGAGAGAGCCACGTGCCATTGAAAATTCTCGTGTTCTTCTTGCAATTGATCAAAGTCTTCTTGATAGAAAATTTCTCGTTTACTTCTCGCTCCATACCAGAATGAAATTTTTCGCTTCGAATGAATTCGTCGAAGTTGATCGAAGATGTGTGACCGCATGGGAGCCATTCCCGCACCTCCGCCGATGAAGACCATCTCATTCTCTGTTTCTTTGGCAAAGAATTCACCAAACGGACCGGAAATCATCACCGTATCGCCTGGCTTGAGATTGAAAATGTACGACGACATTTTCCCAGGAGGAATTGAGGTATGAGCACCAAACGGCGGAGTGGCAATACGGACATTGAGCATGATGAGACCATGTTCTTCCGGATAGTTAGCCATGGAGTAGGCTCGCATCACCGGTTCGGTCACATGGGACTCATAACGCCAGAGATCCGCTCCATCCCACTCTTCTCGATATTCAGGTTCGATCGCAAAATCGGAAAACTTGGCACCATAGGCAGGGCATTCGATTTGAATATACCCACCCGCGCGAAAATTCACATGTTCCCCTGCCGGAAGTTCAAGGACCAACTCTTTGATAAAGGTGGCAACATTGTGATTGGATCGAACCGTACATGCCCATTTTTTCACGCCAAAAACTTCTTCAGGAATCTGAATCGTCATGTCTTGCTTGACTGTCACTTGGCAGGAGAGACGATCACCTTCAGCCGCTTCACGTTTCGTGATATGAGAAGTTTCAGTTGGAAGAATCGAGCCTCCTCCTTCGAACACCTTGACTTTGCATTGCGCGCAAGTCCCGCCACCGCCACAGGCTGAAGAGACAAATAATTTGGCTTCGGCAAGAGAACCGAGTAACTTTCCACCGACGGGAGCATGAATGTCTTTCTCACCATTCACTCGAATCGTGACATTTCCTGTCGGAACCAAGTGCGCTTTTGCGCCAATGATCATGAACACCAGCGAGAGGACAATGATGGTAAACAATGTCACCCCTAATACGACTTCTACCATGTGTGGCCCTCAACAAAAATCATAATAGTGTCACAATTGGATCCCGGAAAAGGCCATAAATCCCAACGACATAAGGCCAACGGTAATAAAGGTAATGCCAAGACCTTGCAAACCTTCGGGAACATCACTATATTTGAGTTTTTCCCGTACTCCAGCTAACGCGGTAATCGCTAACGCCCACCCAAGACCACTGCCAATGCCATAGACCATACTTTCGCCAAACTGATAATCCCGCTCCACCATGAAGAGCGTGCCACCGAGAATAGCGCAATTCACCGTAATCAGCGGAAGAAAAATTCCAAGGGCGTGATATAAGGCTGGGAAGTACCGGTCTAACAACATCTCAAGAATTTGCACCATCGCGGCAATCACACCGATATAACAAATTAATCCTAAGAAGCTCAGATCAACGTCTGGAAGTCCAGCCCAAGCCAACGCTCCATCTTTTAATAAATACTGATACAAGAGATTATTGGCTGGTACGGTAATCATTTGAACCACAACCACCGCAATGCCTAAACCCAAGGCGGTTTCGATTTTCTTGGAGACGGCTAAGAACGTACACATGCCTAAAAAAAAGGCCAAAGCCAAATTTTCAACAAACACGGACTTGATCAACACATGAAGATAAACATCCATTACAACACCTCTGTCCGGTGAACCTGATGGATTCGATACTCAGCCTTTTCTATCTGTTCGGTTTTCCATGCTCGCAACCCCCAGATAAACAGACCGATGAGAAAAAATGCGCTGGGTGGAAGCAGCATAATCCCAACTGGGGTAAACCAGCCTCCCTCTGAAATCAAAGGGAAGACCGTATACCCTAAAAGTTTTCCAGCTCCCAGCAACTCCCGAAAGGTCCCCACGAAAATGAGTATCACGCTATAGCCAAGCCCATTGCCGATCCCATCAAGAACACTGAGGCCCACCCCATGCTTCATGGCATAGGCCTCGGCACGTCCAAGGACGATACAGTTCGTAATAATCAAGCCCACAAAGACAGAAAGTTGCTTGCTGGTTTCAAACGCAAAGGCCTTCAAGAGTTGATCGACGACAATGACGAGAGAGGCAATGATGGTCATCTGGACAATGATTCGAATACTGCCGGGAATATGTTTTCTGATCAGACTGATCGAGGCATTCGAACAGGCGGTGACTGTGGTCAAGGCCACACACATGATCAATGCCGTGGCCAATGAAGTCGTGACTGCGAGTGCTGAACACACACCCAAGACTTGAAGAGCAATCGGATTGTTATCCAACAGTGGATCTTTAACGACTTTTTGTGCTTCTTGACTCATGATGTCCCTGTCGCCTGATTTCGAACGTTCTGTAAATACGGACCGAACCCGTCTTGACTCAGCCAGTAACGCAACAGGTGTGTCACACCGCGACTTGTGAGCGTCGCACCAGCTAACCCATCGACTTGGTATACTGATTCGGCTTTTCCGGAATCCACCGTCCCTCTGACCACTTCGATGCGTGGCGTGCCTTTCGTATCGTAGATCATCTTTCCTGACCATTTGGTGCGCCAGGCTGGATTATCAACTTCCCCTCCAAGCCCAGGCGTTTCGGCATGTTCGTAAAATTGAAGCCCGTAAACCGTATTGGCATCGTTGTGAAGCACAACAAAGCCATAGAGCGTTGACCACAGACCATACCCATGAACAGGAAGAATAAAATACTTAATTTCTTCCTGTTCTTTAACTAAATAGACCGTGGCATACTTAGCCCGTTGCTTAATATGCGCGATATCCCGATCTGATGGAATGTGCACATTGCGTAATGGATCTTTTGCGGCTTGCCGTTGATCGAATTCTCCTGGAAGAATCTCATTCGCGTACTCTCCAGTAGCCAAGTTCACAACTTTTGGTTCAACCTGTTGAAATAGTTGCTCAATATTGCGACCTGCTCGATATAACCCTGCGACTTGCAGAATATTCCGTTTCTTATCAAGACTCTTATTCTTGAGTTGAAACGGTTTCAGCATCACAGCGGCAGTGGAGACAAGGACGGAACACACCAAACAGAGGAGGAGTGCCACAACAATCGTCTTGACCGTACTATCATTGGGTAATCGCAAAATATTCCCAATGCCTAAAAATGGTGACGGTTTTCTATGAGAAGATGTCGGCATGTTAGGTATTTCGTAGGACTCGTTTTCGGACATTTACTTGAATCACCATGTAATCAATAAGTGGCGAAAAAATATTGGCAAAGAGAATGGCTAACATCATCCCTTCTGGAAAAGCGGGATTCGCCACACGAATGAGAATCGTCATGAACCCGATGAGCAGGCCAAACATCCACCGCCCAACCGTCGTCATCGACGCTGAAACGGGATCGGTAGCCATAAACACCATGCCAAAGGCTGAACCACCAATGACGAAATGCCAATACCATGGAAGGCTCACCATGGGGTTTGAGACACTGCCAAACACATTGAAGAGGATTGTCGTGCCAATCATGCCCAATGCCACTCCTGCCATAATGCGCCAGGACGCCACTCGCGTATAAATCAAAAAGGCCGCACCGAGGAGACAGGCTAAGGTAGAGGTCTCGCCCATTGAGCCTTGGACGGTTCCTAAAAATGATTGCGACCAGGTCAAGCCTGCATCGTGAATCGCGGCTAGTCCGCCTATCGCACCAATACCCAGCGCCGTAGCCCCACTCACCCCATCCACAGCTGTCCACACCGTATCGCCTGACATTTCGGCAGGGAAGGCAAAAAACAGAAATGCGCGTGCCGTTAACGCCGGATTTAAAAAATTCTTCCCTGTTCCGCCAAAGACTTCTTTTCCGAAAACGACGCCAAAGGAAATGCCAATTCCTACCTGCCACAAGGGAATATCAGGGGGAAGCGTCAAGACAAATAAAATTGAAGTGACAAGAAATCCTTCGTTCACCTCATGATTGCGAACGGCCGCAAACAGGACTTCCCACAACCCACCGGCAACCAGTGTCACCACATAGACAGGAAAGAAGTACAAAAATCCATGCCAAACGCAGGCAAAGACATTGGCCGGATCATAGCCAATCCCGACACTATCGAGGATGGTTCCTCGCCACCCATCAATCGACGACAATCCTAATTGCGCCATGGCAACATTAGCTTGATAGCCAATGTTGTACATCGCCATCGCAATACATGGCGTCACGGCAACAAAAACATACATCATGACACGTTTGAGATCGGCCCCATCGCGAACATGGGGAGCCGAACGCGTGACGGTCGACGGGGTGTAGAGAAATCCATCGATCATCTCGTACACCACGAAATACTTTTCGTACCGCCCGCCCTTCTGGAACAGCGGTTGCCAGCGATCTAAGAGTCGACGGAGCCAGGGCATCAGCCTTCTCTCTCAATGTGCTCAAGGCTGGCTCGGAGAAACGGGCCAAAGTTGTATTTACTGGGACACACGAATGAACATAAGGCAATATCCTCTTCATCCAGCTCGAGACATCCCAACGCTTGCGCAGAATCCGTGTCTTTGACGACTAAGGCTCGTAACAATGGTGTAGGAAGAATATCCAACGGCATCACATCTTCATACACACCCACAGGTACAATGGCGCGAGGACTGCCTTGCTCAAGAGAGTTCATTCGAAACGTGATATGTCGAAAGAAACTAGACACGAATACATTCAAGGCAGAAAACTTTTCTGGACCGGGAGATAACCACCCCAGGAACGTTCGTTCTCCCCCCTCCGGGACCACAGTCAATTGAGAATGATATCGACCAAGAAACATGGCCCACCCAATGGCCCAATGGCCTGATAACAACGACCCTGAAATGACACGGCATCGAACAGGTTCCAATTGGCCTTCAACAAGGTCTTCCGTCCTGGCTCCAAGCCGGGTTCGAATTAACCTCGGCTCTGTAACCACTGGCCCCGCCAGCGCGATGATGCGATCAGTCCAAATTTTTCCAGTCGTAAATAACTTCCCCACGGCAATCACATCCTGGTATCCGAGATGCCACACCGTTTTGTTCGGTCCCACCGGATCGAGAAAATGAATGTGCGTTCCCACTAACCCCGATGGATGCGGCCCGGTAAATTCAGCAACGGTGAGTTGTGTTGTAGAAATGGAAGGAATATCTTCGCCCAATGCCTTGCAGAGAAACACCGTACCGTCAGTCAAATGGCTGACCAGACGAAGGCCATGAATGAAGTCATCTTTGTATTCTCGAATCACACGTGAGGCTTGGGGGGCCAAGGGATTTGTATCCATGGCCGTCACAAAAATGGAATGGGGCGTGGTATCTGGAGAAGGGACCTTACTGTATGGCCGTGTTCGCAGGGCCGTCCACAATCCAGATTCCACAAGATGATCCCTCACTTGATCACGAGTTAACCGCGGAAGCTCCTCGTGACTGTATGTTGGAAATGTCTCTTCGTCATTGCCTTCAAGTTGAATCACCACTGACTGCAGAGCACGCTTGGCTCCACGATTAATCGCCGTCACGACTCCGCTTCCCGGGGAGGTATACATGACGCCAGGGTTCGCTTTATCTAAAAAAATTGGCTGCCCAAGTTTGACGCGAGCGCCTTCCTCGACTAATACGCTAGGCTTCATCCCGACATAATCTTGACCAAGAAGGGCCACCGACTGTACATGCGGACCATCGTAAATTACCTGCTCCGGTTCCCCAGTTATGGGGATATGCAAGCCATTGTTTATTGAAATATGTACGGAATTCATACGTCTAATTACCTAAAATATACTACACGACAATGCGTAGACCTCTTACTCTTTTTCGGTCCTCTTCGTTACATTCTTTAGGTAGTTACCTGTAATCTGAACAAATTTTATTGAACAAACCCAGGAGATGACGTGCGTAGATAATTGATGAGACTCCACACTGATCGTAGAATATTTCCAACCGTATGCGTGAGATTACGTGAAGGATAGGCCACAACAGGATGCGCAACTAGGGACAAGGCTGCCTGCCTATCGTTGATAGGAAAAACGGTTGAAATGTTATAGCCGTTTCAGTTATGCCGAATCTACAGATCACCCTATTGAATACTGATTGACCCTTCGTGATTGAACCGTCAATCGTCTGCAGGTCATCCAGGCGGGCATAACCTTCCTTATGTTCACGGTGTATCCCACGGGGTTAGTTGATTGACTTCAGCTGGAACTTATTTGGATTCGCTATAATGTTTGGAAAGCGACTGAGGAGGAAGAGCTGGAGAGGCTAATTGAAATTCCTGAAGTTCATCTAATATTCTATTGGCCACCAGATGTTTAGACATTCGTGGCATTGGCGTGACCTTGCCATGCCGAGTCAACACAATCACTTCGTTCGTCTCATTATCAAAGGCAGAATCACGGCCTCCGACTTGATTCACTACAACCATATCTAAACGTTTCTTTTCCAGTTTTTCTCGTCCGTTTTCAATCAAATCGTTCGTTTCAGCGGCAAACCCAATTAACAGTTGATGCGTTCGTTGAGCCGACAAGGCCGCCAAGATGTCGGTTGTTCGCTCAAGTTCTATAGGTTCTCCCTGCCAATCCCTCTTTTTCAACTTTTCTTCGCGACGATGTAGTGGGCGAAAATCTCCAACCGCTGCCGTCATGATCAACACATCGGCCGCACCAAATCGCGACTGTAACGCTTGAGACATCTCTTCCGCCGTCTGGACTGAAACGCACTCGACGCCCCATAGCGGATGAAGGCTCGTCGGGCCACTAACTAACGTGACCTCCGCGCCTCGCTTGTGTGCTGCCCTTGCCAGGGCGTAGCCCATTTTCCCAGATGACCCATTTGAGATAAACCGCACCGCATCAATCGGCTCTCGTGTTGGACCAGCCGAAATAAGGATACGACGCCCGGCCAACTCCTTCGTTGCCGCCACCTGTTCGCATACTGCCTCAACAATAGTTTCTTCGTTCGGAAGACGCCCACGGCCAAACTTTCCAGAGGCCAACTCCCCTACCTCCGGCTCCAACACAACGACCCCTCGAGCTCGTAAGGTTTGCACATGCTGCTTGATTACCGGTTGTTCCCACATGTCGCCATCCATCGCCGGCGCGATAAGAACGGGACATTGGGTCGTCAGCAGTAGCGTGCTCAAAAGATTATCGGCTAATCCTAGAGCAAACTGCGCAATGGTATTCGCTGTACAAGGAGCCAGCACAATCAGATCAACCGATTCGGGTAAGGAGAGATGCGGCATGTCCTGATGGCCGGAAAAAATATCTGTGGCAACTGGATGTTTCGATAAGACCTCAAATGTGAGCGGGGCAATAAACCGCGTGGCCGAATCCGTCATGACAACCGATACATCCGCACCATGCCCCATCAGCGTCCGAAGTAATCCCACGGCCTTATAGGCCGCAATACTCCCCGTCACGCCTAGAAGCACACGCGTCCCCTGTAATTTCGAGTCAGCCATAGCTGAACAATCTAGGACTCCTCATCTGTGACAGGCTCATCCACTTTGGGACTATCATCAATATAGACGCTCAATTCTTTCTGAATTTCCTGAGCCGTTGCGTCGGTTTGCGCTAAGAGCGCGGGATCAAACTCACGCTCGCTTGCCCCTTTAGCTTTCTTGATGGCTTCTCGAGCATCTTGTCCTTTGAGATACTGAATGTCGCCGTTCAAGACTTCTTCCAACGCCGCTGATGTTTCTTTAATATATTTGACGGAACCTGGCGTCGGTGCACCTCGCATAATTTGCTTGGCACGTTGCGCGGCAATTAAGACGATTCGAAAACGAGAATCAAACTGCGTTTGATGATGTTCGGGAAGTAACGATAACGCATCCATCATGAGATTACATTCCTTTCTCTCAGTTCGTTAAGACACACGGTTACTCTCTTGACGAGCCAACCCATGACGCAATACCCACGCGCGATCAAGGCGTTTCGTTCGAACATGTTCGGCGACGATAATGGACTCAAACTCCTTTATGGCTTGCTCAAGACAACCATTCTGAATGGTATAGTCATATTCAACATAATTGGCTATTTCTGCTTGAGCCTTTTGAAAGCGATGTTCGACCACTTCCGCGTTATCGGTTCCACGAGTTTCAAGTCTGGCCTTCAACACCTCAAGCGATGGAGGCAGAAGAAACACCGATACGGCATCAGGCATATTTTTCATGACATTTCTCGCGCCCTGAACATCGACATCCAAAATGACATCAATGCCTTTATCAATCTGCGTCAAGAGTTCTTGACGCGGCGTCCCATACAAATTCCCGTACACTTCAGCCCATTCGAGAAATGCGTCTTGGGCAATCATACGGCGAAACTCTTCTTGATCAATAAACCAGTATTCGACTCCATGCGTTTCTCCGTCACGAATAGGCCGAGTCGTATACGACACAGAAAGCCGAACATCAGGAATCGAAGCAATGATGTGTTTGCATAACGTCGATTTCCCAACTCCCGAGGAACCCGATAAGATCAACAGTATTCCGCTATGCGACATCGCTTGCCATTTTCATCATGGAGTAAACGGACATAGTCATCATTCGACATTCTGGACTTGCTCACGAATTTTTTCTAGTTCACTTTTCACATCAACCACATGCAGGGCAATCTGGGCATCATTGGCCTTCGAGCCAATGGTATTAATTTCTCTGCCCATTTCCTGAAGCAGGAAGTCTAGTCGTCGACCTATCGCACCCTTTGTCTTACTCGACTCGTGAAATTGCGCAAGATGACTGTCTAACCGTGTTAATTCTTCTGTTATATCACAACGATCCGCATAGGTCGCCAATTCTTGATTGAGCCGATCAGGGTTCAATGGATTATCACCAAGTAATTTTTTGACTCGCTTCTGCATTCGCTCAAAATGTTCTTGAATACTGAAGGGAGCTCGTCGTGTGATCGCTTTCAATGCGAATCGAATGTTTTGAAGGCGCTTTCCCATATCCTCGGACAATGCCTTCCCCTCCCGTATCCGCATTTTATCCAAGTCGGCTAGTGCACCTTTTGTCAGACGAAAAACCACACCCTGCGCATCGCATCCTTCAACACTCCGCTCGGCAACAGTAAACACATCCCGCAATCCAGCAATCAATCCAACGTCAATGGGGCCATTCACCCCGAGCTCTCGTTGAAGCTCTTTCAGCAACCGGTGATAGTCACGTGCGGCTGAACGGTCAAGGACTAAGGACTTCTGACGATTGCCTGTGTGAGTCATAGAGACCGTAAATTCTATTCGACCCCGTTCACATCGCTGATGGATCAATTGCTTGAAATTTTCTTCCAAACCGACCAGGCTGCGAGGAAGTCTCGAAACAATTTCGCAAAACCTATGATTCACGGACCGAAGTTCAACACCCACAGCCGTACCTTTCCACTCAGTTTCCCGCTTACCGAATCCTGTCATACTTTTCATGCGATTACGAACTTTCCATCCCACGCACACATCGTATAAATGACACAGTGCTCACACTTCGGGACTCGCGCTTGACACACATATCTGCCATGCAACAGTAACCGTTGAGCACCGATGGTCCATTGGGCTTTTGGCAACACGTTCTGAAGATCATATTCAATCGTTGTGGGATCATCGCTTTCAGTCAACTGCAGTCGATTCGCTACTCGCTTCACATGGGTATCGACCACAATTGCTGGCTGGCCAAAATAACTGCCTAACACCACGTTCGCTGTTTTCCGTCCTACTCCAGGCAACCCGGTCAAGTCTTCCATATTGTCTGGAATGCGACCGTGAAAGCGAGTCGCGATCAGCGAGGCGCAGGCAATAATATTTTTCGCCTTACTTTTGTAGAACCCCGTCGAACGAATCAGCGCTTCTAATTCACGAGGTTCAGCCTCTGCATACTCGAGAGCAGTATGATACCGTGCGAATAAGGCCGGAGTCACTGTATTCACACGTTCATCCGTACATTGCGCCGAAAGAATCGTGGCAATTAATAACTCCAGCGGGTTGGAAGACGTGAGCTCAACTTCCGGATCCGGAATAGCGTTGCCTAATTGCTCGAAGATTTTCCGGACTCGCGATTTGGCTATCGGCCTTTTCCTTGTCGATGCCGACGTTCTTGTTCGCCGGATCTCACGGGAGACTGTATGGGAGCGCTTCATGACACGCCCACACTCGCTGCCTTCATGAAACGAGTATCCCGGTCTGCACCCCATCTCCCTTTCAACTCGCCCTCACGATCAAGTCGGTTCAGCATATGTGCAAGCGCCTGTCGAACGTCTTCAACCGTTTCGCCTTGCGTTGCAGTAATCCCAACCGCTCGATACCGGTGGCACATCTGTTCAACCTGATCAGCTGGAAGCAAGTCACATTTATTCAACACCATAAGACGAGGGATAGTATCAAAGCCTAATTGCGCCAGGATAGATTCGACGACTTCAATATGACGATCTGGGTCCGGGGTCCTAGCATCCACAACATGCACTAACACATCAGCAAACTTCAACTCCTGTAACGTCGTATGAAAGGCTGCCACAAGATCTTCCGGTAACTGCCGGATAAAACCGACCGTATCCGTCAGAATGATTTCGCCTCGATCCGGGATATACAACCGACGGCTCACCGTATCCAGCGTTTCAAACACTCGATCCTTGGCTGACTGGGAACTTCCCGTTAAGGCATTCAAGAGCGTCGACTTTCCAGCATTCGTATATCCTACCAGCGAAACCACGGGTATCGCCTGGCGACTGCGCATATTTCGTTGTTGTTGACGGCTTCGCGAAACTGCAACCAACTCTGCCTCAAGACGACGGATCCGATCGCGCGCGCGCCGACGATCGGTTTCCAGTTTGGTTTCCCCTGGTCCCCTCGAACCAATTCCACCTGCCAAGCGTGAAAATGCCGTATTGGATTGGGATAATCGCGGAAGCCGGTAACGAAGCTGAGCGAGTTCAACTTGAACTTTTCCAATTCTTGAGTGCGCCCGTTGCGCAAAGATATCTAAAATGACTTGCGTACGATCCAAGACTCGCAGCTCTGTCACCTCGGAAATTCCATGAACTTGTGCTGGCGTCAGATCCCGGTCAAAAATCAACCAGTCAGCTCCGGTTTGCAAAGCCTGGATTATCACGTCTTTCAATTTCCCAAGCCCCAAGACATACTTGGGATGCAGCGCATGGGGTCTTTGTATGATCGAATCGACTACGTGAATGTGACTGACGCGAACCAGTTCTCGTAGTTCGTCTAAATGTTCCTGACGACGCGAGGCCCGTTCGGTGGACACACTCACCAAAATGGCCCGTGACGATTCCTTTCCTTTCCGCAACCCGATATTTGTTCGTGTGCATTCGTTTTCGAGTGAGAGAATAAAATCCTGACAATCGAGTTGAAAGCCATGCAAAGAGCAGGGTTCCCATTCTTGACATGACTTTCCCTGTTTGGGCTGAGGCAACAGATGCGCCAAAAACACATCTTGCACACGACCGTCTTTCCCTACGCCAATCGCCATCATCAGATCGAGCCGAAGAAGGGCAAGGTCGGTTAAATCGTCACGGGTCAACGGTTGATTATGAAGGTGAGTGTGCACCAGGCGTACGCCTCGCAAGAGCCTGAGGCCAGAGCGGCTCCGCGCCAAATTGGGGATGACGAGTTCATGATCATTTCCAATAATGACCGACTGGATATGGCCTTGCCGGTCTATAAGCAACCCGATTTGCCGGCGAGTTTCAAATGAAAGCTCCGCGCAGATACGAGCCAGCTCATTCGTCACCACCTTGTCAGTCGGAACACGGCGACGATACAAACGCTCCATTCGACTGATCTGATTTGCTTTCAGTCCGTGAAGATTTCCAAAGACAACAGGAATCGTTACACCTCCATTGCACGAGAGCCCAACGGGCGTTCACCCGTTATCGCGGCATGCGGAGCTATACATAAGCTCCGAGGCTTGCCCAAGGTCCATATCGACATCCCAGGCAGCAATATCTCCTAATCGATATTGCGCCCAACCCGCAGCGGCAATCATCACCGCGTTATCAGTGCACAGCGACAGTGACGGTAACGCCACGTGGATTTTCTCGTGTTGCGCTCGCTCGGTCATCCGCTCACGTAATCGACTGTTGGCCGCGACACCACCAACCACGGCAATGCCTTTGGCGTGATATTTCCGTACAGCCCGAAACGACTTTTCAACCAAAACATCGACAATAGCCTCCTGATAACTTGCGGCAAGGTCTTCGATGGATGGCATCACGCTGTTGGACTTTTTCATGTCCCGCAAATAGTACAATAATGCCGTTTTGAGCCCGCTAAAACTAAAGTCTAATCCTCCACGCGTCAGATAGGGGCGAGGAAAATGAACGGTCCCTGGCTTGCCAGCTTGTGCTAAGCGATCAATGAGCGGTCCACCCGGATAGCTCAAACCCAACATTTTTGCACCCTTGTCGAATGCTTCACCTGCGGCATCATCAATTGTTTTGCCGAGTAATTGATAGTGCCCGGAACCCGCGGCATAAAATAAATGCGTGTGCCCACCCGATACAACTAACATGATTGACGACTGAGGAAAGTCTGAGTGTTCCACCCATGTTGAGGCTAAATGACCTTTCAAGTGATTCACGGCCACGAGTGGAATCTGCAACGAATACGCCAGTGCTTTCCCGAAATTCACTCCAACAAGAAGCGCCCCGGCAAGACCAGGCCCATGGGTCACGGCAATGGCGGCTAACTCATGATACGATACGTTTGCCTCTGTCATTGCCAGCTGCACAATTGACTCGATCGTTTCGACATGGCGACGTGACGCTAACTCCGGAACGACGCCCCCGTACAATGCATGCACATCAACCTGAGAATCCAACACATTGGACAACACTTTGCCGTCAGGTGCCACAACTGCGGCTGCCGTCTCGTCACAGGAAGTTTCAATACCTAACATTGACCCAAGGTTTTTCATCACAATTCTCGTCGTTTCTCTACACAGCACTGAACCAACCAGATGTCAGCTTTGCTAGATAGCGTGGCACAATAAGCAAATGTTTTTGAACTCCCAGCGACACCAATATGGGGACAAAGTTTGGGAGGACTCATGATTGTTCAACGACGGTAAAAACACAACGACCCTCAGGATCATCGATCCTGAGGGCCGTCTATGTCATCAAACGAAATCAGTGTCTTCTACTTAATTATTTATACGCCTGCCATGGCTTCTTCTTCAACAAAAGCCGGCTCTTGTTCGTTTAAAACAACCTTGATCTTTCGAGCATCTTTAAATCGCCCCTTAATCAATTCTTCAGAAAGAGGGTCGCCTAACCGCTTTTGTATGGTCCGTCTCATCGGCCTTGCACCATACTGTGGATCGTACCCTTCTTTGATGAGCCACTGCTTTACTTCTTCACTCACATCCAATTCAATGCCTCGCTCAGCCAAACGGACATTCAGTTCCTTAATGAGAATATCCACAATCGTTACAAGATGACTCTTATCCAATTGATGGAAAACGACAAAGTCATCAATACGATTGAGGAACTCTGGGCTAAAGTTTCGCTTGAGCTCGCTCATGACCTCGCCCTGGAGCCGGCTCGTTTGCGCCGATTCTTCCTCTTTTTGGAATCCAAGAGACACACCCTTTTGAATCAGTTTTGTCCCCAGGTTAGAAGTCATCACCAGAATGGTGTTCTTAAAGTCAACTTTTCTTCCCAGGCTATCAGTCAAGACACCATCATCTAATACTTGGAGCAATACATTAAAGATATCCGGGTGAGCTTTTTCAATCTCATCAAACAGCACAACTGAATAGGGACGGCGCCGAACCTTCTCGGTAAGCTGTCCGCCTTCTTCATAGCCAACATACCCTGGAGGGGCACCAAAGAGACGAGAACTCGTAAACTTCTCTTGATATTCGGACATATCGATACGAACCAAGGAATCTTCGGTGTTAAATAAGAATTCCGACAGAGCTCTTGCTAACTCGGTCTTTCCAACACCTGTTGGTCCGAGGAAAATAAAGGAACCAATAGGCTTCTTGGCCTCTTTCAAACCGGCTCGAGAACGTCGAATGGCGCGAGAAATCGCCGAGATGGCTTCTTCTTGCCCCACAATACGTTTATGCAGAAACTCTTCCATATGTAAGAGTTTTTCAGATTCTTCTTCTTCAAGCTTAAAGAGCGGAATGCCGGTAATCTTGGAAACCACAAAGCCAACATCATCACCGGTTATCACCGGTTTATTTTGCTCTTGATTCTTTTTCCAGTCACGCTTAGCGTCTTCAAGTAACTTCCGTAGACGTTCCTCCTCTTCCCTGAACTTGACGGCATCCTCAAAATTCTGAACGCCAATAGCCACTTCTTTTTCTCGAGCGACGCGTTTAAGCTCTTGCTCCAGAGACTTGAGTTCAGGCGGAAGGACGTACGACTGCAACTTTGCGCGTGACCCCGTTTCGTCTATCAGATCGATAGCCTTGTCAGGCAAGAATCGATCGGTGATATAACGATCCGTCAGCTTCACGGCTTCGGTGACGGCTTCATCCGTAATTTCAACGCCATGATGTTCTTCATATCGATCACGAAGACCTTGAATAATACTAATGGTTTCTTCAACGGACGGTGGCTGCACATAGATTGGCTGGAATCGCCGTTTCAACGCGCCATCCTTCTCGATATGCTTTCGATATTCATCCAACGTTGTCGCGCCAATACATTGAATTTCACCTCGAGAAAGTGCCGGCTTGAGCATATTGGCAGCATCTATCGATCCTTCTGCAGCCCCGGCACCGACTAACGTATGCAACTCATCGATGAACAAAATAATATTACCGGCTTGGGCAATTTCCTTCATCACAACTTTAAGCCGTTCCTCAAATTGTCCGCGATATTTTGTCCCGGCGACGAGTGAACCCAAGTCTAATGCAATGACACGGCGATTTAATAAATTATCGGGAACATCCATGGACACGATGCGTTGAGCTAATCCCTCAACAATCGCCGTCTTCCCAACTCCTGACTCCCCGATCAATGCAGGATTATTTTTGGTGCGTCGGCTTAGAATTTGGAGCACCCGCTCTATCTCATCCTGACGGCCGATGACCGGATCCAATGAAGCTTCTTGAGCTAATTGCGTCAAGTCTCGTCCAAATTCATCGAGTGCCGGCGTACTACTCTTTTTATCCCGTTCTCGAGAACCGGATTTGCGCAAGAAGGTAACAGTGAGCTGCCGAGCAGTCAGCAAATTCGCCCCAAGGCTTCGAAGGACCTTCCCGCCGATGCCTTCCTCTTCCCGAAGCAGGCCAAGCAACAGGTGTTCACTTCCGATGTGATTATGCCCAAGCAATCGAGCTTCCTCGACACCATATTCAATAACTTTTTTCACACGTGGACTAAATGGGATTTCACCGAATGTGACCGTCGTTCCACCTCCGGGCAAATTCCGTTCAATCTCTAATCGAATTTGCTCAGGCGAGAGTCCCATTTTCTTAATGATCATCAAGGCAATGCCGTCAGATTCACGAAGAATCGCCAAGACTAAATGTTCTGTTCCTAAATAATCATTCTGATGACGCTCAGCTTCTTCTCTCGCCAGAATGATAATTTTTCGACCTCGGTCCGTGAATCGTTCGAACATTTTTCCTCCCTTCTCTCACATCGTCAAACAGAACAGATGTGCTGGAAGAGCCCAGTTAAACTGCAAAACACTTCTTATAACTGCTTATAAAGTAAGTCTATCCATGGAATAGTAAAACTGTCAAGACGAAAGTGCAGAAGCGGTACTCCCTACACATGAACATGCAGGACAGCTCTTGACATATCACTTTTTCTAGCATGTGGTTTTTTATGAAAAAGTAGAGGACTTTTGGGCAACCGTGGACCTATGCACACACACCAATGATGCGCACCATGACCAAATTCCTTATACGCGAGGAGTACACTCAGACAATTTTCCGGTTATGTGATGCTTGCCTTCTCTCAATGCGAATCACTACCATCACCTTCGTGAACAGGAACCCCATCAATTAATCTTCACGTCAGGAATATTTGTGACGACCATTGGAATCCTCACTAAACCTCAATCGGAGAATATCCAGCCCGTCTTGAAACAAATTACGGAGTGGCTCACGACTCAAGGCAAAACGGTGATTCTTGATACTCCCACCACGCAAGAACTTCGGACAAACACCCGGAACACGTACCGAACACAAATCGCCGCTGAAGCCGACCTGCTCATCGTCCTTGGTGGTGACGGCACGATGCTTCATGCTGCTCGCTTAGTCGAAAGACGGTCGGTTCCTATCCTTGGGGTCAATATCGGCGGACTGGGCTTTTTGACGGAAACCACGATCGATCGCATCTATGACGCTCTGACCAAAGTATTTGCACAAGACTACCTAATTGAAAAACGAGTCATGCTTCGGACAAAGATTCAACGCGGACATGACATTGTTGGCGAAGGGCCGGCCTTAAACGATGTTGTCGTGAATAAAGGACATCTTGCACGAATGATCGCCGTTCAAGTCTTTCTCAATGGAGACTTCATGACGAATCTACGTGGAGATGGGCTCATCATTGCCACACCGACCGGCTCGACAGGCTACTCGTTATCAGCGAATGGACCTATTCTCGACCCTTCGTTGAATGTATTCACCTTAAATCCCATATGCCCGCATACGCTCTCCCACCGTCCATTTATTATTCCAAGTCAGGCCGCAATTTCCGTAACACTCACCAGCCAAGAAAATGCCATGACAACCTTTGACGGACAAGTAGGCTTTGAGATGAAAGAAGGAGACACCGTCCATATCTGTGCATCTAATCACCAAGCCCACCTGATACGGTTTCCAGGGCGAAGCTATTATGATGTACTTCGCAATAAACTCAAATGGGGCGACGGCTAAACGTCTCTCGCATTGCCAGCACCAGCTTCGTATGCGCGCGCATTGTCAGGATCCAGAACTTGCCAACGAAACAGCCTCATGAGGAAAGCTATCGGTAGTTGTGGAGATCAGCAGGAAGGAGAGTTGAGAGAAGTCTTGTGTTACCTGTTGTCTGATTCAAGTCGACAACACATCATTCATCGAAGCATCAAACTCTGATTAAAGAGCGCATTCCGGACATGTCTCGGGTTCCCGTTCAGCCCAAAACTCCTCGGCCGTCAGAGGAAACACTTGATCGCATTGATCGCAATAGCGAATTTCAAAATAGGCTTCACCATTCTCATGGATTTCACAGGGGAGTAGCAAATCTAAAGGGTCAAACCCTACAGACTTTCCATTGGCAAATTTCACCACGGCCAATCGAACATTAAAGGATTCGAAAACACCCTCTTGTCCTTTATACTGCTCATCATGACCTAATACATAGACAGGCTGGCCTTTACGTTTGACACGTAAGTCTTTTAAGGTACGTTGAGTTTCGCTAGCGCAGCCAAACTCACTCTCGGACGTTGTTTCTGCAGCTGTCATTATTTACGCTAATGCCTCAAGATTATAAAAAGTCTACAAGAACGCAACCCATATGTTTTGCTTGTAGCATGGCCTTTGAAAAGAGGTCAAGATTGCGATCGGTACACAACGGAACAGCCACGTTCACTATCAGAGCAAGGAGAAAACATGGGAAAAATCATCATTTACCAAAAACCCACCTGTTCAACTTGTCGACAGGTCGTCAAACTGACCGAGGCAAGTGGAACACCCTATGAAGCCATTAATTATTACGAAACCCCCTTTACCAAAGCAAAGTTGAAAGACCTGCTGCGCAAAGGGAAGATAACGCCCGCTGAAATTCTAAGAACGAAAGAAGACATCTACAAAACGCTTAAAACAACAATCGCCTCCATGAAGGATGATGAAGTGATCGACCTCATGATCCAACACCCTGACCTCATGCAACGCCCGCTCGTGGAACAAGGCGAAACCGTCATCTTAGCCAGACCACCAGAAACGATGAACGCGCTTCTTGGCAAGTAACTACCCACCAGAAGCCGAAGGTTCCGATGGAAACGCTGCATGATCGTCTTTTAAAAATTGGTACGCTTCAATGATCTTTCGAAGTTCCGGCTCAGAGCTGCGGTCTCCTTTCCGCACATCAGGATGGATTTTCTTGATTTGCTGACGAAAGGCTCGCGTCACCGCCGACATGGGACTCCCGAATTCCAAGCCTAGGGCCGAATAGGCTTCACCTGCCGAATTAATCTCGCCCTTGGCCGCAGTAGGATCTCCGCCTTCGCCTCCTGCGGCTTTAAAAAAATTAAAGAGGTTGATTTTTTTTCGTCGTCGGCGTGGACGTTGACGGATTTCGCTATCAAATTCATCAAATCGATCTTCGATAAACTCTAAACGCGATTCCAAGCGTTCCGCCGCATGAAGTTCATGAATATCGTCAATATCACACTCAACCACATTCAACATGCGGTCGACTTCGGCCAACCCCTCCTCCAACCGAAGGTAGGCCTCCACGCGCTCTTGAAACATCGTGTCGATGGCAAAATCTAAACTCTCTTCTGTCTTCATGCGAAGTTCGGCAATCCGGCGAGTCATGCCGGACACAAACTTTTGACGATTTCTCTCGTTTAAGGCCATAGCGCGCAACAATTGCCATATTGAGGAAAAACAGAGCCCGCGTTGCTCCCCATCTTAGCACATTCAACTCCGGCATTCTGTAGGAAGGCCATCTCCTGCTTAGCCTGTCAAACCCTCAATTGCTCATCGTCCAAGCACATGGTATCCTGCCGCGTCATATAGCAGCTGAGACATTCATAGACGTGATATCACCGTTACTTTTTCACCTATTGGGGTAAAGGGAGGGTTTCATGAAGATGGTCTTGCTTCTTATTGGACTGTGTTTCGGAACATTACTGATGAATCACGATTTTGCATTGGCTGTCAATCCGACTGGATACGGTCAAGCAGGCGGAGAATTTGATATTCGTGTCAAACGCGTACCAAAGCGTGAACTCGCCGCAGCAAAAAAAATGAAGCCGCCATTCGAGGCTACCAAGGAAATCCTTGCCGAAGGTAAAGAAATTTTTCTTGGACGTGGCGGCTGCATCAGTTGCCACGGAGCGGAAGGCAAGGGTGACGGTGGAGCCGCCAGCAACCTTCCTATCCAACCACGAAATTTCACCAATCCCAAGTTTAAGAAATATCGTACGGAAGGTGAGCTGATGTGGGTATTAAAGAATGGTAGTATGGGCCAGTCAGGGAAAGTGCCAGGAACCGGAATGCTGCCGGTGGTTCAACCTAAAGGGTTCATCTCTGAGACTGATGGCTGGAAAGTCCTTCTCTATGAACGAAGCCTAGGAGAGAAAAAGTAACGCGACGATTCGGCATCACAACCACCCCTCCCTTGGGTGAGGGGGTGGAAACAGCTTCAGTCGTTCATTGTTCGGTGACAATGCCCCGCATCTCTTTTTTCATACTATTCGTATAGGAACGTAATACTTCATGAGTGACCAAACTTCAGAACGTAAGGCCAATCAATTAATCCATGAAACCAGTCCGTATTTACTCCAACACGCCTATAACCCCGTTGACTGGTATCCATGGAATACAGAGGCATTGAATCGATCCAAACAAGAGAATAAACCTATTCTTCTCTCTGTTGGTTATTCGGCATGCCATTGGTGTCACGTCATGGAGCATGAATCATTTGAAAACAATGAGATTGCCACATTAATGAATGCCCATTTTATTAATATCAAAGTCGATCGCGAAGAACGACCGGATATTGATGAAATTTATATGCAAGCCACCGTGGCCATGAATCAAGGACATGGGGGATGGCCCATGACCGTCTTCTTGACTCCTGATCAGGAGCCAATTTTTGCTGGCACTTATTTTCCACCAACAGATAAATGGGGCCGCCCTGGATTTTCAACCGTCCTTACAAACATTGCAGCTGCATGGGAAAAGGATCGTGAAAGCATCGTGAAGCAAGCGACACACTTCACGAGTCGACTCCGCGAGTCCATTCGTGTGACCTCGCCGATGACGGTCGGACAAACAGAAATTGAAACGGCCGTTGAACAATATACCCAAGACTTCGACCCGACACACGGCGGATTTGGACAAGCTCCCAAGTTTCCACCGGCAACAGGACTGTCATTTCTACTCCGCCAATATCAACAGACCAAAGATGAACACACGCTCCACATCGTTCGAAAAACCTTGGATGCCATGGCAGCCGGAGGCATCTACGATCACATCGGAGGAGGCTTTGCCCGATATTCGACCGATGCCCGATGGTTGGTGCCGCATTTCGAAAAAATGCTGTATGACAACGCACTCTTAGCACGGACCTATGTCGAAGCCTATCAAGTCACCCAGGATGAACAGTATCGGCGCATCGCCACCGAAACGCTTGATTACATCCTCCGTGAAATGACCTCGCCAGAGGGCGGATTCTACTCAGCGACCGATGCCGACTCTGAAGGGGTGGAAGGTAAGTTCTTTGTCTGGACGCCTCAAGAGATTCGATCCATCATCGCCAATCAAGAAGATGCCAAACGATTTTGCACATATTACGACATTACCGATGAAGGGAACTGGGAACACACAAGTATCCCCAATACGCCAAAGACCGTGGAACAGGTTGCCAAAGACGTACACTGTTCTCCGGAGGAACTGGAGGCAACCATCGAACGAGTCCGGCCGCTCGTCTATCAAGCTCGCCTTCAGCGCATTCCTCCAGGGTTAGATGATAAAGTCATTACGGCCTGGAATGGGATGATGATTGGAGCCATGGCCGAAGCCGCACGGGTCCTCGGCCATCAGCGGTATCTCGATGCGGCCCAACGAGCTGCCGATTTCCTGCTCACCACGCTAACCCGTCCTGGCAATCGGCTCCTTCGAACCTATCGAGAAGGCAAAGCCCATCTGAATGCATGCTTGGAAGACTATGCATACCTCGCCGATGCACTCATAGACGTCTATGAAGCTGGCACATCCGAGCGATACCTCCAAGAGTCGGCGTTACTCGCTGAACGGATTCTAGAGGATTTTTCAGATCACGATCAGGGAGGATTTTTCACCACATCCAGTGATCACGAATCGCTCATACTTCGAAGCCGAGAAGGGCCGGATGGCGCAACCCCGAGTGGAAATGCCGTAGCGGCCTCGGCACTGGCTCGACTATCATTTCACTTCAATCGCGATGACTTCCGAGAGGCCGCAACTAACGCCATTCGGGCATATGGCCACCACATTTCGCAAATTCCTCGCGGGTACGCCAAAAGCTTGCTAGTCGTTGACTTGCTCCTGAATGGACCAATTGAACTGGCATTGATCGGCCACGTTGGTGAATCAGGCTTTGAAGCATTGCGCACTGAAGTTCACCGACACTTCATTCCCAATAGAATCATTGCGCATCACAATGAAGAAGATGCCGAAACCACACATCCCCTGCTCAGAGACAAAACCCTGATAGAAGGAAAGGCCGCACTCTATCTCTGCAAAAACTTCGCGTGTGAAGCCCCAATTACCGACCCACAAGCCATTGAGTCCGCTCTCACCAAACAGCAAGAGCCTACGAAAGCGGAAGATACATCTGAGTCTCTCCGAACACTCAAAACCCGTGGACTTTCCGGCCAGGCAACGCCCGGAGGAACAGCAACCTATGTCGCCAGAGTCTTAGCAAGCCCTTCTCCGACACGCCCTATCGGCCATGCCTATACCGCAATGGGATCAACAGGACTCACAACGTCCCGCATCGGCTTCGGTGGATACCGTATTGATATAACGGTTGAGGAACATCGCCATGCGTTAACCAAAGCCTTGCGTGAAGGCTGTAATCTCATCGATACCTCGACGAATTATGCGGATGGAGGAAGCGAACGATTAGTCGGAAGCGTCCTGAACGGGTTCATCAAAGCGAATGAACTCACACGAGAAGAAGTCATCATCGTCTCAAAAATTGGATATGTCCAAGGACAGAACTTACAACGTGCCGAAGCCCGGGAGAAAGCCGGTCATCCCTTTCCGGACATGGTGAAATATGGTGAAGGGATCTGGCACTGCCTGCACCCTGAGTTTCTTGATGAGCAACTGACTCTCTCACTTGATCGTTTAGGCTTAGCCACACTGGATGTCTGTCTGCTACATAACCCTGAATATTTTCTCTCAGACGCCAAAAACCGAAAACTGTCCGTTGAAGCCTCGGCGTTACACGACGTACGAACAACGTTTTATCAGCGTCTGCAACAGGCCTTTGTGTACTTTGAGAAACAAGTGGCAGCAGGTCGCCTCCAATATTACGGCGTCTCATCGAATACATGTACAGCCAGTCCTGATGACCCAGAAGCCACCTCTCTCTCTCACATGCTAGACGACGCTCAGGCAGCCGCCAAGGAGCTTGGACAGACCAATCATCATTTTCGCGTACTCCAATTGCCGATGAACCTCTTTGAATCTGGAGCTCTCCTGACGCCTAATACCGGAGCCGCACACGCACACACGGTGCTGGAGCTTGCTCAACAGAGCAATATTGCCGTACTCGTCAATCGACCGCTCAATGCCATACCCGCCAAGCATGGTGGAATGATCCGTCTGGCCGACCCGCAAGCTGAACGCCCCAACACTACATTTGACGAACAAATTTCCAAAGTACGTCTATTGGAAGAAGAGTATGTCAAAGAGATCGCCCCTTTGGTTCCCCTTTCAGATAAAGGCATTTCCGCTCATGAGTTTTTCAAATGGGCAGACGAACTCTCACGTCTGCGTCCGGCCATCCAAAACGTAGAACATTGGGATCAAATCGAAAATCAAATGATCGCCCCCCACGCCAATAAAGTGTTTCAACTCCTCACTCGCCAATTGACGGGAGACAAAGAAACGACTTGGGACACCTGGCGTCGACGCTATGTACCTGAATTTTTGTCGTTATTACGCGTCCTCAGGATGGAAGCCGCCGAAAAAAGCGCGAAGAAGATACATGAACTGCGCGAAATCATCGACCCGTTACTCTCACCATCGCACCGAGACGAACCATTTTCCCGCAAAGCCCTCTGGGTCCTTGCCAGCACGCCTGGTGTCACCAGCGTCTTAAATGGCATGCGAACGACACAGTATGTAGACGATTCAATGACAATCTTGAGATGGGAATCGGCTTCCGACTCTCGAAAAATCTTTGAAACACTGTCCCCCTAGAAACTTTCGAAAAAGTCGTAATCTTCATATTTTATCATCTGTCTTGTTTGGATAACGAAATGGAATATGCCTCATGACAACCTACCAGTCCATATTCTCCATAACCGCTTCAAGTTTTTCCATTCGTTATGCAAAACAGTCCTATCAATTTCAACAGGCTGCAACCTCCGCTCCTCTGCAGTATCGATCATCATGTCTGAAGAATTCAGATTCGCTGTGATCCACACTGCCCCATCATGATCCGTCCGATAGAGAGGGATTCCCTCTTGGGCATAGGCCTCCACAACTAATGGAGAAGGATGGCCATATCGATTTTGTTGTCCGGCCGAGACAACCGCCACGTCCGCATCTAACTGGTGTATCCATTCATCATGCAGGGAGCTTTTGGCTCCATGATGCGGAACCTTCACGATTCGAGCGGTATGGGCTTCTGAAAGTTCATTCAGTTTCGAGAGTGCTTCCACCTCGGCATCGGCCGTGAACAACATGGAATGCTCCCCACAATCGAGTCGCGTGATGATCGATCGATTATTGAGCGCTGCCCCGCTGACAGAAGATATCGACAGACGAGGAAGATCCCTTGTAGGCATGAACGGACTCAAGGCTTTGAACGTACATGGACCGGCACTAGCGATCTCCTGCCTTTTCGCAATCATCTGTTCTGTGAGGCCGACTTTTTTGATCATTGTTTGAAGACGTTGGTAGAAGGCTTGCTCACGGACAATCCCATTACTCCAGTACCGCCCCACATCAAACGACTTCAGAATCCACGGTAATCCTCCCACATGATCCCATTGCGGATGCGTCGCAATCACATGATCGATGCGTCGTATACCCCGGTCCCACAAATACGGACCAATAACTGCTTGTCCCATATCAAGCCGCCGATAGGCTGGACCACCATCAATAAGAATGGTTTGGCCATCTGGCAATTCAATAACCGAGGCATCCCCTTGCCCAACATCTAAGAAGGTCACGCGCACGGTATTGGGATCATGATCTAATCGAGGTGACCATCCCCACCACAAGAGGATTGCCGTTACACCAATCGCACAACTTACCTGAAACTTTGGCTTCGGCACGTTCAATGCCAAGGCAACAAGCAGTCCATAATAGACGAGCATCATCCCTATGCTTGGTGATGCCACATGCCACTCCGCCCCAGGAATGCCGGCCAATGCTTTGACAATTGTGACGACCACATCTGCGATGGCTTGATGCAGAAACCCAAGGGGAAGCGCGTCCGATCCTGTCAGTAAGACCCACACCACCGACAGCAAGCCGAGGGGAACCATCAGAAACCCAACCAAGGGAACCACAAGCACATTGCTGAACAGGCCTAGCCAAGCGATGTGATGAAAGTAATAGGCAACCAATGGCCATGTCACAAGCGTTACCGCCAAGGTAATCCACCAGGCTTGCTTCATTCGTTGCCAAGATCGCTCCACCAATCCACTCGACGGTTCATACAAGCCCTGATCATGCTCAGTCTTTTGTTGCTGCATCTGAATAACGAAGGCTATGGCTAATACCGCCGAATATGAAAGTTGAAACGAGGTGTCATACATCTCTTGAGGATTCGCGACAAGCGCAAGCATGGCGGCAATCCCCAATGCGGTTAACAGATGTTTCGCCCGGCCTATCCAGACGGTAAGAAGAAACACCATAATCATGACCCATGATCGAACTGTGGCAATTTCGCTACCCGCCAGCAGCGTATAAAACGACACAACGGGCATCGTCAGTAGTACGGCCAAACGCGTTGCCGTGAGTCGCACAGAAAGCCACTCCAGCCAGACGATGGGTAGCCGCAACACAATGCCCTTTACGCAAAAAAACATGAGGAATGCGATTAACCCGAGGTGAGAGCCGGATATGGAAATGATATGCACCGTTCCCGTCACCATAAAGGCATCACGCACGTCAGACGTGATAAAGCTTTGCTCGCCAATGATCATTCCCAAAAATAACCCAAGAGCCGGATCATCTAAGACCGCCATCGCAGCACGATGAACGCGCTCCCTCCAGACATCGATCTGTTGCCAACAGACTGAGATGATTCCCGCACTTGATACTTGCCGAACCTCTACGGTTCCTGCACCGGAGACTGCAGCAACCGCATGAACGCCCTTACGGCTGAGATACTCGCCAAAATGAAACCCTCCCGGATTACGCGTTCCATAGGGCTCGCGCAATCGAGTCACCACGTCAATGATATCGCCTTGATGTATCGAATGATCCGGCTCTCGCCATGTCAGACGGAGGAGCCCGGACGTAGGCATGAGCGTGCCGGATTTTCCTACTTGAGAGACCTCAATCATCATCACCAAACGATCCGGGGCCCGCTTAACCGGAGCCACGACTTTCCCCACAACATGTTGCGATTTACCATCAACCCATTGAAGAAGATCGGCTGTGTCATGAGCAGCAGCCAACAGCACCCACCAGATTATGCCGGCAATCGTACAGGCGAACACGATTCCGCTTTTTGTACTCGTGATTCGATCAGACCGTTCTAGCCAAACAAGGGCACAGCCTTGTATGAGAAGGAAACATACGATGAATACGGGAATATAGAATAGGTATGAGCCGAGAAGAAGCCCAAAGAAAAATGCGACAAAAAAAGGAAGGATCACAAACGCAAAGGGAGAGGATTCATGTAATACACGATTTGACGACACTTACTAATTCTTCAGCCACTTCTTTGATAATTGAATCACTTTGACCTTCAACCATGACACGAACCAGTGGCTCTGTCCCTGAATATCTGACCAAGATACGTCCTGTGCCATTTAACCGTTCCTGGTTTGCCGAGATGGCCTGTTGTAACGTTGGCAAAGATTGTAAATCGGGTTTATGCGGCACTTTGACACCGAGCAATACTTGCGGAAACGACGTCATGCATTGCGTGATTTCAGACAGGGGCTTTCCTGATCGCTTCATGAGCTTGAGCATTTGCAATCCTGAAATCATTCCATCTCCACTTGAATGATAGTCAAGAAAAATCATATGACCTGACTGCTCTCCACCCAAGCTAAAATCTTCCTTTACCATACGTTCAAGAATATAGCGGTCACCGACCGCCGTTCGTTCTAAGGTAATCCCAGCTTGCGTCATGGCCTGTTCAAAACCAAAATTACTCATCACGGTTCCAACAACCGTATTCTGTTTCAATAACTCACGCTCCTTCAGGTCTAACGCAAAAGCTGCCAAGGCATGATCTCCATCCACGACTTGGCCACCTTCACACACAAACACACAACGATCGGCATCCCCATCGAGCGCAATCCCAATATCGGCCTGATAAGCACGGACGGCTTCCTGCAATTTCTCGGGATGAACCGCACCACAATTCAGATTAATATTTATTCCATCGGGTTTATCACCAATCACCCATACTTTAGCCCCCAATTCTTGCACGACTTTTGGGAACACATGATATCCCGCTCCATTTGCGCAATCGAGGACCACACGTAACCCCTGAAAATCCATTTCTCTGGGAAGTGATCGTTTCACAAATTCAATATAACGTCCTTCAGCATCATCAATCCTGAAGGCCTTTCCAATTTCTCCGGCAGTCGGACGGATATGTTGAATCTCGTTCGAGAGAATCAGTTCTTCTAAGCGTAGCTCCATGTCATCTGGCAACTTGAACCCATCGTTGGAAAAAAACTTAATGCCATTATCTTGATACGGATTATGAGAAGCTGAAATCATCACGCCAGCATCGGCTCTCAGGCTTCGTGTCAGAAAGGCAATCGCGGGAGTCGGCAGTGGTCCAACTAACAGCACATCCACGCCGAGGGAACAAATCCCCGACACCAATGCCGATTCCAGCATGTAGCCAGAGAGTCTCGTGTCTTTTCCAATAATAATTTGATGACGGCCTTCCCGTCGCTTAAACACATGGGCAACCGCCCGTCCAAGTTTCATGGCAGTTTCACTGGTCATCGGTTCAAGATTCGCCACTCCACGAACACCATCAGTACCAAATAATTTTTTCATAATTGCTCCTGTCGAGACGGTTGACTCCATGCGTTAGCTGCTGCCAGTGCCTGCGCGATGTTCATCGCTTCTCGCATGACCGCAACGTCATGAACTCGAATGATATTTGCCCCCTGAAATATAGCAATCGCCACGGCTGCAGCCGTACCAATCACCCGTCCGCCTACGGGTTTACCTATGATCTTACCAATAAATTCTTTATTTGACAGCCCGACCAGAATTGGGCGGCCTAGCGCTGCGAGTTGGACACATTGACTGACTAGCATCAAATTATGTTCGATGGTTTTACCAAATCCAATACCTGGATCCAAAAGAATAGATTCCTCCTGAATTCCTGTCTGAACCGCTATAGCCATTCGTGCACTCAAAAAATCTTTGACCTCTCCTACGACATCCCGGTATTCGGGAGATTCTTGCATCGTCTCTGGGATTCCCTGCATGTGCATGAGCACCAGTCCGGCACGTGCCTCTGCCACAACCTTGGCCATATTTGGATCATGGCGCAACGCACTCACATCGTTCACGATTACAGCTCCTAAATCTAGAGCCATACTGGCAACAGAAGACTTTTGTGTATCAATCGAAATTGGCACTTCACTTCGATGTCCCACTGCTTGCAACACCGGCCTCAAGCGTCGAAGTTCTTCTTGTTCATCTACCGGATACGCGCGAGGTCTCGTCGACTCACCTCCAATGTCGATGATATCCGCCCCTTCTTCAATCATGCATGCAACGCGGTCCACGGCTTGAGCGGGATCAAGATACATTCCGCCATCTGAAAACGAATCCGGAGTCACATTTAACACTCCCATGACCAACACACGTGACGTGAGATCGATATGGTGGTGACATGCACGGAAGCGACTCATAACATGCCGGTGCGTAACCACGCGTTTACAGCTTGACGGAATGCAGGCGTGTTGTGATGTGAGAGAGAAGCCGATGCCCCAGTACAAAAATGTGAAATATCATTCATCAGATCTCATGAAGTGGAGTGACCGTTATGTATACGATTCGAATACCCCGGCCAGACCCTCGGGAGCTATCACCAGTACATGCTTGGTGAAGAGAGAATCCGGCCAGGCTATATGGCTAGACAGCGGCAGGTTGGACCGATGATGCTTGCTGGACAATTTCCTCGACTTCCATAGCGTCAAGGACCTCTTTTTCTAACAACGCCTCGGCAAGAGCTTTCAGCGTATGAATATTTTCGGTGAGCATACGTTTTGTTCGCTCATAGGACTCAAGAATCAGCCGTTTGACTTCTCGATCAATTTCTAGAGCAACTTGATCACTGAAATCACGACGCGTGTTTATTTCACGACCCAGAAAAATTTCTTCATCTTTTTTACCGAAGGTCAACGGGCCAAGGGTATCACTCATGCCCCATTCACAGACCATTTTTCTGGCTAGCTCGGTGGCTCGCTCAATATCATTGCCTGCTCCAGTCGTGACATTCTTGAAAATAAGCTCTTCAGCCACTCGGCCACCAAATAAGATAGCCAACGTATTGTACAGGAAGTCTTTTGAGTAACTATGACGATCATCAATGGGTAACTGCATTGTCATACCCAACGCACGGCCCCTGGGAATAATCGTCACTTTATGGACTGGGTCTGTACCTGGCAGTAACTTGGCCATCAACGCATGACCAGCTTCATGATAGGCCGTAGTTCGTTTTTCTTCATCACTCAAGACCATGCTCTTTCGCTCAGCCCCCATCATGACCTTGTCCTTCGCATTTTCGAAATCCACTAATTCAACCGATTTTTTGTCGAGTCGAGCAGCCCATAAGGCAGCTTCATTGACCAAGTTTTCCAAGTCTGCCCCTGAAAACCCTGGCGTGCCTCTGGCGATTTGCTCAAGATCCACATCTTCATTGACTGGAACTTTTTTGGTATGGACCTTCAGAATCTCGATCCGGCCACGTACATCCGGCCGGTTCACGATGACCTGCCGGTCGAAACGTCCAGGCCGAAGGAGGGCAGGATCAAGCACATCGGGTCTATTGGTTGCGGCAATGAGAATGACGCCCTCCGTCGTATCAAATCCATCCATTTCAACCAATAACTGATTGAGGGTTTGTTCCCGTTCGTCATGACCGCCGCCTAACCCAGCTCCACGTAACCGTCCTACGGCATCGATTTCATCAATAAAAATAATACAGGGAGCATGCTTCTTCCCCTGTTCAAAGAGATCACGAACTCGCGAAGCGCCGACTCCCACAAACATTTCAACAAAGTCTGATCCACTAATACTAAAAAATGGAACACCCGCCTCACCGGCGATAGCCTTTGCCAACAGCGTCTTCCCAGTCCCGGGAGGTCCAACAACCAAGACACCTTTAGGTATCCGACCTCCAAGTTTTTGGAATTTTTGAGGGTCTTTCAAAAACTCAATGATTTCAACAACATCTTCTTTTGCCTCGTCCACCCCTGCGACATCGGCGAACGTGACTTTCTTTTTGTCTTCCGTCAGTAAGCGTGCCCGACTTTTGCCGAAGGATAGCGCGCGATTGCCTCCGATTTGCATCTGGCGCATAAGGAAAAACCAAAGGCCCAAAAATAGGATGAACGGCCCCCATGTCACAAGGAAGGTGATATACCAAGGATTTTCATCAGGCGGCTTGGCTTCAATCTGCACGGATCGCTCCCGCAAGACCTTTACCAAATCTGGATACTCAACGGAATACGTGCGGACTCTGGTCCCATCCTTTAATATAGCACTAATATTATTATGTTTAATGACGACCTTTTCTATTTCATTTCGATCCAAATGAGCCATAAAGTCACTAAAAATAATGTTTTCTTCTGGCGGATTGGTCGGAACGGTAAAGAGGTTGAAGAGCAAGATCATAAACAAGCAGACAACAACCCAAAAAAGTAAATTCTTCACCCGTGAATTCATACGAAAACCTCCTGAACCTCCTACCAACTTGATTGACTCTCTTCGAATAACAAACGAGAGCTTTTAGATTCTATCATGCAAATTGAGATACTGACAACTAAGAAATGGCGTCTATGGCGCTTCGACACTCTTGGGATCAAGGACGGCTAAATACGGAAGATTGCGATATTGCTGTTGATAATCTAACCCATACCCAACAACATAATGATTGGGGATTTCAAAGCCAATATAGTGAACGTTCACATCAATTTGTCGTCTCGCTGGCTTACTCAACAAGGCGCACACCTGAAGACTCTTAGGTTTTCGTTTAGAAAGCTGCCGGGTCAAATGTTGGACGGTCAGGCCCGAGTCGACGATATCTTCGACCAGCAACACATCTCGTCCTTGTATCTCTTCGGTCAAATCCGTGAGAACTTTGACCTTTCCTGTCGTGTTCCCGCGTAGCTGACTTTTCACAATCATAAAATCAACCGTGACCGGCAATCGTATCGCACGAACCAAATCGGCATAGAACATAAACGCACCCTTTAAAACACCGACCAACACAAGGTCCTTGTGTTGGTAGTATTGCGTAATGTCCCTGCCAAGCTCCTTTATTCGAGTTCGCATCGCCTCTTGCGTTACTAACGGCTTACCGAAGAGTTGTGTCATAAAGGATTGGACTCCCGACTCAAATGAACCATAAGAACATGTTGCGTGTTTTCTGTGACTCGAAAACGATGGTCCATTCGATATCCTCCAACCCACACAATACCTTCCGGCGCTACAAGCAAGGGCACGAGTGCGCGCCGAGAACGCGCCAACTTAATATCCGAAAAAAAATCCTGGAGTTTTTTCTTTTTTCCACCCATCCCCAGAGGGTAAAATCGATCTCCCTCCTGCCAACTTCTGAGGACTAAGGCATGATGAAACGTATCTGCATCGAAGCATGCCTGATACGGAGATGCTTGCTGCAGCGTATCTGGCCGCATACCTGTACTCACCGACACCTCAAATGTTTGCCCAGTCAATGGCCATACACCGTGTGAAGGAATAGCGAGTTCCTGCCTATACCAATGATTTTTCTCGAGAGCCCCACACACAGTCTGAACCGCATGCACATGAATACACGCATACTCGCGAACAATCGAAACCCCATGAACTCGAATCTCAGAACCTGATCGACTCTGGCTGAGATACTGGAGAACAGTATCAACCGCCTCAAACCCTGGAGGATCCTCAATTCGTGAAACCGCATGCAACACGAGCCGAATAACACGACGGCGCAGAGCCAATGGCAAATGGAGCAAACCGTCTCGACAGAGACTCTGAGCATCGTCCGTCTTCCTGTGTTGGATATCGGCTAACGCCGCGACGGCTAATTGATCAAGATAGGCTTCTTCCTGACAGGCAATGTCTGCTTGTCGCGCCATGGTCTTCAAGATATTTGGATTATACTGGGCGAGACGAGGCATCACCTCATGACGAATGCGATTCCGTAAGTACGCGAGGGTCTGATTGCTCGAGTCAACCCGATAGCTCAATCCTTGCTGTTGCAAATACGACAACACGTCTTGTCGACTCGTCCCCAGTAACGGACGGATAATGTGCGCATCCCGCATGGCGGGAATCCCACAGAGTCCAGCAGTGCCAGATCCTCGTACCATCCGCATGACGATCGTTTCAGCTTGATCGTCAAGGGTATGGCCGGTGGCGATCTTGGTGGCTCCAGTCTTCGCCGCTATACGAGACAATGCCTGATACCGAATGTTCCGTGCATACTCCTGAAGACTACTGCCTGAAGACTGGACATCATGTCGCTGTACAGGCAACGCCTCCACAATACACGGGATTTCAAGCATTTGGCATAATTGAACGACGAACACGGCATCCTCATCAGATTCTTGTCCACGCAATCCATGATCAACATGCACAACACGTAACGATACATTCCATGTTTCTCGTAATCTGTGCAGCACGGCAAGCAAGGCCACAGAATCCGGTCCACCAGATACCGAAACCAGGACATGATCTTCCCTCACAAGCATCTGCTTTATATGCATGAAGCGTTCTACTTGAGCGGTGAATGTCATACGCATCCGAAAAACTTAGGAACACGACGTGGAATGAAAAGCCGTCAAACGGGAATGTTGCGCCAGATCCTTATTCCAAACATCTAAGACACGTCGAGCGTGAATGGCGTCACGATCCATCTGACGGAGCAGCTCATCAACATTCACAAACTGTTGATCACCTCGAATGTAGTCGATGAAGCTGACGTGCATTCGCTGACCATACAGCGAACGGCATTGGTCGAACAGATGGACTTCTAGCAATCGTTCTCCCTCGACAAACGTCGGCCGGCGCCCGATGTACGAAATCGAAGGCATCCACTCGCCTTGAATATGCGCCATCGTGGCATAAATGCCATCGGCAGGAACGACGCGATCGGGAGCCAGACGAAGATTTCCTGTCGGCCACCCGATTTTTTCTCCCCGGTGCTCACCATGAATAACCTGTTCAGACAGACAATACGGACGGCCAAGGCACGCCGCAGCCTCTTTGACCTTGCCGGCTTGAAGCAATTGACGAATTCGTGTCGAACTCACAATGGCCCCTTCAACGTGAACCGGAGGAACCGGATGAACCTGAAAGTTTGACGCAACGCCTAGTTGCGCTAATTTTTGAATGTTCCCACTGCGCCGTGAGCCAAACACAAAGTTTTCTCCGACGACAACCTCACGAACACCCAACCCGTCACGTAAGATCGTGCCCGCAAACTCTTGAGGCGTCACACTGGCCAACTGCTTGGTAAATTCCAAGATGATCAGCTCCGTAATCCCAAGCCGTTCAAAAAAATCAAACTTTTCTTCTTGCGAGGTCAGATATTGCAGTGCAATGCCAGGCGAGAGCACCTTGGCAGGATGCGGGTCGAACGTGAGCACCATTGGAGTACCCTGATGACGCCTCGAGATCTCGACGACCTCAGCAAGTAAGGCCTGATGTCCAACATGCTGCCCGTCAAAGTTCCCTATCGTCACGACAGGATGCGGTGCGCGAGGAAACGACCGGAGGTCTCGAATCACCCTCATGACAACCTATGTTGAGTCAGCACTCGTACCGCATCTTTGGCAAAGTAGGTCAAGATCATGTCCGCTCCGGCTCGCTTGATGGCCAAGAGCGATTCCATCATCACGTGCTGTTCATCAATCCATCCGAGTTGTGCTCCAGCCTTGATCATGCTGTATTCTCCGCTGACCTGATAGGCAGCCAATGGAACGGTGACCGTTTCACGGAGCATCCGAATGATGTCGAGATAAAATGAAGCGGGCTTCACCATCACAATGTCTGCGCCCTCTTCAACATCTAACAGCACTTCTCGAATCGACTCTCGAGCATTGGCTGGGTCCATCTGATACGACCGGCGATCCCCGAACGATGGAGCAGACAAGGCGGCATCACGAAACGGCGCATAGAGACTTGAGGCGTATTTGGCGGAATAGGCCATAATGGGGACATCGTGAAATCCAAGCTGATCCAATTCATCGCGAATCGAACCAACTCGGCCATCCATCATATCGGACGGCGCCACAAGATCAACCCCAGCTTCGGCATGCGACCGCGCCATTAACCGGAGACAGTCTAGGGTTTCATCATTGACAATTCGACCATCTCGCACAATGCCACAATGCCCATGCGACGTATATTCATCAATGCACACATCGGTCATCACCAACAAGTTTGGCATTTGCGCCTTCAGGGCTCGAACCGCTTCTTGAACGACTCCCGCCTTATCATATGCACTCGTGCCACGCTCGTCTTTGTGTTCGGGAATCCCAAACAGGATGACAGCCGGGATGCCAAGCGCATGGGCATCAGCCGCCTCTTTCACTAACAGGTCGACGGACCATCGATACTGTCCAGGCATCGAGTCAATCGGCTCCTGACGGTGGTTTCCAAACGTCACAAATAATGGATAGATAAAGTCAGATGGCGAAAGGCTCGTTTCTTGAACCATGCCTCGCAAGACGTGATGTTGACGCAACCGACGCAACCGTTGCCGTGGAAATCCCATATCATCCTCTCATAGACTACACCTGGTGACGATACTCACCAGAAGACACCTCGAACCCAATAGCGCATCGCACATTTGTCGCGGTACGTTCCGTGCGTTACTTTCTTGGAAGATTTGTCAAAAAGACGACTAAGTCCCGTACCGAAATCATGCCCACCAACTCTTCATTTTTCGTCACGCCTAAATGACGAATATGTTCATGCGCCATACGATCGTTGGCGTCCAATAAGGTTTTATCACCGTCGATAGTTAAAATAGGAGCAGACATCACCTTCTCAACTTCCGTTTTGGCAGGATCCAACCCTGCCGCCACGATACGTCGGACTAAATCTGTATCCGTTAATATGCCAATGATCTTATCTCCAGCCGTCACAAACACACTTCCAATCCCATTTTCCCGCATCATTTCCGCAGCCTGGCGAACGTTGACATCTCGATCAACTTTAATAAACTTTTCAATCGGCACCATAAATGATTTGACTGGAACCATAAGATCACTCCTCCGTAATAAGACCCTTCACGTAAAGATCAATAAAACATCAACATGAGATGGCATCATTCGTCACCATCATGCCATGTGTCACTACCCTAAACACATCCCTTCAACTGGCTCATTCTGTTGCACATACTGGACAATCGCCTCTGCCAGGGCTGGAATGGTATTTTCTTTCGCCATGATATCAACCGACAAGCCATATTCTTCAACGGTTTTTGCCGTAATTGGGCCTATGCACGCAATTGTCGTGTGCATAGCCAACTGCTTGAGTTCTTCTTGGCTGTCGAACAATTGACAAAAATTTCGTACCGTCGAAGAACTGGCAAAGGTTAAAAAGTGGATTGTCTGCTCAAGCAATTGCCGTTTTAATTGTTCAATGTCGACAAACGGTGGAATTGCGCGATACGCCGTCACCACGTCAACCGTCGCTCCCATCTCTCGCAATTGCTGCGGCAAAATCTCCCGAGCAACTTCCGCTCGCGGGATTAAGATCCGCTGCCCGTCCACACCTGCCTGTTTCAACGCTTCAATTACGCCTTCGGCCTGGTACTCATCAGGAACACAATCGGCGTGGATACCAAACAACGAAGCCTCCTCTGCCGTTCGTGGTCCTATACAACAGAGACGAAGCCCGGCTAAACTCCGGATATCTCGCCCAGAAATCTTAAGCCGCTCCATAAACGCTCGAACCCCATTGACACTGGTGAACACGAGCCATTGATACGTGGACAACGTGGCGATGGACTCATCCATCGCCTGCCAGCTGTCAGGTGGAACAATCGCTAACGTTGCGCAGTCAACTGGTTCTGCACCATACTCTTCAAGTAAATGAGAAAATGCCGGAGCCTGATGTTTCGGCCTCGTCACAAGAATCCGCTTACCAAAGAGCGGGCGCTGCTCAAACCAATCCAGCCGGTCACGTAACCCGACCACGGCTCCGATCACGATAACCGTTGGAGGTTGTACGTTCGCACACTTCGCCTTTTCAACAATATCCGCTAATGTGCCGGTGAGACTCCGTTGCCGCATATACGTGCCCCAACGAATCAGTGCGACAGGCGTGTGAGGCTCCTTGCCTTCTGCTAACAGTTTTTCGACGATCGACGGTAAGTTTTTCACACCCATGAGAAACACGAGCGTACCATCGACCGTAGCGAGTCGCGGCCACTCCAATACACTTTCGGGCTTGGTGAGATCTTCATGGCCTGTCACAAAGGTGACCGTTGAGGCCAAGGTCCGGTGAGTCACGGGAATTCCGGCATACGCAGGCACCGCCACGGCAGAAGTTACACCAGGCACGACTTCATATGCCAAACCGGCTTCGGCGACGACTTCGGCTTCTTCTCCGCCCCGCCCAAAGACAAACGGGTCCCCGCCTTTTAGCCGAACGACGCATTTGCCTTCGCGCGCGTTGTTCACTAAGAGTCGATTGATCGCGTCCTGATTCTCATAGGCACCACGCCCTCGTCGTCCCAGATAGATTTTTTCCGCTTCTGGCGGTGCAAATTCCAACAAGGCAGGATTGGCCAAATAGTCAAACAACACCACATCCGCCTGTGCTAAACAGGCTTTGCCTTTCAAAGTCAGCAACCCCGGATCGCCTGGGCCTGCCCCTACAATAAAAACCTTTCCCATGGATGTTGCTCTGGCCATCATGCGGTCCCATAGATCTCTTGCAAAATCGGTTGTCCTCCAGCCGCCAATAAACGCTCAGCCAACTCCACGCCCAACGCCTCTGCATTCTCGCGAGAACCCGTAATTGTGTCACGAATGTATCGTGTTCCATCCACACTCGCAATCAATCCATCTAGACACAATTCGTTGTCCTGCAAGACGGCATGACCGGCAATCGGGACTTGGCACCCCCCTTCCAAACGTGTCAAAAATGCTCGCTCAGCATTGACAGTGGCACGGCTTGGACCATCCTCCAATCGAATGATCAGGTCTTTAAGGAAGGCATCATCCGCGCGACCCTCTAGCCCCAACGCCCCCTGTCCAATAGCCGGAAGACACACATCAGGCGAAAGGTATTCCGATATTTCCTGACTCCAGCCTAACCGGCGAAGGCCCGCAGCCGCGAGAATAATCGCATCGTACTTCCCTTGTTGAAGTTTTTTGAGACGTGTATCGAGATTTCCCCGTAACATATGAATGTCAAAATCAGCACGATGATGGAGAATCTGCGCTTGGCGTCGTAAGCTACTGGTCCCAATTGTGGCACCACGCCGCAAGTCTTGCAGGGATGTTCCATCATGACACACCCAGGCATCCCGAGGATCTTCCCGTTCCGGCACACAAACAATTTCCAACCCATCCGGTAACACCGACGGGACATCTTTCATGCTATGCACGGCGACATCAATCTCACCTTTCAGCAACGCGTCTTCTATTTCTTTGACAAACAGACCCTTTCCGCCAATTTTGGCTAACGGGACATCCAGAATTTTATCCCCACTGGTCTGTATTCGTTGAAGGCTCACGGACACCTCTGGGGCAATCTGCTGTAATTGCGACTTAACCCACTCCGCTTGCCACAAAGCCAAACGACTGCCTCGCGTCCCAATAACTAATGATGATCGACGACCATAATGCTCCTTCACGACCACTCCTCATGACCATCACGACCTCTCGCTTCACAGTATTTACACTTCATAATCTTGTGGTTTTCCCTTTTCTTCACATTCCGCCTGAGAACCCTGATTCGAAGAAGACAATGGCTCATTCTCTTCATGCTTGTGAGCCATTGCGTTTTGACCAATATCTCTTCCAGGATGTCCCTGGTGCATTTCGGCTTCCGTTAAATCGAAAAACCGTCTGGCAGCCTCGATAAAGACAAAGCCGTTTTTGGACTGGGCTTCAGACTTAAGGGTCACCAATGAACCATGCAAGAGCTTATTAACAATTGCTGAGGCCAACCCCTCGATCGCATGTTGTTCTTTTGGAGAGACATGCTCCAACCGACTCAGGACTTTTTCGACCTCAGCGCGCTTGATCTCCTCAGCCCGTTTTCGTAACGCAACGATCGTTGGCGTCGCTTCTAATCCACGCAACCAAGAAAGCATGACTTCAACTTCGGCTTTTACCAGTCCTTCGGCTTTATCGGCCTCTTTGCGTCGCTCATCTTGATTCTGCCCAACATGCGTTTTGAGATCGTCAATATCAAAGACAAACGCGTTATCGATATCCTTACCCGATGGATCAATATTTCGTGGCACCGAAATATCGATAAGAAACATCGGACGATTCATCCGTTGACGAATCGCCCAGTGAATGTCTTCTGCAGTGATAACATAGTACGGAGCCCCCGTGGCGCACAACACAATATCCGCTTTGGGCAGGGCCGCACGAAAGTCTTCGAATGGAATGACCGTCCCGTTAAATTGCTCGGCAAGGTTCACGGCGCGATGGGTGTTTCGTGTGGTCACCATCATCTGCTTTACCCCGGAATTGACGAGATGACGAGCCGCCAACTTTCCCATCTCGCCAGCCCCCACCAATAAGACCGTTTGGTCTTGTAAACTTGAAAAAATTTTCTTTGCCAGTTCGACACCGGCATAACTCACAGAAACCGCATATTCAGCAATTTTCGTTTGCGTTCGCACACCCTTTCCGACCGAAATCGCCTTTTTAACAAACTTATTGAGAATCACGCCACTCGTTCGATGAGCCAGCGTCTGTTCATACGCATCTTTTACCTGCCCTAAAATTTGCGGTTCTCCGATCACCATTGAGTCAAGGCTTGATGTTACGCGAAACAAGTGTTTAATGGTCGACTCATCAGCATACCGATAGACATGGGGGAATAGTTCATCAGCCGATAACGAAAAATGCGTCGAAACCAGAAAGTCTTGAATCTGGGAAAATCCGTCATCCATATCCTTGACCACCGCATAGACTTCCACGCGATTGCACGTTGACAGAAACATCCCTTCTTTGATGCTGGGGTAGGCCAACAGTCGAGCTAAGGCTTCCCCCATACGGCTTTCCGGTATGGCCAGACGCTCACGGAGTTCAACCGGAGCTGTTTTATGACTCAAACCGACAACGATAATATTCATAGGGTCCCCAATGGACTCTGATTTTTCAGGACCACCCCCACGAAGGTTAAGATCACTGCTGCAAACCCTACGATCGTGAGATACGCCGCCTTCTTAGCTCGCCACCCAACGGTGACTCGACCCAGGAGGACCGCAAAATAAAAAATCCACGTTACTAAGGCCCAGACTTGTTCAGGATTCCAACTCATATATGATCCAAGCGTGACATGGGCGGACAGTGAGCCGGTTAAAATTCCAAGAGTCAAAAAAGGAAACCCTAACAGAATTGAACGTTGATTTAACGAATCCAAGAAATCTAATGGCGGGAGTTTTACGTACAGCGTATTAAACTGCTTCGATTTCAGCATGCGATCTTGCATGAGATACATAATGCCTGCCACAAACGCCACGGCAAACCCAACCGTCCCCAACATACTCAACGTGACGTGCACCCATACCGTTTCAAACACTGGCTGAAATCCTTGGGTGCCGGCCGGTGCGATGCTTGCCGATATTAAGGAAAGAAATGCCAAGGGCAAGATAAACGCACCCAGCACATGTAATCCTCGCTTCAGTGCGACACTTAAAAAAACCAAGACAAGAGTCCAAGCAAAAAAGGACATGGCCTGTTGAAAGGTCATGACCGGAATTTGTCCCAAGCTCACGGAATTGGCCAATAACGCAATCGTATGCGAGACAAACCCAAGCCAGGCAAACGCCGAAGCCCATTTTGACAAAAATTCAGAGCGTCGTAAGAGATACGTGAGAAAGACAATTGTCCCCGAAAAATAGAGGACCATTGTGACTCCCGTGAGAGTCTCAGCCATAATGCCTTCGTTTTAAAGGAAAAATACCACAAGCCCTTCCAATCCAACTTTTGAGTATAGACTTGGGCATAATCGAGGTCAAGGAACATACGAGGTAGATAGCAGCTGCATGTCGGCCTCTACAAGATAATATTGAGGGAGCCACGATCATACGTCACCACCAGAATAACGTCGTCACGTCGTGTCCGCATTGGACCATTTCATAGAGTACGCGACGAGCTGAACCTGGAAGCCAGACGGGAATGGCTCTGAGTTTTTCCGATTCTGTCAATACATGAGTAAGACACGACGCACCCTCACGCCTCGAGGCAAAATACTCGGCAAGAGATGTCTTTTTCCACTTCGGCTATGGTATCCAACTATAGCGAGTACACATACACAAAGGTACGGACATTCATTAAATCAGCTCGTATGATAGGTACACAAATTATGGCCCCATATAGCTACGTATTAGAATATCTCTCATCTCATCACATAGGCATACACAAATAGAGACCCCATGACTGGAACACTTTTCATCGTCAGTACGCCAATCGGAAACCTCGAAGATATGACATTACGGGCCATTCGAACGTTAAAAGACGTGTCAATCATTGCGGCCGAAGACACGCGACGAACTCAAAAAATATGCACGTATTACGATATTCAAACAACTCTCACCAGTTACCACGACTTTAATAAAGAGGAAAAAACGCCAGTCCTCCTTCAACGCCTAGAAGAAGGAACGGACGTAGCTATCGTCTCTGATGCTGGAACTCCGCTAATTTCAGACCCAGGATATTATCTGACACGGGCAGCCATCGCACAACAAATTTCAGTCGTCCCAATACCTGGAGCCTCCGCGATTCTCGCGGCACTCACCGCCTCAGGCCTCCCACCAGATACGTTCGTGTTTCAGGGGTTTCTTCCTAAAAAATCAGGGGCTCGGACACAAATACTCACCAAACTCGTTGAAGAAACCCGGACAATTATCTTATTCGAAACACCGTATCGAATCAGAATAACACTCGAGTCAATTCAACAGGTCTTCGGGTCAAGACAAATCGTGATCGCACGAGAACTCACAAAACTCAATGAGGAATTTTTGAGAGGATCCGCAGAAGACTTATTACACACTCGCCTTGCACAACGGGTCAAAGGTGAGATAACCCTCTTAATCGAAGGACTTCATACAAAAAAGCTCAAACGGCTGGAATAACCATATCGATATTAGCCAGATTTTTTTTGAATATACACGCGAAAGGCCTGCTCGACGGACTCTTGATGTAGCACCGTATGACCTTCATTTTGTACACTTTGAGGCACATTCCGAATAGGGTCTCCGTCATCCAATAAAACAGCCAATACAGTTCCTGGATTCATGTCTTCAAGTTTTAACTTTGTTTTCACAAAATTATACGGACAAATTACTCCACGTAAATCGAGCTCTTCTTCAGCTTCATTCTGCTTCACAACCGTCTCCCCCTTTACTCAAAAAGAATAATACACCGAAACACTCATAGGCTATAGCCACGGTGTCATGACTCACTTCAAAGGGCGGAAAGTTATACCCGCTTGGCATGGCTGTATACGATTGAGTGATTTGACGACGCAGGGATTACGAGAATTTCGCCATGAGAAATGACACCAATCCGGTATAACTGACTCGGCTATATACCAATGTATTTTAGTAAAATAGACAACAGCACATAAGTATTTAATCAAAAAAAAGCGTGATGGCCTTGAAGGTCACCACGCTTTTTTCAATAAATGGGTAAAGGCTGTCTTCGTTAGTTACTGAACAGTACCTTTATTGTAGTTCTTCCCATCTGATCCATAGTCACTTGCTATGTTCTTCGTAGTCTTTTCGTTCACTGTGTCCGGCTGAGGAGCACATTGCCAGCAAGGCGCTGCACCAGTCATTTTTCCAACAGGCGTTGAAATGCCAGTGTTGATTGCACCCATTTGAATCCCACCCTCTGGAACGCCAGTATAGCTGCCACCTGTGGCAGGAAGAGCTGTCGCATTAAGAGGATCTGGACGCTGACCGAATCCACCACCGAAGTTTGGATTGTCTTCACCAGCAAGCAACTGACTACCTTCTACAACATACACTTCTCGAACGAGCTTCCGACCTGTGCTGAACTGGTGCGCAGAATCGGTCTCTTGAACTGCAGAAACGGCGATAAGATCTCCACGACCAACCATCTTAATGCTTTCGATGTTGGTTTTGTCGTCAAAGTAGAGCGTCTGGATGTTTTTACCACCACGCCCCATTTCACGATGATCCCTGGAACTTCCACCCATCTCCAGATAGAGGGCACCTGCGGCATAATTCACGCCAAGAACTTCCCCATGAATGGTCTCTGGGGCAGAAAGGTATCGTAACATGTCGTCTTCATTCATGACACGAGACCGTGTTCCAGACCCTTGTGACTCTCCAACTCCTGAACCGAAACCAGAATGTTGAGGCGCACGCTCTTGCGCCACTGCCACGCTCACCGAGCTTGCAAGAATAATTGCTGCTCCAAAGTAACCTAACTTCCGCATGTGGCTCCTCCTTGGAAGTGTAAGTGAATAATCGGTCAAATAATAATAGATTGAAACCAACGTACCAACTTACTGTACTTTTTTACGCTTACTTTGTCTTTCCAGTTTTAAGGGGTCAAACTATAGTCAACTGTCAAGGCCCTGTCAAGTACAATCATCTGTGATCACGGATATTTCGGTTCCAGAAAATTGTCATGAGGGTTAAAATAGCAATGAACAGTGTGGAATACCTGCTACTGGTGCCCGGAGGGAGGGTCGAACTCCCACTCTCTTGCGAGAACCGGATTTTGAGTCCGGCGCGTCTGCCAGTTCCGCCATCCGGGCCAAGAATGCGATTTTTAGCATGAACTATGAATGAGGTCAAACCCAAGAACAGCAAAAAACACTGAAATTTCAAAATTTTGCGAATAATATAGCGAATTCAAATATACAGCAAGTTGCTTGGACACGATGGTTGAGTGACATGGCTGAGGCTGACGGGCAATCATCGTTATGATCGGGCTGGTCACTCATATCTCTAAGACAGGTATCCAAGTGAGGACTTTCTACGCGGTATCAATGCGTCGAGGGTATGGAAATTCATTGAATCGGCTATATTTACTGAATTATCCATACATTATCCTATCCGATAGAACCTAATTCAAAGGCCTCCCCCCACTTTCGCAACATGGCTGCCTTCAACCTCTGATTTTTCGATGATGTGAGTTGAGGATCTTGGGCAAGGCATTCCGCTGCAATCTGTTTGGCTTGAACGAGTAATTGCTGATCTCGAAAAGGCTGGGCCACCCGAAAATCGACCGAACCCCATTGTTGAACTCCTAACACATTCCCTGGCCCACGAAGCTTCAGATCCTCCTCGGCTAACGCAAACCCATCTGCACAGCGAGCAAACACGTGAAGACGATGGCTCTCCACTTGAGTAGGACTTTCATTGAAACTATCCAGGCTATTTGGTGACGCAGGCATTTGTGGAAATGGTAATTCCAAATCTCCGGAGACAGGGCTATCTTGAACAACAGGCTTGATCGCCGAACGTACTAATACACATAGCGCCTGTTGCGCTCCACGTCCAACACGACCGCGCAATTGATGAAGTTGTGCTAAGCCAAATCGTTCAGCATGCTCAATCAAGATAATGCTCGCATTTGACACATCAACGCCAACCTCAATCACCGTCGTCGTCACAAGCACATGGATGTAACCTTCCGTAAATGCGGTCATCGTCGCCTGCTTCTCTTTTGACTTCATTCGTCCATGGAGTAAGCCAACCTTCAACTCTCGAAACTCTTCTTGTTGCAATCGCTCCGCAGCGTCAACCGCTGCCTGCAGATCTATTTTTTCAGAGGGTTCCACAAGGGGATAGACAATATACGCTTGCCGCCCGGCATGCACTTCTTGTTGCACGAACGCATAGGCTCGCTCCCGCTCCTGAGCATCAAACACAAGCGTCCGCACCGGCTTTCTCCCCGGTGGAAGCCTGTCAATAACGGACACATCCAAGTCGCCGTACACTGTCATTGCCAGCGTCCGAGGAATCGGCGTTGCCGTCATGACCAAGACATCGGGAGGACGGGTTCCCTTTTTACGAAGTTGGGCACGTTGCACCACTCCAAACTTGTGTTGTTCATCGACAATGACCAACCCAAGGTTCTTGAATTCGACCGCTGGCTGCAGCAACGCATGAGTCCCCACTGCCACCTGAGCGTGACCTGAAGCAAGCTGCCGAAGCACTCGCGTACGATCTTGAACGGATTGGCTACCTTTGACACGCACCACTGTGATGCCTAATTGACTGCAATACGGCTCAATGTTTAAAAAATGTTGCTCGCTTAACACTTCGGTCGGTGCCATCAACGCCGCCTGATAGCCCGATCCGCAGGCTGTCACAATCGCATGAAGCGCGACCATCGTCTTGCCTGACCCGACATCCCCCTGAAGCAGGCGATTCATAGACATGGGACCCTGCATATCCGACTGAATTTCTTGAATCACTCGTTCCTGTGCCGTGGTTAATGTAAAAGGCAGAAGCGCTCGAAATGCCTTCTCCAACCGATTCTGCACCGCAAACTCAATCCCTCGCGATTCCGTTTTGATCATGCTCCGACGGACAGCTAGCGCCAGTTGAAGCAAGAGCAGCTCTTCGAACGCCAACCGCCGGTGAGCGCATGTAATGCCATGAGTCAGCTCTTCCACATTCTCAGTACATTCTGGAAAATGCAGGGCGGTTACCGATGACTGTAACGTAGGCAGTTGTAGTTTTTTCAAAAGATGAGGCGGGAGAATCTCGTCGATGGCATCGCCATAGCGCTCATGGAGCCCAATCAGAATTCGCCGAAACTGCCGGGATGTCATCCCTTTTGTTTCATGGTACACCGGAACCACGCGACCCACCCCATGACCCGACGCGTTATCATGCCGAATCACTTCATGTTGAGGTGCACGCATGAGAAGGGATACGCGGTTCGTATTCCCCACGGCAACCTCTCCATGTAAGAGCAGGGACGTCCCGGGAGCAAAAACTTGCTCTAAAAACGGTTGATTGAAAAACGCCGCCTCAAGGACTCCGGTTCCATCATCAATGGTGATAGTGACAATCACCACCCCCTTTCGTGACGTACGTCGAACCCGGCAAGACGTCACACTTCCGGACACCGTCACGTTCATCGCAGGGTGAAGTTGGTGAATGGGTATAATCGTGGACCAATCCTCATATCTCCACGGGAGAAACCAGAAGGCATCTTCAACCGTGACAATGCCCAGCTTTTCCAACAATCGTGCCCGGCTGGGACCAACACCTTTTCCAAATCGAATGGGAAGATTCCATAATTCTCCACCCGGAGTCTCATTCACATGATTGACCATATGTGTATGCGAGGAATTGGCTTTCAAGGCGACTGGAGCCAGGCGAGGCTGACTATTTTGCACTGCGGCAACAGGGCAGGTAGAAACCTGTAACCCACTCAACATGCTCTGAGCCTGAGAGAGACGAGTATGACGCTCTTGTTGAGAGTGGAGCGTATCGAAATCAACAAATAATTGCCTCAAACTCACCAGATCGGCTTCAAGGTGTGACGGAAAGATCCCACGACCCAATAGCTCAAAAATCTGCCGAGAGAGCACTGCCCCAACCTGTTGATCTCCTGGAAAAGGCTGGACCAGTTCAGGAGCGGGAGGAGCATTCGAAGGAAGCGTATCACTGAGTTGCCCTAGCAACGACTGCCAAGTCATGTACAGGTCGTATAATCTTGCCGCTGCCCCTTGCCTCACCATGATCATTCTTTGATAATACTTAGGAGAATCAAACGAGTATTCACACCTTCGAGACTTGTCTTCGACCAACAACGTATGGTATCAAGGACGTTTGTTCCCCACAACTATTACGACAAGTAGGAGAGTATGCAATGGCCTATGCCTGTGAAATATGCGGAAAGCTTCGGCAAGTTGGAAACAACGTCAGTCATGCAAACAATCGAACCAAACGGGTTTTTCGACCAAACCTTCAAACCGTCAAGGCTCTCGTGAAAGGAGCGGCACGGAGAATTCGAGTCTGCACACGGTGCCTTCGATCCGGACTCGTACAAAAATCCGTCTAACTATCACGGCAGCATGATGTTTCGCCCTTGATCATTCCTTCCAGATTCCAGTTCATCGTGACGGATGAACGCACACGCGACCTCACCCAGCCATCTGAGATTTGACTCTCATCAAGTGCATGAGTTGTTTGAAAATAGTGTAACGCGAAAGAATTACCGAATCTTCTGATACCATTTTTTGCGACACCGGACCTGCCACCGAATAGCCTTAGCCTGTGAAGACTTTTTCCACACCACGACTCCTTGCCGTCTTTCTCACCGGAATATTGTACCCCCTGTGCTTTCCCAACTTAGATTTAGGCTGGCTGGCCTGGATCCTGTTAGTCCCGCTTCATGTAGCGACTGACGGCCTCTCGCCGAAACACTCATTCTGGTGGGGATGGTTTGCGGGAACCCTGGGATTCGCTGGGACAGTAAATTGGGTAATTACCGCCATGCATTCGTATGGTCAGGTGCCGTTAGTGGTAAGCATTCTGTTAATGATATTACTCGCAAGCTATCTCGGACTCTATGTCGGACTGTACACGTTGGGAGTGTCCTGGTTCCAACACTCGTCCCACCTCGTCATGTGGCTAGCCGCCCCAAGCCTCTGGGTTGCCCTCGAACTACTTCGAACTTCTCTGTTCAGTGGGTTTCCCTGGGCACTGCTCGGCTATTCACAATATCAATGGCTCTCCGTCATTCAGATTGCCGATATCACCGGCGTCTACGGACTTTCATTCATCATTGTGTCAGCCAATGTGGCGATCTTTCAGTTCATCTGCTGGGGTAAAGGTAAACTGGATAACGGATCAATGCCTTTCCCCTGGCCCACGGTTGCATCCACCATTGGGATGCTCGGACTCACGCTCGTCTATGGAATGTGGCAACTCGATCGGTATACCGAAGGCCGTACCACAGCCGGTTCGCTCAGAGTGGGCGTCGTGCAAGGCAATATTGATCAGGCTAAAAAATGGGATGAAACCTACCGTCAAGAAACGGTCAACCGCTATAACACCCTAAGTCGCCAAGCCGCTAAAGAAACTGATCTTTTAATTTGGCCTGAATCGGCCACGCCGTTCTTCTTTGAGCGAGAACCCAATTATCAACAACAAGTAGCCTTGATTGTCCAGGAGACCAATACCCCTTTGCTGTTTGGAAGTCCGACCCTTCGTCGCCACCAAGACGGCAGTCCCTATCTCATGAACAGTGCCTATCTGTTACTGCCTGAAGGAGAAATTGCCGGACGATATGATAAACGCCACCTTGTCCCATTTGGCGAATACATTCCACTCCGAACCATATTATTTTTCCTCGATAAGCTTGTCGTAGGCATTGGAGACTTTCGGTCCGGCGTCGGTCCCATGACCATCACCTTACCGCAAAACGATGAACGGCCAACTCTCAACTTTGGCGTAGCCATTTGCTTTGAAGTGATTTTCCCAGATTTGGTCAGGCGCATGGCCAAGGAGGGCGCGGATTTCCTCGTTACTATTACGAACGATGCCTGGTTTGGTGATTCAGTTGCGCCCTATCAACATTTTGGGATGGTAGTCTTTCGAGCTGTAGAAAATCGCTTAGCCTTTGCTCGATCTGCGAATACCGGAATTTCCGGATTTATTGCGCCCACGGGTCACATTCTCGCCACCACGCCAATTTTCACACAAGAAGCGCTGACTGGAACCATCCCACTTCGCACAACAACAACATTTTATTCGCAAAATGGAGATATGTTTGCTTGGAGTTGTGTTATACTGCTGACCATATGTGTGTGGCATCAACATCGTCGAACTCGTCAGGCCAATATATAAGGGCACCTCTAAAAACCAGGATTTTTTCGTGAGGGCAAGGAAGTCGCGCGCGAAAAACCGCAGTGTATAAAGGCATACATGAGGATTTGAGCACGTGACTGACGTCGCAATCGCGGAAAAGGACGGTTTTTAGAGGTGCCCATAAGACATCTCAGACTTAACGACATGACTTAAAAAAAGGAGACCAGAATGCTTGAAGACATTCGGACCCGCATGACCCATATTGCCAATCACATTACCGACCTACGGAGGTCTCTTTGACCTCCCTCGCCTAAAGACTGAACTCGACGAGCTCGAACAAGAAACCGCTCAACCAGATTTTTGGAAAGACGCGAATAACGCGGCGAAAGTCGGTCGTCGACAAGCGACGATTGAACGTGATATTCAGCGCGTCACAGATTTTGAGCGGCAGTATAGCGACCTGGAAGCCCTCGTTGAACTCACGAAGGAAGAGGAGGATGCTGAACTTCTACAGGAATTGGACTCCGGTTTACAGCAAATCGAAACGGCCCTGGAGGCCTGGCAACTCGAACGTCTCCTTTCTGGTCCACATGACCATCGCCCGGCCATTTTGAGTCTATATCCAGGAGCCGGAGGCACAGAATCTCAAGATTGGGGACAAATGCTCATGCGGATGTACGTTCGCTGGGCAGAGGAAAAAGGGTATAAAGTCGAAACGATTGACTTGCAGCCTGGAGACGAAGCTGGAATCAAGAGTGCCACACTTGGAATTTCCGGCCTCAATGCCTATGGCTATTTAAAGGCCGAAGCGGGCGTCCATCGATTAGTAAGGATTTCTCCTTTTGATGCGAATAAACGACGCCATACTTCATTCGTCGCAGTTGGGGTGTATCCGGAACTTGATGATGACGTGGAAGTTACGATTGACGATAAAGATCTCAAAATTGATACGTTTCGCGCTGGGGGAGCCGGTGGCCAGAACGTCAATAAGGTGGAAACGGCTATACGCATGACCCATATTCCCACAGGTATTGTCGTCCAATGCCAGAACGAACGCTCTCAACTGCAAAATCGCATGGGAGCCATGCGCGTGCTGAAAGGCAAACTCTTCGAGCTGGAACAACAAAAGAAAGAGGCGGAATTTCAAAATATCGTTGGCGAAAAAAAGGACATCGCCTGGGGCAGTCAGATTCGTTCCTATGTGTTTCAACCTTATCAAATGGTGAAAGACCACCGAACGAATCACGAGTCTGGTAACGTCCCCGCCGTCATGGATGGGGCATTAACCCCTTTCATTGAAGCGTACCTCCGAAAGGCCGTCTCTGGTGAAGCGTAAACCGTATTGCGTCGCTCGTTGCTCGTCGTTCGAAAAAGAAGGTTGAGCTCACTTTTCATAAACGAGATACGAAATACGAGCGACGAACGACAGGGTTACCAATGGATGAATTAAACGACCAACAAGTTCAGCGATTAGAAAAGCTTGATACACTACAAGGCCTTGGGGTTTCTCCCTACGGCCGTCGTTACGAACCGACACATACCGTTGCAGAGATCATTGCGTCCTATAGCTCCAAACAGAAAGAAGCATTAGAGACACATCATATTGCCTGCAAAATTGCTGGGCGCATCGTGGCGTTGAGACGATTCGGGAAAGCCGCATTCGCCACCTTGCAAGACGGAGGCGACCGGCTTCAAGTCTACCTGAAGCAAGATGTGGTCGGAATAGAACCGTATACGATCTCTAAAGAGTTCGACCTTGGTGATTGGATTGGAGTAGAAGGACGATTATTTCGAACCAAAACAGATGAACTGACGGTTGAAGTCAAGACGTTTGTGTTTTTAGCCAAAGGATTGCGTCCTTTGCCGGAAAAATGGCATGGGCTCACGGACATCGAAACACGATACCGGCAACGGTATGTCGATCTCATCGCAAACCCCGACATTCACCGCACCTTTCGTATGCGGAGTCAGATTGTTTCACAGATTCGACGTTTTCTCACTGAACGTGGGTTCTTGGAAGTCGAAACCCCTATGATGCAGCCGATTCCTGGCGGAGCGGCAGCCCGTCCCTTTGTGACTCATCACAACACCTTGGACATTGATCTCTATTTGCGGATTGCCCCGGAGCTATATCTCAAACGTCTTATTGTCGGTGGACTTCGCCGGGTCTTCGAGATCAACCGGAATTTCCGAAATGAAGGGATTTCAACGATTCATAATCCGGAATTTACGATGTTGGAATTCTACCAAGCCTATGCGGACTATCATGATCTCATGACACTCACCGAGGAACTGTTTTCAGACCTTGCGACCACCGTATGTGGCACGACGACGATTGACTATCAAGGACAGTCTATCGACTTGGCCCCTCCGTGGCGCCGCATGCCGTATTTAGATGCCGTTGTGGAAGTCAATCAGGTCGATCCATCTATAGTCACGGACCTGGAGAAAGCCGTCGACGTCGCCAAGTCACTCAATGTCCACATCGAACCGGAAAAGGGATTGATTCCTGTCTTGACGCAACTGTTTGAGGCCACGGTAGAACCGACATTAATACAGCCTACGTTTATTACGGATTTCCCAATTGAAATCTCTCCACTCGCTCGACGGAAGGACGCAAATCCCGCCTTAACCGACCGCTTTGAATTATTTGTCGGTGGCCGAGAACTGGCCAATGGATTTTCAGAGCTGAATGATCCCATCGACCAACGGCAACGCTTTGAGGGACAAGTCGAACAACGCGCAGCCGGCGATGATGAAGCTCACTATCTCGACGAAGACTTTCTGCGTGCCTTGGAATATGGTATGCCCCCGACGGCCGGTGAAGGAATCGGCATCGACCGGCTCGTGATGCTTCTGACCAATCAAGCCTCGATTCGAGATGTCATCCTCTTTCCTCAGCTTCGTCCGGATACATCCTTGTGAGCATGCCCTACGAAATATTCGTCGGGCTTCGTTATCTTCGGGCCAAACGACGCCAACGAACCATTTCCCTCAATACATTTATTTCCATTGCCGGGATTACCCTTGGCGTTGCCGCGCTCATCGGCACATTGGGAATTATGACCGGATTCAAAGAGGACCTTCAATCAAAAATCCTTGGGACGACAGCACATATCATTGTCCAAGAACGTGGAATCCCCAATATGAGCAACTATACAACGGTACTCAAACAGGTGGAAAAAATACCTCACACCCTTGCCGCGGCACCGTTTATTTATAAACAAGTCCTTCTCTCATCGAAATCAGGGGTACAAGGGATTATCCTACGAGGCATACACCCGGAAAAAGAATCTCAAGTAACGGAATTAGTCTCAAATCTGAAATATGGTGCCCTACCTGACCTTGAATATCCTCCAGCCTCATTGAAATCACCGCATTCGCAAACCACGCCCCCGACAAAGCCATCCACCAAGAGGAAACCAGGGATTTTCCTTGGGAAAGAATTGGCTGCCCGCCTCGGTCTATTTCTCGGGGATCCCGTCAATGTTGTTTCACCGGTTGGTCCGATTAATGCGCTCTCCATGACCCCCAAGATCCGCCCATTCGTGGTGGTCGGAATTTTTGAATCCGGCATGTATGAATATGATTCCTCGTTGGCCTATATTTCACTCACGCAAGCACAGGAATTTTTTAACCTGGGAGATACCGTCACCGGCATCCAAATTAAGGTTGACGATGTCTTTCAGGCCAATTCCATCGCACAAGACATTGAAATGACGCTCGGCCCATCCGTTTCCGCAAAGGATTGGATGCATCTCAACCGCAATTTATTTTCGGCCCTTAAGCTTGAAAAGACCATGATGTTCCTCCTTCTTGTCCTCATCACGCTCGTAGCCTCTTTTAATATCGTGGGAACGTTAACCATGATTGTGAATGAAAAGCAGCGCGAAATCGCAATCTTGAAAGCAATGGGATCGACCCCTAAATCCATCATGCGTATCTTCATGCTCAATGGACTCGTGATTGGTTTAACCGGAACGGCTATCGGAATTCCGCTCGGTTATACATTCTTATGGTTGATTCAAAATTACTGGACGTTTGATGCCTCCGTCTATTACATCTCGAAGATTCCGGTTCATGTCCTTGGAATGGATGTGGCGCTTGTCGCCATTTCAGCCATCATCATCAGCTTTGCCGCTACCCTGTACCCGTCATGGCAGGCCGCCAAACTCAATCCCGTGAGTGCACTTCGCTATGAATGAGCCTGCCTCTCCACCACAGTCCTCACGTGCACCGTTACTTGAGATTCAAGATTTGCACAAGACATTTTATTTAGAACAACAACGTGTCGACATTTTAAAAGGGATTCACTTGACCATTCATCGTCAAGAAATGATCTCCATTATCGGGGCGTCGGGGGCAGGAAAAAGTACCTTACTCCATATTATGGGCACACTGGATAAACCGACCCAAGGCCTGCTGACCTATGAAGGGCAACAACTGCTCGGCATGACCGAATCCGCCTTAGCGGACTTTCGCAATCGACGCCTCGGCTTTGTCTTTCAATTTCATCATCTCCTTCCGGAATTTACGGCACTTGAAAACACCTATCTCCCAGCCCTCATTCAACGACAACCCAAAGACGCATCCCGAGAAGCCGCCAAGGCTTTGCTGGAAGAAGTCGGACTCTCTCACCGAATGCATCATAAACCGGGGGAACTCTCAGGTGGGGAACAACAGCGCATTGCGGTCGCCAGAGCCTTGATTCGAAACCCGGACCTTGTTCTGGCGGATGAACCAACAGGCAACTTAGACAGCCATACCGGAGATTCGTTATTTACAATGTTGAGGAATTTAAATCAACGGCGAGGGACGGCATTTGTGATTGTCACGCATAATGAAAAGCTTTCCGCGCAATCCGACCGATTGATCCACCTTGAAGACGGCGTCATTACTGAAGATCGAGCCCTCTGAAAAGGAATGTGAGAAATATCCCGGCAGCAGCATTCAGGCAAAACCAGAAAGTTTAAGGTTTAAAGTCTAAAGCGTTCTGCCAAACTTTAAACGTGAAGCTTTTACCTTTAGCCTTGGGGGGGGTGAATTCAATGATCTCTTCAAGAGCTGTGAGCCCCCGCCAACACTCACTCATTTTCTCAGCGATTCTTACCGAGCGGCCGTAATTCGATCTTTGATCACATCAAACGTCGCCTTCGGCACCACTTGCTTGGCCACAAGTTCACCCCGTAAGCGGTACGGACGATTCGCCACAACCTCATCGGCGACTTTTTTCGTCAATCCGAGAAACAAGATGAGATCGCTTGCCGATGCTTTGTTGATATTGACTAACTGCATTTTCTTTACTGGCACGGAAGACCGGGCACCAGCTGTTGCGGCAGACTTCATGTCTGGCATGCCCGTCGGCCCAAGGGAATTTTTCGAAGATGAGGAAGGGGCCATGGCTGCGACTTTCTTTTCTCTGTTGGCCTTTAATTCTTTCTGATATCGGACGACTGTATCCTTTAATGCAGCATTCTGGCTTTTTACCTTTTGATATTCCTTCGCCAACCGTTTGTGCTTTACCAGCACCTGCTTGAGATTTCGCTCCATGTCTTTTTGACGGTTTTGTAAGAGTGCCTGCTCTCCTTTTCGGCCTTCTTTGATTCGTTGGACCTCTGCCGTCATCATCTCCAAATCCGTCGAAATCGACTCATTCGCATTTTTGAGAGTTTTCATTTGCTGATCAAGTGCATCCCGATGCATTCGCATTTTCTCTAATTCGGCCTTCGCGGACTCCATATCAGAAACCGCCGCCTCATACGTCGACTTCGAAACCATACAACCTGATAACACCACGGTCATTATCATTATGGCACTGACCAACACGATTCTCATGAACTTCCTCCCTTATGTTAGCGATCGGCGCTCCTGTACCACTTGTTGCTCACCATCCGTGCAATCTCGCCATCAGCCCAACACCTGCGATATTTCAACCCTCAGGAACACGTCACGTATCTATAGAATAGCCTCAATTACCGTAATTGCAAAGAGGACACACAAACATTATTTATAATATTGAGGATAACGGTCCCGTAACAGATCATTATAGGGATTCAAGTTTTTATCGCGCGCTTGCATGGGATCGATGTCCAGCAAAACCAGTTCCGATTCCGTCTCGGACGAACGATGTAAAATGTTCCCCGACGGAGAGATAATTTCACTTTTTCCAATAAAACGCAAGGCTGGCTTGTCTCCCCGCGCTTCTTCACCAATTCGATTCGCGGTAATGCTAAAGACTCGGTTCTCCAAACAGCGAGTCACCATAGCATCGGGACAGTGGGGAAGAACAAGATTCGATGGATGACACAGAATATCCGCCCCCATGAGGGCCAACGTTCGGGCAGCTTCAGGATAAAACCAGTCAAAGCAAATCAACAGACCGATACGTGTATCGCCAATAGGCCAAACTTGAAAACCCAAGTTTCCCGGTGAAAAAAATAACGTCTCTTCAAAAAATAAATGAACTTTTCGGTACACGCCCATACACCCTAACGGTCCTACCAATACAGCCGAATTATACAACGTTCCGGCATGGTGTTCCGCTAACCCGACAACAATCGAGCACTGACGCCGTTTCGCCAACTCCATCAGTCGTTGGGTCGTCGGTCCGTCAGGCACAGATTCAGCCAATCGTGCGACCTCTTCACCCGAGCAGAATTGATAACCGGACATGGCCAATTCCGGTAACACGAGCAGATCACAATCGACCGACTCCAAGCGGTCGATGACCGCATCTAAGTTATCCTGAATCGCGCCAAATCGAGGAGCGTATTGATAGAATCCAACTCGCATGACTCACCCCTAACACATGCCATCACGTACCCTGCGAGAAAACCGTATGTCGTCGCCCCAAAATTGTCGTTTGTTGTTCGTCTTTCGTATCTTGCATTAAGAGCCTTTCAAATTTTTACGAGGTATAGCGAAACCAAAATAATATCCGGTTGCACCATTCTCACTGGCACAGCGCGATAATAAGCAACAAACATTCAGAAGTTTATTGGCACGGCTATACGCTTCACGCTTGCGCGCCGAAGCGCTACAGCGCGCAGGCACGAGCTACGAAATACGGTATTTCAAACACCTGGCTAAACAAAAAAGGCGGGTAGGGGGTCCCCTACCCGCCCGTCTGGTCATCAAAACCTAATAAATCAGTGAACTTCTTTCATATGCATCACGGCATTATTGGCATGCTTTGTTCCAACATCAGCATGGCCTTGCTTTCCATGTTCAATCGCCGCCTCTAACTCACTCACCCCCTCATCCAAATGCGGATTCTGGACATCTTTCTGGGCGGCTTGCGCATGAGTCAGCGCTTCTTCAGCATGAGTTACCAATGCATCGGCATGGCCTTCCCCACCATGTTTTGCCGCGCCTTCAGCATGTGCAATGGCCTCTGTGACATGAGGGTTCATATCGGCCACTGCGGAAGATGAAAATGCCCCTAAAGATAAGAGCACCATCACACTCCCAACAACCATTGCCTTTGTACCAACCATTCGGATCATCTGCAACCTCCTTCGTTTATAAAAAGCAGAAATGAAGAAACGTTTAGCCCTTACATCCTCGCATGCCTCCGCGCGAAGATCAAGATGGCTTTACTTCCGCCGGATTGGATACCTTATGCAACAACCGCACATCTTTTTCAACGGGAGCCGCAAAATCTCGGCTCCATTCCCACCACGATCCTGGATAACACTTGACATGCTCGAAATCGATCAGACGCATGATAAAATACAGCCAGGCGGCACGAACACCGCCTAAACAGTAGGTAATAATTTCTTTTTGCGGGTCAATGCCTCGGTCTTCAAAGATTTTCTTAATCGAATCCAGGTCTCGCACCGTGGCATCTGAATTGAGAAATCCGCTCCACGGCATATTAATGGCCATAGGAATATGCCCGGCTCTGGGCAATCCATCAACTTCCTTCCCCGCATATTCCTCAACACTTCGTGCATCAATGATTTCCATTCCTGGATTGGATTGTTTCACGAATTTCTTCAGCTGATCTTTCGAGATGATCAACTCTGAGCGCACCGATGCAGTAAAATCACCGGGCGGCACTCGCACCATTTGATGCTCATACGGCCGCTGTTCGGCGACCCACTTGACCCATCCCCCATCAAGAATACGGACGCTCTGATGTCCCAGGTATTGCAACATCCAATACATTCGGCCTTCATCACCCCAATTATCGAACGGGTTTGAATAGATAATGACATCACTGTTCTGATTGATTCCTAACGCTTGCAACCGTTGTTCGATGGCTTTAATGTCTGGATTTAACAAGCCTTTTGCCACCGCTTGTGGATCACTATATTCATGCCATGTGCTATGCACTGCGCCAGGAATATGTGAAGAATAGGCGGCCGGGCCACGAACATCAATGATGACCAATCCTTCTCGGCCCAGATTTTGTGCCAACGTTTCCGTGTCAATTAAAAAGTCTTCAATCATGGGGTCTCCTTCATGCACACAAGACAGTTATCCCACTGTGTTGGCGTCTGCAGGCTTGGCACATCCTAATCTCGGATCAGTGGATTGTGCATCCAACGCAACGGACAAGGTTTCATTCAGCGGGAAATCTCGCTCATAGATAGTAAATACATAGGGATCATTTCCGGTTAACCCGTAGCTTTCGCGCAGCATTTCATGTTGTCCATCCGTCAAAATATGGTAGCGAATTTTCACCTGAACCTTCCAGTCCGTTGCCCTTTCTGGTAAATCATAGTCAAATTGATAATCTCGACTGGCCAACGGTAAGAGACGGTTGTCATAGACTTCCAAAATCACTGGCTGCCAGAGAATCCACCGTCCCATCGTTTCAGCTTGATGCTCCACAATATTGCCTTCACCATCGAGAATGACGAATTCAACGGAAAAATGCCGGTCCGGATCTCCCGTCGGAATTTTATGTCCGGCGCCGGCATTAATGAGGGTCAAGGTGAAATCAACCCTCTCCCCCGGTACCGGCTGCGGTGGATCAGCGACAACGTGTACCGCAATCGCACGCTTAATCATTTCAGGGTCATGTCCTCCCCGCCACAGATGCCGGCGACCATGCCGTATAGGACCACCCTTGGCAACAGGCCTGGTCACTTTGGGCATATGACAACTCTGACAGATTAACCCCTTTTCCTTCATAAAGAACTCACCTTCATATTCAGTGTAGGTTCCACAGGGGCCGCCATTATAAAACTGAAATGGTCCGGATACCACACTATGACACCGGTGACACATCTGAGTCGTGCGAAAAGCCGGGTCAAACTTGGTGGGATGTGGTGCAACAGAGTCTCCAAAGGGACCGTGAATCACGCCATCACGTACATGACAGGCCGCACAGGTGACGCCTTCTCTCTCAAACCCCTTCTCATAGCGATAATTGGGAATTTGCGTCGCGCGTTCGACACGATCATTGGGAATATCTTGAATCAACATCGGTTGTTGATTTTCGAGAGGCGCATGGCAATTCAAACACACAAAGACATGTTTATCTTTATTCCAATAGGCCTGAAAAAATGGATCGTCATACGCATGCGCATGAATACTCGTTTTCCATTCTTTATAAATTTCCTGATGACAAGACCCGCAATCTTCAGCTTTCAAACTACGTAGTCCAACCGGGACTTTTTGAAACGGAATGGCTCGTGCATAATCATCGCGAAGACCAAAAATAACGGTTGGACGAAATTCGGTATAAAAAATATAGACCAAGATGCCTATAACAATAGTCAATAAGAACAACACGGGACCACGCCGTATACGCTTGCGCTTCATATTCATGCCTCTAACATCGTGAGAAGATGTTGATCAACCGATTGCGCCAACCCTTGTAAATGATAGCCGCCTTCTAAACACGAAATCACCCGGCCCGCAGCATGGTGTGCGGCAATATCCAGCACAATCCGCGTCAGATCAGCATACCCTGTTTCGGTCAGATTCATACTGGCCAACGGGTCGTTGTGATGGGCATCAAATCCGGCAGAAATGATCACACAATCGGGCTTAAATTGATTGGCGGCCGGAACGAGCACCCTTTGAAAAATCTCACGATACTCTTCATCCCCCTGGCCGCCCGGCATCGGAACATTCACCGTCATCCCATTCCCATCACCTCGGCCAGTCTCCGTCGCTGTTCCCGTTCCAGGATAAAACGGAAATTGATGGGTACTAAAGAATAAGACCGAAGGGTCCTCAAAAAAGGTGTGCTGAGTACCATTACCGTGATGAACGTCCCAATCGACAATTAACACTCGCTCAAGCCCATGATGTTCCTGAAGGTATTTTGCAACTATCGCCACGTTATTGAACACACAAAACCCCATGGCCCGATCGCCTTCGGCATGATGTCCCGGTGGCCGAACCGCACAAAACGCATGATCGACCTGCCCGGCCATGACTGCATCCGCCGCAGCCATAGCTCCTCCAGCTGCCAGATAGGCAGCGCGAAGCGAACCCGGACAAAGCGTGGTGTCAGCATCCAGCGATGCATATCCTGAACTCGGAGATTTCGTTTCAAGTTTTTTGATATATGACGTTTCGTGGACGAGTTCAATCCATTTTTTTTGCGCCGATTGCGCGGGAAGCTGGATTAACCGGTCGGACGTGCCTGTTGACAGAAGGCGGGCCTGTATCGCTCGCAGTCGGTCAGGTGATTCTGGATGACCTGAACCCATCTCATGGTCCAAATACGCGGTATCAGTAACAAGTCCTACACGGCCCATCTCAAAAACTCCTTCGATAGATTCCAGTCACAACATGCCCCTATTTCATCACGAAGGAAAATACTCGCACAAGACCTCGTTTTGGATACATCGTGTGGAGAAGAGTTACGTGAATCAGGAAGGAACAATCGGCAAATCGTAGCATAGGCCTGTATGTTAGACAACGAGAACAGTCTCATGATACGTTTCCATCCAACGCTTTGAATAGACAAACACATTACTAGCCAATACAACTTATGCCAAACCCTAAAATCGAGCAGTTTAAAAAAGTGTTACAAATGGATCCCAAAGATGAAACGCTCTGGTTTGGTCTCGGGAAAGCCTATATGGGAGATGAAAATTGGCCTGAAGCCATATCGGCGCTCAAAAGTTGCATCGACGTGAAGCCGACATATTCTGCAGCTTATATGGCCCTCGCCCAAGCTCTTCAAAAAATAGAGCATGTCGAACAATGCCGTGAAGTGTGTACAAAGGGCATCAGTGTGGCAACAGAAAACGGCGACCTCATGGTCATTAAAAGTCTCGAAGACCTTCAGGCTTCCCTTCCATAAAGCACACAACATGTCCCATCTCTAGAGGACAGTCTTTAACGCAACAATCTCTTTGTCGCCAAGACGATACGTCCCAGAAGTATTCGTCACCAACAAACGGATTCTCGGTAAAATCGTTGCTGCGTCGGAACGAGTCACCCACGCTGCATTCTGTAATCGTATGTTGGATCGAGCAGGCTTGGCCGAAAGATTCCAACAGGTGAGTAAGACTGCACTCAATTGCGGAATGCTGGCAAGGGCGGTACTGAGTAAGCCGGCCAAACGCTGAAGATCGACATAGTCCTGAGTGGACTTCTCCTCCAACCACTCCATCGGTGGAATGGTGATCGCCAGGAGCACCGGCGCACAATATCGATCGAGTTGCCTGGCTTTTTCCGCCATTCTGGCAATCAGTCGACGAATGAGAGCATCGTGATGGAAATCATCGTCCCAACCGGTGTCGTCCACATCTCGAGAGACGGTCGTCCACCCATCACGCCAACTTGAAGAGCTTGGGACAATTGCGGTGACTTCAACGAACAATCTCTCGTTGCCGAGGTAACATTCTAAGTCTGCCGTTCGCATGTGCGACTCTTCAAGAAAGGCAATAGAAAACCCTGCCGCATGCATCAAGACAGCAACTTCTGTTTCGACCTGAGCCGGCTCTGAGACTCCACGCTTCTGTCGATTAAACTGCTCGCGTAATCCGACTAAACGGGTGCGGCTTTCAGAATCGGTACAATGCTCATACAATTGTTGCCACTGAGCCTGGAATTCGTCCCGCTGTTTCGCAAGCTTCTTGACCCGTTCCTTGACTGAACGACGGCCTCTCTGACCTCCTGGCCGACTCGCTGGGATTCCGACACGGCTTTTTGCACGAAATCGCTTTCGCATTTCTGCGTGAACCTCTCAACTCGACAACCCAAAAACCTCGATGTGTGATCATAATAGCAAATTTCGTCTCTCGATATATTGAGATATCGCGAGAAAGCCGTGCAGCAGTTCAATATCAGAAACGCGTTTTTTTTGAATTCGTTGAACTATAGATAGAAACGAAGGACGCTCAAAATGGCTAAGAACCAGTAAAATTATTATGCGGTTCTAGGTGGGGTCGAAGAAAGAAGTCATTGAAAATGTGGAAGAATGAACGGCTACTGAATCAGCGACCTTTTAAATAGTCATTTTTCATGATGTCACGGAAGTCTTTGACGTCATCATTCCTTAATGGACTCTGACGTTCCCCGCTTTATCATCCAGGCCACCTCGGCCACTCGCTTCCCTAACGTTTGTGCATCAGTCAACTCTTGCCGATCAATACCTGGGCTGTGGCCTTCAGTGGTGGCCGATGCACCAAAGGCACCTCCTTCACTCACAATAATCATCTTATTCCCGAGCATGGCCGCAAGGATGGTGAGCATCGTCACTTCCTTACCACTCGAGACTTGCCCGCCGGTTGCAAAAGCTGCCCCAACTTTATTTTGCATTTTAAACTCAGGGAACACGCCAAACTTGAATTGCCAATTATCAAAGAAGGTTTTCACTTCTCCCGACATATTGGACCAATACACAGGCGATCCAACAATGAGCGCATCACTCTCGAATAATTCTTCGGCCGTCACATCGCCAACTCGTTTCACAGTCACTTCGGTGCCTGGGACCGACTTCGCTCCCTCCACGACACCCATAGCCATCTTTTCCGTGCTTCCCGTCAGTGAATGGTAGGTGACAAGCACCCTAACCATTTCATGTGTTTCTGTCGTAACGGCTACCTGGGCAACACTAACCGATGCCCAGGACAGAAACCCAACACAGAAATAACACCATATTTGAAGAAATCTAAACTCCGAAGGCGAATGAAGCGAAGAGCAGTTCACAGATGCTTTCACCATAACGCTCCCACATGAAAGGAGGGGAAAGTAATCAACAAACAGGAACCAGCAGGCCTGCTAAACATCGTTAAACGTTTATCGCCGTTCAATCTCTTCATCCATGTGCTCTTCAACCGACACATGCGTTAACGTCCCTCGGTAATCGCATTTGTGGCAGCGTACCCGCCACTCTTCTAGCCATTTTTCTTGCACAAACGTTTGATGACATTTAGGGCAGGTAAACACCCCTTTCACATAATGAACTTGTTTCTTGTATTTCATAATGATCCACCCTCCTAAAATTAAGGCTCAAATAGGGGTTTAGCCTGCCACAAGCCTTTTTGGAATTGCAACTTATCAACATCAGAATCAGGAACTTCAAGAAATTCCGAATGAGCATTTCAAGCCAGACGTAGTCAGATGGCATTTCACTCTCAGGCCTGATTTGGTATGGTTTCCAACATTGGTCTCGGATGATTATGATGGGGCCCCCTTCAAATAAATAATGGAGCCAAAATGAATATGTGTAAGAACCCCATGATTCTAACGATCGTACTGATACTACTGACAACTTCGGGATGCGGAATATTTATGTACACACCGCCTCCTCCGCTCGAACAACCGGTCATGGAATTTTCAGCGCTTTGCCAACAGCCGACTACTATTTTCTGTCAGGATTTCAACGACCCGATACCAACCGACAAGAGCAACCTGAGGGAAGCCATCACGTCTAACGATGGGAAATGCGAGAAACTGAAGAGTGACCCGACAAAAGGCTGTCCCGAGATTGTCGACGGCAGCCTACTCTTTATCGTCCCGTCAAATAGTGGGAGCGGTGGGTCGGGACAGTACCACGTTCGCTTTGCCGACTACCTGGATGGGAAATCAATTGGCCCCGGGCAGGAAGTCTTTATTCAATGGAAACAACGCTTTTCCAAAACCTTTTTAGAAACACAATTTAAACCTGGCGCCGGCTGGAAACAGGGCATGATCGGTGCGGCCGATGAATCCTCTTGCTCCAGCAACGAAATCGTGATCGTCAATACGGATCAACATGGCTACCCCAACATGTATCATGCCTGTGGCTTTAACGAAGGATTCGTCACCAAAGCAGGGCGTTACGACTTTAACTATCAACCTGGAGGAGACAGCTATTGTCTCCGGTCTGCATGGCCAAACAATTCCTCATCATGCATCCAATATGTGCCTGACGAATGGATGACCTTTCAAATTGGCCTCACGCATGGACGACCAGGCAAGAAAAGCCGGATTCGGCTGTGGGTTTCCCGCGAAGGACATCAAAGTGCGCTCGCAATCGATTTCGAGAAAAAACTCCGCAACAACAAAGGCTACGGCAAATTGTGGTTTTTACCGTATCAAACCAGAAAAAACAAAAAACACACCCATCCGGTCGGACACATCTGGTACGACCAACTCATCATCAGCCACACACGAATACCCGACCGATAACCAAAGAAGAGTTATGCTCTCCGAGCAACACCAAAAAAGAGAGGCGGTTTTTTTCGAAAGAACCACCTCTTTCAAAACAGGCAGCGACGTCTTCTTAGCAAAATCATGCCGTTGTCACGGCTACCGAATCAGCAGCCCCACTCCACTTCCCACAGACCTCCATCACCATTGCCAAACTGCTGCCGTAATCCCAACTCTCAAAACCTGACGAGCAGCGCGAGATAGTGTTGAGAAGTAAGAGATCTCTGACTTCCAAAATTTAGGTCAGGGACACTCCAACTCCAAGCTATAGTCCCCCGTCGCCACAAACGAACTCCCCACCACCTCAATGACATACGTCCCATTCTCAGGCAACGTCACCACCCGCTGCGTTCTGCTAAAGAACCCGATAATCGGACTACCTGATGGCCCGAAGACTTTCGCCGCCATCTGCGTCCCCGTGATCGTCACCGCCACCACTTGCCCCGCGGTCCCACTGAACGTGAACAGATCGGCCTCCGATGCCGCCGCAATATTCCCCGGCGCCAAACTTCCACAACTCAACGCCACCGCATCCGGGCTTGGTGGGGCGAGACACTCCAGCCCCAAGCTATAGTCCCCCGTTGCCACAAACGAACTCCCCACCACCTCAATGACATATGTCCCATTCTCAGGCAATGTCACCACCCGCTGCGTTCTGCTAAAGAACCCGATAATCGGACTACCTGATGGCCCGAAGACTTTCGCCGCCATCTGCGTCCCCGTGATCGTCACTGCCACTACTTGATTCTCTTGACCTGTGAAGGTGAACGTATCGACTTCCCCGGCCTCATCTATCGAACCCGATAGGAGATCTCCGCATGTGAGGACACCATCATCTATCGCCGTAATGACAACCTCATCTGGTTCACCATTGAAGGTCCCATCGTTGACAATGAGTCGTGCCACATACACACCTGGCAGATCTGCGAGAAACGTTGGCATTGTTCCCGTTCCATCCAACAATGTAGCCGTGCTGCCAACCGGCACCGATGTCAACTGCCATTGAAACGTTATGGAATCGTCATCTGGATCACTCGAGTTACGACCATCTAACTTCACAGAGTCTCCAACCATGACCAGCTGGTCCGGACCGGCATCCGCTACGGGAGGCAAGTTATCGGTACTAATAATGACGGTATCTGGCGCACTATTCTCCTTGCCGTCATTAACAACGAGTTTTACGATATAAGTCCCAGGCACATTGGCAAGAAACGTCGGCATTACCGCCGTTGGGTCATCGAGGACCGCCGCGCTTCCGGAAGGTTCTGACGTGATCCGCCAAAGAAACGTTAAAGGATCACTATCCGGATCACTGGATCCGCTTCCATCTAATTTAATCATGTCGCCAGCAGAAAATTTTTGATCACGACCCGCATCCGCAACAGGAACGTCATTCGAGATAACGCAGGCATTTGGCCCGACAGGAAACCCTGACCGCCCAAGCGCATCTTTGACAAAGTTTACGTCCGTTAAATCTATGACTTTATTGCCATCGGTATCGGCGCAAGTACACTGCGGATTCTCAGAAAAATCTGCACCGAAACAACTTCCCACAATCGATCCATCCACGCTATCTACCGTTCCATCGTTGTTAAGGTCTGGGTCTGGTGTTTGAGCAAAAGCAGGAATATTGAATGCTAAAAGCCCAATGCACAGCACGAGTGCGACAAGCATTCCAGAACAAATTCGGTTCTTTCTGACCCACAGTGCCTGCAGTTTCATAGTCCGCCCTCCCTAGCAATAGTCTTAAACAATTGATGAAACAGTTCGAAATCTTATGCGTACGTCATCGAAACGATGACTATGTTTGCTACAAATTCATTACCGCTTTATGCTTCTGCGAAATCGTAACGTTAAAAATTCCATAACACGTTGTCATACCTCGAAAACATAAAAGGCCATTTCTCCTCAATTTGGAAAGAAATGGCCTTTTGTGAAACAGGCGCTTAGAATTGTGGAGCGAGGAACTTCTTAAGTTTCTACTAAATTGACTCCTTTGTCCCAAATCGCCGAATGCCAATAAGCGCGGCTAAACTCGTAAGCAATAGCGAGAGAGAAGCCGGAGTTGGCACAGGTGCAACGGTGATTTTCCCATTTTCTAGAGACACAGGGGTAATTTCAAATATTCCTCCTGGGCTTCCGGTACTGCCCGTCAATCTCATGTTGTTCAAGACTAAATTCGAGATGCCCACACCCACGGCATCGAACGTTTGAGTCACAACCATCATCCAAGCACATCAATCTGCGTGTAAAGCATCTCGCTCCGCACTCCCCTCAACGATTCCCATACAAACACAAAAGGCCATTCCTCCTTGTAAAAGAGAAATGGCCTTTATCCGACTACAGGCGCTTCGTGCTGTGCTGAAACGTAAACTTTTTAGAGAGACGCTGAAAATCCAGCGTTTCTCCTCGGTTGTCAACCTTCAAGAGCACCTTACACCTTTGACATTTTAAATGCAACATTGAAAATTGACCGAAACAGAGGTAGCGGTCGCACGTCGGACATCGAACATGATGAGCATTAGAGTCTGTCCGTGAAGAAAATGTATTGCTTTTCATAGAAAGAACACGCTCCAACAATTAGCTGGCTTGTGCATTTCTCAGGACACTTTTGAATTCGTCTGAACCCACGATTTGAAGCATTTGGCTCAGATTGGTTGTGAGATCATCTTTGACCCGAGTCTCAAACCCGGACATATAGAGAAGCGAAAGCATGACTCCACTGTTTCCTTCGGTTTCCCGCACCCACATAGTCTTCCCATCTGAATCCACAAGGGCTAAACAGAATTTGGCTCCACCGGTCACGATGCCCAGTGGGTACAACCAACTGAACAGATTGTTCTTGAGTTCGTCGATTTGAACGACCAAACTCGGGCCGTCGGCTTGACTGAGTTCATTGACCATCGTCACATCGTAACCTGAAGACTCCAACCCTTCCTTGAGGTATGCAGGAATGGTTTGATTGAGAGCCCCATTTTGCACTTTGACTTCAAACGTCGGGATCATAAACAGTGTAAAGGTATGTCGACCGGCATGATTGCCTTGCGAAGGGCGAACATCCCTCGCTGTTGCAAGTAAATTGACCTTCATGCTCGCTGGATTCGCCGATTTGATCAGTTCATCACGATCCACTAACGCTGAAATACCTAGTTGACAACCTTCGAGTCCGATTGATGTCACCAGTAGGAGGAAGGCTAAGGGTATTGTCCTCATTCTCTGAACTCCTTTCATATCTTGATATGAATCAAAATATTGAGATTTCACGCTTGAGAAGTTGAAGGCGCATGCGAAAAAGTGCAAGCCATAGCAGAACCCTGTTCTTTCATTCCCTCGCTATCTGCACCGACTATTTTTGCTTTGACGTCATTGCACGATGCAGTTGGATCGCCTTCAAACATGTAGACGCACCCACTCAGAATAAGTGGCAGAACAAGAATCAACATCTTCATACAAATACCTCGCTATAAGAGTATTAGGTAAGGTGGCTCACGGCTTTTCGTTTCAGTGACTAAAAGAGCACACGTAGCCCCCCGAGTCCGGATAGACCGCTGAGACTCTCCACAGATGTTCCTTCCCCTCCTTCAACCCGCGTAACTTGGAATGCTCCATGAAGCCGCCCTTCAGCAAAAAATGCCACACGGCTGGCTAGCGGAACTTCAACTCCGGCAAGACCAATAAACCCCGCGCCGAACCCAAATTTATTGACCACGTCAAGTTCCGGTCTACCCCGCTCGATTTTTTTCTTGTCTAACTGATTGAGAGACAGGCCAATACCTGCTCCAACATACGGCGATAGGCCTTCCTTTTTGAAAAAATACTGCATGAGTCCGCGCAAGCTATACGACTTGACTTCGACGTTCTTGACTTTAAAAATTTTGGTATCGAATTGTGTGTAGTCCAACTCCACTCCCAAACGCGTCTGAGGTGAAATTTTTGTCATGATTTGAGCAATACCACTAAAGCCCGCGTCACCTTGAAATGGGATAAAGACACCACCTGCCCCCGAAACAATCCACCCCTTCTCCTCAGCGCCGCTATCAGCCTGCACAATGCCAGGCAATCCAAAAACCAGTATTAATCCACATAACACAGCTAAAATGGACAAAGAATTCCTTCGCATGAGCCACCTCCTCACATAGGGTTGTAAAAAATCCAAGAACAATAGCGTGATTGCCTGATTAGTCGTTACAGAGCACAAAAAGGTTCAGAGGAGGAGAAAAAATCTTTTTTTGGCTTACGAGAGGACGAGCGACGGCATTCACACTGGCCCTAAAACCCACCTCATATTCTTGTAACGAGCGAAGGCTCCGGCATGAACATATGCGTGTTCAACCACTGGGAGTCACGGTTACTTCAAGAGCATGTTGTGTTCGATAAAATTTGTTGGGCTACACTTTGCGGACCAATTTAAGAGAATTGGTTCCCTGAAAAGTTGCAATTATTTCAATCTTATGCGAGCATGCCGTCTTCCTTGCAACATCTTTAGAATTCATACGAACGACGATTACTAATGTCCACTCATCATGCAGTGTGGTTACATTTCAAAGTCTTTCGCTTAGCGCTGTCATACCTCACGATCGTCTTACCTCTACACACGTTCCCCCCAGAGATGTACGGACAAGTACAAACAAACATTTCGTCTGACGGGACGTTAGGCACTGCCGTCAGCCAGATTGGTAATGTGCATCATATCGATGGTGGAATGATCACAGGTCCGAATCAGTTCCATAGTTTCGATCAGTTCAGTGTGGGCACCGGTGACATTGCGAGTTTCCATGGACCAAATGGTATCGAAAATATCCTCAGTCGCGTGACGGGTGGGATGCGCTCGGATATCGACGGCATCCTTCACTCTTCGATCGATGGCGCCAACCTGTTTCTGCTCAATCCCGCCGGTGTGCTCTTTGGTCCCAATGCCCGGTTGAATCTGAGTGGATCGTTTTATGTGAGCACCGCGGACTTTTTACAATTTGAGGATGGCATGGAATTTCACACCGATCTTGAGCAAGACGGTGTGCTGAGCACGGCCCCGGTTGAAGCATTTGGGTTTTTAGGTGAGAGCCCAGCCGGGATTACCATCAACCAGAGTGCTCTTGCCGTTTCAGAAGGTCAAACGCTCTCGGTAACCGCCGGTGATATTGAGACTCATGGGAATCCTTTCTTTACCCAACAGTTTATTCCCACACTTAGTGCTCCTGGTGGACAGGTCCATCTGGTCAGCTTTGACTCACCAGGTGAAATATCCTTAAGTCAAGAGGGAGCTGAGGTTAAGGTATCAGCAGCTCAACATGGAAAGATTACGCTGGCACCCAATACACTAATTGATGTTGATGGGATACCTGAATTTGCCGGAGGCAACGGTCGTGGGGGAACCGTAGTCATTCGGAGCGGCCGCTTAATGATCGATAATGCAACAATATCATCAACTACCATTGGGAGCCTGGATGGCGCGTCAACCGCAATCGATATACAAATAACGAATGATGTCGAAGTCACGAATGGTGCACGCTTGTCTACAGGAACATTTCTGGGAGTTGGCAACGCAGGTGATGTGAAGGTACAAGCTGAAAATGTGACTATCTCTGACGAAGCCCTAATCTTAAGTTTTACCAACGGCCCAGGGGATGCAGGTGATTTGAGTATTATAACCAAAGAGATTATCACGGTTGATGGTTCGGATTTGAACGGTAATGGCTTGAAAAGACCAACTGGTTTGTTTTCGTCCGTTGAGAACGGGGCCATTAGGGATAATGAAGGTAATGTAGTATTCATCACCGAAGTCGGGAATGCAGGTGCCATATCGGTAACGGCAAAAAATGTGACTATGCAAAATGGAGGGGCAATCAATAGCATTACAAACGGCCCTGGAAACGGAGGAGCCGTCCATATCACCGCCAACGAAACCATCACACTATCCGGCGCTAACCCAAACAGTTTGGTACTACCAAGTGGGATTTTATCCTCAGCCGCAGAAGGCGTTATTTTGGACAATGAAGGTAATGTGGCCTCCATTGTTGATGTTGGTGATGCCGGCGGCGTTACAGTTACAGCAAAGAATGTATCCATTAAAAACGGTGCAGTTGTCACCAGTATCACCAACGGCCCTGGAAATGGAGGAAATGTGCGCATCACGGGTAATGAGAGCATGATAATGTCTGATAATAATCCGCAGAGCTTTTCACCCACTGGGATATTGTCAACTGCAGGCAATGGCGAAGCGATGGTTTTGGATGGAAACGTGGTGGCTATCCTTGATGTAGTTGGGAATGCCGGTGACATCCAAATTGAGGCAGGGAATGTGGTAGTGACTGGAGGAGCAACTATTGATAGCAGTACCCTGGGGCCTGGTGAAGGGGGCTCTCTTAAGGTTGTAGCTAACAGGGACATAACCCTTTCGGGGTCAGGTGAAACCAGCAATGGAACAATTACCAGTGGGTTACATGCAGTTTCAGGTGGAGTCGGAGATGCGGGAGATATTGCAGTCAAAGCTAAGAATGTGACAATCAAAGAGAGGGCTGAGATCGATACCAGTACCACCGGGCCAGGCAAGGGAGGATCCATCACCGTTGTTGCGACCGATACGGTCACAGTATCGGGATTGGGGCTCTCGGACCGTGGATTGTTTCAAGGGGGAGTATTTTCGACCTCCCAGGGAGTAGGGGCTGGAGCTGGGGGAGAGATTACCGTTACAGCCAATCAAGTTGCGCTTCAACCAGGCGCAGGAATCTCTGCACGCAGTACCGGGGTGAACGACGCCGGTGAAATCAACATTACTGCTACAGACGCCATTACTCTCAATGATGCCTCGATCGTAACTTCTGCAGACATCGCCTCCGGCGGGAATATTAAATTGACAGCCGATCAGAGCATTCAACTCCTGGATAGCACGATTGAGGCTAAGGTGGAGGGTAATGAGCTAACCACTGGAGGCACGATCAGTCTCGATCCGCAATTCATTACGCTGCAGAACAGTCAATTGCTTGCTACGGCGGTTTCTGGAACTGGCGGATCTATTGAACTCATTGGAAATGTCGTTCTAGTGGACCCATTGAGTACCATCAATGCCTCGTCCCAATTTGGAGTCAGCGGTTCGGTCAACATTCGGGCCCCAGTTCAGAATTTGAGCGGGACCATCGCCCCGTTGCCTGAAAACCTTTTACAAATCACGATCATCATGACCGCTCGGTGTGCGGCACAGAAAGATGGTGAATTGAGCAGTTTTATTCAGAGTGGACGTGATACACTCCCGCTGGAGCCGGAAGATTTCTTGGCCAGCCCTACTTTCCTAGAAAACCCAGGGAGCACTGTCCATAAGAAGGACCAAGATTACTCTTCAGAGATGTTCGCGCGTCGCCTCGGCTTCACCCAACCAAGGAAGGCTCTAGAGAGCCAGAATACTTTTAGCCTACTTTCTTCCTTTGCATCTCCCCACTGTGCTCCTAGCCTTTCCCTACAGTAAGCCATCCGTATTTCTTCCGGCCATTCCTTGATTGGTTCGGATTTCTCCTGCTTGGTCTTTTTCTTTTGAACCTTTTTACCTTCTCATACGACTAAATACCTTGCCTACTGCTGTTGGTTCCATCGTGACTTCTTGAGTAAATTTTTTCTGTAGATCGAAAAGGTCAATGAATAAAAAGGAACACTGACAGTCTCTGAAAGAGTTTCGCAGTTTTTTGTGCAATTTTCAAAAATTAGGAGGTTCATCATGATTAATTGCTTGAAACAAAAAATGTCAGAGAAGCTCAAGACGTTCGTTCTCATTTTCTTTTGTCTAGTAAGCCCATTGGTAGGTAATAACACCGCATGGGGGCACGCCACATCACCATCCGCAATGAAAAGTCCAGCCCCTGGTACCGTGCTCACCACCTCGGAAATCACCTTTACCTGGACCTCGGGGCAAGGGGTCTCAGAAATCTGGCTGGGCATGGGCACGACCCTTACCTCCGTGGCGAGCAAACCTTGGGGAAACATCTATGCTCAATCGCAACAGACCAGCACATCCGTAACAATCTCCGACATACCGTTGACGGGCCAACCGATACACGTACGCCTATGGTCCAAGATTAATGGGGAATGGCTCTTTCAGGACTATGAATATGACACATCCGCAATTCCGCCAATTATCGAGTTCCGAGCACTCCCTGACGTATTGAATACGAATCTCCCAACGATGGTTGTTTCGGGGAATACCGATGCTGACAACCACGTCTTTGTAAACGAAATTCCTGTCCAAAAGGATAGCGAGAGCAACTTCGTCACAACAGTTCCCCTCGCAAGTGGACAAAATGTGATCAATCTCACGATCGAAACTCCAAGTGGTGACCGTGAACACATCATCAAACACATTGTATATAACAATCAGTTTTATACAGGCGATCGACGGTTAGTGTATGTGGACGTGGTTAAATCTCGTCCTGACACAGAGGGGCAGGGACTAGACGGTACTGTTGTCTTGGATCTAGATGGGGATACTATTCTTGGCATGCTGGACAACAAACACATCCGCGGACTCTCACCTCAACGAACCGAAATTTATATGGCAGACGGTTCAGTCTTTTCCACTTCCTTCCACGAAGAAGAATCAGAAAAACTGCACTTCACTGAGCCTATTCAACCAAATGGATTCATCATTTCTCCTGATGGGCTTCGCCTGTATTCAGGGAAGGAAGTCTTAAATCGTCAAACGAACATCTTAGAACCTTCCTTGCCGGTGAGTATCCTCACTGGTTCGTCATACGGTGGAGCTGCTATTCCAGGTACCCCAACGATATCGCTCGACGGTGAAACGATTTACTGTCGCACATCACGCAATAGAATGACACTGATTAATACGCTCACCAACACAACTTGGATACCTCGATTACCGTGGGAACGTAGATTTCAGAGTGACGTGAGTCTCTCTCCAAATGGAAGGATTTTAGCTAAATCCAGCTATGGAGGATTAAATAGTAACCACATTGGATTTTATGACTCTACCAGTTTGTCACGCCTCGCCTATGTTTTTGTGCAGGGGGATTTTATCGGCCAAGTAGCGTACACCACAGATGGGAAGTATGCACTCGCTGGCTCGGCTGGCAATCCAAGATACCGGGGAGGAAAAGTCACCGTGATCGACATGAACACTTTCGAAATTGTATCGACGCTGAAAATAGACTTAGCCGACAATTTGGCAGTGTCTGAAAAGGACGAAGTTTTAGTCTCCTCCGCAAACAGGTTAGGCTTAGATATCTTAGAGCTTCAATCGGATCAGACACTTACGAGAGTGAAGAGTTTCTTTTTAGGAATAGGTCGATGGAGGCAATCAATTTTCACAGGACCCAAGAACGACGAAATTCGAAAAATCATCTACAAATCGCGTTCGGACTAAACAACAGGATCCGTTCGCAGGGTGGTTGCGAAGATCATCTTCGTGTATTCCATAAATACTAGGATAGTTGAGAGTTAATGGTCAGACGAATTTAAAGGAGGTCATGTTATGACTTTCAAATGTAACTTCATAATATGGGATAAGGTCTTATTAACCCTTTTCTTTTTGTTGACCTTTTCATCAACTTTCACCCTCGCAGAGACTTCCCAGGAAGCTAGCCTTAAGTATTTGAAAGCCGTTATGGACCAGTACCATGACAGATTCCCCCTTTACGATGATGTGAGTTCGGCAGGGAATCACTTTCATGCTTGGGCCAAAATTCCCGACCAACATGCTCCAGTTACGATAAGCGGCACGGCAACGAACAATCCTCATTCTGGTGCGACCGCCATCCGCTGTGAATTTGTGGTGACCAATACTGGGGCCATTGGTGGCTTCTACCTGTTAAATGGCACATTGCCTCCGACGGCGACCGCTCCTGTCTTGAATTTCGGTGCAGTACCCAATGCTGGAGTTGATCTGACCGGTGCAACGAGACTCATATTTTGGGCACGAGGACAACAAGGAGGTGAGCAGATCGAATTCTTCATGGGTGGGGTTGGTCGGGATCCCATGACGGGCAACCCTACGACTTCCTTTCCCGGGTCTACTCCGGTGGTGAAACAATCGGTAACCCTGACATCAACCTGGCAACAATATGAAATCGATGTAGCGAATCATGATTTGAGTTATGTTCTGGGTGGATTCGGATGGATTGCCAATGCTCAAAAAAACCCTAGGGGAGCCGTTTTTTTTCTTGATGATATTCAGTATGAATTGAACAGCTCGCGTCGAGAGCAAAGGCTAAACGAACCACGTTTTCTTCGGAGTTTTACAACCGAGCCGCATCAACCAGCACTTGGGGCATTCGATGACTTTGATTTTGTGCTTCGAAACTTAGCATTTTCCTATGACAATGCCACAGTACTTCTCGCCTTCTTAGCTGATGGCTCTCCTGATAGCATTCGACGAGCAAAACTCATAGGGGATGCCTTTGTCTATGCATCACAACACGATCGACATCCTAACTTCCGGGATTCGCAGGGAGAGATAGCTCGGATTCGAACCGCCTACATGGCAGGTGACCTTACCCTGCCGCCCGGATGGATTCCTAACAACTTTATTGGGACTGTTCCCATTCCAGGAATCTTTCTCGAAGATCAGCAGCGTTTCATTGAAGTGGAACAGAAAAGTGTTGATGTAGGCAATAACTCGTGGGTCATGATAGCCCTCTTGGCGCTGCATCAAACTACTGGAGAGTCAATCTACTTGGAAACGGCTAAACGCCTTGGTGAGTTTATACTCACATTTCAAAATACCAATGGAAAATTCAAAGGTTTCCAAGGCGGAATGGACGACCCTGAAAGTAACAATCCGATTCCACGGCCATGGGCAAGTACTGAACACAACTTGGATGTGTTTGCGGGATTTTCAACATTGTTTCAATTAACGAGAGAACCAAAATGGCACGAAGCCGCTCTACATGCCCGCGCCTTCATTGATCAGATGTACGATCCACAAGCCGGATGTTTTTTTGCCGGTACTATTAATCCTAATATGCGCAATGAGCAGTCAGGGCAATTGCCCCTGGACACTCAATCCTGGAGTGTATTGGCATTGAAAGATGCCTCCAATCTGTACGCTCAGATTCTAACTTGTGCCGAACAGAATCATCATACAATTCATGACGGGTTTGAAGGATTTGATTTTAATGATGACCAAGATGGCGTCTGGTTTGAGGGAACAGCCCAGATGGCGGTTGCCTATGACATCGCTGGTCAAACGGTATCTGGCAGTAACTTACGAGAAGAACTGCGACGTGCGCAAGCTACTCATTTCCCTGGAGAGGGAACCGGCCAGGGAATCGTAGCAGCAAGCCACTCAGGTGTGACGAGTGGCTTTGGATTTCAATTACTGCAACGGTTACATATAGCGGCTACGGCCTGGAACATGTTTGCCGAATCGGAATTCAATCCGTTCTATGATACAGCTCAGGGGCGCAAGGGAAAGATCACTTCACCTATGGCTGGATTGCTAATTACCGAGAACGCGGTAACCTTTGAATGGAATCCAGGCCAGGGCGCAACTCAATACTGGATGGGAATCGGTACCTCCCTAGAATCAGTCAGCACCAAGCCCTGGGGCAACCTCTACGCACAGTCGCAGGGAACAAAGACGACGGCTCAGGTCACCAACATCCCTTTAACTGGAGACCCGATCTATGTGCGGCTCTGGACGAAAATAAACGGGCGGTGGCTCTATGAGGATTATACGTATCTCACAGAGAAGTCCACGCCACATGCCCAAATGCAAGTACCACGCCCCAGCACCACACTGACCTCATCAACAGTGACGTTTCACTGGACGCAAGGCTTCGAGGTAACCCAGTACTGGCTTGGGATCGGCACTTCCCTAGAATCAGTCAGCACCAAGCCCTGGGGCAACCTCTACGCACAGTCGCAGGGAACAAAGACGACGACTCAGATCACCAGCATCCCTTTAACTGGGGACCCGATCTATGTGCGGCTCTGGACGAAAATAAACGGGCGGTGGCTTTATAAAGACTATACGTATGAAACAACCTTCTAAAAAAACCTCGAGTTAATGCGCTCACGTAGTGAAACTCCACGGCCTCACAGCCGTGATCTCTTTTGCTACATGCTTCGCATGAGCCGCGTTGCGGCTCCTGGCTCTCACCCCCACCCTGACAGGTGGGATACTTTCGCTTCAATAGATGGGACATAGTTGTAATTCCTACAAACTTGTGTAAGCATGGCCCGGTTGGTCCTTGAGCCAACCAGGGTTTTTATACAAACGCCTATCTCTCATGTTCAAACTCTACGCTTTTCAGTTTCATAGCAAACGCTCCTTGTTTACATTGGTATCCTTCGTCACAGCCCTTTTTCTACTACATACGTTCCTCCAAGTAGGATACGGGCGAGTGCTAACAAATGTATCGTCTGATGGTACGTTGGGCACTGTCATTACTCAGATTGGGAATGTGCATCATATCGATGGCGGATCTATTGAGCTCGTTGGAAATGTCGTTCTGGTGGATCCATTGAGTACCATCAATGCCTCTTCCCAATTTGGAGTCAGCGGTTCGGTAAACATTCGGGCCCCAGTTCAGAATTTGAGCGGGACCATCGCCCCGTTGCCTGAAAACCTTTTACAAGTCACGACCATCATGACCGCTCGGTGTGCGGCACAGAAAGGCGGGCAATTGAGCAGTTTCGTTCAGGGGGGACGTGACATACTCCCACTCGAGCCGGAAGACTTTTTAGCCAGTCCTGCGTTTTTAGAAAATCCCGATAGAGTTGAAAAAAATCGAACGAATCTGCCGACTCTTCGACTGGGGTTTGTCGAACAATTTACCGTCGCCCTCATGTCTGACAATATTGGCCGAGAATCCTCATCTCATTCCGACTGCACGTCCTCATAGGTAGCCACCACACGCCTCAAGAACAACCTGCGTTATAGCCAATTGCCGATAAGGAGAAACGGCGACCAATAGCGAGGGTGCCGGTATTGTGGATGACGTTTGAGGATTTGTTGAGCCCGTTGGAGCGCGACAGCTTTAGAAGTCGTAGGATCTTCAGAGATCTGTCGATAAAACTCCGAAACCAATTTTGACGTGGCTTCGTCATCGATCGGCCAAAGACTAGCCAATGCACTTTTTGCCCCAGCCTTTATCGCAATACCCGCAAGACCTAAGGCTGCTCGATCATCGCCGGCTGCCGTTTCACACGCACTGAGCGTCAAAAGTTCCAATGGCTGGGCGCCAAATTTATACACGCCAATCATGTCGGCGAGACGATCCATCGTAATTTTCTGGTCAAATGCCTGAACAAATGAATCGTTCACCTTTGCCTGGACTTTTCCATGCGTCGCGATGTGCACGACATTGTATTGCTGACTTTTCAATTCACGATCCATGTTCGAAACTTGAAATTCCTGATCAAGCAAGATGGTGCTTGGGAACAAACCTTCAAGCGCCTTCATTTCCTCTGTCACCCATTGAAGGGATTGAAACCCACGGACGGTTTCGCTCAAACCGAGACCCAGAATTCTCACATTCGCCGAATCCATGGGGCGAAGATCGGTGAGTGAGATGCCGGGCGTGACAGCCAACGCAAACTGATCGATTAAATACCGGTTTTGGATGCGGTCATGGAGGGGGGCGAAGGGAACAGTCTGCAGAGGCCCATCGGGAACGAACACCAGAACGTTGATGGAAGCCTCCATCAAGTCTTTCAGGAGAGGGCGAATAAGCCAATCATATAACTGTTGGGCATGCTGCGTACTTTCCGTTGCTCCCTGAACATGATCTTCAAGGCTGTCACGAAACCTATGAATCGTCTGCGTGAGAAGTTGCGCCTTCACCCCGACTCGGTACGTTTTTAATTCCGACGGAAGCCTCACCAACAATTCCAAACGACCCGGCAAGATGACAGGATAGATGACTGCGGTGCTTTTTGCTTTGGGCACGTGCTCCAAGGCGAGTCTCTGCGTCTTTACGGTTTCGACACACTGGTCTTGAAAATAATCTTGTAGCTCTGCGGCATTGAATTCTTCCAGGATTTTCTGCGCCTGCCCCAAATAGGCTTGAGACTCCAGAGGACTTGATGTCGTGGAAGCCTTGTGCAGGAGAAGATCAATATACTCGAAGAACAGCGATCCGATGCCTACACGAAAAGGCGGTCTACGCCCTTGGTATCCTGCTAACAGCTCTTGCCGTATCGGATGAAGCGTATTCAGGGCCGACCGGTACGCGGTCATGGCTTCGTCATCATTATTCGCCTTTCGATGTACTCGGGCTATTTGCCATTGCCACCGATAGTTCAATTCCGGCGCAGCCATCCTTTGACCAAGATGTAAAGCCTGGCGTGTATGCGTCAAAGATTTATGCCAGTCGCTTTCGTGTTCATACACACGTCCGAGATACCCGTGCCCATAGGATTCCGCTCGGTGGTCTCCTAGCTTTTTGCCTACGGTGATAGCCTGTTGAAAGGCCATGACCGACTTATTCAGCACGACACCAGAGTCATCCATCTCTTCCGATGCCTCACGCGTGAAACCTTTTTGCATTACTACAAGATCCGGCTTACCCGTTTGGCTGTCGGCTTGGCTCATTGCCGTCAATGCCGTTGAAGGCGGGAGATTGTTGCGGACAAGCGATTTCCGAAGGTCTTCATATGCAAGGCCTATTTTCAAGAGCCCTTGAGCCTTGTCATGGGAGTCTGGAATGGACTGAATCCTAGAGAGCGCCAGCTCAAGACGCTCATGAGCATTATGATATAGATTGCCTTTAATCTCTGCCATAGCTGCATTGATGAGAGCCAAGAATGACAAGGTGTCATTTCCTGTTTGTTCCGACAGCACGGCACTTTCAATGTATGCTTCTAGCGCAGAATTATATTGCTTGAGCGCAAATTGGACATTGCCCACATCATTCAATAGCACACCCGTTTGAGCGGACAATGCTTCGACTCGAGCCAACTCAAGGCCCTGCGTCAAATAATCGACTGCTTCCTTTTCCCTACCCAATAAAAAATTGGAATTTCCTAGACTACCGAGAATCCTAGCCATGAGAGGCTTGTCGTTCCCTTGATTCGCCAAGTCTTTGGCAACATCGAATGTCAGAATGGCCTTGTTGATGTGCCCCATACGCGTAAGGCTCTGGCCAAGGTAGAGAAGCGCTTGGGCCTGCCCCTGAAGGTTGCCCTCTTTTTCATACAAGTGGGCCGCCTCTGTCCATTGAAGGGCGGCACTCCCCACAACACCTTTGTGATATGCCTCCTTGGCCGTTTTCATATAGCCTTCGGCAGAACGGGCTGCTTGTGCACTTGCTAGACATTCAAAGGACGAAACGAATCCACTGACAAGCAGAAAACCGGTCATACACACAATGCCAATGACCTTGTTCATCACATCATGAGACTTCGATAACTTACCCATAATTTCACCAAACAGAGAAAGCTGTAGAGACGTTTTCGTAATTGGGTTCATCAACAAATCTGCAGATCTTTAGGGATACAATCGTTTCGCTATTCGAATGAGATCACTCTTGCTACGGAGAACCTGGATTTGCTCATCAAGAGCGCGTATATCATTCGTCGATACCTCTACCACGTACACACCTTCAGGAGACGGTCCATCGACAATCTGCCCATTCAATCGATGCATTACCGATCGAAGATCTTGTTCTGATGCCCCTTCTTGAAATGCCAATTGAATTTCCACTGTCGATAAGAGGGAGGGAACTTGGGGAATTCCCGGCTTAAGCGATCGTTCGGTGACTGGCCCTGTAACGATATCCGGAGTCTCCTTCCGATCATCTTGTGGGAGGATCAACCGGTCCCACATAAGCAAAGTGGTTTGGCCTACAATAAGAAGCCCCACCAGAGCTGGGACCCACCTGACGTTCCATAAGGGTCGTAACCTCTCTTCGGCTACGGACAGCCAACTCCGACTCTCTTGATGATCATTGGGATCCGGTTTCGGCCTAAACGAAGTCTCTTCCTGTAGAGCTCCCCTTTGTATTCTCGCGTACACCTCAGGCGAAGGCTCTGGAAGCGTTGCATAGCTTTCCTCGAGGTCATGTTGAAGCCGGCGCACATATTCCAATTCTCTTTGGCAATGCTCGCAGCCTGGCAAGTGTTGCTCGACGGCTTGACGATCCGAGTCATTGAGTCTTTCCGTCACAAACCAGGGTAATAAATCGGTTACTGGATCAGTCGTTGGGTTCGACGTGGGGTGCTCACTCATGCGATGCCCTCGCGGGGATGCAACCTTCTGCTAATGCGTCAGCTAACTTGCGTTTGGCCAATGATAGTCGCGATCTCACGGTTCCGACAGGTATTCCTTCCACTAAAGCGACTTCCTGGTAAGACAGATAAAAATGGAAGGTTAGATAAAGAACACGGCGATGTTCCAGAGACAATGTCCAAATTGCCCGTTGCATGGCATCAGTAAGATCCTTCTTCTCCATTCTGTCACTTGGACTTTCCGACGGATCGACGAAGTCTTCGATGGTTTCTATCGCGACCACATTTGGTTCTTTGCGTGAACGCGTACGAATGAAATCTATGACTTTGTTTTTCGCGATTCGACACATCCATGTGGAAACGTTGGCACGGCCCTCAAAAGTCTTTGCACCGTCTCTCACTGCAAGCATCACATTTTGGAAAACGATTTCGGCAGAGTCCTTATCGCCTAGCTGTTGCAACACAAAACCGAAAAGTTTCTGTTTATGACGGTGATAGAATGCCTCAAAAGCCAGTTCGCCCTTTACCGACCATGCCAGAAGGTCTTCATCTGGAGACTCTTCGTATTGACCCATCGTTAGTCGTTCTGGAAAATCCAAAAGTTCATCCTTCAAGAACCCCGCTTCCTCGAAGACAATCTCACCTAGACCGAATTGGGACTTGCCGCGCTGGGACACGTCCGTGGCATCACCAAAATGGTAATACGGCAAAGTCATGTTGAATGGTGGAATGAGAATATCCGAATAGCCATTAAATATCCAGGCCTGTATGTCGCCGCTTGTCCGATTGAATTTCCGGCTTAGTCTTTCCAAGACTGCTAAAATAATCGAACAGTCTATCGCGCACATTCCACGACACTGCCCGCGCGGATATTCGACTCAGCTTCGCCGTTCAAGAACCTTCAGCAAAACCTGAGGCGATACATGACCATCTTCCCCCTATTCACTTGACGCATTCACCACTCGGAGGAAAGACGTTTCCACTAATATGTGTGCGGTCTTCATCTAGAACAACTTTTGACCGTCGGCGTTCTATGCTGGTTCTGAGCCGCTCGCAAGCCGACAGTCTTGAGATTAACACTAAAATACATTACGCTCTTTTTTCATCCGTCAACACGCAACAGTGAGTCGTATAACATGTCCCAAGGGATCGACATGTCACGAAGCATGACGAAGAAGACCTGGCTCATTTGGACTTTCTCACTTGTCCTTATCCATCACATGGCATTCGAAACCCGGGGCTGGCCGCAAGAAACGGGGTCGGCCTCCTCGACTCGCCGGGCCCTGCTCATTGGGATTAGCCACTATCAACACGATCAGCTTCCACCACTGCCGGGGTCCAGGAATGATATCCACGTCATGCGTCAGGTGCTGACCAGTCGATTTGGGTTCACCCAGCATCATACGAAATTATTAGTGGATCAGGCCGCTACCCGTAAGCGGATTTTGAGGGCTTTACGAAAAATCGTTCGAGATGCTCGGCCGCACGATTTCCTCTACATACATTATTCTGGCCATGGTTCCCAAGTGAAAGATCTTAACGGTGATGAACTCGATGACCAATTCGATGAAACCCTCGTTCCATATGATGCTCGAACCGAAGGAGTTCCCGATATTACGGACGATGAGTTGGAACACATTCTTTCTAAACTGAAAACCGACGGAGCGATCATTGTTTTCGACTCCTGCCATTCAGGAACTGCCACCAGGAGCGGAGAGGTACGGACTCGGTCAATTCCACGTGATACCCGGTTAGATCTTTATGAAAATCTGGTATCTCGTCCCCGTGGAGTTACGCCACTCTTTTCCGAACGTTATGTGTTTATGACCAGCGCTGCCGCCCATGAACGATCGCTTGACGCGATGGTGGACGGAAGAGAGCACGGCATCTTTACGTATTCTTTTTTTCGAACACTTGAGGCTATTTCTCTCGGAGCAACTAATCACGAAGTGTTTCAAAAAACACAAGATTACCTTGGCAAGCTGACGACACGATTCCATCAACAACGCATGCCTCAGCCACAACTCGAAGCCCCGCCCCATAGGCTAAACGAGCCAATTTTCCTTCTTGACACTTCCCGCACGAATCAAACAACACCAAACAACCAAACAACACGGAGATTCCGAACATCCTGGGTTTCAGTTCAACCTATTACGGGCGGGCGCGTTCTGTTGAACATTACAGGCAATACAGAGCAATTCCTAGGGTCGGTCTGGAAACTCTATCTGCCCGAGCAACCTATTTCTTTTGGAACAGCCACACATGTTCAGGCAACAGTAGTAGCATCATATCCACATGGCTTAGTGGCAAAGGTTGAACCAAGAGGGCGATCAATTCCAGAAGGCACTCGTGCGACCTTAAATTGCACAGCCTCTATTCAGTCAAAGAGTGAGGATACTTCATCGGCATGTTTTCCATGAGGCTTTGAAGGATTTTGACTTATAGCCGATCAGTTATACCGAAACGATACAGCGCCACCGTGTACAGGTTTGATCTCCAATACGTGAGAGAACACGTCAAGCATTGTCAGTCAATCCAAGCGGGTATAACCTTCCGATGTTTGGCGTTGGATACCGCGTTGAACACCCTCATAGTCCAATTGGATTTGGACACCTGTAATACAGAGAGCAGTTGGATGAGTGAGTGACGATATCGAATGTATGTGAGACCCACAAGGTCTTGCATGTATCGTGTTCAAGCATACTGATGTGCATTTGGATTCGCAATAATCTTTCTCAACAAGACACCACGGCGTGTCATTGAGTAAGGATTCCGAAGTAGAAAAAACCCCCGTTTTCTCAGTTATCGATGAGAAAACGGGGGTTCGGTAACAAACTTCAATGGCGAAGTAATTAAAAAGCCGCACTCTTCTTTATCTTCCACCACACCAGTCCCATCAGGCCTGACCCAAACAAAAATATCGTCCCTGGTTCCGGAACGGGTGCTGGACCCGGACCAGGAACTGGACTTGGGCCTGGACCTGGGCCTGGACTTGGGCCTGGACCTGGAGTCACGACTTGTTGGATTTTGGCTGCAAAGACGGCTTCAAAATCTGAGAAATCATTCGCAAGTACAACAAAGCCTTGCGATCTGGGGTCCGGAATATTTCCAGGCGAAACAATCCCAGCATTAGGATTTGGGTGAATAATACTAAGGAGTTCCGCTGTGTCCACTCCAGTTCCAATACCTTCAGCACTAACACCATCCACCCCCAAATTTCGGGCATTATTCACTGCAGTCGGAAGGAGAGCTGTATTCGTATTATTTTGCCCGTCGGTAATCACATTATAGAGAACATCGTCATTCGGATCGACAAACCATCCCGCCGCATCCGCGTTATCATTCATGAGCTGAATTCCATCTCCGATTGATGTCGACCCCCCAAAGGCTCGAACCTGTAACGCATTGGTCACACTTGTCAGTGTGGATTGCGAGTCAATGATTGTTGGAGCGACGGTGGTTGCTGCACTACTTGAAAATTGCACGACACCAACTGAGAAACTCCCATCCGTTGGCAGAAACGTATTAAGAGCATTGGAAATCCCGGTCGCCATAAGGTTAAATTCACTGTTACTGATACTCCCAGAAGAGTCCATGATAATGCCCAACATCGTATCCGCTTTGGACAAACCAGGAATTCCAATCGTCATCCACAACATTGTGGCAAGAAACACCACTTTTACGTTTTTCAACATTGCACATTCCCTCCCTAAACTGGACATAATAGATTCATAAGGCCATCTCGATCATTTTGATTGTTCTATTCTTGTAGGTGGCGTCATCCATAAACATACTGATATTAAAATAAAAAAAGACCATTCCTCAAAAAAGAAGAATGGCCCTTGGGCGCTCTAGCTGGCGCAAATAGGCTACGAGTCTTTTACTTTTTTTCTACAGGAGAAAGCTTGGAAAATATCAGGCTTCCCTCTGCATTTGTAACCTGAAAACGCAATTTACATTTCTCACATTTAATTTGCAAGAGAGAAAATTGTCCAAGACATTGATACCGACCGCAGTCTGGACAGCGGACATGCTGCTCATCTATGACCATTCTTTCATCTCCCCCCGCACTGGGAATTGAAAAAACACTTTAGAAAAGACCGCTATATTCAGCATGTTACCACGCACGCTTTTGCGAGTCCGAAAAATAGCATACACCTTTAAACTTATTTGTCAATATGAAAAATTTCACAAAAAATCATAAAGTACGTCCAAAGCCAATCAAGATGTACAACCAGGGCTATATATCTAACCCACTGAACAATGCTGACTCAGCTGCGTCTTCGTTCTTTCCTCGGAAACAATTCGGTGTGAATTTTTTTGAGACGGGCCTCTTCGACATGGGTGTAGATTTGGGTGGTGGCGATGCTGGTGTGGCCCAGCATCATTTGCACCGATCGGAGATCGGCGCCATGTTCCAAGAGATGCGTGGCGAATGAGTGACGAAGCATGTGAGGGGAAATGGGCTTTGTAATGCCGGCTCGCTTGGCGCGCGCCTGCAGCATTTTCCAAAATCCTTGCCTCGTGAATGGCTGCCCTCTCCGTGTGAGAAAAAGGGCCTGCGAGATGCGTTTCTTCAAGAGCTGTGGACGGGCGTGATTCATATATTCGGTAAGTATGTGGTTGGCCTTTTCGCCAAGCGGTACCACGCGTTGCTTGTCTCGCTTCCCAGTGGCAAGCACATAGCCGACGTCTCGATTGACATGGGATAACTCTAAATGAATCAATTCCGACACGCGAAGCCCCGTGGCATATAACAATTCCACCATCGCCGCATCACGAAGGTCTTCAGAACTCCGTTGGAGTGGTAAATCCAGTAGTTGCGTCACCTCTATCTCATTCAACACCTTGGGTAATCGCGACCATTGCCTCGGGGCTCCCATCAATGGCGCGAGCAACGCAGGCCTGGAGCCTTCGACTCCGAGAAACCGATAAAACCCGCGAACCGCGGCTAAACAGCGGGCGATAGACGATGCCGCCAGCTGCTGCTCTCTCAACTCTCGGCGAAATGCCTGAAAGACCTCTTTTGAGACATCGACAAATTGCGTGATCTTTTTCGTGGTCAGAAAAATCTGTAATTTTTGCAAATCACGTCGGTAGGCCGCGAGCGTATTGGAGGCCAACCCGCCCTCAATACGCAACGAGGTGAGATAGTCTTCAATCACAACATCCATGGTGCGGTCTTGCTCGGTTTCGCTGTTCATGGATTTCATACTCTATGTATATTAGCGCTTACGTCGTTCTTTTGGTACACTGATTATAAGGAGAGTTGCTACTGTCCTAAAGACAACGGCAACGTGCTTCTCTCTCACATTCGCCATATCCCATTCACGCTGTAGACGGAATAGAACAAACCACACAGACTCTCTCCTTATTCATGCGTGTCACCGTTCTTCTCCTTGCGGGTCTTTTTCTTGTTAGTGAAGTCTGGCTTCCATGGTCTGTCCGGGCCAATTCGTCTGATACCCCTGCACCGATTATTGTGGCACAACAACAGAGCTATTCCGACCAAACGCTTCTCGATAAAGCGAAAACAAACTTTGAAATCCAAGAATTCGACGAAGCCCTGTCGACATTGGAGTCATTGATTGACCGGCAGCCACCTCCATCTATCCTACAAGAAGCCTACTTCCTGCAAGCGGCCATTTTACGAACGACCAATCACGAGCAAAGCGCCGCCTCAATTATGGAGCAGTTACTGGATGAATTTCCCATGTCGCCCTTGGCCAATGAAACCCGTTTGCTTCTCGGACAACTCTACCTGACCCTCGAACAGCCTGAACGTGCCTTGACCGTTCTGCAGCAAGTCTTCAACTTTGCTGCGAGCCCAGGCATTCGACAAGAGGCCTTAAGCCAATTACGAGAGGCGTATATCACCCAAGGCCAACATGTCGATGCAATCAAGTCCGCCTTGGAGGAGATCGCTCTGGTTGACTACGAGCAACGCGCAGCGCTCAAGTCCATCATTCAAGACATGATCCTTCAAGCCATGGATGAATCGTCCTTACACAATCTCATTGAGGCCTATCCCGACCGCTATCCAGGCGATCTCGCCACCATCCGATTAATCGAGTTGCATACATCCCATGGTGATGAAGTCTTGGCCGAACGTGACATCCGAATGTTTCTGCAGCACTTTCCCGAACACCCCTACGCCCAAACCGCCATGGCGCTCTTACAGTCCTTCATGCATAAAATCAAAATCAATACGCATGTCATCGCGGCATTTCTCCCCTCTTCCGGACCACTCAAAACCTTTGGGACAGACTCATTAAATGGCATTCGCCTTGCTCTAGAAGACGGCAAGCAGCAATTAGGGTTATCGTCCGTCGGTCTTGTCGTGAAAGATACTGCTACCACCGTCAATCCCTTGCGTTCTGAAATCGAACAGGTTCTCAATGATTTTAAACCAATAGCCGCTATCGGCCCCTTACTCTCGCGTGAAATTCAGAGTATTGCCTATTTGGCCGACGACTATGAAGTCCCGATGGTGACGCCATCAGCAACCCTGTTAGATGTTCGCCGCTTTGGTTCATATTGGTTTAGCACCGCCTTGACCGCCACATTACAAGTTCGCCAATTGGTGGACTATGCTATGAACCAACTGGGACATACGCGGTTTTGTATTATCGCGCCTCAAACAGCCTATGGACGCGAGATGAGCCAACTCTTCACGCAAGCCGTCGAATACTTCGGGGGTGAATTGATTGCGGTCGAACAGTACTCCGAAGAACAAACCGATGTCGCAGAACAGATTATCCGGCTAAAAGACACAGATCTTTCGTTATACGGTACGCTAGAAGAGGAAAAAACATCGAAGAAAAAGAGAGGGAAGAAAAAGAAAAAAAAGAAGATGATTTATACACCGGGTTTCGATGCCATTTTTGTCCCGGGCAAGCCGGTCAACCTGGCGCTGATCTCATCGCAATTAGCCTTTTATGACATCAACACCCCGCTCTTAGGCGCCAACAGTTGGCATAACCCCGAAATTTTTCGTTGGGCCAGACACGGGATTGACCATGGGATTTTCACCGATGGGTTTTTTCTGGACAGTCCCGATCCATCAGTCCATACATTTATCGAACGGTATCGGACTCGCTTTGGGTCAGCCCCCTCATTGTTTGCCGTCCAAGCCTACGATGCCGCCTGGCTGGTCCTTGACGCCATTCGCAATGGCGCGACATCCGGCACCGATGTCCGCAAGCAATTTCTGCTCCGCCACGACCTCCCGGCGTTGAACAGCTTCGCCTCGTTTGGCTCCACTGGCGTCCTGAATCGTAAGATTTATATACTCCAAGTTGACAACGGTCGATTCGTTCAAATTCATTAACATCATGGATGACATTGCACCCATTCTTCACGCGATTTCGTACCGGGCATTACCGCTCATCTTTGCCATTGTTCTGCATGAGTACGCCCATGGCTGGGTCGCCAATTTTTTTGGAGATTCCACAGCGCAGTTAGCAGGAAGATTGACCCTCAATCCTCTCGCACACATTGATACATGGGGGTCGATTATCGTCCCACTGATGTGCTTTTTGATGCCGGGCGGGTTCTTAATTGGATGGGCAAAACCTGTGCCCATCGATGCCCGGCGCTTGCACAATCCACGTCGTGACATGGCACTCGTCGCCGCTGCAGGACCAGCCATGAATCTGGTATTGGCTATTGGCAGTGCACTGCTCCTCAGCGTGATTTTTGTGCTCGATCCATCGATTGCCCAAAATTGGCCGCCGCAGCCGGGTGTAGAATCCCGCAGTGATGTATTGGGCATGATCTTATTGCCGTTGGCAGCCATGAGCCTTTTTTCCATCTTGATTAATGTCGTGCTCATGGTGTTCAACTTACTCCCCGTGCCCCCGCTTGATGGAGGAAGAATCATGACAAGTCTTCTTCCGCCAGCGTCAGCCATGACCCTCAGTCGCATAGAACCCTATGGCATGTTTGTGATCCTGGGTATTATTATGGTTGAACCGCATGTGCATATTATTGGTACGATCATTGGATCCGTCATTCAAGTACTTGCGGCTACCGTGCTTCCAAGCGAAATCCTGTAATCATAAAGGAGTCTTTTTGTGTCGAACCGAGTCTTAAGCGGAATGCAACCAAGCGGACATCTTCATCTGGGAAACCTTCTCGGAGCACTCGACAATTGGAAAGCCCTTCAAGACCAATACCAGTGCTTCTTTTTCGTAGCTGATTGGCACGCCCTTTCAACCAATTATGCAGACACCAGCCGAATTAAAGAGTACACCCAGAGTCTGCTGATCGATTGGCTGGCTACCGGGATCGACCCAACCCGTTCAACCGTCTTTGTCCAATCCTCGGTCCCTGATCATGCGATACTTCATCTGCTACTATCCATGATCGTGCCCGTTCCATGGCTCGAACGGAACCCAACGTATAAAGAGAAACAAGAAGAAATCACCGAAAAAGACCTGACAACGTATGGCTTTCTGGGGTATCCCGTCCTTCAGGCAGCAGACATTCTGCTGTATAAACCCGACTTCGTTCCTGTCGGCAAAGACCAACTCCCACATTTAGAGTTAACGCGAGAATTAGCCAGACGTTTCAACAACTTGTACCAACCGGTGTTTCCAGAGCCCAAAGAGCATCTCACGCGATTTCCGAAGGTGACCGGCACCGATGGCCGCAAGATGAGTAAAAGTTATCACAACACCATTAATTTGTCTGACTCAGAACCTGAAATCCGCCAAAAACTTAAAACCATGGTGACCGATCCAGCTAGAGTTCGGCGAACGGACAAAGGCAATCCCGATGTCTGCCCAGTCTATGATTTTCACAAAATCCTTTCTCCCCGTGCAGTACAGGAACAGGTTAATCAGGACTGTAGGGCAGCCGCGATCGGCTGCATAGACTGCAAAAAACTCGTCGCCGATGTCATGGTCGAACGATTGGCTCCGTCCTGGGAAGTCCGTACCGAATTGACGGCAAAACCCGATTATCTCGACAATATTATTCAGGAAGGACGGGACAAGGCCTCAACCATTGCGCATGAAACCATGCAGGATGTCAAAGAAGCGATGAAAATTTAAGAATCCCCAACAAGCAGGGCTTCTCTTATAATGTTCCATTTCACTATGCAAGCAACTTTTTAAAATTCATTCCGTGCACTTCTTGACTTAAGTCACAGGGGCCAGTACCATCCAGTCACACTATTTATTTACTCACAACTAGAAGAAAAACCTAAACTTATCAATCAATTATGGCTATTCGAGTTGCAATCAACGGCTTCGGCCGAATCGGTCGGAATTTTTTTCGTGCCAGCATCGATCATCCCGATATTCATGTGGTCGCCATCAACGACCTGACCGATGCATCCACTCTCGCTCATCTCCTCACCTACGATTCCGTCCATGGTCGGTTTCAAGGACAGGTTGAAGCTCAGCCTGGACGTCTTGTTGTCAATGATCACTCCATTGAAATTTTTGATAAGCGCGACCCCAAAGAACTGCCGTGGAAGCAGCTCGACATTGATGTCGTCATTGAATCAACCGGTCGCTTTACGGATCGTCAAGGTGCGAGTCAACACCTGTCAGCTGGAGCCAAACGTGTCATTATTTCAGCACCGGCCAAAGATGCTGACTTAACCATCGTACTCGGTGTCAACGACTCCAAGTACAATCCGAAAGAACACACCATTCTTTCCAATGCCTCCTGCACCACCAACTGCCTGGCACCCATCTCAAAAGTTCTGCTTGAACAATTTGGCATTCGTCATGGGTTTATGACGACGATCCATTCCTATACCAACGACCAACAGCTTCTGGATCTGCCTCATAAAGATTTACGGCGAGCACGAGCTGCTAGCCTTTCCATGATTCCGACATCTACGGGAGCCGCCAAAGCGCTCCATCTTGTACTACCTGAATTGCAAGGGAAAATGGATGGCGTGGCCATTCGAGTTCCGACACCCAACGTTTCCATGATTGACCTCGCGGTAGAAGTAGAAACAGATTGCGATGCCAAGACTGTGAATGCAGCCTTTCAACAAGGAGCCCAAGGTTCGCTCCGGAATATCCTGGATTACTCAGACGCCCCCATTGTGTCATCAGACCTGAACGGAAGTCCCTTTTCCGCCACACTCGACTCACCTATGACTACCGTGATGGACAAACGATTCGTGAAAGTCTTCGCTTGGTATGACAACGAGTGGGGCTACTCATGTCGTCTACGCGATCTGGTAAAGTTCTTGGCCCAACAATCTTGATTAGGGACCTGCCGTCCCTGGTTCCTTACCCCGTTTGCGATAATGTATTTCGCGTAAAAAAAGGGGGACCTCATGAACCTAACCAAACAAACCATCGATCATATCGACCTGCGAAACAAGCGCGTGATCATACGCGTTGACTTCAACGTCCCCCTCGATGATGCCGGACAAATTACCGACGACTCGCGCATCCGCGCGGCATTGCCAACGATCAACCATGCCGTTGACGAAGGCGCCAGCGTCATCCTCTGCTCGCATTTAGGGCGACCCGATGGGAAACCCGACCCCAAATTGAGTTTAGCGCCTGTTGCCAAACGACTGCAGCGTCTTCTCGATAAACCGGTCGTCTTTGCACATGACTGCTTAGGAGACGAGGTAAAGACATTGGTTGGCCAAATGAAGTCCGGCGACGTGCTACTTCTAGAAAATTTACGATTTCATGCTGAAGAAGAACAAAATGATGAAACGTTTGCGTCACAATTAGCCTCCCTCGGTGACGTGTATGTCAACGAAGCCTTTGGGACGGCACATCGATCTCATGCGTCGACTGTTGGCATTACAAAGTTCATGAAGATGTCTGCGGCCGGCTATCTCATGAAGCGGGAAGTCGAAGCGCTGGAAGGTGTTGTTGAAAACCCGGTGCGACCGTTTGTAGCCATTCTTGGAGGCGCAAAGGTATCCGGAAAAATCGGGGTCATTGAAAACCTTGGGAAACGTGTGGACAAGGTCATCATTGGCGGAGGCATGGCATTTACCTTTATCAAGGCCATGGGACATGGAATCGGACGATCTCTGGTAGAAGAAGATATGCTGGAGTTTGCCAAGGGGATTCAAGAGCATGCTCTGAGCCGGGGAGTGAAGTTTTATCTGCCGGTAGACTGTGTGGTTGCGGCAAGTCTAGAACCGAGTGCTGAGACAAAAATTGTCACAATTCAAGAAATTCCCGAGGGGTGGTATGGAATGGATATCGGCCCAGCATCGGTCAAACTCTTTAGCGAAGCCGTCGAAAACGCGAAAACAATCTTGTGGAACGGACCGATGGGGGTCTTTGAGCGGGATGCATTTTCTCGCGGCACTCTCTCAATGGCGCATGCCGTCGCCAATGCGTATGCGAAGACGGTTGTGGGAGGTGGAGATACGGCCCTTGCTGTCCATAGAGCTGGCGAATCCGACAGTATGGCCTTTATTTCAACAGGTGGCGGGGCGGCACTCCAACTTCTTGAAGGAAAACACATGCCCGGCCTAGCCGCGCTCCCGAATCGACCGTAAATATGCTTCTTTCTCTACAACATCTTTCAGTCTTCCCACTCTAAGCCCAACAACTCTATGCAACGACCACTGATTGCCGGCAATTGGAAGATGTACAAGACCGCTACGGAAGCGCGCAGCTTTCTCCAAGACTTTCTTCAACTCTACCATGAGGAATACGCTGTCGATGTCGTGATGGCGCCTCCGTTTACGGCACTCCATGCTCTCCATAATGGATTGCATACGACATCTATCGCACTTGCCGCACAGAACGCCTCCTCTGAAAACGAAGGGGCATTGACCGGTGAAATTTCCCCATTGATGATTAAAGATCTTGGGTGCACCTATGTCATCCTTGGGCATTCTGAACGACGCCAACATTTTGGTGAAGGGAACGCCCTGATTAACAAGAAAGTTCACTTGGCGCTCTCCCACCAACTACGACCAATTCTCTGCGTTGGAGAATTACTGACAGAGCGTGAGACGGGACAGACCAATTCCGTCATAGAACACCAGCTTCTTGAGGGACTGCATGAGATGACGGCAGAACAAATGAAAAGTGTGACGATTGCCTATGAGCCGGTGTGGGCAATCGGCACGGGAAAGGCCGCGACCGTTGACCAAGCCACGGAGGTCCATGCGTATATTGGGACGATGATAGAAAAGACTTGGGGAGTCACTCGCGAATCCATTCGTATTCTCTATGGAGGAAGCGTGAACCCTGAAAATGCTGACAGCCTCTTTACCTCCCCACAGATAAATGGAGCGTTGGTAGGAAAAGCTTGTCTCAATCCAGACTCATTTGCTAAGATTATAGCCTCTGCACACCATTCCTCTGTATAACCAGGAAATATCGGAATAGTCTATGTATACCTTGACCGTTGTGATCCACCTCATTGTGTGCTTTTTGATGATTGCCGCTATTTTGTTGCAAGCGGGGAAAGGTGCCGAAATCGGTGCCGCATTCGGAGGGTCAAGTCAAACGGTCTTTGGAAGTCGAGGCCCAGGAACTTTCCTCAGCAAGGTCACCGTTGGAGCGGCTATTATCTTCATGCTCAGTTCATTAAGCCTTGCCCTGTTATCAAAACAAGAAAACACCGCATCATCCGTGATCGACTTGTCGACACCTGCCAAAAATGACACGTCGGCAAACGACGTCGAGTCAGCACCTGCCGCTACGTCAACGGAACCAGCTCCTGCTTCTTCTGAGCCATCCAAAGCATCCACAGAAGCGGTTCCTGCGCCAGCAGCCAAAGAATAAAAACGCGAATCGTATCTCGCAGATGGGGGAAACGTATCTCGTCGTTCGTGCCTGCGCGCTTCGGCGCGCAAGCGTGAAGCGTATCTCGTATAAAGATGTGCACAATGAGATCCGCATGTTGCGGAAAAGAGGGGATTAGCCAACTGGCATAAGCCAATGGGCATAGACAGGATCTTTTCCTTGGACAATACTGAAGAACCCTTTTTGCAGGGTACTTGTGATGAGACCAGGCTTGCCTGAGCCAATGACCCGGTCATCTAGTTCTCGAACCGGCGTGACTTCAGCAGCCGTCCCGGTTAAAAAAATCTCATCGGCCACGTACATCGCATCGCGCGTAAAACGCTCTTCGACAACTTCAATATTCTTGTCCCTGGCCAACTGAATCATCGAGCTTCGCGTAATGCCTTCTAAAATTGAAGTCAGAGGAGTCGTCTTCAAGATGCCTTTGCTGACAATAAATACGTTTTCACCGGTTCCTTCAGCCACATATCCGTCCGGATCTAGAAGAATAGACTCTTCGTACCCGGACTTCTTCGCTTCCCACTTCGCCAGTATTGAGTTGACATAGTAACCAGAGATCTTGGCACGCGTCATCGACACATTCACATGATGACGTGTGAACGACGATATTTTTGCACGGATTCCATTGGCGAGAGCATCGTCTCCAAGGTACGCACCCCACGGCCATGCTGCAATCGCTAATCGAACAGGGTTGTCTCCTGGATATACCCCCATGGGACCATAGCCAAGATACACAATCGGCCGGATATAACAGGACTTTAGGTCATTGATGCGAACCGTCTCAATAATAGCTTCGGTCACGTCTTTTTTCGAAAAAGGAATCGTCATCATCGTGATATGTGCTGATTCGAACAGGCGGTCGACATGCTCCGACAAACGAAAAATCGCCGACCCTTCCACCCCTTGATAACAACGAATCCCCTCAAACGCAGCCAACCCATAGTGGAGAGAATGCGTTAACACATGAACGGATGCCTCATTCCATTCAACGAACGTCCCATCCATCCAGATTTTTTGACTTGGAGTGTCCATAGTAAGAAATCCTAGCAATACAGCCGCACACACCGCGAACTGCCTGGTATATAACAGTGGCTTGATTGACTGTCAACGAACGTATTGGCCGGAATGAGATACGGCTAAAATCTTGACACCTTTTTAAGCCTCATGATAATAATCAGCACAATAAGGGAGAATATGTATGTATGCTATTATTGAGACTGGCGGGAAGCAATACCGGGCAGAACCTGGGGTGGTGCTTCAAGTAGAATCGTTGACCGGGGATGTTGGAACTGTCATTGAACTTCCTGATGTACGATCCATCCACAATGACAGTGGCGCAATATTCGGTCATCCTAAAATCGAACATGCAGCGGTAAAAGCCGAAATTCTTCGCCATGGAAGAACTCGAACAATTCGTGTCTTCAAGAAAAAACGGCGAAAAAATTATCGTCGGACAAAAGGACACCGGCAGGGATTCACGCAAATTCGAATTGCTGAAATCGTAAACCCTTCTTAAGCATTTACCTGGAACGGAGAATCGACACATGGCACATAAAAAAGGAGGAGGCTCCTCTCGAAATGGTCGCGACAGCAATCCTCAGTACCTTGGAGTAAAAGCGTACGGAGGCGAGGCCGTCTGTGCCGGGAGCATCATTGTTCGACAACGTGGCACGAAGTTTTATCCTGGCATGAATGTCGGACTGGGAAAAGACTACACCCTCTTCGCAAAAGTGAGCGGCACGGTGAAATTTGAAGGAAGTAAAGACCGGCGAAAAGTGAGCATCTACCCGTCTTCGTGATCAACGCGAGAGCCTTCGCTTCAATTCGGCTACTCGCACGAATCCCTCCCTCGCATTCATTACGACCACTATCTTCCTGAGCCACAAGGACATTCATGTTTATTGATCAAGCCCACATTGTTGTGAAGGCTGGCTCGGGTGGTAATGGTGCCTGCAGTTTTCGCCGGGAAAAGTTTGTCCCTCGAGGAGGCCCTGACGGAGGTGACGGCGGCCATGGCGGCAACATCATCTTCCAGGCCACAACACGCGTTTCAACGTTGCTCGACTTTCGATACCTCCGTCATTACGAAGCCCCCTCAGGACAATACGGACAAGGCGCAAACCGCTCAGGAAGCGCAGGGGAGAACGTGATCATTCCTGTCCCGATCGGTACCATTGTCAAGGATGCCGAAACTGAAACCATCCTTGCAGACCTTATCAGTGATCAACAGACCGTCATCATTGCGCATGGAGGGAAAGGCGGCCGCGGGAATGCAACGTTTGCGACCCCGACCAATCGTGCCCCCCGGCAATTCGAAACCGGCATTCCAGGGGAAGAACGTTCATTAATTTTAGAATTGAAGCTCCTTGCAGATGTGGGACTGGTGGGATTGCCCAATGCCGGCAAATCCACACTCATCTCATCAATTTCTTCTGCTCACCCGGAAATTGCCAGCTATCCATTCACCACCCTCCGTCCACACCTCGGCGTCGTCAGCGTTAGCGAAGACCAAAGCTTCGTCGTGGCGGACATTCCAGGACTCATTGAAGGCGCTCATGAAGGAAAAGGCTTGGGGTTTCAGTTCCTGCGACACATTCAACGCACAGCCTATCTGCTCTTTTTGATTGATATTTCAGAATGGTCGGTGGATGATCCCGTGACAAGCTTTCTCACGCTCAAACATGAACTGGAATCCTTCGACGCCGCTTTAGCACAACGGCCCTTTGCTGTTGTTGCCACTAAAATAGATAGTCAGGGCACGGGAGAGTTACGACAAACCTTACAAGACTACTGTCAGGCCCACCACTATGCATTCTTCTCAATTTCCGCTGTGACTCGTGATGGGCTTTCACCTTTGCTCTCTTTCTTAGCGCAACACGTCTCCAACATGAGAAACACATGCGAGCCCAGCTTTTAGCACAAGCCAAACGCCTCGTCGTCAAAATTGGCAGCAGCTTAGTAGCCTCTCGCGATGGAGGCCTTCGCGTGGCCCAGATCGCCTCTATCGTCAGCGACCTCGCACAGATCCATGCCACGAACCGACAAGTCGTCATCGTGTCATCCGGGGCCATCGTCGCAGGCATTCAACCACTGGGCCTTAAAGCCTACCCGCAGTCGATTCCCCTAAAGCAAGCCGCTGCCGCCGTGGGACAAAGCCGGCTCATCCGCGCGTATGAAAAGTCTTTTGAAAAAACAGGGGACACGGTTGCGCAAATTCTGCTAACGCACCAAGACCTTGCCGATCGAAAACGCTTTCTGAATGCCCGCCATACGCTCACCTCTCTCTTAAAGTATGACGTCATCCCGATTATCAATGAAAATGATTCCGTCTCTGTCGATGAAATCCGGTTTGGCGACAATGACAGCTTGGCCGGCCAAGTTGCACACCTAGTCGATGCCGATCTTTTAGTCATTCTCTCAGATGTTGATGGCCTCTTTACCGCCGACCCACGACAGCAACCTTCGGCAACCTTGATTCCATTAGTCGAAAAATTTACCAAAGCCATCGAGCATACGGCAGGGGTCTCGAGAAGCCAGGAAAGCCGGGGGGGAATGGTCACCAAGATTCACGCAGCCAAACATGTTGCGCGATTTGGCGTCTCGACCTTACTGCTGAATGGAGAGATACAGGGCTTGCTGCCTACGGTATTACAAGGGAAATCTGGCGGCACATTCTTTCTTCCCCACATCAGTCCCCTGAACAGCCGAAAACAGTGGATTGCCTTCACCTTACGTTCTAAAGGACAACTCCAATTAGACCAAGGCGCCGTTGAGGCCTTACAACAACGCGGGAAAAGCCTTTTACCTTCAGGCATTCTTGACGTCAAAGGTCAGTTTAATGCAGGAGATCCGGTCACGTGCATTGATAAGAAAGACAGAGAATTCGCGAAGGGCTTAGTCAATTATTCAGCCCAGATTCTTCGAGACATCAAGGGACGCAATACCCGGGACATCCAGAAACAGTTTGGCAAACGTGAATACGAAGAAGTCATCCACCGAGACAACATGGTTTTACTCTAGCAAGAAAAGCGCAATGTTGAACGTATCATACTGCATGTCACACATGTCCCCTGCCACCCCTTGCGCTTCACGCTTCACGCTTCACGCTTCACACTTCACGACTTCCCCAATTGCCTATGTCACATTTTACCTTTTACTTCCTCTATTAATTTAGCCTATGCACATCGGACTCTTCGGTGGAACCTTCAATCCCATTCATTCCTGTCATCTCCACATTGCGGGACACGCACAAACGAAATGTCATCTTGATCGCATCATTTTCATTCCTACTGGAGATCCGCCACACAAACAATCCACGTCACTTGCGCCAGCACACCATCGACTCGCTATGGTTCACCTGGCACTTGAGTCCCATCCGACCTTTTCCGTGTCGGATATTGAAATACACGCCACCGGCGTCTCCTATACGGTTGATACACTCATCACGCTTCAACAACAACATCAAGACGTCACTCGCTGGTCGTTCATCATCGGCCTTGATGCCTTTTTGGACTTGCATACGTGGAAAAGCGCGACTCGTCTTTTGCAGCTATGCAATTTCATTGTCTGCTCACGACCATCTGCCGATTTCACCAAAGTGCCATCGGTGACCTGCTTACCCCCCATCTCGCCGCACAGTCTACGGAATCTTGAGAGTGGACAGATACAAAGACTTGAAATTCCCCTCCCTACGGGCACACAACTCACATTCCTCTCATTGCCTCCGTGCGAAGCCTCGGCATCGTCAATTCGAACATCTATACGAGAAGGGCGAGACGTTTCACATTGGTTGCCGCCCTCTCTAGAATCTTATATACTTAAACATCATTTATTTCAGGTCTAATATTTGTGAATTCTGACATCCCACATTCCCAACTCAAAGCCATTGCCATTGCAGAAGCGGCCTTAAGTAAAAAGGCGTTGGATGTCATCATTCTGGACGTGCGGGAGCTCACCTCAATCGCAGACTACTTTATCTTAGCTTCAGGGGAATCCGAGCGTCAGGTCAAGGCCATTGCCAATAATATTACGCAAGAAATTGCCGCAACATATCATACGACTCCGCTTATAGAGGGGGCCGGGACCTCAATGTGGATCTTACTGGACTATGAAAATATCGTGGGGCATGTCTTTAAAACAGAGATTCGACAATTCTACGCGCTGGAAAAAATGTGGTCGGATGCTCCACGCATTCCCATTCCCGACCTTGCGCACGAACAACTACCATCCCGTGCTTACCAACCTACGGACCCAACGCCAACAGCTACCGCTAAATATGGCAGTTAAAACAGATGTACGGTAGGCTACGGGCCCGATAGCATTTAAGCCTGAAATATATAGAGGACTCACATGACTGACTTACTCGATCTCACAGACCGCGCACTCGCAGATACCTGCCTAACCAGAGCAGAGTCTCTTACCCTGCTCCACACACCAGACGATCAATTACTTGACCTGATCAACGCCGCCTACCGCATTCGACGTACCCACTTTGGGAACACGGTGCGATTACAAATGCTACTGAATGCAAAAAGTGGAGCCTGTCAGGAAGATTGTCACTATTGCTCGCAATCATCGGTTTCGACGGCAGAGATTGACCGCTACGCACTGGTCTCTCCCAAAGACATGCTTCAAGGTGCACGACGGGCTGCTAAAGCCAAGGCCCAACGCTTTTGTGTGGTCATCAGCGGTCGTTCCCCACTTGATCGCGAAATTGCTCAAATTTCAACTGCGGTGAAACAGATCAAAGAAGAAATGCCGATTCAAGTCTGTTGTTCGTTAGGATTGTTGAATGAAGGTCAAGCGAAAGAGCTCAAAGCGGCAGGAGTGGATCGCATCAACCATAATCTCAACACCAGCGAAGCGTATCATGCATCGATTTGTACGACGCACACATTTGCCGATCGACTAGCCACACTTAAACACGCACGAGCGGCTGGGCTGGAACTCTGTTCTGGAGGCATCATCGGAATGGGTGAATCCGATGAAGACCTCGTCGACTTAGCCTTTTCGCTTCGAGACCTTGATCCAGACTCGATCCCACTCAACATGCTGCACCCGGTTCCCGGAACACCATTTGAAGGGAAGCACCAGCTCACACCACGCCGGTGCCTCAAAATCCTCTGCATGTTTCGATTCCTGCATCCACGGCGAGAAATTCGTGCCGCCGGTGGCCGAGAATGGAACCTTCGATCATTACAACCCCTGGCTCTGTATGTCGCCGACTCACTCTTTGTCGATGGATACCTCACCACACCAGGTCAACCCGCGGCCGAAGTCCAAAACATGATTGAAGACCTCGGCTTTACCGTTGAAGTAACCTATCAACCCGAAGCCGCAACAGCCTCGTAACAGGAATCAAGCAGTCTTTCTATTCATACCTCAACCCCTCTGCAATGGTTTGCTTTGACGCCAACCTAGCCGGAATATACCCTGCCAATAGTCCGGCTACGGCTGCAATACAAACCGCCTCGACAATGGTAAGAGACGGAATCATCAGCTGAATGGTCCAACCAAATGATTGCTTATTAATCACTTTCACTAAGAGTACCGATAGGGCTAACCCACCCACGACACCAAGAAAAGCCCCTAACACCGAAAGGTACCCCGACTCCCAAAATACCAATTGTTGAATTTGGGTTGAACTGGCTCCCAATGCGCGTAACGTTGCCAGTTCTCGTTGCCGTTCAAGAATGGCAGTGATCAACGTGTTCACAATGCCTAACACCGCCACACACAGCGCAATCAACTCCAACACGTAGGTCACACGAAAGGTCCGATCAAAAATGTCGAGGATTTCCGCTCGCAGTTCGGCATTACTTATGGTGGTAATGGGTTGCGTTAGGCCTAGGCGTGCTTCAATTCGACTGCGTGCCAGCGCTAATTCCGTTCCAGACTCGAGATAGACAGCAAAGACACTGGCCTCGCGATCCAACCAGAGTTCCTGATACACACGCTGATCCATCACCACTTTCCCGCCATCCGTTGAATAGTCAAAAAATCTTCCCAAGACCAGAAACTCTTTCAAGCCTTGAGGCGTCGCAATAGTCATGACATCACCTTGTTGCACACCCAAACGTTCGCCTAATACCTCTGAAATAATCACGCCACGTTGATCGATCATACGGTGTAAGATTGAGTCGGAATCACCGGATTCGAATAAATACTTGCTGCGTTCGACATGCAACCCGATATCTCGAGAGACTAAGACGACCTGCACTCCCTCAGCTAACGCCTGGACTTCACGGTAGGGGTCAATCGCGGTGACACCGGGAATGTTCCGTACCTCGCGCAACAACTCGGACGATAAGGCTGCAGCTTCTTTGTCACGATCGTTTCCTTCCCACCACAGAGTCGGAGCCACAATCACATCAGCCATCATGGTTTGGTCAATCCATAACTCCACGGTATACCGAAAACTTTGAATCATGGCCCCAACACCCACCATAATTGCAAGCCCGATAACGAGTGCAGACAGCGTGACACTACTTCTCCCTGGATTTCGAACCAACTGTTCGGCAGCCAATAAACTGGACGTACTCCACTCACTGGAGAGAGACGTCCTTTTGAACACCTGTATACTTCGAATGAAAAGCGGTCCCAATAACGTACAGCCCAGTAACAGGAGAAATACCGCCGCATACCCAAATAGAGGAACACCGTGAACGGGTTGAAAGCTGCTGAATGTTCCAGCCATCACAAAAAATCCCAAGGCCATCCATGCCCAGAAACTGCCATGCCGCGTCGTCACCTCCTCATAGTCACCGGGAGCCAAGGCTCGAACCGGCATCGTCCCACTCGCCTCCCAACATGGGCGAAGCGCTCCGATTAATGCCACGACAACCCCCAAACCTCCACCTTCAACTATCATGGGGAAAGACAACGCCTCCACATCAACCGTCACCACACCGTACAAATCCGTCACACTTTGACGCACGAGCGACGAGAGCACCTGCGCCATGATAAAACCGAGGCCACAGCCGATAAGACCGCCGAATATGCCAACAACCATGGACTCAAATGCAAAGACGAGGCTAATCTGCTTGCGTGACATGCCTATTGCCCGCAAAATTCCTATTTCCCGTCGATGCTGCACCACCGAAAATGACATGGCGTTGTAGACCAGAAACAGACCAACTAGAAGACCAACAGTACTCAACATCGTCAAATTAAACTGAAAGACCTTCACCATCGCATCAACCTGTTGCGTGCGCCGGCTCGTACGGGTCAGTGTCATATGAGACGGAAGCATCGCCTTAAGCTCTTCCAGCACACTCGAAACGTCTGCATCCTTGGACAGGACAAGATTGACATGAGTTAACCGGCCTTCATGCCCGAACACGGATTGTGCGGTCGCAATATCGAGTACAGCCATGTGAGCCAATTGTCGACGGGCCGGGCTGGACGGAACGATGAAGCCGCGTATCTGAAATTGAACGGTCCGTTCTCCGGCAGAGACCTCAAGGCGGTCACCCACGTCCCATCCCATTTTTTTGCCTAACCCATCACCGACGAATAGAGAATCCAGAGACAAGAGGACTTCCAGATTGGACTCCGCCCGCTTTACCTCCTGGCCCTTAGAGACATTCAGCCCATCCATGGACATGAGCTCAAGCAGGTCCACGCCAAGAATCTGGATCTCTTGAGCCAGAGCGTCACCTGTTTGAACCGATGCGGACACCTTAAGGACGGGATGAGCCGACAGAAGAGCAGGATGCGCCCGAATGCGACGCAATAGACGTTCATTAAACTCTCCGTCCTGCCCGGAAATCTGAATCGAAGCTTCGCCGACCACCGTTTGCACAGAGGCCTCGAACGATCGAAACACTTCACCATTCACCAACCGGATTGCAAGCCAGGCCGAGACGCCAATGGCCACGCCAAGAATGGTCAAACCCGTACGGACTGGACGTGCTCTGAGATGTTCATGAACAAGCAACAATATAGCTTTAAACACTGCATACATGGAGTGTTGTCTCAGGATATAAGCTTATGGTAAATTAACTAGACAAAGATGCGTGAGTTTACGTGGGAAAACCGAACCGAAACCCAGCCCTCTAGACGGGATTGAGATGTGAATCCTTCAACAAATCAGAACGATGAACAGTCCCTGACCACCAGGCAAAAAGAAATCCTCAGACTTGTCGCACAGGGGTACACGAATCGTGAAATTGGTGAACGGCTTGATATTAGCGTTCGAACTGTGGAGGTTCACCGGTTTAATCTTATGCGGCGCCTTCGCGTTCGAAATGTCGCCCAACTTCTTCGTCAAGCGCTTGCACTTCGCCTGATCCCCAAAGGATCAGTGGTCAAATAACCACACACATTACCCAGACGTCCCGTTACAATTCCTTGAGCTTCCCTCGACATTCCGCCACAGAACTGTAGCCTTTTTTCCGAAGCCAGTCCATTAATTCCCGCTCAAGACGTTCAAAGGCCTCGACATGTTCATTCACCAGAACCGTGCCAAGTTGCACGGCGGAAGCCCCACATAAGAGATGCTCAAATACATCCTGCCCTGTTTCAACTCCTCCCGTGCCAATAATCTGAATATGCTCCCCAACTAACTTATAAAACGCTCGTACATTGGCAAGCGCAACAGGTTTAATGATTCGCCCGCCAATCCCCCCGAATCCGCCCTTTGGTTTAATCACCACGGTTTCGGTCTCCGCATCCAACACAAGGCCGTTTCCGACGGAATTAATGGCTGAAATAAACGCCACACCGACACGAGTCAGCATGTCAGCCATCGCCTCATGATGAACCGGATCAAAATACGGAGGCAGTTTCACTCCAATGGGAGGAATGGCACGATCACGAATCTTCAGGAGCAAGTCTTCAGAAGCGTGAAGATCGTAGCCAATCTGAGGTTTTCCAGGAATATTGGGACACGACAAATTAATTTCCATGAGGTCCGGCTTCGCGTCATTCACCGCCGTAACCGCTTCAAGAAAGTCGGAAGGCTTGAGGCCGGCAATACTAGCCACGATAGGCTTGTTGTAGACACGAAGATCCGGAATCAGTTCGGTATAGGCGTGATAGCCAAGATTGGGAAGTCCCATAGAGTTAATCGACCCTCCAGGAAACGACACATAGCGAGGCTCGGGATTACCGCTTCGTTCCTGAGGAGTCATCGACTTCGTCACAATAGCCCCAGCATGTGACTCGCCTAGTCGATGCAGATCTTGTTGCGTGACACATCGAGCGCCGGACGCATTCATCAAACATGTCGGAAAATACACGCCGGCAATGGTTGTCGAAAGATCTATTGAATTAGGAAAATTGTCCATCACGTAAGGTCACTTGAAAGTCTGCTGCCGCGGCAGCTGCATCTGAATGGGTGGCCAGAATCACGGTTTGACCGAATTCTTGAGAGCAACGCTTGAGAAGCGAGACGATTTCCACACCATTCTGCGAGTCTAAATTCCCCGTCGGTTCATCAGCCAAAATAAGTTGAGGCGCATGAACAAATGCACGAGCAATGGCAACCCGCTGTTGCTCACCTCCCGACAATTCACTGGAACGGTGCTGAGCCCGCTCTTGGAGCCCAACAATTTTTAGCATATTTTCAACAGATTGGCGAATACTGCGCGACGATTTCCCTTGCAATCGAAGCGGAAGGGCCACATTTTCCATAGCCGTGAGACCCGGCACAAGATGGAAGGCTTGAAACACAATACCCAGCCACTCTCTTCGGACCGTCGTCCATTCTCGATCCCCAAAACCGCGAGTGGATTGACCGTTGAGAAAAATGTCGCCTGATGTCGGCACATCTAATCCTGCGATCAGGTTTAAGACCGTACTCTTCCCGCTTCCACTCGGACCCATGATCGACCAAAACTGGCCATCGGCTATGTCGAGCGAAACATCGGATAAGGCTCTAATGACTGAAGAACCGCGAGTATAATTCTTCACAACATGTTGAAATATCACCACAACATACGCCTGACTTCTAATACCGGGCACCCAGATTCGCTAGTGAACACTCCATGGTCCTCTCTGCTACCATACCAACTGATCGTCGTATATCACAGGGGGGCCCACCCCCACAACGGAAAGGGCGATGTCTTGCACAACGGCACTTCTAACAATCAGGATTTATGTGGACATGCAAGGACGTGTTGGAGAAGTGCCCTCAATCATATCTGTTGGTCGCGATAGACCGAATCCTCACCAATGCGCTTACATGCCTTCATACGACACACCCGGGAACTGTCCCAAAAACTTTCGCATGCGCTGCTTCCGGTCACCTGTGCACATTGCAGCGTTCCTCTCTGGGGCGACCCTATTCCATTTTTTTGTCAACCATGCTGGAACACCATTCATACACTCTCTGGACCCAAGTGCCCCCGCTGCAATCTACCCTTTGCCTCGCCCTTCGCCTTACAACACAATCCTCAGCATTATTGCCATTCATGTCGGACGCGCCCCCCGGCCTTTTCTCAAGCCTGGACTCCCTACCCATATCAATCTCCGCTCAAAGAAGCCATTGGACTGTTGAAATATTATGGAAAGATTTCGTTGGCCGATCCACTCACTCGTTTGATGATCAACACCTTGAAGGCCATTCCACCCATCGATCTCATCATGCCCGTTCCTTTGCATGCGACTCGGCTACGAACGCGTGAATACAATCAAGCATTATTGCTGGCGCATCGCCTCAGTGCGCATATTGATATTCCCCTGAACTACAGAACATTAATTCGGACACGGGAGACGACACCGCAAACTGGGCTTTCACGACACGACCGCTTAAAAAATCTTCGTCGATGCTTTGCGGTGACATCCCCTCAAGCGATTACAGAGAAAAACATATTGCTTATTGACGATGTGTTTACGACTGGAACAACCGTCAATGAATGCGCCAAAACGCTACGAAAAGCGGGGTCGGGGAACGTGTATGTCGTAACATTGGCTAGAATACTTTGATAGAACAACGTAAAACGAGAGAGAGATCAAACACCATGCGACATGTACATTGAGCAAATGTCCTCAAGGAAAACTACTTGACATTTTCATTTCATACGATATGCTATGCACAGAAGTCGGAATAGACCAATAATTCTTACCCTGAAGAGCCGAGAGAATGTTTGCCGGTCAATATCCATGTAAGCTTGATGAGAAGGGACGCTTTCTGGTTCCAAGCCCAATTCGTGAGCAACTAGAAGCACAGGGGCAGTCGGGCGTTGTCTTCTTGAAAGGGCAAGACTTACCACTCTCGGCCTATTCGCCGAGCGAATGGGAAAAAGTTCTCCAACGAGCCAAAGAAACGTGCGATGAAGATCAAAGTCGGCTATTCATGCATTATCTCGTGTCCGAGGCGGCATCTTCAGACATGGATAAGGCCGGTCGAATGTTGATTCCTGGACGCCTCAGAAAGACCATTCCTCTGGAAGATGACATGGAAATTGTCATTGTCGGAATGTATCACCGCCTTGAAATTTGGAACCCTTCGGATTGGCGACGATTCGTCATGAAAAATGCCGAGAAGTTTGAAGAGGTTCAAAGCAAACTATTGAGCCTCTTGTAATGCGCACATAGCCTAGCTTCCGTAACGACATAACACGCACGTCAAGCTTCACAACCGTTCGACCAACGCCTATCCCCTTCGTGTCACACGCTATACACATTCATAGCCTCAAGGATCTTGCTGGAGCACCTGCGCTGTCCCGCAACGCCGCTCAAGGCTCAGTGGCACGTTTGGCTACGTTGCCGCCGTCTGGAGCATCTATGCCCCCACCATTCTTTCGCGTGACACCTCAAGAACTCACCCTCACCCTCCCCATTCCCCCAAGTATCAATCAGCAGTATGCAACGGTCAATGGGCGACGGATTCTCTCATCCAAAAGTCGGCAATATAAAACGCTTGTCGCTCAGCAGATTTTGTCGACACTGTCCACATCACCACATCGCACAAGTCTCCAGCACAATGTCAACACGCACGCACTCATTCTGTCTGTCCGGTTTTATTTTAAGACTGCGCTGAGACGAGATCTGGATGGAGGACTTAAAATTTCCCAAGATGCCATATGTCACGCTCTGGAAATTAATGACAATCGCATCACAGAAATTCATTTATATAAATCGGTGGACGCCGAATCACCTCGCATGGAATGCACACTGTCCATAGACCTGCCTATGCCTCCCGCTCGGACTAAGCCCCAGACACCCCACGCCGGGAAACAGCGTGCCCTCACACCTCACATTCGTGCTCCGCGCAAAGGCTAACACGCGACAATTCGCCATCACCTCGACGTAAACAGGCATTCTTAGCAAAAAAAGAATAATCCTAAAAACAGCCGTTGGATCACGAACGTCTGCACGCCTGGCCACCTGAAACGCAACTACTGGGCCGCAACGAGATGTTCACCCAAGGTTGTCCTCTTACATGGCATGGAACCCGAAATGATCGTGGCTAGGCTTTCCATTGCTGATCTTCATACACCGAGAACATGTCCTCTGCACACACAGAGTGTGCAAAGCTTTTTCACGCTCGGCTACCGTTTAGGATAATGGATGTATAGGAAAGGAGAAGAACGTCGAGTGAAGATTATTTGGCGTTCTGACGCAACCACCCACGCTCAACGGCACGCAAGATTCGCGAAATTATCTGTTCAGTGGATTTGGCACTTGCATGCATGAATTCGGGGAAATAGATTCCGACCCTGCCCGCATGTTGATGCCTGACCACACCGGGAACCCAGATGCTATCGTCCTGACAACAGAGCTTCACCGAGACTTTTTCATCAACATGTAGTGAGGGGACATGACCTTTCGGAAACTCTAACAAGACCCCATTGAGACTCAAGTTCAACGCCGTACTGGACCAGGCCTTGTTTTTACTACACCGTAATTCGGCATCGAGGTTCAGGCCGTGAACCACACGAGCTCGAAAACCATCACGTCGCTCTTTTTGAGATGTCGTCGTCATCTTACGGTTTGGAGAACACGAGAGTCTATAACGTCACGTGCACTTCGATCACACGCATTTATGCAGAGACTGTGGAAATGAAAGACACCGCTTCATCTTCTGACTCAAACACTGGAATCCATTCTGAAATTTCAGTCAGGTCAAGAATATCCCGAACGAATCCCTGTTGCGCCACAATGCTCAACTTCCCATGGATACGTTGAAAGCGCCGTTGTGAGAGCACTAACCATCCTAAGGCTGCGCTATCAATGAACGACACTTCCGTCATATTCAGAATAATAAAACGAAGACCATCGTTCACCGCCATATCGATTCTCCATTTAAAATCCTGTCGAGCATTTTGATCGAAGCACCCGACAAATTTTTCGATGATGACCTGATCGTTGACTTTCTTTTCAGATATAACCATGTTCAATCCCATCGGTTGAGAATACTCGTGGATGATCTTTCTTTTATCGGTACCTCATGAACCCGACTTAAGCCCCGTGAGGACTCTACGCCAGAGAATGCATGCGGCCATGAATCGGGATCAAGGCAAGAAGGACACGGACAGAATGAGGACGTTAAGGGGAAACCGCTTTCAGTTGAACATTATCGAGATATTGGTGTGGAGCTTGGTCATAGGCTAGACTTCGAAATGGGCGTTGAATCCGAATGCGCACTTCATGCATCCCTGCCGCAAGATGAACAAGACCACGTAATTGTTCACGTTGTGTCGTCGCGGTTGGGATGGGGCCGAAATCATGACTGGCAATAACGTCTCCATCGATTAACAATTCAATCATTCCTCCAGACAAATTCCGGCGATCTTTCGGAGAGGAATAGGAGGAGGCAATATCGGCCGTCACCTCCAGACGTCCTCCAGGAAGTTGAACATGCGTATACATTCCTCCACCCGCAAGTGACGGCCCACCGGCTTGATACTGTCGTTGACCCACCTTAAACATGACGCTCTTGGAGACGCGTCCGTCACCCTTCATATCGAAGTCGACACAACGAGGAAAGCTCTCACCACCCAACGAACCATTCGGAGTTTCAAATACGGTCCAGCCTGAGAGGTCACCCGACTCAAAGTCACCATTCGCAATCTCAAAGGCCTGAGCCTCTAGAGGAAGAACGAGGAACAGGCAACAGAATGCGTTCAGACATCTCATGGCAAAATCGGTAGCTGAAAATTTTCTCATACCTATTCTCTTTCAGAGATTGCTTCAGTAGACTTCAACATAACCCAGACAAAAGGGCGAGCGCATACTCAAAAACGAACACCAGCACCTGCCTCTGTATGTACGGTGAAAAACCCACGAATCTTCGGCCAGAAGAGGTCGTGAGATACACAATATAAGGAAGAGCGATAGCAACATTAATCCGAGGAGACGTATTGAATGGATGTCACTTGCGCATCCAGATAGAGTTCAAGGCCGGCCCCTTCTTCAAGATGGTCAAACCCTTGGTTGATCTTCCCGCCGATCGCAGTGAGATAAAATGTTTTCCCCCAATTACTCACTTGACCTGGAATGGTAACCGACTGCATCACACTCATCAAAATATCATCCTTCCCATCCTCTCCCGTTCGTGACCCACCGGAGTCGCTATCATAAAACGTGAAGAGGATATTCATTTTCACTGCGTCATTGGCATCGTTATTCCATTGGGTCCACACTTCAAATGTCCGGAGGTAGTTATTATGAAACGGCCCCATTTCATGGAGCGTCAGAGGAAGGGGAAACGCTTGCCGGTTCAGAAACACGGGGCCGGCCCATACAAGGCTCGTCCAACTCCAGAGAGCCATGATACTACACAACACCAACACTAGAACTCGAAATCCCACACTCATCAAACCGCCTCCTGATGATGTCCAATATCACTTGCTTCTCGGTTAGTTCAAGTGCGTTTTTGAATCGCTGAAATGAACCATCATCAGTGACAGGTATCAAAAAATAACTCAACAGAAATCGAGCAAAAAACATACACGGTCTCTATCGAAGTTGCTCGATGTTCTCACTCGTTCGTGCCTATGGCAATGGCCGGCACAAGAGCACAAACACACGACAGGAAGAATACAGGCAGGCCTCAATGAAGGTGGGAGCATACCGTCAAGCGAACAGGTACATATGAACAAATGGCACGACAAATCAACCTTGATTAAATTGAAACAGAACCCGATTGAGGAGTAAAATATACATACCCTACTCAGGAACGCGTTTCCTCACAGGGTGCAATTCTCAAGGAGTCGGGTCTTTGAGGTTGCGGTTGCTCAGCGATCCACACACCCTACGACTCATCGCTGAGCAACCAGGCTTCATAATATGAGTGGGGCAGATCGGGTCCTATATGAGGGCTCCACTTTTTGCAAAGACACAATCTGCCCCACCCTCCGTTCTATTTACCTCAGGTCAAGCTGACCTCACACATCTAGGTATATGTCCTTGCTTAAGCGAAAAATTTGAAAATATCGGGAAGGGCTGGAATTTCGTTCGAACCAGAAATTACCTAACTATAGTTTTTTAACTTTTTCTTAGTACCTATGCCCTGACGCCTGCAGGCTCTAGCCGTGCCACGACTCTTTCATACGGTTGACGTGTGTTCTTGCGTTCGACCGGGCATGTGGATTCCGCGAGATAGGATAAGGTTTCGCTAGAGTCCGTTGAGTGAACGCCTCTCATACTGGGC
>BQIV01000003.1 GCA_021604005.1 Nitrospirales bacterium | reverse complement strand
GGATCTTTGGCCCAAATCCGTCGTACAAGATTTTTCTTTTGGACCTCCGTCAGCATGTCATCAACCTGTGTTTGCCAGGTTCCGAGAGAATACGTGACACGATCCAACTGGTCTCCCAGAATCTCGACCCGTTTACGGCTGATGACCCCCATTAATTGATCAAAAGCATCGACAAATAACTTTGCGCCATCGTGCAAAAGCGTGTCCGTCACGTCGTCGATAGCAATGCCTACGTCAGCTAACTGCTGCATCGTCGCTTTGGCCTCTTCCAACCCTTCTTGGATCGTCGGTTTCACTGTCCCATGGTCTCGAAATGCCGCAAACGTGGCTTCGGGCATGGTATTGACCGTGTCCGGTCCAATCAGTTGATCAACATATAGCGTATCGGGATACTTGGGATTCTTTGTTCCAGTGCTGGCCCACAAGACCCGCTGCACCTGTGCGCCTTTGGATTTCAATGCCTGGAATTCTTTGCTCGCAAAAATTTCCTCGAATTTTTCATAAGCCAGTTTGGCATTAGCAATGGCCACTTTCCCAAGAAGCCCCTCCATCACGGTTTTTTGATTTGCTTGAGACTCTGTTTTGATTTTGGCTTCAAGCTGTTTGTCGATTAAGCCGTCAATTCGGCTCACAAAAAAGCTGGCCACCGACGCAATCTGCGTGACGTCCCCTCCATTTTTCGCCAATCGTTCAAGTCCACGGATATAACGCCACGCGACCTGTTCATACATCTTCACGCTAAACAATAAGGTCACATTGATATTGATACCTCGTGCCAGCAGCTCTTCAATAGCCGGCAAGCCTTCTTCCGTTCCTGGCACTTTAATCATGACATTTTTCCGGGCAACAGCTTTGTGCAATCGAACGGCTTCTTCAATGGTGCCCTCAGTATCAAAGGCTAAATCCGGCGAGACCTCGAGACTCACATATCCGTCACGTCCACTTGAACGTTCATAGACGCCCTGCATCACGTCTGCGGCATCCTGAATATCTTTGATTGCCACTCGCTCATAGATCGCTTTTACGTCAATCAGTTCCGAAATCGCCTGCTGTAATTCCTTATCATAATCGGTGCTGCCGGCAATGGCCTTCTCAAAAATTGCTGGATTCGAAGTCATCCCCATGAGTCCGTCTTGATCAATGAGCGTTTGCAGGTCACCGGAGGTGATCAACCCTCGGCGAATATAGTCGTACCAAGGACTCTGTCCACAATCTCGAAGTTTGACGAGGGGATTCATGAGTTAGCCTCCTTGCGTAAGTAAAATATCCAAAGGCAAAATGAAGAAGTTAAAATGCCATAGACTAATGAGATACGTCATCTTCAAATTTGCATTTTGCGCTGTTCATTATTATTCCTGATCCATTGAGCAAATCTTTTTCAACAGCCGACCAGTTCCGTTACGACATCTGCGCCAGTTCGCGTGTTTTCGCATGTTCAAGCTGGTTTTTTGCCGCAGCAACCACATTCTCAGAAGAGAATCCAAACTTTTTGGCTAATTCTTTGAGTGGAGCCGAAGCCCCGAAGGTTTTCATGCCGATGCTGTGTCCGTGTATCCCGACGTACTGCGCCCATCCAAATGTCGATGCCAATTCCACCGAAACTCGAGCCGTCACGTGAGGAGGAATAACGGACTCGCGATACTCCACAGATTGTTGTTCAAATAACTCCCAAGACGGCATGCTCACGACACGGCTTTTAATCCCTTCACGGATGAGTTGCTCATGGGCTTCGACACACAGTGACACTTCACTTCCCGTTGCCAACAATAAGATATCAGGTTGCCCGTTTGGAACATCGGCAAGTATATACGCTCCTTTCGCCACGCCTGAAGCCGAAGCATACTGCGTGCGGTCAAGTGTGGGAAGCGCCTGGCGTGTCAAAATGAGCGCCGCAGGTTCATGCTGTAATTGCATGATGACTTTCCATGCTTCGACGACTTCATTGGCATCGGCTGGGCGTAACGTGATTAACCCAGGAATAGCACGGAGTGACGGCAATTGTTCGATTGGTTGATGCGTCGGACCATCTTCACCAACACCAATGGAATCATGCGTAAAAATATGTACCACTGGAATTTCCATCAATGCACTCAGCCTGATGGCAGGACGAGCATAGTCACTGAAAATGAAGAACCCTGAGCCATAGGGCCGAACTTTTGAAAGCGAAAGACCATTGAGAATGGCCCCCATCGCATGTTCCCGAACACCGAAATGAATATTTCGTCCGATCGGATCCTGAGCGATAAATTCCCCTGCTCCGTCAAATGTTAATCTCGTCTTTGTGGAAGGGGACAAGTCCGCAGAGCCTCCGAGCAGCCAGGGAACATTTTGGGCAAATACGTTGAGCACTTTCCCCGAAACCTCACGGCCGGCCATGCCTTTGGCATCGGCGGGAAAGGTTGGAACATTGGCATCCCATCCCTCCGGTAAACCTCGGTGCTGCATGGTGTACAGATGATCGGCCAGTTCAGCATAGTGTTTTTTGTAGTCATCAAATAACGTCATCCACCCTTCTCGACAGTTCTTCCCTCGTGCTCCGATCCCTTTTTGAAAATGTTGAAGCACATCAGATGGCACTAGAAACGTTTCATTCTCCGGCCACTGATAATTACGTTTGGTGAGACGAATTTCCTCTTCACCCAACGGCTCACCATGTGCCCCGTGCGTGTCCTGTTTATTCGGAGCGCCAAAAGCAATATGACTGTCGACAATGATTAAGGTCGGACGATCGGTCTCTTTCTTAAAGGTTGCAAAGGCTCTCTCGAGCATGTCCAGATCGTTGGCATCGCCCACTCTCGTAACATTCCACCCATAGGCCATAAACCGAGTCGCGACATCATCGCTAAACGCCCACTCTGTATGTCCTTCAATCGTGATTTTGTTATTGTCGTAGATCCAGCAGAGATTCGAGAGTTTCAAATGACCGGCTAATGACGCCGCTTCACTGGAGACCCCTTCCATCATGCATCCATCGCCGCAGAGCGCATAGGTGTCGTAATTAATCATCTCAAAACCTGGACGATTAAAATACCCAGCCATCCATCGTTCGGCCATGGCCATACCCACACTTGTCGCCACTCCCTGCCCCAATGGTCCGGTCGTCGTTTCAATGCCCGACGTCCATCGATACTCGGGATGTCCTGGACATTTACTCTCGAGTTGACGAAATCGTTTAATGTCATCAAGCGTCACAGAAGGCTGCCCTAATCGTTCGTACTGAGCATTCACCGACTTGACACCACACAGATGGAGAAGGGAATAGAGCAGCATCGAGGCATGACCAATCGAGAGGACGAAGCGATCACGGTTAGGCCAAATGGGGTCCTCCGGATCAAAACGCAAGAGCCGATTCCAAAGACTATAGACCACCGGCGCCAAGGCCATCGCGGTTCCAGGATGTCCGGAATTGGCCGCTTGCACGGCATCCATCGAGAGCGTTCGGATCGTATTAATACATTTCAAGTCAATAGGCTGATTCGCATCGTTCATGTGATTCCCCTCCTCGGTGACTCCCGAGTTTGTCTCTGTCAGGTCACAGAATGTGACCATTGCCTTTTTTCGAGACAATTCAGATTAAATTCTATCACCTTTTTCCGTTTTACCATACCAGTTTTTACATTTCTCCCAATCATGTGAATGGGTAATACTCCCCTCGACGTTCGCTGATATCCACAGTCGATGAACTATTGGCAGACAGATGATCGCTGCTCTTCCACCTTTTTCAAGAAAACAACGTATTTTCTTTTTTTCTCTTTATTTTTCTTCACTTAGGCTTCATTCATTCTGTTCTATTTCTTAGGTTTGACGAAATAGGATCTTCTCGTTGCAAAGCACTAAACGAGAATCGTATGATGAAGCCCTTCATGAAGATTCACCTCAGTCATCCTACGAGAGATATAGAAATTGAAGGCCCGAAACATGTGCGGGACGTATTTCAAGAACTGCAGCTCATCCCTGAAGGCTACCTGGTGATTCGCGGACAAGATCTCGTAACCGAAGATGAACTCTTAGCTGATAGTGATGTCATTGAAATTCGCCCTGTCATTTCTGGGGGATCGGAGCGTAGGCCATGAAATGCCGCAAATGTCCAGCACGCGCCGTGTTACGAATGCCTCGGCACAACACAGCCTTTTGTTCGGTGTGTCTGACTGAATTTGTGAGAAGTCAGGTGCAGAAGGCCATCAAGTCTCAAAACATGTTCAGTCCCAACGACCGCATTTTGGTCGCGGTCTCAGGCGGAAAAGACAGCTTGACGTTGTGGGAAATTCTCTTAAAGCTTGGGTATCGGGCAGATGCACTCTATGTTGATCAGGGAATTGGCACCTATTCGCAAGGCTCACGCGAAAAAGTCGAGCAGTTCACAGAACAGATTGCCAAACCGTGTGGAGCCACACTGACCATTCACAACGTTGAAGAAGAAGAAGGTGCAAGTATTCCCGATCTTGCCAATCTGGTACGACGTCCAACCTGTTCAACCTGTGGAACCATCAAACGGTATCAATTTAATCAAGCGGCCATTCAAGGAGGCTATGATGTGATGGCCACTGGCCATAATCTGGATGACGAAGCCGCACGGCTCTTGGGTAATGTCCTCCATTGGCAAGAAGAATATCTTCAAAAGCAAAGCCCCACACTTCCAGCCTCGATGGAAGGCTTCGCCAAAAAAGTGAAGCCCCTCTACCGCCTGACCGAACGAGAAATTGCAGCGTATGCCGTCATCAACCGGATTGACTACATGGTTGAAGAATGCCCTATGTCCAAAGGGGCGAAAATGCTGGTCTATAAAGATGTGCTCAATCGACTCGAAGCGGAATCTCCTGGAACAAAACACACATTCTATTGGCAGTTTCTCGCCAAACAAGAAAAGGCTCAAGCCACCCACGGGTCGATGACGGAAACCGATCAAACCACACTCAAACCCTGTACTATCTGCAGTCAACCAACAAGTACAGGAATGTGTTCATACTGCAAGATGGTTGCCCGCGCCAACGCACCTGCGCAATAACAGCTATTCAAATAAATTTAATTGGGGTCAGACTCGAATAAATACAGAGAAACAAATCCATTACCTACCGTTGTTAACGCACATCTTCTTGGGGCTGTTGCGGGGACAGTTCTGGCTTGCGTTTTTCAAACGCAAACAGCAGGAACAGAGAGCAGACGCCAAGACTGATCGCCATGTCGGCGACATTAAACGCCGGCCAGTGATACCCATTGATATAAAAGTCCAGAAAGTCGATGACTTCCCCAAATTGCAGACGATCAATCAGGTTTCCAATCGCGCCACCAAAGATGCTCGAAATCGTAAGCTGTCCCCACCAATCATTTGGCTGTAACCTGACAAAAATGGTGATGAGCAGGCCAAGTGCAAAGATTGAGGTAATGAGGAAAAAGACCATCCGAAACCCACTGCTGCTCGACGCAAGAATTCCAAAGGCGGCACCAGGGTTTCGGATATAGGTGAGACTGAAATATTCTGGAATAATTGGAATGGACTGATGAAGATACATCGTCGTGGCGATATAGGACTTCGTCACTTGATCAACTACAATGATGATCACACTCACAATCGCTAAAATAGAAAATCGTTTCACCATGGTCACGACACGACGGCTTCCAGACAACGATCACACAAGGTCGGGTGCTGAGAATCTGTACCGACTGTGGCTCGATAGTTCCAACAACGTTCACATTTCGTCCCGTCCGCTTTTCCCACATCCACCATGACTTCGAGGGCATCATCAGAGACCAGGCCTTTGTCGGCAGAGTACGATTCACTTTGTTCAACCTGTACTTGCGAAACAATACAGAGTGCAGGCAGATCGAATTCGTACCGCTTGAGAAGATCATAGTGCTTCGCTGTAGCATGAATCATCACTCGAGCCTCTAACGGTGCACCAATTACTTTCTCTCGTCGTTGCTTCTCTAACGCGTGTTGCACCACCGTCCGTACGGCCAACAGCGGCACCCATTCCTGTTCGACTTGTGGATTCTTCCAACAAGGATCGCTCTTAGGAAAGGAAGAGACATGTACGCTAAATACATCGGCATTCTCAGACAGACTGTTGCGTAAAGTCTGCCAGATTTCCTCGGACGTAAAGCTCAAAATCGGCGCCATGAGTTTCGACAACGCAGTGGCGATTTCCAAGATGACCGTCTGTGATCCTCTCCGCAAGATTGAGTTCTTTGGAAAGGTATAAAGCCGGTCTTTAAGGATATCCAAGTACGTCGCGCTCATGTCCACCGAACAAAAATAGTCAAGTTCGTGCACAGCCTGACGAAACTCAAAGTCACGATACGCCTTTTGCATGGCCGCAATCAGACGACTGAGACGGTACAGAGCCCATTGGTCGACTCGTGATAAATCATTGTAAGCCACACGATGCTGAGCAGGATCAAAATCATAGAGGTTACTCAATAAAAATCGAGTGGTATTTCGAATTTTTCGATAGGCATCGACCGTCTGCCTTAAAATGTCCGGTGAAATTCTCAAGTCTTCCTGATAATCCTGTGACGCGACCCATAACCGTAAAATATCGGCCCCAGACTGATTAATGACATCTTGCGGAGCCACCACATTCCCCGCAGACTTGGACATTTTCTTGCCTTCACCATCCACGACAAAACCATGGGTCAACACCGCTTTGTATGGTGCACACTCGTTCGTCGTGACAGATGTTAACAGTGCACTGTGAAACCAGCCTCGATGCTGATCTGACCCTTCAAGATAGAGGTCTGCTGGCCACCACCGTGCATCCCTAGCTTGCAGAACAGCCGCATGACTCACGCCGGACTCAAACCAAACGTCCAAAATGTCCTGTTCTTTTTTAAATGTTTGACTCCCACACCCTGGACACTTCGTGCCCGATGGAAGAAGTTCTTCCGCCGACTGTTCGAACCACACATCCGCACCACGCTCTCGCATCAGTCCGGCAATATGTGTAATCACGGCTGTATCAGTTAAGGTTTCATCGCATGTCGTACAGGTAAACCCCGGAATCGGCGTCCCCCAAATCCGCTGGCGCGACAAACACCAATCCGGCCGATTGAGAATCATGCCATAGATTCGATCTCGCCCTCGCTCAGGAAACCATTGGACTTGATCAATTTCTTTGAGTGCCCGTGCACGCAAATCGCCTTGCTCCATCGACACAAACCATTGCTCAGTCGCTCGAAAAATGACCGGGTTCTTACATCGCCAACAATGAGGGTACGAATGATTCACTGAGCCGTGTCCGAGAAGAACTCCATGGCCTTCTAATTTTTTGATAATCTCCGGATTGGCTTTGAGCACCGGCTGCCCGGCAAAATCCTCAACCTCCGGTTTGAATCGTCCCGTGTGATCCACGGGAACCACGACTTGAAGCGGTTCTTTCAGCATGCTTTGCAGTGGAGCCTGATTGTATTTGAGCGCTAGGAGGTAATCTTCCATTCCATGACCTGGCGCAATATGTACGCAGCCGGTCCCTTGCTCTAATGTCACAAAATCTCCAAGTAGGATAGGAGAATGTCCTTTTGTTAAGGGACGTGAACAGGTCAGACCTTCAAACTGCTCCTTGCCTTTTTTGACACCAAGAACCCGGTAGTCAGACAACCCGCAGGCCTTGGCGACTAGCTCGACAAGTTTCTCAGCTACGACCAACACGTCATTCCCAACTTCAAGAAAGGCATAGTCAAAGTCCGGGTGAATCGCGATGGCTTGATTGGCTGGCAACGTCCATGGCGTGGTTGTCCAAATGACGATTGAGATCTGATGGGCCTCAGCCAGCGTAGGAATCCCAAACATGTCTGGTGACGCTAACTTGGCAGCTGAGGCGTCAAAAGGAAACTTCACATAGATCGAGGGAGAGGTGTGGTCTTCGTATTCGACTTCGGCTTCAGCTAACGCCGTCTGATCGGCCGTGCACCACAGCACAGGCTTCAACCCTTTGTAAACGCCGCCCCTTTCAACAAACTTCCCGAATTCTTCAACAATGGCCGACTCATAGGATTTATCCATGGTCAGATACGGATGCGCCCAATCTCCGAGCACCCCCAACCGCTCAAACTCTTCACGTTGGATTTGATAGAACTTACTAGCGTAATCCCGACACATCTGCCTGAGCTGAATAGCCGTGAGACTCTTTTTCTTCTCGCCCAACTGTTTCGTCACTTGATGTTCAATGGGCAACCCATGACAATCCCATCCGGGAACATAAGGGACCCGATACCCCTCCATCGTTTTGTACTTAATAATGATATCTTTGAGAATTTTATTCAGCGCATGCCCGATATGAATTTTTCCATTGGCATAGGGCGGCCCGTCATGCAGAAGATAAAGAGGTTTTTTCGCTCCGGCTTCCTGAATTTTTTCATACAACTGCTGTTCTTCCCACCACGCTAAAAGCTTTGGCTCCCGCTGAGGGAGATTGGCTTTCATGGGAAAATCTGTCTGAGGAAGGTTGAGAGTCGGCTTGTAGTCCATGAATACTCAATAGTTAGAAACAATAATCAAACATTTCGGGCATTCTAGCCATGCCTTTGGGACCCGTCAAACTTTGACGAATCCCACACAGGCACAACAGGAAGACCGACGTGTATTTAAATCCATACTTGATGAAATGAGTCGTAGTGGAAGGAAAAATTGCAGGATTAACTCAACGCCATCATCCGATCCAACGCAACTTTGGCCAAGACCTTTTCATCATCAGGGACAGAAATCTGATTTACCACTTGTCCTTGAGCCAAGTTTTCCATAGACCAGCACATATGAGCCGCATCAATCCGAAACATCGTGGCGCATCGGCACACCATGGGCGAAAGGAAAAACACTTGCTTCTCAGTCTGTTCCGCCTTGAGACGGTTGACTAGATTCAACTCTGTGCCAACAACCCACGACGTCCCGGCCGGTGCCTTACTGACCGTCTGAATGATAAACTCCGTTGACCCTACAAAGTCCGCTTTATTCACCACATCTTCATGACACTCGGGGTGCACAATGACCTGGATACCTGGATACTGCTTACGAAAATAATCCACATGGGGTGGCTGAAACATTTGGTGGACACTACAATGACCTTTCCAAAGAATAAGCTTAGCCTTGTGAATCGCCTCGGGGGTATTGCCTCCGTTTGTTTTAAACGGATCCCAAACAATCATTTCGTCCTTGGGAAAGCCCATTTTATTCGCCACATTACGCCCAAGATGCTCATCTGGAAAAAACAAAATTTTCTCTCGTCGTGACCAGGCCCACTCCATAACCACCTTGGCATTGGACGAGGTGCAGGTAATCCCGCCATGTTCCCCGCAAAACGCCTTGAGATCTGCAGCCGAATTCACATACACCACAGGCGTCACAACCTCATCTACCGGCATAAACAGCGAAAGCGCATCCCAACATTCATCGACCTGTTCGATCGCCGCCATATCGGCCATAGAACATCCAGCCGCTAAGTCCGGTAAAATGACCGTCTGATTGGATTGGCTGAGAATATCAGCCGTTTCAGCCATAAAATGCACACCGCAAAACACGACATTGGGAAATTCAGAACGTTCCGCCGCTAACTTCGAGAGCAATAATGAATCTCCACGCAAATCCGCGTGCACAATGACATCATCTCGTTGATAATTATGACCGAGAATCAACACTTGACTGCCAAGAATCTTCTTGGTTTCGACAATACGGTCGAACAGCTCTTCATCAGGCCGGTCCTGATAATCGGTAATAGGAAATGTGGCTTCTTCTATAGTTTTCATCCGTTGAACCTCGTCTATAGCTGGTTACCTAAAAAAACATTTTGATTAAGACTGTCAGAATGAGAAGTTCTCTTCTGTACAACAAGAATGATCTTATACTCTACCAGATGAATCAATCCTTGCAAAAGTTCTTTCTCATCACACGCTCATGGTGTGAAATAGCGATTACATGCGATCAAGTTGATGTGTTAATCGCTTGAGCACTGACAATGTTTGGGCGAGATCATCCTGCTTTATCCCTTCGACGCACTGGTTGGCCCATGGAATATGCTTGCGCATGATGGCTTCATGGTGTCGCCCCCCCTTCTCTGTTAACGCAACCAACTTGGCCCGTTTATGATCGGGATTGCCTTGATACACGACAAACGCCTCTTCCTCTAACACATCAACGAGCCGCTGAACATTCTGACGTGAAAGGCCGATCCGCCGGCCAATTTGCGGAACCGTTACGGGTTGCTTAGCCAGAGCAATCATGCTCAACACCTTCCAGCGTGCAGTGGTTAAACCATAGGGCTGGACGAGTTTATCGCCTTCCGCAAGAAAACGCCCATAGAGCTTAAACATCTCGAATAGAAGTTGGGTGAATACGCTTCCTTCAGGAGAGTAGCCTTGGTGTGTAAGATCATTCATAATGACAATATATTGCTATTATAGCATTAAATAACCGTAATAGCAAATAGTTCACAATTATGGAAAAATCATGCAAAGCAAGCGATTACCATCTAGAGCAAACCCCCATATGTTCGAAAGAGGAAAATACAACGAACTTGGCGCGGCGCAACGTGAACATGAGAAAGGCTATGCCCAGATGACCTGCAGACGATTGACGATTCAAAACCTAAGTAGCAATCAGCATTCAGTCGGTCAACATGTCACTGATTCGGCCTAACTGAAACGGCTAATAGCCAATAACCTCGGGAATGGAAGGAGCAAGGATGGCGAACGTCACAGGACCTCAACCATCCAGTTCACGGAAAAGTTACACTTTGAGATTATACTGCAACTCTCAATTCCAGAGCCTAGGCAGGTTTATTTTCCTTGCTACATTGACCTGCACGGCCACAACCAATGTCGAGGCAAGAAATACAATGCAGAATTTCACAGCATACTGCACTTCAAGATATTTACGCCGCGAGCGGCGGGAAATATACCCTTAAATGATTCAAACGAGAGGTATGCACTTCTAACTAATTCTACAAGACTCATCACGTCGCTTTACGACGATTCTCGAGCAGTTTGATCAAGACGAGGTCAAGGCGGCTGTGGCGGAGCTGGATGTCGAAGGTCCTACGATCGACACCGGCTTCGGTGACGATGTCCTGGTCAGGGCCGATTTAGAGCCTCTTGGCACTGAATATCTCTCGGCTATCACCAGCATCGCGCTCGCTGCGGACAAACCGACAAAATGCGATACAAAGTTCTTAATGTGTCTCATTAAAGCCGGCAAGAAATATGACGAGTGCATCAAGAAAGCCGGCAAAGGCGTTGACAAGGTCAAGAAATGCATCGATGAGCATGCCGTGGATTTGAAGAAGTGTCTCAAAGACTTTGAGGACTGCAAGAAAAAGAAATAGCCACAGTTCTCGCGGCTGAAGACAGGACGGAGGTGTTGCAGAGCCTACACCCGGAAGAGACACTCGGACTCTGCGACATCTCCTCCCCTCTGTCTCTTCTTTGAGCAACTTCCAAATTTAGGGTCAGGCGTGAATAATGATAAACCTCTGACTCTTATTATGGTCTGCAGATTAAGGACATCTCTAAAAACCAGGATTTTTGTATGAGGGCAAGGAAGCCGCGCGCGCAAAACCGGAGTGTATAGGTGAATACGTGAGGATTTGAGCACGCGGCTGACGCCGCCATCGCGGAAAAGGACGGTTTTTTAGAGGTGCCCTTAAGGCAATTCGCCTTCGCCGACGGGCTCCTGTGAGGTTGAAATACGGGAATTATTCGACCCCTCCGGCACATAGACCATCCAGATGGGCTTTTCATTCCGTAACATGTCGATAATGTTTGCCATGTCTGCATATCGATAGTAGAGGAAATAGGAATTACCGTTCTTGCGAGCTTCAGCTAACGAATGTTCCCCTCCGTCAAAATAGACATACACTGTTTTGCCTCCCGAGGCCGAACAGCTAATCACAGCCTTAAACACATTCTCTCTGCTCGAGAATTGATAATATCGATAGCTTGTGATTTCAAAGACTTCGCTAGGCATAGTTGGATCCTCCTTCGTTAAAATCGTTGATATTGAAATGCTTACAATATGAACGATGCAAACTTGCCGCCAAATGAACGATGCAAACTTGCCGCCAACATTGTGCGAGGTCGAAAAATGCGAAGAATAATTACGGGGCACCTCTAAAAACCAGGATTTTTGTGTAAGGGCAAGGAAGCCGTGCGCGCAAAACCGCAGTGTATAGGCGAATACATGAGGATTTGAGCACGCGGCTGACGCCGCCATCGCGGAAAAGGACGGTTTTTAGAGGTGCCCTACGGATAACGGTTGGGGATTGAGATGATTATGGGATATCCAAGTAGAGCCGTACGGTATTCAAAGAGGCCTTGACCAATAGGGAATGTATCCAAATCGAAAGACTTTGTATCTTTTTAGATAGAAGTAAAGAGGCCTGTCGGAACTTGGCCATTAAGAACCGACAAGCCTCTTTATACAGGATTGAGAAGGCTCGATGATTGAACTCTCAGTGAATCGACCCACTCAGAATCTCATCAACAACGATAGAAATTCGACCATGTCTTCATGATGATGGGATCACGAACATGGTGTCTAGAGGCTTCTCAATCCTTTTTCCGATTTCCGAGTCCCATATCTAGCCGAAGGTTTCCGGAAAGCACAGGGTGAGCCTGAGCTCTCGTCGCCTACAGGACGGGAGCCCAGGAAGCCCACTGGCGATGAGTTCAGAGAACACGGCTACTCCAGAACAAAGCAGCTCTCAATCGCGGTCTGATTAAAACTTTCCTCCCTGACCAAAACTTCGTATTTAAACTCCTTCCCTAACGCGATGAACTCTGCAGGTATTGTTATGGAAGTTTCATCAGACGGCAAAATGAGATCAAACTTCGAAGCAAAGAGTCGGTCGAGAACCTCAACCACAACTTCGTAATTGTGAATAACGACGGGAACTGGTGGTTGGACACCGGCTCCTCCACCATTAGGGTCCGGGTGTGAAGTGGTAACAGCGGGCCAGGAAATTGTCACGGGGGCGCTTGTGACAGTCGCATCAAAACCCGGATCTTCTGTGTCACAAACTTTGGCCGCTGGCAAAGCATTGACCGTTGGCTCCACCGGGGCCGGCATGACATGCGAGAGCGTCGCCTCGCTCTCAAGTTCGTTTCCCTCAAGCGTCTTACCTCCAATTTCATAGATTCCTTCAGGAAATCGACGATAGAACATATGAGGCGAAAGCTCTTCGAATCGTGGCTCGGCACTTTCAAAAAACAGTTGCGTCATCCCCTGATTCTGTAGACTGCCGTTCGCTCGGATTTTGAGCAATTTGCGACCATTGGGGGCTTCGATTTCCAACCTCTTCCAAGGCTCGCCATCGATCGAGGCATGAATGCCTAAATCGCTGTCCGTATTATTGAGTTCGAAAAACAGTTGGGCTTCTGAAAATGGACGTTCATTCCTATCCTTTGCCCAACTCACGGGCACGGTGCTTGTTGCCCATAAGGCGAGTGCAAGGATCAACATGATGGTCAAAAACGGCATCGTTATTTTCATTATTGTTTTCTCCTTTGGTAAATCGACATGTCGTTCTATATTCGCCAGGTAACAACTATTCTTTGCCCTGTTCCGAGAGCCTTGTGTTTCCACATATGGACAAACATCGCGTCTCTTCTTCGAATGAGTCATCCAACATCCTCAAATCTGCACCTCCTTTCGTTATGTACGTTCTGCATGTTGGAGACGATGCACAGACACAACGTGGAAACTTCCTGTCGTCCCTGAAGCCTATAGCCGTTCCAATTTACTTCCGTCTGTACGACGTGTGTTTTTGCGCTGTGTACATGATGTACATTCGGTTGGAAGTTATTTGGTTTCGCTATAGAGGGAAGAATACCCAAGTAAGTTCACAACTCACTGACCACAGGATTACCAAGACGTAAGGTTGGAGAAAAACTTGTTAGGGTCTCAAAGAGAGACGAGGAAGACGAATCATGAAGGTACTACCTCGAGCTGGTTCGCTCTCAAGCGTGATGTCGCCGCCATGCGCGCGCACCACGGCACGAGCAAAACTTAATCCTAAGCCACAGCCATTTCTGGAGCGACTTTGGTCGCACCGGAAAAAGCGGTCAAAGACACGGCGCTGATCCTCGGGTCGAATGCCAATTCCCGTATCGGCAATGGACACACGCAACCCCTGGAGCTGTCCAACAAGGTCAATGGAAACTCGCCCGTGGGACGGCGTATATTTCAACGCATTATCGAGCAGATTCGCTAACATGCGTTGCAGCATTTGCCGATTGCCTTGAATCTGGCAATCTGACTCAAGCGTACAGGTGATCTCAATATCTTTTTCTTCAGCGGCAGGCTCAAACAAATCTCGAGCATCCTCAACCAGCTTCGATATGTTAACCGGTTCTTTATCTATCTGCATCACGCCGGCTTCGGCTTCGGCCACATCCAATGTCGTATTAATCAAATGGAGGAGTCGATCACATTCCTCTAACGTATCGGACGCCGCAGCTTGGACATGTGCGTTGTCAGTAGTAACAGAGAGAGCTCGTTCCGAAATGGCACGAATTCGAGACAGCGGACTTCGCAGGTCGTGTGCAATATTGTCGGTCATCTCCCGCATTTCGATGATTAAACTTCGAATGCGCTCAGCCATAGCATTAAACGTATCGACCAGCGTTTGCACTTCATCGCCTTGATTCTTGATCATGACACGGCGATCCAGTTGCCCCCGTTCAATATCTACAGCCGCACGACTCACGGCCTCAATTCCCCGCACATCTTTCCTCGCAATCATCCACCCAACACCGGAAGCCAGGGGGATCGCGACACAAAACATTCCCACAAATACCGTAAGAAGTAAGTCCATGATTTCTTCTTTTTCTTCGAAAGATTCTCCAACGTGCAAGATGAGTCCCGGGGCTAACAACCCGTAATTCGTCCGTACAGGAAACTCATGCTCCTCAAGCTCAAGCGTTTCCAGAGCATGGACAACCTTCGAAGCCAGTACCGTTTGAAACAATCGTGTATTCGTCTTCAGTCCATTCCATTCAGATAAATCTGAGGCAAAAAGCTCCTCACCTTCCGCATCGAGTAGACGGAGAAAAACCTGCCCTTCATCATCTGATCCCACCTCTCGCTCGAGTTCTTGAAGTACCCGACTCATCCCTTCAGTGTTGTACAGCATCTTGTATTCCGTAATATCTTCTTGTAAATCCTCATCCATACGAGTATTCAAAATGCTATTCACGGAAAAATACAATACACAGAGGGTCACAAGAGAGGACACGAGAAACGCGGTGGTGTACGACAGCGTCAAACGGAAGGCCAAGGTATTCGGCAATCTACGCATCGTTGTCCCTCAACACATACCCCAACCCACGAATCGTATGAATGAGAGGCTTTTCAAAGTCCTTATCCACCTTTTCACGAAGTTTACTAATCCGTGCTTCAACCACATTTGTCCCTGGGTCAAAATTGTAATCCCAGACACGCTCCATGATCATGGTTTTCGATACGACATTTCCTGAATTGCGCATGAGATACTCTAATAAGGCAAACTCCTTAGGTTGGAGATCAATCTTTTTTCCAGCCCGCCTCGCCGTACGCGCAAGAAGATCAATGGATAGATCGTGGAATGAAAGGCTTGCAGGCTCCACAATCTTTTGACTTCTGCGTAACAGAGAATCGACCCGTGCAAGCAATTCGCTAAACGAAAACGGTTTTGTCAGGTAATCATCTCCACCATGACGCAATCCATCTACACGCTCGTCAACCGACCGCTTCGCACTCAGAATCAGAATCGGAAGATTTCTTTTCCGCTCTCGCAATCGATCAATGACTGAAAGACCAGCAAGCCTTGGGAGCATCAAATCCAGAATGGCAAGATCATAGCTGTCATAGAGTAACGCATCCAGCCCTCTTACCCCATCGTCGACATGATCAATCACAAACCCAGCCTCTTTCATGCCTTTCTGAATGAAGTCCGCAATGACTCGATCATCTTCAATTAATAAAATTCTCATTGTTCTTCGCGGAATCTCAAAATTCCCCGACACAAATCAGTTGTGACCTAAGGGTCTCTGGACTGTTTTATCTTAGCGAAATCCAGCATAGAGCAACATTACCATATGATGAACTTCTTACAGTATTGTTGCCTCGCTATCTGAAACTTGCAATCGTAGAATAGCCACGAGGGAACGCCCAGTGACAGAACCAACAGTTCAATTTCATAGCCATTTCATTCGTATCACCATACTCATCCTTGTCCTCACACCATCCGGCGTCGAGGCACGAGACGAATCGGTAAGGGCTACGGAATCAGCAACTCCTGAACCTGTAAGAATTTACAGAACCCCGGAAGAGCGAAGAGAAGCAGGGCTTGGGAAGCAAGTGACTGAGTGGCTAAAAATTGGTGGCGTCATCGATGTGGAGAAGGAATACAAAAGAAACCATAGCATCGCCAGAAGAAACACCAGTGAAGATCCGGACCCTGAATTGGCCATCGAGCTTGGCTTCGAAATCCAATACGATGAGTGGCTTGAAGCAGAAGTCCTCTTTGCCATTGAAGACAATGGACGCCGACATTTCCAGGAATTGGACGAGGGGCTAATCGGAATAGACCATGCGAACTTCGGAGTAAAGCTTGGTCAACTCTATGTGCCATTTGGAGCCTACTATAGCCACTTTGTCACAGGGCCCTTGCTAGAGTTTGGACAAACACGAGGAACGGCCGTACAGCTTGACTATACGTTGTGGGACGCCATTGAACTTGCGGGATTCATCTTTGACAGCAAAGTTGATAGGCAAAACAACAAGAATGAAATTGACTGGGGCCTTAATCTTGAATACACATCTGCAGACGAGTCTCTGGTCGTTGGCGCGGGGTATCTTTCAGATCTTGCAGAAAGCCAAGAGGAATTGCTTCTTGACTTTCAAAATCGGCAACTTCGTTCTGTGCCAGCCTGGAATGCCTATGCACGAATGGGGGCACCACCCTTTGAGTTAACGGCAGAAGTATTGAAGGCCATTCGAAGCTTTAAAGAATTTGAGAGAAATGCCAATAAACCGTTTTCCTACAATGTTGAGCTTGCTTACTTCCCTCTCGATTTTCTGCAATTCGCCGTACGATTAGAATTTAGCACAGAGTTAGCCGATGAACCGAAATGGCAGTACGGTGTGGCTGGAACATGGCGTCCCTTCGAGAATCTAAGTATCTCATTTGATTATCTGTATGGAACATACAAACAGGGATTTGCCTTCGACGATAGAGACAATGCCCTACACAGTCATCACATGATTGGAACACAATTGACAATAGGCTTCTAAGCCAGACAATTTATTCCAAACTAAAAAGATAGTATGTCGAAGGCCCCATACCATATTGTTGAACAATCGGATCACTGTATTGCGGTTCTTCTGCCACGAGCATGTACCCGTATCGTTCGATCACGGCCTTCATGTCTTGACCTTCTTTATTCACCATCGGCTCTCTTGGGATTCCTCGACCATTGGGAATGACCATCAGGTAACGAACAGCATGTCGCACCAACAGCGAGAGCCAATACTCAATCGCAGACGTCCGGCATTCTGAAAAGCTATGAATATTCACTGCAAGATCTATGGAGTTGTGTTGTAGCACGTCTTCGATCTCATCGAGAGGCACCACGCTCACCTTCTCTTCCAACTGACGAAACTGCACGTAGTATTCTGAAATGAACGTCGAGACGGCAATCGCATCCGCACAAAAGTACCGATGTACCAATGGGTTGGCCGTAACCAATCGATGGGCAAGACGTCCATAGCCTGCACCAATATCTAGAATGTTCATACCACGAAAATCAACATGCTTCGAGAGAAAATACATTTCGCAAATCGAATCGAGTAAATCTCTTGAAATGAGTTGATGATCGATCTCGAAAAGAAAGTTCCCGAAAAAATCATCTTCACTCAACTTCTCCAGTAAATGAAAACTGTCGATTGATTTCACATAGTATGTCGACAAGGCATAGCCCACAATATTCATGTTACGGCCTCGATGCTGATGGACATACGCATTATCCCCTCGAAAATACAGCACATCGTCATGTCTGACATGACCTTGCTTCCACCGAATGGGATCGATAACGGACGGATGGCACTTGGTATAGCGCCTCTCGAGTTCTTGATATCGTGGATGATCGTACCGTAAATATTCTTCTGCTCCTGAAGGCAAGCGTCCTCCTCGATGATAATGACGACCTTTGGCAGGACTGGTTTGCCATTCATACATGTCCACGGACTTCAACAGAGCCTGATAGCCCAGGGGTTTCAACCCGAGATTTAAAAGCTTCTGAGTCGTTTGTCGAATATGCTTCTTCATGGGAAACTACGCACACATGTCGTCCAGCGCCTCTTTCACATCATCAATATTGATAGAAAAATTGTCACTCACCCGCGGTCGTGGGCTATGTTCTCGCGTTTTCAAGCATCGATAGGTCAGGTTCATGTCCACACACAGCCGAAAATAAGCATCGGTCGCCCTGGCAGGAAATAACTCAAGCACCTTCGTGCCGGGGCTACAAAACACGAGATTGGCAAGGCCTGAGCCATGCGGCGAAACCACGATCTCGGCTTCTTGAAACAACCGCACCTGCTCTACGAACGAAAGCTGTTCAAGCACACAGAATTCAAATCCTTCATGACACAAAAAAGAGCCAATCTCTTGCTCATTGATGATCTTTCGCCTCGCTGCCATCGAACGTGAGAGATACACTTTCCTCTTCTGTCTACCGGAAACATTGCCTGTCGGCAGAAACCTCTCCCTCAACCACTGACATGCCCAACGAGGATGATGATAGCCAAACATGATCTGATGACAGGGTACGACCAACTCGTCACCACTGACCCAAGGGACTTCCGCACAATTAATAATTCTCACCTGCTCATCGACGTTGAGACACTGGAGGGTCTCCCTCTGAAAAGAATGCACATGCTGCAGAAAGTAAAAGGCGACGCGATGATGCTGTTCCTGTAATTTGGCAATACGTGGCAAGATATCTAATAACCAATGAGCATAGATGTGTTGATTACTTGACGTGAGCACACCAATGCGTCCCGGGTACGATCGAGGCTGAGCTTGCCGTTTCATATAGTCAACACGAATACCATCCCGAACACTTCGCCAACGATATTTCCATCGTTGCCTCAACGGATGACAGGCTTCCGCAACTGGGCGTCCTTTGCAATCAAACACCGATCCAGCTTGATCAGCTTGCCCCATATGAATTTTTACGATCTGATGACGAGAGATACTAGAAGGCTTAGGGCGATCCCAAAACGTGGAAGGCCATGGGTCATGCGTTAAATCAATAAATGGAGCTGGTGGCACAAACAACTCACGGTCAAATCGTGCCGAAAAAAATGGGACATATGGAACAATGCCCATTAAATGTCCGACAGTTCTTGCGCCACAAAATGGATAGAATAGGTAGGCGGTCAACGTCTTGACTAATGCTCCAATTCCAGCAACCATCAGTGTTCCCCTCTCGTTGTGCGCGCTGAAAACTAACGCCTCGCATGCGCCTGTTAGAAAACCAAGCAAGCGGCCAAACCTCTTACTCTGTCGTGGGGAGAACGTAGCAATCAAAGATCACAACAAACTGACTGGAGGATTACCGAGTGGTAATAATAGATAGGACTCCATCATGATTAGGGAACATCAGTAGCAGAACCGACAAACGGTTCTTTTCGATTGACCAAACGTGAAGAAGAAATGCAAAGCAAGAGGCCTTACCTCATTGCAGAGATAAGGCCTCTGTTGCAACCGTCGCACATCCGCGAGGTTTAACTTGAAGACCGATGGCGAGTTCGATATCGCCACGCCACAATGCCGATCATGCCCGATCCCAGCAATAGCACCGAAGTCGGTTCCGGAACAGAGGAAACCAGTTCTACACGAATTTCAGGATCTTCAAAGCGAAAATTCAGTCCTTCTTCGACCAAGATCAAGCCTTCACCAAGCGCATAGTACTTAAACTCCCTTGCGGTTGCTTCCAACTCGTTTTGCTCCAAAACTTGCAGAACATTCGTAAATTGACCAACACCGAGTGAAATCGTATTGCCGAGAGAAAATATCGTGGCCTCGTCTACCGCAGCATCGATTGGTGCGAACTCTTGCCGATAATGAAAACCGGGAATGAGTTCGGCGGGCATAATAAATCCTGGACGTGCATCATTGACCCCACCTCGCCATGAACTTGAACTATTGGTTTCAATCAAATTGCCATCGTCGTCATACACAAAGTTGATCACGTCTTCACCAAAGTACCAGACATTGCCAGACGTATCTTGAGCATAATAGTCAAACGTATCTTCTAGAATCACACCATCTTCAAAGGCGCGATCGCGCTGCACGGTGGTTTCCACACCGAGTATCGTGGGACCAGGCCCTAAATTGGCTAACGTGAACCCTTCGGTAACAATCTCGCCATCATCCTCACGCTGACCTTCATATGTTCGACTGATACCGGTGACTAATGGGAAGTAGGGATTGTTCACAGGGGCGCCAGGAAGAAATGTCGCGCTATTAAAATCCGGCAGGAACGGCATGGCATAGAGATGACCAGCACACAACAGAAGAAATGTCAGTAGCAGATTCAGAGAACTCAGCCTAATCGTCATAGCTTTTCCCTCCTTGTAATAGTGGAATAATCTGTGTGCAAACGACTGGCTGAGGTTTACGGCTTTGACGAAACGAGAGTCAACGAGATGACCAAATGGTAATGTCTTGATCGGGATTCATCCTTTGCCAACCACCTACCGTACTTCCCAAACCATGATAGAAAAATGAAGTATTTAAAATTACATTTTCGAGTCTGACCCTATAATAAAGCCTGTTATCTGTACAGATACACCATGTATCTCATTCGATCCATACGCGCTGAACCCGATCTCGCCTCGCGCTCTTTTGTTCTCTCATGTCATTCGTCGCAGTCATCACGTAACCCACTGATATTCATCGTAATTTCTTTCATTAAATAGAATGAACGAATCACACATCCGCATTGGCATTCCTATTGCTATCCAAGGACTCAATCCCGATAGCGCATCGCAAAAGATATACATGCAATACAGACGAGCAGTCTAATAACATTCATCAGCAAGGAAAAGAGAAGGAAGGAGTTGACCATGCCAATTTCACCATAAATTATGCTCAAAATGCTGTTGTTTAATCTGTATTCACTATTATGAACAAGAGGTATTCACATGAAACGCACAATGGTTGCAGCCCTAACGTGTCTCGCCTTGACGACTTCAAGTTTCACGGCATGGGCACACAGTCCCAACGACACCGTAGAGCACAGGCTTAAATCATTAGTCGGCGAGTCGAGTCTCATCGTGTATGGTCGAGTGACCAGTATTGTCTATAAAAACTCGGAGCCCACCAAGGAACAACCGAAAGGGATTCCTCACACGTTTGTCACCTACCAGATCATGGAGACGCTGAGAGGGAAAACTCCTGACGAACGATTAACGTTGCGCATTCCCGGTGGCTCGGATGGGCAAGGAGGTATGTATTTGGTCACGTCCGCGCCGGCCTTTGCACGCGGTCAAACCGATGTATTGTTCGTTAAAGGTGGCAAGGAAACCGATTGCCCTCTTGTCGAATGTGTTGAGGGTCGCTTTCGCGTCCATGAGAATCAAGTGTTTAATGCGTGGGGCGTACCGGTCGTGGATGTCCGAAAGGCCTTACGTATCGGAGGCAAGCCGCGTTTTGACCTGAATGTCATGGAAGTCCCGCGGCCCTCGTTTGATACGTTGCTGCAACGACCTGAAATACGGAAGCAACTGGATATGCTGCAACGGAGGAGTTCTCAAAGCCTGAAAGAGCTTCGCGCACGATATGAACAAGAAGCCCCCAAGTATTCCGTCGTCAAGTACGGCGTACAAATGGATCCCGCTCGAAAGGATTTGACCGAAAACGCTGAAGCCTCGGCGATGACCACCTACGATGCACCGTTGTCTCTCGATCGCTTCATCGAAGGCATTCGGGAATGGAGTGAGCGAGTGGGAACGCCTCGCATCCCGATCGCCATGGTCAATCCCAAGGAACGATTTACGGTTCCAGATCCACGCCTCATGCCGTTGGAAGCCGAACGAGTAGTATCACCCAAAATCAGCAATGAAGAACGCTACGATATCCGTGCAAAGGAGGAACAGGAATAATGACTATCACAAAATCTCTACTCACTCTCGCCATCATGGCAATCTGTTCCAATTCAGCCATGGCCGCATCATGGTTGGAATGTAACGGCGATAGCGGCAAGAAAATTCGTTGGGGCGGGAATTCCACCTCGGCAAGAATTAACACGGGAAGCTTCCCGTCTGGCAGTGTCTTGCAATCCGCACAACGCGGAATCAATATTACTAATACCAATCCCTCGCCGTTTTCTATTAATCACACAACCGAATCGGGAGGTGTGGGAAGCGGCAATGGACAAAACGAAGTGTGGGCCGCAAGCATTTCTCCTCCAGGAGAAGCCCGCATGCGCTACCACTGCTATTGGCTGTTCGGATGGCATTACGGACTCGACGAAGTTGATATCGTATTGGATTCAACCGGACGCTCATGGACTACGTCACAGAATAAAAGCTCAAACTTTGCCTATACCGGGACCAGAAGACCGATCGATGCGGTTATTGTGCATGAAGCCGGTCACTATCTGGGCCTCATGCATGTCAATTGGGAATACAATGTCATGGGCGACTCCTGGCGTCACCATCATACCAATGGTAATACCGCCAGGACTTATTTTGGCGAAGATGCCTCCCATGGCGCAGGAGTTCTCTACGGCTCACAAGGTTCGAGCTTTAATGACGTATCGGCATCACATTGGCGGCGAACCGGTGCCAGCGGTGAATATTCGAGCCATGGTCGCGTGCGTGTACGAAACAGCACCAATACTGGAACCTTGCAGGGAATCACGATTGCGGGGGAACCAGGGTATCGCGTGACACGGGGAAATGTCGTCAGGCCAGAGTTTACAATCGAAAATAATGGCAAACAGACGCACTCAAACGTCACCTATGGGATCTACATTTCGACCAACGACTATATTAGCTATGGCGATACGCGCATCGGAGGCGGATCGTTTGGATCGATCCATCCGGCAGATGTGTACACCACCACGGTTTCGGCCATCATTCCGAATTACCTCAACGCCGGCCAACATTACTGGATGGGGATTATTGTCGATGAAGACAATGACATTAGTGAGGTCAGCGGTTCAAACAACCGCGCGTACATCCCGATTCGTGTCCAGTAAGTCAAAGTCAGGATAAACCAGACGTGGAGCCCTGCATACCAATGACAGGGCTCCACGTCGACCTATGGGCACCTCTAAAAACCAGGATTTTTGTGTGAGGGCAAGGAAGCCGCGCGCGCAGAACCGCAGTGTATGGAGAATACATGAGGATTTGAGCACGCGGCTGACGCCGCCATCGCGGAAAAGGACAGTTTTCAGGGATGCCCCTATGTCTCAGATCCTCAACCAATCGACACTTATTAATCGTCAAAGCCCCTAAACCGCACGAGAACGTTCACTATTCAGCTTATTATATCTAGACACATGTCTGACCCCGAATGTGATACATTATCTCCGGGATACTCGATGCGGAGTGGACAGGCCAGACAAAGACCCAGGTGTTGCACTCATGCTTTTTTAATTCAACAAAGGATTTGCCCCCATACCTTCGGTAAGATGCGCTCTTACCCCCGCCTGATCGCCCAAGTCAACAAGGGTTGTGAGGTCTTCGAGGGATTCGTGTTCAAAACCCAAATCAATCAAATAATCCAGGACGTCGCTCTGCACATTTGGATCTGGATCCAACAGTCCGAGAGACAGAGCTTCAATCGCTTGGTCGAGGTTGCCTTCTTGAGATAGGGAACGAATCGCGCGAGTACGAACCGTGGGATTAGAGTGTGTACGGAGATCTTGCATATGATAGGGAGCCATGACCGACCGATCCAGATCGGTGCTACCTCCGGTTGGCTGGGACAAGCTGGAATGGAATCGAACATCCTGGGCTCGCCGATCAGAGTTCTCAGAGAGATCAACCCGACCGTCCATTGAAGCTGACAGGTTCGGCCCATGACTAGCCACGATCACATGCGTCAACCGGTGCGTGTGGTCATATTGTTCTACCCGATCAAATCCACGCAACAAGTCCCGCACGACCTGAGTCCACGTACTCGCTCGGATGTTGCGTGTAATACGTTGAGAGTCAAAGCCCGGCATGAGTTCCAGCTTAATTCCGCTCCGAGACTGAATCATTGACAACACAGCGGTGAGTGGACGATTGACCACGTTGAGATGAATATCCTCTTCGCTATTGATATGGGGTTGCAACTCTTGCATGCGAGATTGCGACGGATGAACAGGAGTGACTACATTTGCAGAGTGGTCAAAATCAGCTCCATGTACGTATTGGCCGAATCCTGCACAAAGCAGCAGAATAATAAGAAACACCACAATGCGGCTAGACTCGTCAAAAAACCCATGGACCTTCTTGTGGTGAGAGTCGACTGCGAGTGCAGCCGGACAGACGGTGTCTATGCGTATGCACAACGTGCCACGCACGTTATTTCTCCTCTTGTGGCGATATTGGCTCGGAGCCTGGATGGCTGGGTGTTGCCTCCTGCTTCTTTCGTTCGTCCTTCTCTGATATGGACTCATCATTGGACTCATCGGAGATGGATCCATGAGGCAAGGGCATAGGCTTCGCATCGTTCATACGGTCTGGAGTCCAATACTCTTCCTCCTGAGGTGGGGTGGGATTGTCGATAAAAACACCGTTAGCAACCGACGGAAGAGTCGCCTGCGTTGCGCATCCGTTGCACAATTCCAGCACAAGTCCGATGATCCAGGGGAAGTATCTCATGATGATTCCTTATAGCATATATGAATATCTCTGCGGTTAGTTGTGTGCGTCCTAGGGACGCCTGTCATGCGAATTGGTCGCATCCAAAAGGCCCACGGGGAGGGCGGCTGCTTGTCCCGCCCTCCCCGGAGTCAGGACCATACTGCACTTTGTGACCCTGCGTTCAACATGCGGCCCCAAAGGTCATGGTGTTTTACTACGAACAGTTTCCGACCTTGTGAGCGCAGGCCATGTTCCATATCGTGACGAATTCACTATTTAACGTGGAACTTCCAATATACTTCAGGAAGACATTCGTGCCATGGCCGTAGGAATTTACCCCAACCACTTGATTCATTCGACCAAGGCTTAAGAACTGGCCAACTGATGGATTGCCAAAATTCATGACTTGTGGTCCTCCACTGGCGCCACCGCGCATATCGGAACCGTAGGCCACGGTGTTTTGGCTATTGTTGACATAATCGCCTGAGTCCACTTGATGCATCTCTTGGCAGCTATCTAAATTGCAGGGATAGCCCATCTGCTTGACATGGTTATTGGAAAGGCTATAGGTACGCCACCCCAAGTGCCCCAGCCATGCACCAATGCGCGTGAGGGAGGATCCCACAACACGATCCCGTGCCTCAATGATCGCAAAGTCGGACTGATTCGGTACGCTCGGACTGGCGGCCCAACTTCCAGGAATCACCACATAGCTCCATGACCATTGTTGGTAGGGAGCTTGCCCATAATAGAATGCGGGGACAAACAGGAAGTTACGCCAGAACTGTTTTGTCCCATCATGGTTCCCATAGACACAATGCCCTGCAGTCAGGACCAACCTCTTCCCGATAATGGACGCGGAGCAAACATAGTCCCCATCAGGTTTGGAGAAAAACAATTTGCCCACGGTACGGTAAGGGTAGGCCGTACGAGCACTTCGAGGCACCAGACGCGAACTTGAAAAATCAAGGTTCGCGGTTCCGCGATCGAACGTCGTGTTATCGAGAGTACTATTGGCATCGTCGGTCCGGTCTTTCGCAGCCTTGATGAGTGCCTTCAAAGCCTCACGATCCAATCGCTGATGCAAACGGGAGCGGCGATTCGGAATCGCCTTTCCCTCGCCACGGGCACTGGCATGGGATTGCGGCGTGACGGCTGTCATATCGTCAAACGACTGTTGACTATCCATATCCGTCAAGTCGGTAACGGGCATATCAAGCACTTGCGCATTCATCAGCCGCTCTGATGTCCAATAGCGCGTGACACCCTGGCTGAATGCCATATCTTGGTCAGCCGTAGCGTCATTTTCCAAGACGACTGGGGCCATAGACGAATCATTCCCAGTCGGGCCTGATCCGCCGTTTTCGGTCGATAAAAAGGCGCTGCTCACCGTGGGAACGAGCGCCAATGATGCGGCCAAGAACCAAGCGGTCACCGGCGCAAAACGACTGGACCGTGTCCCCCGTTCGACCTCCGTGTCGACCACAACAGACAATGTTGACATAGAAAAGTGATCCATTTCATCCTCCTTGATACATATAGGGTTGTGATAGTTAGTGTGTACGCACGCGGTACCAATTCGTTGCGTACGGCCTAGGCAAAAACTTAATCCAGCAAAGGGAGTGCCATACCATAAAACGGTAAAACAAATGGAACAAAATAGTGGAGAACTCAACGAGTTAGGCATGACAAATCGAGGTACCACAAAGCCGTGTCGATGAGATCACCTCGAAGAGAACTCACGATTAGATACACATCGTATCGATAAAGATACGATGGATAGAGGCTCATCAAACAGCCGGACAACGCCGGCAACTATGCGCCTCACATACAAAAGGTGTCCCCCATTTTCTCGTATCACGCGTTAGAGAAGAAATGGAAGATGAGAAACCTGTGGAGTAAGAGGGAAGGCATGATGGGAAATGTCAAATGAAACGCCCAACGTGAATAATGAAACATGCCAAGTGCACGTAAAAAAGGCCGAGAGTCTTTTGAAGAGTCGGAACAATTTCAGCGTCTCAATAAGACTTCAGTCAGTGCGTAATGGCCACTCAGCCAATACATTGAATAGAGGACGAGAAAAGCCCGGAAGAAGCAGGGTGGCCAGAATCCCTTGGGGGTACTCTCAGATGAGTTCGCGGCGTGCGCCATAGCGGTCACTGCCATTATAGCGAATCCAAGCGGGTAGAACCTTCTGATGCATGACATGGGGTTAGTCATATTTGACCGATTGGGACTTCTTGGGATTCGCTATAATGGCCAAGAACGGCCAACTGGAAAGAATTAAGAAACCTTTCAATTGACATATTGATGCACATAGAATATGTTTTGATGTATGAGGACAACAGTGAGACTGAACGATCAACTTTTGGCTGAGGCAAAACAACATGCGGCCAAGACGGGGTGCACGTTGACGGCATTGCTCGAAGACGCCTTACGAACCTTCCTTTCCATGAACAAACGGTCCGCAAAAACAGCGAGGGCAAAGCTTCCAACCTTTAAAGGTGGCGGACTTCGACCTGGTGTTGATCTGGATAACAGTGCTGATCTTTTAGATATTATGGAAGATAAGAATGGAGTTAGTTGACGTCAATGTTCTTGTGTACGCACATCGAGAAGATTCTCCGGATCACACATTGTATCGCACCTGGCTTCACCAGTGGACTCAATCCGACACTGCCTTTGGAATCAGCGAACTTGTGCTCAGTGGGTTTCTCAGAATTGTCACGCACGCGAAAGTCTTCAACCAACCGACTCCACTCCCCACGGCTTTGGCATTTGTTGATGCGATTAGATCTCAACCGACCTGCGTTCCGATCTCACCTGGCCCGCGACATTGGGGAATCTTCTCGCGACTCTGTCGCGAAGCTCATGTAAAAGGAAACCTCGTTCCTGATGCCTATCTCGCCGCCATCGCGATTGAGGCTGGAAGTGAGTGGATCACAACAGACCAAGACTACAACCGGTTCCCTGGATTGCGCTGGAGACATCCGCTGCATTAGCACACCCGCCCATTCGCCTCATTGACAAGGTCCGGCCTGAACGCTAGCATCTCACCTACAAGGCTAGGGGAGCGTTTCGCTGAGATGTCCAACGCAGTTGGACGACCCTTATACCTGACCTGGGTAATACCAGCGTAGGGAAGCGGCAGATGGGTATGAAATTTTCCGGCCGTTTCCTCACTGTAGGAAACGGCCTTTTTTGTCTGTACATTTTGTCTCTTGTCGCGGTAATGGCATTAACTTCCGTCAATCCTGAGAAAGGATCGCACCATGAGCACCTCACAACATAATCGAACCGATTTAACCAACGGCGAGGCGATTTCCGTTTTCGTTGAGAACAACAATACACCATCCGCCACATTAAGCACTCAACCATTTCCAGCTTCGCACAAGGTGTACGTGACGGGCTCCGATCCTAGCATTCGTGTGCCTATGCGTGAGATCGCCTTAACACCCACAAAGGGACCGAACGGGGCAACACCAACTCCCAACCCTCCCGTGATGGTCTATGACCCATCTGGCCCGTATACAGACCCTGATGTCACCATTAATGTTCGCCAGGGCCTGCACCCATTACGTCGAGACTGGATCATGGGCAGAAATGATGTCGAAGAACTGCCAGAAGTCTCATCAATCTACGGACGCAAGCGTTCGCAGGATACGAGTCTGGACTCTATTCGCTTCGCGTTAAGCCGCAAGCCTCTTCGTGCAAAATCTGGCATGAACGTGACGCAAATGCATTACGCCCGCAAAGGCATTGTGACACCAGAAATGGAGTTCATCGCTATTCGCGAAAACCAAGCACGAGAAGAAAAAGCCGAAACTCTTCGAAACAATACCCAGCAAAAGCGCGGCGTTGTGCAGCATCCAGGTCAAGCCTGGGGGGCTGAGATTCCTTCTCGTATTACTCCGGAGTTTGTACGGGACGAAGTCGCACGAGGTCGCGCCATCATTCCTTCGAACATCAATCATCCAGAAGTCGAACCGATGATTATTGGGCGGAATTTCCTTGTGAAAATCAATGCCAACATCGGCAACTCCGCCGTCACCTCGTCCATTGAAGAAGAAGTCGAAAAACTCATTTGGTCGATTCGATGGGGATCTGACACGGTCATGGATCTATCAACGGGGAAAAACATTCATGAAACGAGAGAATGGATCATCCGGAATTCCCCTGTCCCTATTGGCACGGTCCCAATTTATCAAGCCCTAGAAAAAGTCGGAGGCAAGCCTGAAGAGCTCACCTGGGACATCTACCGTGACACGTTGATCGAACAGGCAGAGCAAGGCGTCGACTACTTTACGATCCACGCCGGTGTTCGCTTGGCCTATGTGCCCCTCACAGCCAATCGCATGACGGGCATCGTTTCCCGAGGCGGCTCGATTCACGCCAAGTGGTGCTTGGCCCATCATCAAGAAAATTTCGCCTACACGCACTTCGAAGAAATTTGCGAAATCATGAAAGCCTACGATGTGTCGTTTAGTTTAGGCGATGGCCTGCGCCCAGGTTCGATTGCCGACGCCAACGATGCGGCACAATTTGGCGAACTCGACACATTAGGTGAATTAACCCACACCGCATGGCAACATGATGTACAAGTCATGATTGAAGGTCCCGGTCACGTGCCGATGCATATGATCAAAGAAAACATGGACAAGCAATTGAGCGTTTGCAAAGAAGCCCCGTTCTATACATTGGGACCGCTCACAACCGACATTGCTCCTGGATATGACCATATTACCTCAGGCATAGGGGCGGCCATGATTGGATGGTATGGCTGCGCGATGCTTTGCTATGTCACGCCCAAAGAACATCTTGGGTTACCCGATAAGGAAGATGTGAAGGATGGGGTGATCGCCTATAAGATCTCCGCTCATGCGGCCGACCTGGCCAAAGGACATCCGGGGGCTCAGGCTCGCGACAATGCCCTATCGAAAGCCCGGTTCGAGTTTCGCTGGGAGGATCAATTTAATTTATCGCTTGATCCTGAAACAGCTCGTGACTATCACGATGCCACATTACCCGATCAAGCCGCCAAAGGCGCGCACTTCTGTTCGATGTGCGGACCAAGCTTCTGCTCCATGAAGATTACTCAAGATGTGCGCGACTACGCAGACAAGCTCAAGATAGACGAACATGAGGCCATACAAATCGGCCTCAAGGAAAAATCCGAAGAGTTCCGAAAGACCGGAGGCGAGATCTATTTATAACGATTGCCGTGATCCGATGTGGATCATGACTAACTTGCGGAGCATACGATTATGAAGGAAAACACCTTAGCCCCCTTACGAGAACGTGACGTCACACGTCATATCGCTAGGGAGTTTTATAAAGAATTCGATCAACTCATTGAAAGCGACGTCATCATCGTCGGCGCCGGGCCATCCGGTTTGTTATGTGCCAGGGACCTCGCCTCGCACGGTGTTCGAACACTCCTGATTGAACAAAGCCTGGCCCTCGGTGGCGGGTTCTGGTCGGGGGGCTACCTGATGAATAAAGCCACCATTTGCTCTCCAGCTGATCACATACTAGAAGAACTCGGTATACCGTGCAAACCCATTAAAGAATGTGACGGCATGACTATCGTCGATCCGCCACACGCGACGGCACGCTTGATCGCCGCGGCCTATGAGGCTGGCGTGAAAATTATGAACCTGACACGGGTTCTCGACCTCATCGTTCGCGAGGAAGGCAAGCTGGAAGGGGTCGTCGTCAATAACACCACAGCGGAAATGGCCGGACACGACATCATTCATGTCGACCCTATTGCATTGGAAAGCAAAATCGTCGTAGATGCGACCGGTCATGATGCGGTTGTCGTTGATCTGCTGCACCGTCGCAATTTGTATAAAAAGGTCCCAGGCAACGGCGCCATGTGGATTGCAAAATCCGAAGTATTAGTCGTCGAAAATACGCGTGAAATCTATCCTAATTGTTTCATCACCGGACTGGCGGTGGCTGCGGTCGATGGTTCTCCAAGAATGGGACCGGCATTCGGGTCGATGATCTTATCGGGACGACGTGCGGCCGAACTCGTGAAACACAAACTCAAAGGCGGTTAACGTTCAGAGATAGGTACGTTTCATGTAAGGGCACCTCTAAAAACCGTCCCTTTCCGCGATGACGGCGTCAGCCGCGTGCTCAAATCCTCATGTATGCCTCTATACACTGTGGTTTTGCGCGCGCCGCTTCCTTGCCCTCACGAAAAAATCCTGGTTTTTCGAGGTGCCCATAAAGAAATTCGGATCTCACTCTAGAGTTGAAAACCATCACGTTGCACTTTAGACTATAACTATTATCGTTCAGCAACACCGTCACTGTTTACCTCGTCTTAACCTCAGGAGGCATGCATATGGACTTGCAGGACTTCCTGCAACAAGGCAGCGGCACAGAAGAAGAGAAAATTTTAGCATGGAATCTCTTCCAGCAAGCCTACGAGTCCCAACAAAAAGGGCAACTGGATGAAGCCGTGAAACTGTATAAACAGTCAATCGCCACCTCGCCGTCGGCGGAAGCCTATACCTTTCTCGGATGGACCTATAGTTTTATGGGACAACTGAATGAAGCCATTGAGGAATGCCAGCGAGCCATTACCTGCGATCCGGACTTCGGCAATCCCTATAACGATATTGGAGCGTACTTAATCGAACTGAACCAATTGGATGAAGCCATTCCCTGGTTTGAAAAAGCCATGAATGCCAAGCGCTACGAAAATCCGGCCTTTCCGCATATGAATATCGGGCGCGTATACGAAAAGAAAGGCGATTGGGAAAAAGCCATCGAGTCCTACAAACAAGCCACGACATTAGATCCGAACTATGCATCGGCCAAACGCGCAATGATGCGCCTCATCACACTCATGAACTAACAACAGGATCATTCAAACAGCAACAGAGCTTCAGCATCTTTCTTTTAACCAAAGAATGGACATCGGGATGGAACAGGATAAGACGATATTGGTTGGCGTCAGCGACATTTTCTTTTATACCAAAATCCGCGATGCCTTTTTACCGCATGGCTACACCTTGCAACGCGTCAAGACACAGGAAGACTGGCAGGAACGACTCGCCACACTGCAACCGCATGCCGTCATTCTCAATATGAATGACGAACGACTCGATGCTTCGGCCGCCCTTCGTCTCCTGAAAGGCAAGGAACCATTCTCCCAGATTCCCGTGCTGGCCTTTGCCAACCATGAAGAAGTTGAGACGTGGAAACAGGCCAAAGAACTCGGCATCAATAAAATCGTGTCACGAAATGAGTTCTCCGCTAGAACCTTAGCCTTATTGGAAGAATTGACGTGAATTCCATGGATGCCCCTAGGACACGAACGCTCAACAGGCCCTCGGCTCAAAAACCTCCTTCTTTTATACGTAAATCACGAGGCATGCTAAACATTGGGATTATAGGTGTCCTAGCATGAAACACTCTCCACTGTTCACACAGCATGAAGCCTTAGGCGCACAATTCCAACTCATTGGGGATTGGGAGATCCCCGCACATTATGGCAACGCTACGGAGGAACATCTGGCCGTTCGGCAAGGCGTTGGCATTGCCGACCTTTCGCTACGTGGGCTGAACCGAATTACTGGCGACGATCGCGTCGCCTGGCTCCAAAACCTCATCAGTAACGACATCCGTCCCCTCACAGCCGGACAGGGTCTGTATTCCGCCTTTATGGATCACAAAGGCAAAATGCTGTCCTACTTTCGAGTCCTGCTCTTAGAAGATTCCATCATGCTTGAAGATGCCGGTGAGGTTGGGGATATGACCTACCAACACTTACGAAAGTTCTTGTTGTTCGGCACCAAGGCGAAAATGGAGAATTGTCTTGAATCATGGGGGACGCTGCTGCTCTCCGGCCCCTCAGCCCCTGATCTAATACAACAGGCCTTTTCAATTGACATGGCCTCTTCCAAGCCTTTGGATTTACATGTGACTGAACGTGAAGGACAGACGGCCATCTTCGTCAAAACGGAAGAAACCGGGGAGCATGACATCGAAATTCATATGCCGAATGCCGGTCTTGTTTCGTCATGGGAGCGGCTTTGGGCAGTCGGGAAGCCTTTAGGGCTCCGCGCGATTGGGCAGTCGGCTCTCGAGTCCTTACGGCTTGAGGCTGGAATCCCTAAGATTGGCCCAGACCTGAATGAACGCATCGTCCCCCCAGAAGCCAACCTGGAGGGGAAAGCGTTTAGTCTGACAAAAGGCTGCTACCCTGGACAAGAAGTTGTGGCGCGGATGGACACCTACGGCTCAGTCAAACGGCGGCTGGTCGGATTGCTGATTGATTCACCCGACAATCATCTGCCAGAACCTGGGGCAAAGATTTTTAGCGGAGACCGAGAGGTCGGATGGGTCTCTAGCGCCGCCGTCTCGCCACTGCTGAAAAAACCCATCGCCTTCGGGTTTCCGTTACGTGACTTCACCAAGCCTCAAACAGAACTTCTGGTTGCATGCGGAGAAGAACGCTACCCAGCTGTGGTTCATGCGCTCCCCTTTGCACTTCCCCAGTAAACAGAACGACGGCGTGAAGCATGAGTCACACGCTTTCTTGCTCCACGCCCATCCCTACATACCACAACGCATTTTACGAGCTTTTTTCAGGATGACGGCGAGACGACACCGCATCGGCCATCGCCAGCACCCCAGGCCGTTGTTCATCTTGAAGCGCCAGGAGGATATGCGCTTCATCTCCATGCATCAACCGTAAACTCAAAAAGGCATCTTGCGTTTTGTTTTCCGTATTATCCCATGTGCCATCAATCAATTGAATTTTATCTAAATCCCCACAGGAAAAAATGTCATAACGGAAATATGAATCACCAATGACCATATCGAATAAGACCTGGCCAGCCGTCATGACCACGACATTAAATCGTCCCTGATCTTCATAACCTTCTGGTAAAAATTGGTTTATATGAAGCAATTCGACTGATCGCCCGCCCAAGGCTTTCTCAATTTTCCCCTCCAAGGCCTCATAATCTACCTGTAATGGCCGCTCATCTTGATCCGTCGCGCCAAGAGCAGCCTCCCTTGTTTTTTCAAACACATCTTTAGCTTTCAACACAAGACACTCTCCTTTCATCACCAAACAGAATTCCTTGATTTTTTGCCCTGCCAACTAGGGCCCTACGATACCTTCGGTCAGGGAGGATTGCAAGAGAACCCTATGATCTCACGATTTGACGCAATGCACCGGCCCAAGGTCCCGTCTTGAGCCCCTCTGCCCCATTGCATTCCCTGTCGCTGGTTCGGCATACTCGCCGTAATCTCACATTGCTACTTTTTCAGGGAGTCTTCTCATGAGTTCAGAACCATGCTTCATTCAGTCCTGTGCCCAATCCTACTATGCCCCTGCCGGAACACGGGCACTCTGTAAAAAACATTTTTTAGATTTCATCACGTGGCGAAGAAAAAAAGGCGGGGCAGCCATGTTCAAGAAATATAGCGCGATGACCATGGAAGAACGCGACCCGACCGTGGATGAATGGGGCAAAACGATTACCATGAAAGATTATAGCGAATCCAAATGAACAACAGTATGCGTGAACACGATACATACAAGGCCTCGTGGTTACTCACAAACATTCGACAGCGTCACTCTAGAATCCAACTGATCTCTGTACGACAGAGGTTCAAGTCCCGTTGAACCATCAGGACGTTCAACGCGATATCAAATGCTTCATTCAAAGAATACGGCATATAAGTGAAACGGCTACAAGACCAAGCTGTATCGAACTCTTCCCATTTATTGTCACAACAAACACGCGGCCTTGCCGACAGAAAGGATTGACCAGTTCATGAAGCACATTATTGCAGACTCACAACACCGGACACAGGCATCGTACTGGACACGAGTCCTTCTCCTCTGTACTTCGCTGTGCCTGCTGTTTCCGGCAGTAGGCCCAGCAACCGCATTGGCTGACACTGGAGAAAAGGCCACTGATATCGGGCTCGGCCTTGCAAGCTTTGTCACGACTGTGCCCTACGGTGCCGTCAAAGTTGCGTATGCAGGACTTGGAGCCATTATCGGAGGGTTTACCTATCTCCTGACAGCGGGAGATATCGATTCGGCAAATGTGATATGGGAGAAATCGTTACTTGGACACTACGTAATTACCCCAGATCATTTAACGGGTAACACACCGGTGAAGTTTGTTGGTCCCTAAGCGGAAAACCGCATCTCGTCGCTCGTATCTCGTGGCAGGGGAAAACGTATCTCGTCGCTCGTGAAACGTATTTCCTAAAAATCAGAAGGCTTTGTACACGAAAAACGAAATACACGCGACGAGCGACGCTCGTCTTATTATTCCATCAAAGGAGATCCATGATGATGGATGATCTTCCAGGACTCACCGATCCGCTCATATAAATTCGTCGCAACCACCACGCTATTCTGATCCACATCCCCTACCCGGCTGGTAATATTTTCTGTACAAATGACCCATGCGACATCCGCCGCCACTTGAACCTGGAGTTCCGTTAACTGAAACTTCATGGAGAAGGTGTTATTAAAAATCACGACCCAAGAATCCCGAACTGCCGGCCACCCCACCCGAATGCTCCACCCCGGATGAATACAGGTCACATATTCCTGGTGAGCCCAGATTGCATCCATTGCGGCAACATCCAGATTTTCGAATGACCCATAAAAAGCCTCATTGGCTCTGGTCACTTCTTCTATACGTTGTTCTAACATTCGATGACTCCTCTCATAACACCATGATCATACGATAGACCGATCACGCATGTCTCGACGATTGTCGATTGACCAACCACACCCCGAGCAAGATGAATCCAATTCCCAAGACATCTCCCCAGCCTATAGATTCTCCAAGAATGAAAAAAGACAGGAACAGCGCGGATACTGGAATGAGATTCACAAAAATACCTGCTCGAGAAGGACCAACCCCCTCGACACCATAGAGCCACGCTTGCTGTCCAAGCGCTGTCGCAAACACCACGACATAAAACAGCGCCATCCAACCGGAAAACGGCACAACATCAATCCCGCTCGCCAAAACCTGTTGATTAAGAAACAGGAGTGGAATCTGCAGGACAATCGAGCTTAATAATGTGGTCCAGTTGACCATGAGCGAAGAAAACCGCTTCATGACCTGCCGACTCCCAATCGTATACAGCGCCCAACTCACAAGAGACAGAAGGACGGCCCCCCCTCCCAAGAGAGGATTCCCCCCCACATGCGCCGATCCATTCATGCCGGACACAAACAACACTCCCACAAACGAGACTGCACAGCCAACCCAAACCTGACGAAACGGATGATCATGAATAATGATCGATGACAAAAAGGCGGTGATGGTTGGACTTGCTCCAATGATAATACCCGCCGCACCTGCCCCGATATACTGCAGTCCAAACAGCATTAATAAGTGATTAGCTAAAACAGCGACTCCCAGTAAGGCAAACACGCCAACATCTCGAAGCGAGCATGCCTCTAGACCTTCGCGCCATATCCACAGGGGAATCAACATCAAGAGAGCTCCCAGTCCGCGGAAGACAGAGACTTCCACTGGAGAAAAGGGACCGAGCGCCACCTTTTGGGCCACAACAGATCCGCCCCAGACAATGGCGGCAGTCGTCAACGCCGCATAAGCCGCTACAGGGGTACCCGCCGATATGGTATTGGAGCTAGACAAGCGACACGTGGCGTCCTAAGAATCGAAATAATGGCATGACTTATGACAAAGACCTTTCTGAAGATGAACAGCCTGCTATACCAGCCGTAGAACATTCCGTCAAGATAATAGAGCGAATCCACATATGCTCTAAATGGGAAATACCACTGACTCAACGCGGTTCAATGTTAACACGAGGAAGGTTATGCCCGTCTGGATGCCTTACAGACGATTGACGGTTCACTAACCAAGGGTCAATCAGTATTCAATGGGGCGACCTATAGATTCGGCATAACTGAAACGGCTATAACGCACCAAATCAGTACGGTTTAGCTGCTAGCGCCATTCAACAACCTGGTATGCAGAGCGGCCTGAGCATATTGATTCATCCTGTATCCTCTCTTACAATGCCCACTTGTAGGGGCTCTATTCGCTCCACGAACTCCGTACTTCAGACAGACTGCATCGATCTACGTTCTCATGTCCAACACAATGCGTGTGCCCCACGATGGTTCTTGGCAAATACCCACCCCAGGGATGACAGTATCGCTACATGACGTTCACATTTGGAAAGTCGCTCTCACGCCTTCCAAGCATCAACTATTCGACTTGCAACGCGTGCTCTCAAGAGATGAATGCGAGCGTGCCCAACGCCTGAAATTTCAAGAACATCGCCATGCATTTATCGCCGCGCGGAGCGCACTGAGGCTGATCATCAGCCACTATCTAGACAGAGCAGCCTCGTCATTGGTGTTCTCCCAAGGCCCACAAGGAAAACCGTTTTTAAGCCAACCATCCCAGAATCCGCCTCTGCTATTTAATCTTAGTCATACCCAACATTTTGCGCTCTATGCCTTTTCCCGTAATCGAGAAGTGGGAATCGACCTTGAATACGTCCACCGAAAATTGAGCTATCAATCGCTTATCAAACGAATTTGCTCAGAACACGAACAAGCAGTCATTGCCCCTCTGCCACTACCGGAACAACAACCAACCCTTCTGGCCTGTTGGACTAGAAAAGAGGCGTATGTAAAGGCCACAGGTAAAGGGCTCTCGTTTCCATTACAAGACATTACGGTCACGCTGCCGCCAACGACTCCAACGGCTCTCCTCAACGTCTCAGGGCATGATCAAGAGCCATTGCGATGGACCATGCACGACATTCAGGTCGACCGCGACCATGTCGCCGCACTCGTTGTTGAGGGTCAGGACTGGGAACCAGCCTATTGGGAATGGTCATGGACAAAGGAAGCTACAGACCAGCATCATCGTCACACTTCGTATTCATAGAAATGAATAAGCCAATTTACGGATCATTCTCCGGACCAAAGGACTTAGCCAGTTAGGTCTTCTGCGCCGTTGACGTGTATAAAATCATAGGGGTAGAATGAAGCACATTTGGATTGTGTATGCTCAATTCCCCACCAGGGAAATTCCGCTTGAAATTTCATTATTAAGGACATTTCAGATTTATTGGTTCTGAAGGAGGGTCTATGTCACTGCTTATTACTGAAGAATGTATCAATTGTGGGGCATGTTTGCCAGAATGCCCCAATGAAGCCATATTCGAAACTCGAAGCGCCGCAGAAGAAGCGGGCAATGAAGTCGGAGAAGGGCAAGGAGAAGGTGATACCGTTTATGTTATCACCCATGAACGTTGTACCGAATGCGTTGGGCACTTCGACGAACCTCAATGTGCCGCGGTTTGTCCCGTCGATGATTGTTGCATCTCCGATCCAGATATTCCTGAAACCACAGAAGTCTTACTGGAGAAAGCCCGCGCATTGAATCCGGATAAAGAAATTGATCCCGAAAAAGTGTGGAGCGGTGTGAGAAACTAACGATCGTTCTTACGTCTCCTCAAAAAAATACCCATGCCCAGTAATGTAGCAGCATGGGTATTTTTTTGCCTTGCGAAGAAGAAATTCCAATAAGAAGTTAAGGAGCTTTTGCGTCTTTTACCTCTGGCTCTTCTCTTGGGATTGGAAACGTTTCCGGTTTTCCAAAAGGAAATGTTTCCACATACAACGATGTAGACGGAAAGGCAAAGCCAACTCCATGCCCTTCGACAATGGCTTTGACCTTATATGCTAACTCTTCCTTGGCAACCAACCATTCCCCCCAACTCGTCGACTTGGTAAAGCAGTACAGCATAATGTCGATGCTCGACGCTCCGAACGAATCAAGAAAGACGAACGTTTTGGTCTTAGTCGGATCCGTTTCAAAACGCGGGTTCGAATGAAGATACGCCGAGATATCATGGACAATACCTCGAAGTTGGTCATGCGTTGTCCGGTATTCGACTCCGATTTTCCAGTAGATTCGCCGTTGCGTCATCCGCGAAAAATTAATCAAGGCCTCACTCGCTAACTTACTATTCGGAATGGTCACAAGAGCCTTGTCGAAGCGTCGAATTTTTGTTGCACGGAATCCAATTTGTTCGACATTCCCATCGATGTCGGGTGTTTGAATCCAATTGCCTTTCTCGAACATTCGATCGAGGAAAATTGTCAGGCCCGCGAACATATTCTTGATAAAGTCCTGTGCGCCTAAGGCCACGGCCATTCCCACTAAGCCAAGACTCCCGAGCAACGCGGCAACATTAAAGCCCCATTCCTGAATAATCGCGGCCAGTCCAAGAAAGACCACCACAAATTTAGTTAGTTTGACGAGGAACTCTTTCATGGTTTCATGCATACTCTGATTATCGAAAAAACCAATGGCACGGTCGAAGAGATGAGACAACGGATGGATCGCTCGAAACACACTCCAAAAAATCGTGAACGCAATCAACGAACGAGTTAATCGACTGAACAATATCTCAACGTCATCAGACAGCGGAACGGTTTGCCATGCCACATAGAACCCAACCACGACAAAGATGAATTCAACAGGTTGTTCTATGGCATCCAGCAACAGATTATCGATCTTGGTTTGCGTTCGTTCCGTGATCCTTCGAAACAGACGTATCGCAAATCTGGAAAAGAGATGGCGGAACAGTAAAAACATAAAAAAGATAGCCAGAGCCGTAAAGATTTTTCCGACACTTGCCCCGAACACTCCAGCCTCCCAGACAATCGCGACCTGTTCGGTAAACCCCTTAAGGCTGTCCAACTCTTACCCCCTTTTTCTTAGAAAACTCTCCAGACTCATCACACACCATCGTCATCGTGAGATCTTATAAGACAGACCTGTGAAATACAGCACATAAAGAGCGAATATGCTCAAATTTCAAGAGAAGCGGGTGAATTCACAAACACGGGAAAGAACGACTCGATGCGAGACAGTTGATGAAGGCTTCAATACACGACAGATGACAACCCGCTCATGTATCTGAAGGTTGCCCATGCTCCTGTAGAAATCATTACACAATTTCTTGAAGTTCATTGAGACGAACAGAGACTAACTTTGACACCCCAGGCTGCTCCATCGTGACGCCAAAAAGAGAGTCGGCCACTTCCATTGTCCGTTTATTATGCGTGACAATGAGAAATTGAGACCGTTCAGCCATTTGCGTCAGAAATTGACCAAACCGTCCAACATTGGCTTCATCCAGCGGTGCATCAACCTCATCGAGTACACAAAATGGAGAAGGTTTAATGAGGAAGCTGGCAAACAATAAGGCCAATACCGTCATGGTTTTTTCACCACCAGACAACATCGATAAATTTTTCAAGCGCTTACCTGGCGGCTGCGCGATAATGTCGACACCAGCGTCTCGCTTCTTGGTTTCACCCTCTTCTTCCTCAGGTTCGACAAGAACAAGCTCCGCACGCCCACCGGCAAATAGTGCCGTAAAGACTTCATTAAATTTTTCCTGAATGCTCTTGAAGGTTTCAGAAAACAGCTTATTGGTCGTCTGGTTCAATCGTTGAATGATTTCCTGGAGAGATTGAATCGACGTGGTCAAATCGGCTTCTTGCGTCGTAAGGAATTCACAACGTTCCAGTAGCTCTTGATGCTCGTCTATCGCCGCAAGATTAATCGGCCCCATGCGTCCTAATTTGCCTCGAATCGTGTGTAACTGCTCTTTCCATAATTCAGATGGATTTTCGGGGGGGCCTTCCGCTTCGATCACACCGGCATCAGACTCCGTCATTACCGGCGACTGCAGTGACTCTAACGCTACCCCATACGTTTCTGTCAGCGTACCCTCTACCGTGACGAGCTTCGTTCGAACCTCAGCTAGGCGCACCGTCACACCGCTCCGGACTTTCAACGTCTCAGCCAGCCGTTCGCGAACTTCTGCCACTTGAAGATCAAACTGCCGAGTCTGTTCAAGAACCTGATTATATTGGTCTTGAAATTCAGTTAACGTCCGTTCAATTCCGTCTTTTTTCACTTGGGCTTTCTCAAACATTTCTTCCAAACGCACACGTTCATCACGGCTTTGGCGAGTCTGAAGAAAGAGGTGTTCGAGTTGTTGATCCAATTCCTGGATTTTGGCGGCCCTCGCCACGTCTTCCTGCTGCAGACGTGAAAGATCACTTTGCTCATGTTCACATTGAGCCTGAAACGTTCTCAGGTTCATTTGCGTTTCGGTCATGATTGTCTGTAACTCTCTCACCTGCTCTTCAACACTCGAAAAATCCTGAGTCACATGCTCAAGATCTTGTTCACGTTCGGCTTGGGTCACCTCAAGTTGAGTCAATTGTTCCTGCAGCAACGTCGACTCTTCCTGCAGTTGTGCAACTTCCCCTTCTTCGGAGAGCCGCTCATGTTGTATCGTTTCAAGACGACGAAGGATCTCGGGCAGTGCACTCGCTCGAACACCTTCCTCCTTCTCCAAGGATAGATGTCGTACCTCTGTCTCCCGAATCGATTGCTGAAGACTGTGAAGCTGTGACTGCGTCGATTCGAGATCAAGAGCGACGGCATCTCGGTCCATTTGGTCTTTCTCAAGACTCGCTCGTAATTCTTTGGCTTTCGCTTCCAGACGGAGAATCTCACCTCGCCGGCGCAACACCCCGCCAGACTCACCGACCACACCACCTGTAACAACTCCAGTCGACTGAATCGTTTCACCATCTGCCGTGACAAGTAACGGTCCTCTCCCCTCGAACCACTGATGCTGGTCCATGATGTGCAAGCCAGCTTCGAGTGACTCCACCACATAGACATGCTCCAAAAACAGCATCGTGGCGCGTTGAAGCTCCTGTGGAACGTTGACAAAGTTAAGCGCAGGACCCAAAACAGCCGACTCAGCAAGCAATAGGTGCTCCCATCCTGCCTCAGTACGTGTCCCAGGTGGCGAGAGATGAATAGGCACAAAACTTCCTCGGCCCAGCGATTGATTCTTGAGTGTGGTGATGGCTCGAGCGGCATCGTCAGAGCGTTCGACGACCCATGCGTTGATACGGTCACCCAAGGCCGCTTCAATGGCTTTCTCAACATGTTCCTGGACTTCCATCCGTTCGGCAAAAGCCTCTGTGACTTCCCGACACGCCCCACGAATCGATGTCGCGTCAATCTCACCGGTGGCACTATAGCCAAATTCTTCGTGAAGCACCGCACGCAGAGCACGAAGCTCCGATTCGATTCCAGCCAAACTCGTCCGTCCTTCCAAGAGGCGGCCATCTAGAGCTTTTTGATTCGCCAATAACGTGTGCAGAGACGCCTCGGTTTCCTCACGTTTGGCACGCAACTGCTCAAGGGATTCCGCCAAAACCTCCCGCTGCTGACGTAAGGTTTCCCCCTCCGAAGACAAACGAGTCTGCTGAGCTTCGAACTCCGCACGTTCCAGCAACAAGCGCTCCAATCGGCGGGCAAGGCCGGACCGTCTTTCCTTAAAACCTTCGAGACGATTTTCAATGTGCGTTTTCTTCACAGTGAGGTCCAACAGTGTTTTTCGAAGACGTTCAAGTTCCTCACTTGCTACGGCCCGCTTCTGTGCCAATTCACGTTGCCGCTGTTCTCCATCAATAACCGATTGTTCCAACGATTCAATTTGCCCCTGCATATGTGAAATCCGTTCCACAATCGATTCAGTCAATCCTTGAGATTGCTCCGCATCCGCTTTGGCCCGTGTCCGCTCTTTCATAGCCTGCTCGTGTTGTTCCTCATAATGTGCAAGCTGGTTCCGAAGCACTTCGATCGACGTTAAGGAATACGCCATCGCCTGCTCGACTTCCCTCAATTGTTCACGGCTTAAGGTGACGGACTCTCCGGTGTTTGCCAATTTCAGCTTTATCACTTCCTGTTCCGCTAATATTCGCTTCTCTTCGGTGATCTGCTCCAGCTCCTGCGCCTCGGACTCTTCCAACTCTTGAATAATGACTCGCTGGCTATCACGTAACTGTTCGTACTCCCATTGAAGAAGCTGGATTTCAAGGGTTTTCGCTTCGCTCTGCAGTTCCTGATAATTTCGTGCCTGCCTGGCCTGACGTTCCAAGGAACGAAGTTGCCGTTGTACTTCGGCCAATATATCCCGAACGCGAAACAGGTTTTGTTCCGTGGCGTCTAATTTTCGTAAAGCCTCGGCCTTTTGCTTTTTGTAACGGATGATACCGGCTGTCTCTTCGATAAATTCCCGGCGTTCTAACGGTGACGCACTCAGCAATTGATCGATATTACCCTGCTCAATGACTGTATGGCCCTTAGTCCCTGCCCGAGAAGCCCATAACAGGCTTCGGATATCCTTGAGCCGGCATGGAATTTTGTTAATCGAATATTCACTGTCTCCATCGCGATACAGACGCCGGGTTATCATGATTTCCGTCGATTGCCCCAAGGCATCTCCTAACGCCGATAACGCTTCCAATTCCTGCTCCGTCACCCCTCCAAAAATCGTCGAGACTTCGGCCATGCCCATCGGCTTACGCAGTTCCGTTCCATTGAAGATGACATCCTCCATTTTCTCCGTTCTGAGAGATTTTGGACTTTGCTCACCCAGTGACCAAAGCAACGCATCCACAATATTACTTTTCCCTGTACCATTAGGTCCGACAATCGCCGTGACGCCCTGGGGAAATTCGATTTTGGCTTCGGCAAAGGATTTGAACCCTTCGACAATCAAAGTCTGGAGATGCATGCATTTCCTCCGTAGATGTGGAGATTCAGAGTTGGAACAAACAACTCTACAGATCTACCACAGTATTTTCGTAAAATCAAAAAAACCACCAAATAAAGTAGGGCAATACCACCATCCACGCCACATATTGTTGGCAAGATGGGGATAACTGCTCACTACCCATGACGTAGTGCACTTCGTTTTAGAATATGAGACTCTTTTGTCTAGCTCGCAAGCAGTTATCGAGGAAGGAGAAATTCAGCATCTTCCTCAACAACAGTCAATTCTTTTCATTCATCAGAGCCTTAGTTTCTCAGGCTAGAGTTCAGCGATGCGAGAAGAGCCCTATTTTCAAAGGAAGGCCAGGGATTCGGGTAAATGCCTTATCATTGGTCACAAACCAGTCAACCTGCTCCATCAGGGCAGTCGTAAGGTTTAGGGAGTCAGGAGTTCGTAGAGATGATTCAGCTCGAATCCGTGAGGCGTTATAGGCAATGCTTGCGGTGACTTCAATAAGCTCGAGATGTGGGAAGTGAGAAACCAACCTGAATACTTCTTGGGCACTTGACAAATCTTCAGCACGAAAGGCTGGCACGAGCAGTTCAGTCAAAACTAACGTTGAGGCCACGGCCTCAATCGTTCCCTTTTCGATACGTTCGAACAAATCTTTGGCAGACTTATAATGGGTAGGGTGTCGCTCAAGAAAGTAGATAAAGGCGACCGTATCAAGCGCGATTCGACTTCCTGCCGGAATTCGGTTCAACGCTCCTCATCCCATTGCTCCCGATCAGCCTCCAACTCACGCGCATATCCTTTCCATAGAGTGGAAGGAACCTTCTCAAGAGCTTCCACATAGGATTTGGGAGCTTTCCGAATAACGGCCTGATCGCCCTCCACTTGGACATCAATTTGATCGCCAGGCTTGATACCCAATTGCTTTCGAACGGCAGCTGGTAAAACGAGTTGATGCTTAGAACTCAAGGTTGCATCAGGCATGATCACTCCTCTGGGAAAGAAATTAACCGCTTTACCTTATGGTAAAGCGATTTGAATATGCTGTCAAGGTACATCATTGATTAGGAAAGAGGTCTGACTTTAAGAAAGGTTGCTGGCTTTTTTGCATTAGAGTATAATTTTGTCATACAGGAGGACACCATGGACCAAAAACGAGTTGCCTTAACCGTCTCACTCCCGCCAAAACTCGCGAGAAAATTCGAAAAAATGGCTAAAGCAGAATCAAAAAACAAGAGTCAACTTTTTCGGGAGATGATTCAAACATATGAGCAACATCGTTTAGGGGAAGAGTTTTTTGAGATTCAGCGTTACGGGGTCCGGCAAGCTCAGAGAAAGGGTTTTCTCACAGAAGATGACATTGATGCGCTTGTGTGTAAAGAGCGCCGGTCGTGAAGGTTGTATTTGATACCAATATTTACATTTCAGCTTTTGCAATACCTGGAGGAAAGGCAGAAGAAGCCTATCTTCTTGCTCTCCAGGGTCGATTTCAGCTTATCACTTCTGTTGCCATTCTTACCGAGACAGCCGCCACATTACAAAGCAAATTTGAGTGGTCGGCCGAGAAGACCGAACGACTCATAAGTCACCTCAGCAGAGTCACTGATGTACTCAGAACCCAGCCTCATCTTCACATCCTTTCCGACGAACCAGACAATCGTATCTTAGAGTGCGGCGTACAAGCCCAAGCCGACAGAATTGTGACTGGTGATCGCCCGATGCTTGCCCTTAAACACTATGAAAATAGTACTATTGTGTCATTGTCAGGGTTTTTACAAGAAATACACTTGTAAAGTGCGCAATGCACAGGAAACATCAGATAAGCCCCATCAAATAACCGATGAAGATTGAACTGGAAGAAAACACCGGAGAGAGAACGAGGGGCTAATCCAGAAAAACATGTACCTATGGGCAGCGGTGAAACGCCAGCTATGTTTGCTCTTGGGCGTCAGCCTTTGCCTTGATTGACGAGTAGTTCTCTCGGAAGCAGAAATTCAACATCTTCTTCGACCACGGTTAATTCCTCTAATTCATCCGCGCCTAATGTCCGGAGATAATCGACGACCTCGGTCACGAGAACTTCTGGAGCGGAAGCTCCTGCCGCAATGCCAATGGCGTTCGCTCCCTCTAACCATTCAGGCTTAATGTCCTGGTAGGAATCAATCAGGTACGAAGCCTTCCCACATCGCTCGCCAAGCTCTTTGAGTCTGTTGGAATTCGAGCTGTTCGGAGACCCGATGACTAAAATAACATCGACATACTTGGCCAGTTCCTTCACGGCATTCTGCCGGTTTTGCGTGGCATAACAAATGTCTTCCTGATGAGGCCCCTTGATGCCAGGGAACCGACGGTTCAGGGCCTGGACAATATCCCGACATTCATCGACGCTAAGTGTCGTCTGCGTGACATACGACAAATGATCCGAATTTTCGACAACGAGACTCTCGACATCCTCCACGGAGGAAACTAGATGAAACTTATCAGGAACCTGTCCAAGCGTACCAACCACTTCCGGATGTCCGGAATGCCCAATGAGAATCAGTTCGTACTGATTGGTGTAATCACGATTGACTTCATTATGCACCTTAATGACGAGAGGACAGGTGGCATCAATGATTTTGAGATTGCGTCGATTGGCTTCTTCCCACACACTTTTCGCTACTCCATGTGCACTAAAGATGACGATGGAGCCATCGGGTACTTCATCTAATTCCTCGACAAATACCGCTCCCTTATCACGAAGAGAATTGACGACATGACGACTATGCACAATTTCATGACGGACATAAATCGGAGCACCGTAGGTTTTGAGTGATAAATCCACGATTTCAATAGCCCGATCAACCCCTGCACAGAATCCACGCGGATCCGCTAAGTAAATTTTCACTCCACCCTCCCTTTATCTTTCCGTTTTTTTACAGACATGTTGAACCTGCGTCGTACGTCATCGCCCTCCACCTTATCCGAAACACTTCCAGTGAGCTCCGAAGCATTCTCACGAGTGAGGTGTCTCGTACATGTGTGAGTTGGATCTGCCGCATTCTAGCCGCTACTGCCGGATGTTGCAAAGTTCTCAAAAAATAAAGGCCCAACAGAGAACCTCACAAGCACGTTTCAGTCCTGTGATGACGCCTCTTGCAGTTCATGAGCAGATCGAGAGACCGCTTCATCAAATGCCGCTTCCCATTCCCCGGCCGTTGCCTCGACGCCAACCGGATACAAAATAGACCGAGAGGCACTCACGACTCCGCCTTCCAAACACACTGGTCCTTTGACAAATCCCGCCAATGCATCCTTGACTGAAGCACCTTGCGCTCCATATCCCGGCACAAGAAAAATCGAATGGGGCAGGATCTCTCGAATTCTCATGGCGTCAGCCGGGTACGTTCCGCCAACGACGATGCCAATGCTCGACCATCCGCATGTGCCAATCGTCTCCGGCAATAATCGGAGCAGCCCTTTTGCCACGTGACAATACAGGAAATCATGATCAACTGTGAGGCCTTGAAACTCAGCAGCACCAGGGTTGCTGGTTTTGACGAGCACAAAAATCCCAGCTCCGCCGTGAATGACATGCGGTAAGAACGGCTCAATCGTTTCAGTGCCAAGATACGCGTTGAGCGTGATGGCATTCGCCGACTCGGCTCGAGACGCATCAATCAATGCAGCATAAGCGGAGGCAGTCGATCCAATATCCCCTCGTTTGGCATCCAAAATAACGGGCGTTCCCTGCTGCTTGCATGTAACAATCAACTCCTCAAGCACCCGTATACCCTTGGCCCCATATTGTTCGAAAAACGCACTTTGCGGTTTCACAGCAACAACCTTGCCGTTCAATCTCTCCACCACCTCATGAAAAAACGTCGCCATGCCCTCGACCGGAGAAATCTTCCGTCCATTATTCGTAAAAAAGACGTTCGGAATACGATCAACATGGGGGTCGAGTCCAACGCAGAGCGGGTGCCCCAGCTTCCGCGTGCGGTCAATAATAACATCTGCAAAATTTTGGTCACCCATGCATCTACCCTCTGCGGTCCTTTTGTCTACGCAAAAAATTCGTGGTGTTCAGACATGCACACGGCCAGCATTTGCCATGAACACCGTACGAGAACGATTCCCGCTCGTCAATACACACCTAGCGGCATGGCTCGGCTCAACGGTTCTAGTGCTCATCAACCACTCCATCGTATCAACGCACCTCCCCAGGTCAACCCTCCCCCAATTGTTCCAAGAAGGATAAGCTGACCAGGCTTCAGACGCCCTTGACGATTGGCAACATCCAATGTGATTGGCAATGAAGCCGATGAGGTATTGCCCGTCTGTTCAATTACGGAAAACAGACAGTGAGTGGGAATGTTCAAACGACTCGCAAGTTTTGCCAAAATTCGACTATTGGCTTGGTGGAACATGACATGATCGACATCATCAATCGTAAGATGGTTCATCGCCAGAAGCTCTTGCAGGGCTGGAGCCAGCTGCTTGATCGCCACACGAAACAAGGAAGCTCCCTCCAATCGAAGGGTATGACGTTTTTCTTTGATCGTATCAGCAGACATGGGCTCACGAGACCCGCCTGCGGGAATACGTACGAGATGTGCATGTCGTCCATCCGCAAACACTCGAATGCGTAGTATACCGATATGCGAGTCTTGACTTTTGGAGAGAACGGCAGCCCCAGCCCCATCGCCAAACAGCATGGATGTGGCCCTATCGCTGGAATCTAAATATCGCGACTTTATTTCCGCCGCCACAACCAGACATCGCTCACTCTGGCCTGACCGGATCAAGGAATCAGCCATGGACAACCCATACAAAAAACCGGAACACGAGGCACTGAAATCAAAGGCACTAGCTCCCCTGACTCCGAGACGACGTTGCAACAGGCTAGCCGTGGAGGGGAAAGCCCCCATCTCCGGCGACGTTGTCGAACATAGAATCGTATCGATCTCGCCAGCGTGCAGCCCGGCTTGCTCAAGCGCCTGCCGAGCGGCCTGTTCCCCCAACACGGAGCATTCATCCGCCTCACTCGCCCAATGTCGTGCACGAATTCCCGAGACTCGATAGATATAGACCTCTTCCAGACCAAGTCTCGTGGCTATCTCCTTATTCAGGACAACACGAGAGGGTAAACAGGATCCTGTTCCGATAATTGTTGTTCCAGGCATTTCAGACGGTTTCTTCACAATAGTAGTACTCTCGCATGTAGGACATATCGCACAGTGACGCGAAAAAACATCAAGGCCATACGCAGTGCTGTACCGAATTTGCTTTAATTATCACGTCTTTGGTAGCGTGGCATGTTTTTTGTGTTAAGCTAAACAATGAAGCGTACTCCTTAAATCCCAACACGTGTAGGTCCCTGCTAACTATGAAATCACAATCTATCGTCACCACATTGCTTGCCATCAGTGTGCTATGCGGCATCCTTGCAACCGGCTGCTCGTCAACTCCAGATTCTACCGCTCCAGACCCCCAGGTGGCATTGAGCGGCACAGATGAACAAATTTTTGTGGGTGATTCGATTGAAATGAATTACGATCCCAATGTCATTATGAAACGCGCTGAAGCGTATTTTGAAAAAGAATCATTCCTCGAATCCATTGTCGAATACAAACATTTCCTCGATCTCCATCGTAACCATATGCTAGCCCCCTATGCGCAATACAAAATTGCCATGAGCCACTATAAACGATTTAAAACCATCGATCGAGATCCAGAACCCATTCAAGAGTCCCTAGCCGCTTTTCAAAAACTTGTCGCAGAGTTTCCTGACAGCCGGTACGAAGCGGAGGCTCACGAAAAAATCACATCCTGTAAGAAACATTTAGCCTTACATGATTTATTCGTTGGACAGTTTTATTACAACCGGGAATCGTATCTGGCCGCAGCCCATCGATTCAAACAGATCGTCGAACACTATCCGCAACAAGAAACGGCAGGTGAAGCCAAATATTACTTAGCCGAAACGTATGAAAAGCTGGGGAATATAGAATGGGCGAAAGATTGGCTCGTCGACCTAGCCAAACAGCACCAAGACCACCCATTTTATGATCGTGGCATGCAGATGCTCGCCACGTTGCAAAACAACCATCCGAATCTTGACGTTCCAGAAATGCCAACTGAACCAGAAGCTCCGATCAGACTCGCGAAAGTCGAACCGGCCTTATCCCCAATGGATATTCTGGCGTTGCCGCCAATAGAGGACATTACGACACGGCAATCAGCCCACGCACCGTCCAAATGTTCCATTGGCTCATGGTGCGAATCGTCATCACTCACACCTTTGCCTCGGCCAATTTCTCCATTCTTGTCTAATACATCATCAGACGCAACCTGTCAGCCCGGTCAATGGTGTTAGAAGAGAGCGTCGCTCGTATTTCGTCACTCGACTGTCAATAGGACCTGCCCTTTTTGGGGAAATGCCCCTTAGTTAGTATGTTCTTGGTTTAGTTAGAACCTAGGGGAAAGAGAGAGACTATTGTCCGACATACCATCCTATGCCATTTCGTTCTAGAAAACTCGTAACCATGGTGACGGAATTCGCATATAACATCACGCCAATCGCAACCATGAGTGCTCCGCTGACAATCGAAACCCCGCCGAGGTAATGCCGGAAATTTTTAAAATGTGTCAGAAAGCTATCCACGCCAAACGCCGTAAGAAAAAACGGTAACCCCAAACCCACTGAATACGACGTTAAAAGCACAATACCATCCTGCATCGACTCCGTCGTACTCGCATAGGCCAGAATCCCACCCAGAACAGGTCCCACGCATGGCGTCCAGCCTGCGGCAAATGCCGTCCCGACGAGAAACGATCCAATATATCCCAATGGCCGTTTTTCGAAATGCAACAGCTTCCGTTCAGTCATGAAGAACCGCATCTTAAGTACACCCATGAGGTAGAGCCCAAACACGGCAATAAGCACCCCCCCGACCTTTCGGATGAGGTCTTGATACTGATACAGCAATTGCCCGATAAAACTTGCTGATGCCCCAAAAGCAATAAACACCGAGGAAAACCCGGCGATAAACAGCAATGAATTGATCATGATTGACTTCCGAAACCGCTCCCGCTCACGAACATTGGAGAGTTCCTCTACGGACAAGCCCGTGATGTACGAGAGATAGGAAGGCACTAACGGAAGTACACATGGGGAAATAAACGAAAGGAAGCCGGCGGTAAATGCGGCCAAGAGAGAAACTTGATTAAAGGAGTCCATCGTAGTCCAATGCCGGAGGAGGATCGAGGAGTGCCTGAATTAGTTTTCTTGCCTCCTGACCGTTCCAGTCACGAGCGCCGAATACCCGATGTTGAATAATTCCTTTCCGATCAATGACATAACTGATCGGAAGCGTTCGAGCTCCATACTCCAATCCCACTTCATACTCAGGATCATGCAAAATTGGAAAGGTCAATCCCATGGCCTCCTGGAAGGGTTTGGTGACTTCGGGGCCTTGCGCATCGACTGAAACCGCGACAATTTCCAATCCTTGACTCTGCATCTCTCGATACAGGGCTTCCATGGCCGGCATCTCTACTCGACAGGGACCGCACCACGTTGCCCAAAAGTTGAGTAAGACAACTTTCCCACTAAAATCTGACAAGCTGACGGACTTGCCTTCCATATTCTTCAGCGTGAATGGAGGTGAGGGCGCCCCGATAGTTGGCCACCCACGCTTGACTTGCATCTGCTGATCATTCGAAGACACGTCAGAAAGCCCGGAATATCCGGAATCACAGCCCCAGATAGGCATGAGCAGACAGACCATCCCCAGAAGAACCATTCGAAAATGAGCGACCATTGAAGGGTAGGCATTCATGAAATTCAACTCAATATAAATCTAGCTAATTAGGCCGTCAACACACCGCACCTCATAAGTATACCACACCAGGACTTCCTGAGATTAATGTTAATCAAGATTCCCATCGGTAGACGTGGCGTAAGTTCGGTTACCTAGGCTATAGTGCAATCGGACACTCCCACAATGATTCAATGTATAGCATGTCTTCATTCTTGAAACGTCTAGGACGCCGCATGTAATCTTCGACACGTTCACAATGGCCATCCAGACATTCCACCTCAGTAAATCATTTGGAAACTATCGAATATTTGAGGATCTCTCTTTTGAGATTCCAACGGGTGAATGCTTTGCCCTTTTCGGATCAAATGGAGCCGGAAAAACCACGCTTCTCCGCATCTTAGCGACACTGGTCAGACCGACAAGTGGCAGCTTTACGGTCCTCGGCCATGATGGCGTCACGGAAAAAGAATCCGTCCGTCAGGTTACCATGTTTCTGGCTCACGGCTCACACTTATATGATGACCTGGATGCACAGGAAAACCTTCGCTTTGCCATGGCCATGCGTGGACAATACCCATCTCATCGAGCATTGAAAGTCGCCTTAGACCAGGTCAGCCTTGGAGCCTTCAGCGACATGAAGACACGAAACTTTTCCGCAGGGATGAAACGCCGTCTTGCCTTAGCGAAAGTCATTCTCGCGCAACCGCAAGTCCTCTTGTTAGACGAACCCTATAATGCCTTAGACGAAGGAGGCGTCCAGGTGACCAATCAGATCATTCGCGAAGTGACACAACGAGCAGGCATGGTGTTTATGACCACGCATGATCGAGAAAAAGCCCATCTCGTGGCTCACCGAACAGGCCTTCTCAATCGAGGCCTTCTGACTTTTTCACACACAGACCAGCACCCAGCACATGACATTTCTTAGAGTAATTCAATGGGTGGTCTGGAAAGACCTGATTAGTGAAATGCGAAGCCGGGAGACCCTGTCTTCCATGCTGTTCTTTGCCCTAATCGTCATTCTTGTGTTCAGCTTTAGCTTCGCCATGGATCAAGATGCCGCGCAACAGTTAATCGCTGGCATTATCTGGGTCTCTTTTGCCTTTACCGGCATCATTGGCTTGGGGAAATCCTTCTCCGCAGAACTGCAAAACGACGCCCTTGAATATCTTCAGATGAGTCCGACCCCGAAAGGGGCCATCTATCTTGGCAAGATGCTCGGGAATTTATTATTCATGCTCGTCGTGGAAGTCATGCTGTTTCCCTTGTTCGTCCTCTTCTTCAATCTGAATATTGTTGAAGAAATTGGCCTTCTTCTGTTAATCTTTTTATTAGCAACATTGGGCCTATCGGCCGTTGGGACGTTGTTTTCGGCACTGACCGTTCAGATTCGTGCAAGGGAAGTCATGCTTCCTGTTCTGCTACTCCCATTGGCCATTCCAGTGATGATTGCCGCGGTTGAGTCCACACGAGGCGCACTCAATGCTCAGCCCTTGACGCTGTATTTTCACTGGATAGAATTACTGACAATTTTTGATGTCATCTTCACGGTCGTGTCTTTTTGGTTATTTGAGTTGATTCTGGATTCATAGCCTCCGGTATAATCCTCACTAGGGAATCTTACAGGTTCAGATTCCGCAAGAACGCTCGTCACGATGCCTTCGGCCTTACCATGATGAATCGAATTATTAGACGCATTCAACGGTTTAAGGGATGGTTTGGTGCGGCTGCGGCGTTCTGCATATTTTATGGACTCTATTTGGGCCTCTTCGACTCCCCTCCCGATTACTACCAAGGGGAGGTCGTCCGTATCATGTATGTGCATGTTCCCCTTGCCCATACGTCCCTCATGGCCTATGCGTCACTCTTTTTAGGCAGTCTCTGGTATCTCTGGAAACGAGACCCGCTCGTCGATAATATGTGCCAAGCGGCTGCAGGCCTTACCGTCATCTTTACCGCATTATCCCTGATTACCGGAGCAATTTGGGCAAAACCCACCTGGAACACCTGGTGGACGTGGGATCCCAAACTGATCTCATTTGCCATCCTGCTGCTCATTGCCTCAGGATACCTCATGCTACGAACCTTTGTAGAAGATCCTGATAAAGAAGGACGGTACGCTGCGGTGCTAGCCATTGTCGGTGGCATTGACTTGCCTATTATCTATTTTTCGGCCGAATGGTGGCGTTCGCTCCATCAACCGCTATCGATTTCAATGCGGGGGGTGAGTATGACAGGGGATATCCTGTTGCCTTTATCGATCATGAGTCTTGGGCTCAATCTGTTATTTCTCTACATGCTCATGGTTCGAACGCAAATGCTATACTTAACGAATCTGCTGCAGGCTAAAAAAGGACGCCTTCTCAGCCAAGTACACCTCACCCAAACCAGCTCATGACCGGATTCTATCTGAGATGGGCAGGCGTGATCGTGATGGCCATAACCATGGCTGTCCTTGCCAACAAGAATTATCAAGAACACTTGGCGAGCATAAGCCCGGAAGCCGTCCTTGCTGGCGAGCATTCACATGCAACGCTCCGAGTGCAAGGCATGGTCGGAAGCGGCAGCTTGACCGGAAGCCCCGAAGAAGGGCATGCTGAATTTGAATTGCTTGGTGAGACAAAGCATCTCAAAGTCCAGTATCAAGGGCCACCGCCGGAAAACTTGCGTGAACTCAAGACCCTGATCCTGATTGGCCGATGGGATTCAGGATCCCAAGTGTTTCAAGCCCAAGACACGGCGCTCGTGACAAATTACGGTTTCGTCGCCAGCGCCTATCTCATTGCGTTTCTCGTGCTGGTCGCGAGCGTGTTTAGCATGAGCCGCAAAGTGACCTGCTTGTTTCAGGAAATCAAAGAATCCAAACTCTATGAACCCGAGTTAGAGACACATGTGGAGCACAGGTAAAAAAACTAGTCTGATTCTGAGTATTCTTCTTGTCGCCGGAGCCCTGGGCTACTTAGCCTTAGGAAACTTTGGCGAGAACCTTGTCTATTTCGTGACACCATCTGAAGTTCGTGCTTTTTCGGCAGAACAAGCACAGAAGAAAATCCGGGTAGCAGGCATGGTTGTCAAAAAGAGTATCAAAACTCAGGCCGATCCCGTAGGCTTGACCTTTGAACTTACAGATGGAGAAGCCACAATCCCTGTAGTCTTTCAAGGTATCCCTCCTGATCTCTTCAAGGAAGGACAAGGAGCCGTAGCCGAAGGACACTGGCGGTCCGATAAAATCTTTCATTCGAAGATGATCATGGCCAAACACTCTGAAGACTACATGCCCATTGAAATGAAACGGGCCGGCGTCGAATTACCGAAAAAAGATTTCATGAAAACGCTCTCTCCGTAACGGGAGGAATCGTAAGAGGGATACAGAGAAGAAGGTGCCTAGGACTAAGGTATAGCATCATGAGCAGAAACTCCTCCTTCCTTTCTACTGACGGCTGACAGTAGGATCTCCTGAAAATCGTGCACACACATTTCATTCCCTCAAACTTCCGCAAGAGAAATATATAACACCCTATGATTATTGAGATTGGTCATTTTTCCGTAGTCGTTGCGTGGGTGCTCACCCTCTTGGGAATTGGCTCCTCCATTGCGGCACTCCGTTCACGCAATGCCGATTGGGTACGCGTGGGCCGCATTGCCGTTACCCTGACGTTTGTTCTGCTGTTTGTCGGTATGGCGACACTTGTGTATGCCTTTCTCATGAGAGACTTTTCAGTCCTCTACGTCGCGAATAATTCCAATTCAAAACTCCCGTTTTTCTATACCGTCGCCGCCGTCTGGGGTGGACATGAAGGCTCGTTGCTCCTCTGGGCCTTTATCCTGTCGTCGTTCAGCACCTTAGCCGTTTGGCTACATTGGCGAACTCAACCGACCATCATGCCCTATCTGATCGCGGTTGAATCCGCCGTCATGCTTGGGTTTCTTTCCCTGATCGTGTTCCTCTCCAGCCCGTTTGCCAGATTGGTGCCCACGCCGCTTGACGGAAAGGACCTCAATCCGTTGCTTCAAGATCCAGCCATGGTCATGCATCCTCCAATGCTCTACATGGGGTATGTGGGCTTCTCCATTCCTTTTTCCTTCGCAATGGCCGCTCTGTTTTCGGGTCGTCTTGGTGAAGAATGGATTAAGGTCACGCAGCGATGGACGATATTTGCATGGCTCTGCCTAACAACAGGTATTCTACTTGGAGGATATTGGGCCTATTACGAACTCGGATGGGGAGGCTACTGGGGATGGGACCCCGTTGAGAATGCATCGTTTATGCCCTGGCTCGTCGGAACGGCCTACTTGCATTCCGTTCTCGTGCAAGAAAAGCGGAAAATGTTCAAGGTATGGAATTTACTATTAATCATCGTCACGTTTTCGCTGTCGCTTATTGGCACATTTTTAGTCAGAAGCGGTGTGCTCACTTCCGTCCACACCTTTGCAACCGACCCGGAACGCGGCCTCTATATTCTTATTTTTATTACAACCATTATTGGCACAGCCTTCGGGGCCTTGATCATTCAATCAAAAAAACTCAAGAGTCAGATCGAAATGGACTCGTTTATTTCACGGGAATCCGTCTTTCTCTTCAATAATTTGTTCTTCCTGGTCGCGGCCGCGACGGTCTTCCTCGGCACGCTCTATCCCCTGATGGTCGAAACCCTGCAAGGAGGAAAAGTGACGGTTGGCCCTCCGTATTATAATGCGGTGTTTATGCCAATCGCCCTCGGCCTGCTCTTTCTCATGGGCATCGGTCCCTATATTCCGTGGCGCAAAGCTTCAGCCAGCAATTTAAAGAAAAACTTTCTGGTTCCGCTCATTGCCGGACTTGTGACAGTTGTGCTCCTGCTTGTCTCCGGTATCCATAGTCTTTACGCCTTGGCGGGCGGGTTTGTTGTCGGATTTTCCGGTTCGGCTATTTTCCTCGATTTTGGGAAAATTTCCAAACTGTATGCGAATCGCGAACATGTCAATCTCTTTAAAGGGTTTTTGAAAGCCTTCTCAGCTAATCAGCGCCGGTATTCAAGCCTCGTCACCCATATCGGCGTATTAATCTTGGTCATCGGCATTATCGCGTCCACCATTTATCAAACCGAAAAAGTCGTCTCCATGAAAGTGGGAGATACGTTTTCCATCGCCGACTATGAGATGAAACTCTTGAATATTCATGAAGTCGAAGGCAAAAACTGGACAGCGCAAGAAGGGGTATTCGAGGTCACACAAGACAATGAGGTCATCACAAAACTTAGACCACAAAAACGCGTATATACGGCTTCACAGAGCCCGACCACAGAGTCGGCGATTCATGCCATCAATATGGGGCACATTTTCCTGACCATGCCGGATGTGTCGGCAGATGGAGTCGCGGTAGCTCGAGGAGTGATCAATCCGCTTATTCTCTGGGTCTGGGGCGGAGGTGGTATCATGGGACTAGGCGTTCTACTCAATATTTTTCGACCACGAAGGCGGGAAGAATGAGTCGCGGCTTACAATTCTCACTGGTTATAGGGTTACTCGCCCTCTTCGCGCTTTTTTATCAGGGCCTGTGGGGGGACCCCCGTAGTATACCCACAGTCCTAATTGGAACGACTGCGCCGACCTTTACGGGTCCGGATGTAGAGTCAGGACAAACGATTTCTCTTGATCAATATAAAGGCAAGGTGGTCTTGCTCAATTTCTGGGCCTCCTGGTGCTATGAATGCAAAGTGGAGCACAAAGATATCCTTCGCCTTCATCAACAATTTAAAGATCACCCGAACTTTGTCATGTTGGGGATCAACTACCAAGACGAATTGCCCGACGCCAAAAAATATCTCAAGACCTATGGATCGACATTTCAACATGTCCGCGATATCAAAGGGAGCTTGGCGATTGATTACGGAGTCTACGGCGTGCCTGAGACATTTGTCATTGATCAGCAGGGCGTCATCCGCCATAAATGGGTCGGGCCAATCGTCGGGCAAGTCTATACCAATTTGACAGAAAACGTGATTACTCCACTATTGAATAACACGCCGCCGTCAACATGATGAACCGCTACATTCTATTTGGCTTCCTAATACTGGTGATGTTCCCCTGGCCCACCTTGGCCAAAGTGGTGGATGAGACGGAACTGGATGTTCAAGTTCGTGAAATCGCCAAAACACTCCGCTGTACGGTCTGCCAAACAGAAAATATTTGGGAATCCGGCGCACCGTTAGCCGTGCAAATGCGAGCTGCAATTCGAGAACGATTAACGCTTGGGCACTCGCCCGAGGAAATTCACGCCTACTTTCTCAGCCGGTACGGGGATTATATTCTCATGCAACCCCCTAAACACGGCATGAACTGGTTAATTTGGGTCGCCCCCTTTGCCTTGCTGCTCGTGGGAGGATTTTTCCTTTATAAAGAAGTCAAGCAGTGGGTCAGGCCATCCTCATCCACGCCACAACAGCCGCCACCTCCTCTCGATCAGGAAGCCCGCGAACGAATCGAACGGGAACTGCACCATCCTTAAGCGCTCATCTGCAAACGACAATGCTACTTATTCCCGTTATCACGATCCTCATTTTTGTCATTGTGGCAATCACGTCTCCGTTTTGGCGAAAAGACCCCAACCCGTTCTCTCCATTTCATAACGACGATCGCCATCAGGAACTGGCGGATTTAGTTGTCGAACGCGAGGTGCTCGTCCGCTCATTACAAGAACTCGATGTTGAGCTCGCTCAAAAACGAATGGAGCCAGACGATCATGCCCGGCTCAAGGCCACAGACGAACATCGTCTCCTGCACGTCCTTGATCGGCTTGAATTACTTCAGCAAGATGCTGCCGAGGAAGCCAACACGCCCGCCTCAAACACGCCACAACGAAAAAAGTGGATACCCGTCACAATCTGTGCGTTCATCGTGCTTGTTTCCTCAATAGGAACCTATCTGTGGGTACAAATCCAAGCCCTAGAGAAACTCACGGCTTCTCAAGCCCAGGCCCCCGGAGGAGGCAACGCACCAAACCCATTGGAAATGGTTGCGAAGCTGGAAGAACGACTTCGCAAGAACCCAGATGATCTGGAAGGGCAAATCATGGCAGGACGGTCATATCAGGTCCTTAATCGGTACGAAGAGGCGCAGAAAGCATGGACAAAAGTCTTAGAACTTCAGCCTCGGAACAATGAAGCATCCTATAATTTAGGCGTGATTTTGATTGAAACAAGAAAGTTTGATGACCCCGAAGTCTTCAACAAAGCACTGGCATATTTTGATAAGGTGTTGATTGATCGCCCAAACGAACCTGGGGTAAATTGGTACCGAGGTCTCACCTTGTGGTATCTCAAACGGCCACGAGAAACCGAAGACGCCTGGGCCTTGGCGTTTAAAAACCTTGAACCTAACAGTCCCGACGCAAAGTTTGTCAAAGACGCCTTGGCCAAGCTACGAGCGGGAGAAACCCCGTTCTAGAGCCCACCTCGCGAGTCGCACGACTCAACAAACAGAACCACCTGTTCGACTATCTCATCATTCTCAGTACATCGATGAAAGATACGTAGCCACAAGCAGGATAATGAGCGTCAGCGCGAGAATCATTTGCTGAACAAACGCCGCCCGCCGAATGTTGCTCGTCACCACTTGCGGTTTCACAGATTGTTGCGATGATGACGCATACGGATCTAACACAAAGTCATGGATTAAGACTAAGCCAAATGCAATAGCAAAGAGAAAAAGCTTAAGCATGAGCACCACGCCCCACTCCGTTTCGATTCTCGCAGACCCGCCTTCGCTCAGCATGTTAAAGGCTCCGGTTAGAACCAGCGCGATCAAACTTACCCACGTGATCGTCCGAAACCGTTGACTTGTCTTTCGTAAAACCTCGTTTGGCTCAGGCTCCTTCAGTTGAGAATGCAGCACCGGTCTGAGCACAAGGTGGAGATAGATCAACCCACCAATGAAGGTAATGGCAGCAATGAGATGAATCCAAACAACGAAAAAAAGAGGCATAGAGGCACTGGTTTCCCGAGTAATTCTGGCGGGAAGCACTCGACGAATTGTTTTTTTGAAAAAACTATACTTCAGTCTTTTCTAAGGCGTCAAAGGTTGACAGAAATTTATCCTAGAAACGGCCGTTGAGCGCGAAAAATCGGTGCACACTATGTGTGTGCAGAAGACATGGTCACATCTTGTGGGCACCTTAGGGGTGATGAGAGATTTTTATATTTTCTCGGTGCAGGAAGATCAGCAATGGAAAGCCTAGGCACGATCGTTTCGGGTTCCATGCCATGTAAGAGGGCAGCCTTGTGTGAACGTCTCGTTGTGGCCCACTATTTGGATTTCAGGTGGCCAAGTGTGCAGACGTTCGTAATGCAACGGCTATTTTGAAATTTATGAACTATCGTATTGACCGGTGGTATCACACCGATGGTGGGGAAATATACAACCAGAGCAGTGAAATCTGTATTGAACACACACGGTGATGCTCAATCTCGGTCACGTTTCACGGTTCAAGCGTGCATGGACAAGCAGGCAGGGCCCGATGATTTCACTCACGACGACGAATCCACTCGTTGTGAAATGCAGCGTTCGTGCCCTTCGAGAATCGAGGGTTCCCTCATCACACGAAACACGAGACTTTAATATGTTTTCTTGGCCCCGTTGGTTTTCATTTCTACCGTGCCATTGAGCACCACACCATTTTCCATGGATAATTGCGGAGTGTTCAAAGACCCTTCCATGACGGCTGTGGCTAACAACTGCACTTTCTCCTTTGCCACGATGTCTCCCTTAATTTCTCCACGACTGATCACGGAACCCGCGCTAATTTTGGCCGTAATCACGGCTTGTTCACCGACTAACAATGTGCCTTCGGTGTGCAATTCGCCATCAAGCTTCCCGTCGATCTGCACGCTCCCCTGATAACTAATGACGCCTTTAAACTCCACGCCTGGGCCGATGAATGCCACAACATCCCCCTTCACCCCTGCCGGCATGGCGCCACTGCGATAGCTTGAACTACCTCCATTTGTCGATGTACCGGTCGATTGTCCATTCATCGTATCTCGTTCATCTAATTCAATTGCCATGACGCGTTCCTTTCCCCGTTAATGGGACAATTGTGTGTGTTTGACCATTTCCAGATCATGTTGTAGGCACTCATGATCATTCTCAAACTGTTGTCGGTGGTTAGTAGCATTTTCTTTAGGCTAATGGCCCTCCATCTGAAAAGTATGCAAACCATGCATGGAGGTCCCGCCAGGTCCTTTAGCCACATTCGGCTTCACGAATTGAACATTCTGCAATCTCGGAAGGCCACCAAGAAGGATGCGTGATCGCTTCATGTTGAAACATCTCATTCCACACATTCCCCGGGATTCTCCCGCCGTTAATCCACAGCGACCAATCGGTCTCTAAGACCGCGCCTTCTTCTATTGACAGAAACGGAGTCGTGACAGAACCTTTTACAACAGCCGACGACTTGAGATGCATGCTTTTTTGGGCCTTCACATTGCCGGAAATGAGTCCTTGAGCAACCACAGACTCAGCCTGAATATCCGCCTCTACCGCTCCGCCTTCGCCCACAATCACCGATCCTTGCGAATGGATTTCCCCTTCCAGATTTCCATCAATTCGCATCTTTCCATCTCCAGTCATTACGCCCTTGCATTCTCCACCTGGCCCCAAAAATGCGGAAGGGTTGTCCTCCCGCCATTCGCCAGGCTCCTGCGTTTCCGCTCGTTCAGATGTTGACTTGCGCGCAATTCTGGAAATCCGGCGAATGGGATAGATCGTGCCTTTCAACCGGGAAGGCCTTCCGTGTAACAAGGCGATTTGCTTCATGACATTCCTCTGGAACCAAGGGGAAAATCGTGTCGTAAAATAACCATCGAATGCATACCTGCGAACATTCTGCGTACATCCCTAGGAAAACCACTTATATTCTCGGTTGTTTTTTTTAAATCCTGATTGTTTCTCACACCCATCATAGAAAAAATCGAAAATATATCGTCCACGGACGTCAGAACCTTAGATGGAACAGGCCATTGGCTATGTTATCGGCCATAATCACTTCATTCACGCGAAACAGCTCAGCTCACAATCCTTATAGGTGGTGTCAGACCACCCATGCGTCTGCTTGCGAGCATTTCCTAAGTTGATGTAGTCTTGCTACGTACCAAGCAAGGACGTACCAGTGACCAAACAAGGGATAGGCGTTCGTGAAAACTCTTCAACCCCTTACTGTTGACTCGTTGTTACATGAACTCACAACGCATCCCGTCAACACCAATATCTTTTTCGTCGATTTCAGAGAGCATGTTCTCACAACGGCTCAGCTCCAAACATTTGTCGGGCAATATCATTTTTTCTGCCATCGATTCGTAAAACTCTTAGAGGGCCTGCTCTACCAGACGCCACTTGACGAACTGGAGATGCGCGTGGAGCTGACCAAAACGCTCTATTCCGAGCTTGGCAGCGGATCACTGCCTCACGCGCATATTCGGCAACTCGAACGCTTTGCCCAGGCGGTTGAAATGAGTGAGCAGGACTTGCGTCACACTCAACCTGTTCCGGAAGTCCAGGAATATCTCGAATGCATACATCACCTCTTCATGGAAGCCGGATACCTCCAAGCCCTAGGGGCAGAATGGGCAATCGAAACAACTGCCGTTTCAGAATTTCAATACTTTCTGCCAGGGTTACAGAAGTATTCGCAATTCACGCCTCACGATCTCACATTTTTTTCGATGCATCTCGAAGAAGAACTGGCTCACAGCCATTGGATGACACAAGGCGTACGCCACACAGCCAAAAACCCCGAAGATCTTGAGCAAGTCGCTCGCGGAGCCCGACAAACCGCCGAAGCCTGGCATACCTTCTGGAAAGGCATGCATCGAACGGTTTTTGATTCACGTGCCTAGTGAGGACCATATCCGTGCATGACACTATGATTTCCACCCGTCCGCCACAGTCAGACGAACCACTCATCCTCGAAGGCGAAATCTTGAGTCAACGGGCATGGCGCATGCCCGACTTGATCATCTACCAGCATGGCCCGGAAGAATGGTGGGTCAGTCCATTGGATGAAGACTTACCGTTAATACGACTGAACCGCATGGGAGCCTCGCTTCTGGGTGCCATGGATGGCCATTCAACCCTAGCCGCCTTGGTCAGTCGATTTGGGAAATGGGTCTGTGGGCCAAATCAAGAAACTGGCCAATGGTTCTTAGAACGGTGGGCACTCCCGCGATACTCACTCTGTTTTTACGGATCCGAAGCGCCAAGTGGACACAGCGCGGACGCCAAGTGGGATCTACTCCTCCAACGTGTTCGCGAAGGATGGCATGGGAACGTGGCCGAAGAAACTGAGGGTCATCTTTCAAAGTTCCATATGCAAGGGATTCAGACGCAACATGGGCACTTTGAAATCATTGAAACAACGGTCTCCCATTTGTTTCGAGAACCGTGCGAAGCCTTACATGGCCTGACCTATGGTCGACTGCTTGGACAAACACTCCGGAAAATGGGATGGTTGACCCCTCGACCCACACGCATCGTCGAAGTGGGGGCAGGATTAGGGTATGTGTCTAAAGAGTTGGCTGGCGAATTACGTGAGGACGAACGCCAGGACATTCGCTATACATTTTTAGATCTCACACGTCCATTTTTAGGTTCGCAAACAAGCCTGGCTCGCTCCGCTGGATGGAATGCGTCGGCTACGCAGGCCAATGCCGAACAACTCCCATTCACCGATGGGAGCATAGATCTGATCATCGATAATGAAAATTTGGCGGATATGACGCCGGTACACTTGACGGCCAAGGAATTGGAGTCGCTCGAAGGCACGACACCTCAACATCAAGCCGCCCTGAACCTCATCCGCCGTCTCCACTTACCCCTCGACAAACCGTTTCCGGATGAAGTGATTTTTAATTATGGCGCACTGTCATTTCTCATCGAAGCCTGGCGAGCGCTGAAGCCGGGTGGCCATGCCATATTCATTGAATTCGGAATTGAAACAGGCTACCCCGAACCAGTGAAACTCCCGGGACATACCGAATATGAAGTCCAATATTCACACATGCGCCACGCCGCACGCGGGCTTGGGTTTCGTGAACAATACTGCGCGCTTCCACAGCTCTTGAACATCTCCGGTGAGACAGAAGTCCTCTGCACAGGAGCCGCCTACGCCATTCGCCGCATTTGCGAAGCGCTCGAGACCCCGTTTGCCGTTCGTGCCTACACGCAACATGAACTCAAACAGGTGCTTGGCGATACACTTCCAAAGTTAAACGGGCTACATTATCATAGCGTGCTGGATCCCGCCTGGTTCGGACTCTGGGACTTTAAGGTGATGATGCTCGAAAAACCGGGTGCAAAAATTCATCGTCCACAGTATCAAGAATCCAAAGGTTTTCGTTGGTACAGTCAACGATAGTCACACCTTTCGAAGCGCGACAATACAACTAACGGTCACGCCGGTGTTTGTGCATACAATCAATCAGTATTCCTTCCCGTAGTCCATAATCGCTTACTAAACACCGCGTAAAATTCAATGTTTCCATGAATGTCCGGAGAATGATGGTACCAATCACGATCACGCCTTCGCGGCCGGCCTCTAGACCGGGAAGCTGAGCACGTTCCGTCTCCGTGCGCGAGCGCAAGTCATGTTCTAACTCACAAATCTTCTCAAGCGTTAACCAATAATTGTGGATTCGGGTTGGCTCATACCGCAACAACTGTTGCGCCATTGCCGCTAAGGTCGTCACAGTTCCGGCTGTTCCCACAAGTGTGACGGAGTCCAGATCGCCCAATTGTTCTTGGAGCGTTTGAATATGGGTTTTGATCAGTCGTTCAGCAGCACGCACCTCCTGGTCATGTGGCGGATCTGAATGAATGTACCGCTCCGTGAAGCGGACCACGCCGATATCAAGCGAAGCCATAATTGGCTGCCCATCACTGGTCATTCGAATACATTCCGTACTGCCTCCGCCAATGTCCAGGCCGATGCACTCGTGAATGTCAGACGGAAGGCCACAGTTGAGCCCCAACAACGTTCGACGTGCTTCTTCGTCTCCACTCAAGACCTCGATCGAAAGTCCCGTCTCCCGCTTCACCCTCTCCAGGAACTCGTTCCGATTCGTTGCGTCCCGAACGGCACTGGTCGCCACAAGCACAATGGCATCAACCTGACAGCGCGTCAATTTCGTCCGCCACTCACCGAGAGCATCAATCACCCGCTTCATGGCCTCGTCATTGAGCCGCCTCTCATGATCCACCCCTTCTCCCAAGCGTAAGATTCGACGATCCGAATTGATCTCATGCATATGTCCTTCTGGAGTAATGTCGGCGACTAATAGCCGACAGGTCAACGTTCCAATATCAATGCCCCCGACAATCACTGTACATCCCTCCTCTGATCGATGCATGAAGTCAGTCCCATTTTCACCTTTTCCTTCGACAAAGAGGTATGATAGGATTCATCGGTAGTTACATTCACCGTTTCAATGACCTCTTCATTGACAAAGGAGCTCCGGATTCTATGTCTGAAATTGCGTGTCTGAAATGCGAAAAATCATCAGAAATGATGACAGATAATTTATTCTTAGGAAAATTGGAGCAAGAGATAAAAAGTAATGTCTGCCAGGATTGCTGGAATGAATGGAATGGCCCAGGCGGAGTCAAAACCATGGTCATTAACGAATACCGCCTGAACCTGGGGGACGAAAGTGCAAGAGAGACGCTGAAAAATCAAATGCGCGCCTTCTTCAAACTTCCGGATGCCACTGCCGAGTTTAAAGACTACCGCACCTAACCCTACGCATGTAGCCGTCACGACAGGATACGTATATGAGAGATTTCCTTGCATATTGACACATATCGTAGCGACCAACTCTCGATCCGCCACTTTGCCCATAGCGTGATGACCCTCCTTTAGATTCCCATTGTATAGACCGATATCTTTTGAAGATGTCTTGATAATGTGATGGTTCAAAGGAGTGTCGCATGTCTTCATTAGCCCAAGTGGGAAACCCTCTTCCGGACATTCTGCAACATTCCACGCTCCCCTCATTCACCGCAACATCGAACCAATTCCACGCTCGCTCACAATCTCTGAGCAGCGCCAATTTTACGTTTGTGACATCGGAAGGTGACCGAGTTTCACTGTCTTCTGCCTCAGAAGTCAATACATCCTTCGGAACCTATACATTTCAAGGACTGAGCAACGATCGGAGCGTAAGCGTCCAGGGCCAGCACGTCAGCACGTCGAGTCAAAAACACTTCAACTTACTCGTTGAAGGCGATCTCAATGAACAAGAACACGCCGACATTCAAGCGTTTCTACAGTCGGCACACACTATCCTGCAAGCGTTGCAACACGATAACACTGAAGAGGCCACACATGCGGTCGCTTCTCTCGCAAAACTGGAAACCCTTTCTCACGCAGCCCTGTTTGTTCGCCAATCAACAACCGCCTCATTAGCCACACAGTCTACTCGAGTCGCAATTCCTGGAAAGATAGGATCGCATGAACATGAAGGAGTGCGTGAGCAGGCCAATTTACAACGAATCAATTCCCTTGAGCATATCGTAGGAAGACTACAAAAAGTCCGGGAAAACGTGCAGATTTCCCCTGAACAATTAAGGAACCAATTTCCTACCATCGTCACAACACTCTTAACGTCTCTTGCAGACAATCCCGAACCCACAAATTCTCCACCGACACTCGTGGAGCAACTCCAAAAACAATTCCTTGAGTCACTCCTTGAGGCCGTTGAACACGATGTCCTATCGCAGACACCTTCACCCCTGACAGAGCAATCCAACGTCAAAAATCAGGGACCTCTTTTCAACGGTGAAACGACACCACACACAGCATCACCTCACCCTGAACGTCCTAGAACGCCATTAAGTCTCTCGGCATAGCCCCCCCATTTTGCTATCGCATTGACTTAGGCATGCCGCACGAATGATTTCAGCATGTCGACCTGGCGTAGCAGGTCAAGCACCCCGGCGAGACCTCAGCGCTCCCCCTTGAACCTGTTAGACAGTCACGGTAGGATAAACGAATGAGAACTGAATTAGAAAAAGGGATTTTCCTTATTGCCACCCCGTCGTTGCGTGACCCAAATTTTCGGCAGACCGTTATTCTCCTCTGCGAACATGGTCATGAAGGCGCCCTCGGCGTCGTCATCAATCGACCGACTGAAATTACGATCACCGAAGTCCTGCCTCAAATTCCCATCATTGAGGGACAGCGACATCATGTCTTTACGGGCGGCCCAGTTCAAAAAAACAGTTTACTGATTCTGTATCGTGTTCCAGAAGAACCATCAGACACCCATCACGTGGTCGATGGAGTCTATTTAGGCGGGAATGTGCAAACGCTTGAACGAATCTTGGAAGAACCGTCAAACAATGAAGCGTTTCGTGCCTTTATGGGATATTCAGGCTGGGCTCCGGGACAGCTAGAAAACGAGATGCAGACCGGGTCGTGGTTAACCCTCCCTGCCGACCCCACTTGGGTTTTCGAGAAAGACCCGGCATTGTTATGGGGAGAAATCATTCAATCGCTAGACGAAAGCTATAAAATTTACATCGATATGCCGGTTGACCCAACCTTAAACTAGTTCTTCCTAGTCGTACGATACCTTCTACGTCTTTTTCTAGCCATAATGCGGCCGATCTTGAAACACGCATACACGTTATAAATGCCGTATGGACTGATTCATAAGACTTTCAAATAGTTCGTACACCTTCTGGGTCAAAGAACTAGTACTTCCAACCGATTCATACTCTGGCATTTTTTCATCAGGCCAAAAATAGACGATAGTTGTATCTTGTCCGTCCAGCAACTCAGGGTATGTTAAGACCTTGCTATTCAACACGCCTTCTCGCACCGCTTGCACAATGTCAAAAATGGTATGTTGACAATATCGCTCGGAAAAGAAGGTGCCATGGGGAAGTGGGTGTGGAGAAGCCCATCCTTCATGAAACGGTCTCACATTCAACGTCAGACAGGCATGAGCTTCAAAGAGATACGGAGAAAGTCGCCCATTGCCGTTTGGCTGGGCCTGACAATACCGTAATACGCGTCCCCACATGGAAGTCGGAACTGCTGTCACAAAAAAATAATCTGAGGCTGTTGATACCATCATGCCATTCCTACCATCGTCACACCTCCTATAGAGCTGTACATACGCAAAACTATTCATTCTTTCCCGAGGACCTGCCTAACCGTTTCCTGATATCACCAGCAAACGGTGAAACCAGTTCAATCGTCATCCATACCCGACGCATTCTGGCAACATGCCCATCAAGGATGCTCAAGGAGCGCTGCCCTCCTCAGTTCGCACTGGCTATAGGAAATCCAAACTGGTTTATGGACATTATCCAATGCGATACAGAAAATATCAAAACCGTCACAGTCAAGCCGCTCGCACGATAAAACGAATCTACTGATAAAGGAAAGCATCAATGCTCCATGGCTATCGATATATCAATCACTTACAAAGATGAATGCAGTTCAAAATATGTGCTGAATCAGCAAAATTTAGTTGAGGCCACAATTCAAAAACCATGCGATTACCTCTCCATCAGTATAATAAAGCAAGAAATATGCCAATAAAAGCATTTATACAATATCAACAAGGTATCACGCTTCCTATGGCAATCATGACACAACGAAACAACCATTACTCAGACAATTCATGGGGAAAAACACATGCAAGTCATGTTCAAGAACCCGTTGGAAGTACTGATAATGATTGACGTGTTCCTTCACCTACCGGATATCAAACAGGTACAAGGTGGCGCTGTATCATTTTGGTATAACGAGTCTATTAAAAAAAGCCGCCGCCTACTCCGCCGAAGTCGCTACGAAGGTCGGGAGCGGCGTTCCCTGCCTTCGCCGAAGCGGTTATGCGCAGGCAGGTCGCCCTCTCGTCGTCGCGAACGTAGCGTTGTTCTCTTTACAGGAACCTGTGCTATGTCAGCCGGTGATTCGGCATCGTAATTGAGGGTTCACGAGAATGCCGTGCTCACGCAATGCCAGTACGCTGCGCACTTGGCTCGCATTGACCATCAATCCTCGTCAATGGCTCCTCCCCTCGCAGGACGAAGTGTTCACCGTGTCTGAAGATACAGAAGATGAGCCAAGATTTTTTTGAACTGACCCGAGGCCTCTGATAGACAGCGTCCTCCTGAGTACATACGACCGATGATCTTCTCAATATTCAACACTCTGATAACTGAAACGGCGATACGATCCTACAAAGACTTCCGGGAAGAAAGGACTTGGTGAATCGTCTCACTCAAATCATGCAGAAGAAGAGGCTTCCATAAAAAGGCTCGAATTCCCAAGTCTCGAGCTTTTTCAGGCGTCATCACTGGACTGTATCCCGTGCAAAGGATAATTGGAATGTCCGGTCGCCGGCGCAGCAGTTCTTGGGAAAGCACTTCGCCAGTCATGTTGGGCATCGTTTGATCGGTAATCACTAAGTCAAATGTTTCCGGGTTCTCACAAAAAACTTTTAAAGCATTGATACTTTGCGTCTCAACCCTCACGGTATACCCAAGCTGCCTTAATATTTCCTTTCCGAGATGCGCGATCGACTCCTCATCCTCGACAAACAAGATATGTTCTCCAGCACCGAATTCGAGTGGGACGTCGTTCGATCGTTCTTGCACGGAAGATATGTTCAACTCAGGCAAAAAAATCGTAAACGTCGTTCCTACTCCCAACGTGCTGTCGACCTTGATGCCCCCTCGATGATTCGAGACAATGCCATGAACGACGGAGAGGCCGAGCCCCACACCATCACCCGCACTTTTTGTCGTGAAGAACGGATCAAAAATTCGTTCGAGCATATCCGGAGCTATCCCAGGCCCTGTGTCACGAATCGTGAGCTTGAGATAGGATCCGCCATTGCCCTCTACCTCGGCACACACTCGACCGATTTCCTCTTCCGTCAACACAGCGCTTTCTAAACACACCTCGAGCATACCACCCCTTTCACCCATCGCCTGTGAGGCATTCGTACAGATGTTCATCAAGACCTGATGAATCTGCACAGGATCGGCAATGATGGGACAGACCTTTTCCTCGAATACGGTATTGATCTCGATGGTTGCAGGCAATGTCGCCCGGAGAAACCGGACGGCTTCTTCGATGACTTGCGGTAAATACAGAGGCTTAAGTTCTTGATCGGTTTGACGGCTAAAGACCAAAATTTGTTTCGTCAATCCTTTGGCTCGAATCCCGGCCGCATGCACCTCTTCTAGATATCGAGACACGGGACTGGTATCGTGAAGCAATGACCGGGCTAATTCATTAAAGCCGAGAATGGCGGTCAGAATATTGTTGAAGTCATGAGCAATTCCACCTGCCAATGTCCCAATGGCCTCCATTTTCTGCGCTTGGCGAAGCTTCGCTTCGCTTTCCTTGAGGGCACGCTCCGTCTTATGCCGCTCATAGGTAATGCTCGCCAAATGAGCCGCAGTCGTCATGATATGTTCGTCGTAATCGGATGGAGCACAGGGAAGCGAATGAGAAATACAGAACGACCCCAACACATGGCCGTCCCCGCTAAAAAATGGTGTCGACCAGCACGCGCGAATACCGTGCTTCGACGGAAAATCTCCGAAGAGGTCAAACCGGGGATCTTTGCTTACATCCGGAACGATCACGGGTTCACCGAGAAACGCCGCCGCTCCGCAGGAGCCATACAGTTCTCCAATCGTCAATCCATCAAGCCCTCTGGCAAATTCTTCCGGTAGGGATGGCGCGGCTCCTAACCGAAGAGTTTTGCCACAGTCGTTCACAAGTAGTATCGAACAATACGCGCCTGGCCGCTGTCGTTCGATTAACACGCACAGTGTTTCGAGGATATGGTCCAATGGATCGCCATGAGCAAGGAGTTGTAAGACGGTATTTTGCGCTTGCAAGAGTTGCTCCGTGCGTTTCCGATCGGTGATATCCGTCGCAATTCCGCAAACAGCGGCCGATTCTTCATGAAAGGCCGGAATAGGGAATTTAATAGAAAGATACGTATGTGGACCATCATCTTGCGGGAGAACCTCTTCAAATTCGACTGGCGCTTGTTTTTCATAGACATGCCGATCGTTGGCTAACAAGGCATCCGCGGTGTCCTTCGGGAATATCTCGTGAATGGTTTTCCCGAGCACATCCATTCTTGACATGCCAAAGCAATTCTCCCACTGACGATTCACCATGAGATACCGGCCTTGCAAGTCCTTGACGAACACGAACGCCGGGGAATGATCGAGAATCGCTTGCAGCCGTTCTTCACTTTTTTGGCTTGCAACCTCTGTTGCTTTCTGCTTCGTAATATCGATTAAAAACCCCTGAAGAAATTGTGGTTCACCATTCTGATCGTGAATCACACTGACCAGGTCGTGAACCCATACCGTCGTGCCGTCCACAGTCTTCACGCGATACTCTAATTCAAAATCTCGTTGTTGCCGAGACGTTTCACGACAATGAGCTATCACCCACTCACGGTCCTCGGGATGAAGACAGCGTTCCCATGCCCGGTCCTCGCGCCAATAGTCCTCCGGAAACCCAAGAAGTTGCTTGACCTGCGGACCAATATAGGTGAGACGCCATGTCGAATAGTCGGCTTCCCAAGGGATAAGATTGGCTGTCTCCACAAGCCTTTGGAAGCGAGACGTGTTTTTGACCAGGGACTCTTCCAGTCGTGAACGCTCGATGACCATACCCGTGAGATGGGCATACATTTCAATGACCCCCTGATGCATGGCATCAGGAATCCGCGGCTCTGGAAAATACATTGCAAAGGTCCCGAGAACGCTACCAACGGATGAAAAAATAGGAGTTGACCAACAGGCCTGTAACCCATGGTGTAACGCAAGATCTTTATATCGTGTCCAACGAAAGTCTCGGGCAATGTCGGAGACAATGATCGTGTCCTGCTCATAAGCCGCCGTCCCGCAAGAGCCCACCTGTGGCCCTATGACCGTTCCATCAATGCGACGAACATATGAGTCCGGCAAACTGGGTGCCGCAACATGGTGCAAGGTTTCACCTTCCAACAGAAGAATAGAACACCACATGTCCGGAAACTGTTCCTCTATCTTCCGGCAGAAAAGAGTTAGAATATCCGGTAACGATTCCCCAATGGCAATTTTTTCTAACAGAAGCTTATGGCTGGCAATAGAAGAAAGCGCACGTTGACGCGCAAGAATATGAGTCGGCAATTGGAGTTGATCCAAATGCGGAACATCTCGCTTTGTCTCAGAAAGCGAGGGAGGAAGAGGAGAATCTGAACTCATACATCGACTCTTTCATTGGCGTCTTGGCTCCGGCACACAACGGCGGGAGCGTATATACTGGGAACATCAATTAGTGCGTATCAGTTAGCCAATGAAGACGACGCTACAAAATAGAAGATACCTCCTGGTTGGAATGAACGGGATACATATGATGTGAAACGTAAGAAAGGGGAATAAAAAATAATGCAGAGAAGAAACGTAATATCAGATAGATGAACAGCGTATTATACCATAGTAGAGCTCTTGCACAACCTCAGACACGATGATGTGTACCATAAATTATGTTGGAGCCTCTTAGGCTGACACCTCCCTTCCCTTTTGTCAAGGTATTTTCAAGAAATTCTCGCACGCCGGAAGGCAGCCTCAGAGCAGGCCGACTACGTTTCCGCTCACCGTTATCCACATCATGCAACAGATACTTGGGACAGCCCCATCTGTGCATGCTGTATCGAAATCCAATGGGGCTCTGTGTTGCATGTAGAGATAGAGCTGCGGTGTGGAATAAAGATGCACATGATGCTTCATACTCCTGTTGGCAAAAAGGATTCGTGCGCACGCTGATCGGGTACACAGAGATATGCTATAACACGCTACCGGAGATTTTCATGGCACCATTGACACACCCGATTCCGATATCACCTGAAATATGCGTCAACCTGCCCGCCTATTACCGAACATCATGACCATCCTTACAAGTTGACCGCTCCTATCCCATTCAGGACCCATGGAAGACGCAATCGCGAACCCGTGGTACGCTCTTACCTATGAACACTGAACCCCGCACATCTCACTGGATGATGAATTTCGCCAAGCTGTTACTCGGCCGCAAGATGCTCATCATGTTGCTGACGGGATTCGCCTCCGGCTTACCGTTACTTCTCACCGGATCCACCTTAAAGTTTTGGCTTCGTGAAGAAGGACTCGATCTCAGCACCATAGGTTTTTTCAGTCTTGTCGGCCTACCCTATACGCTCAAATTTCTTTGGGCTCCCTTCATGGATCGTTTCGTCCCTATCGATTTCGGACGACGGCGCGGCTGGATGCTGATCAGTCAAATTGCCCTGCTTCTCGCTATTAGCGCCATTGCGCTCACCAATCCCCTCACGCAAGTCCCCATAGTCGTCACACTCTGCCTTTTGATTACATTTTTCAGTGCCAGCCAGGATATTGTCCTGGACGCCTATCGACGGGAAGCACTACAGGATGAGGAGCTCGGCATCGGATCTTCAATATTTATTTATGGGTACCGCCTCGGCATGCTGACCTCTGGAGCCCTTGCACTTTTCCTCGCCGACCAAGACGTCTTCTCATGGCAAGATGTCTATCTCATCTTGGGAGCCTGCATGTTCATCGGCATCGTTGCCACGTGGCTTGCTCAAGAACCGACAAGGGATTATCCCCTCCCTGCATCCATCCAAGAAGCCATCGTTGGGCCATTTGTAGAGTTTTTCTCGCGTCCACACGCCATCATGGTTGTCGCCTTCATCTTGCTCTACAAACTTGGAGACAGCATGGGGTCCGAAATGATTTCCCCATTGATGGTCGACCTGGGTGTTTCTAAAACACAATATGCCATGGTCGTCAAATTATTTGGGATGGTAGCCTTAATTGCTGGAGGCCTGTTGGGGGGATTAGTTATTTACCGACTCGGTATTATCCGTTCGCTTTGGATCTTTGGCATCTTACAAATGATATCGACGGCAGGATTCGTGATTCTTGCGATTGCAGGAAATCACCTCATCATCTTAACGGCCGTCATCGCCTTTGAAACGATCACCAGCGGTCTCGGACAGACGGCCTATGTCGCCTTCATGGCCAGCATCACGAATAAACGATTTACCGCCACACAATATGCTCTCCTGACTAGTTTAATGGGCGTCCCACGCGTGATCGCAGGATCAACAACTGGCGTGTTGGCTGATTGGGTTGGCTGGGAAATTTTCTATACGTTTTGCACATTGATTGCCCTACCGGGGCTTCTGCTCATCGGACGTATTGCCAAGCTCAAAGCCAATGAGCCATCCGGAGCGACACCGTACACACAGCCTGCTGAACATAGTCCATAATCCAGCGTCTGGTCACTTTTTCGGAAACCATGGAACAAAGAGGCTAGTCGTTCGTTGGTACTCACGATACTCATCCCCGCGTGTCGACAACGCTTGAGCCTCGGCATAGGGAATGCCGCTCACCTTGAGAAGTGCTGTAATCATCAGCGCCGGCCCAAGCAGCGTCAGCCCACCATACGGCACTCCAATCGCCATTATCACATAGGAACACCAGACCAGCCCTTCAAAAAAATAATTCGGATGACGAGAATAGCGCCACAATCCATGACGACAGGTTTTCCCCTTGTTTTCCGGATTATCCCGAAACGCTCTTAACTGAAAATCAGCAACCGCCTCTCCTATGATAGCGACAAGCCATATCAGTACCCCCACGATTTCCCAAACGCCAAAAGGGGGAGACGGACTCACCATCAGAACCACGACGGGAATGGAGAAAATCACCAGCGCAAGCGCCTGCCCTTGAAAATACACAAAAAATCCGAACTGCGCCCACGGTCCCATCTTTCTTCGAAGTTCCTGATACCGAGCATCCTCTGATCTGCCATACATCCGATGAGCACCTATATGCCATGCCAAGCGCAACCCGTACACGGCACCCATCGTCCCAACCAAGGCTTTTCGAGATGGTTCGCCCTCCAGTACGGCCGCGTAGACCACGCTTAGCACGCCGAACATGACGCAAAATCCGAGATCCGCGACGACGGCATTTTGATGGAACCGTTGATAGAACCAAAGCACGAGCATGAAGATGGCGGCGTTCAGCCACACGAAGGCAAGAATGTCAATGGGAGGAGTCAGAAAAGACATAGGAGGAAAAATACGAAGTGCAAATTTCAAAGTGCAAAATTAAAAAAACAACCTGACTTGTTACATTTGCATATTGAATTTTGCCAATTGCCTTTTTCATTGTGTCTTCTGCACTAGCCTGCCGCTAACGAGAGAGGACTGCGCACACGATCTTGATCGGCTTCGGCATGGACTTGAACCTGGATCAAGAAGACCTGTTCTTCGGGAATCTTTCCCTGTTGAATCAGATGATCACGAATCGCCTGAGCCCGGCGCTGGGCCAAGAGTCGGACTTCGCTTTCATGGACATCGATGGCACCCAACAATTGCCGTTTCATCTGTTCCCAGGGTTCCCCTTGAGCGGACTCGGGCGGCGCTTCCAACTTCGCAGCTTCCGCTTCACCGAACTGTTGAACAAAAAGAAGACGGATCAACCGACGTTCCTCATCAACATCCATCTCCGTCTCAGCCGCTTCCGACACCGAAGAACTTGACGAGTCTGCCTCTTTCGCTTGCAGGGCCTCAAGCTGCGCGGTAAGTTTCGCTTCAGAGAGCGCTTGCCGGTCACGAGCCGGATCAGCCGTTCCGGTAACTTCCAGCCGGAGTGCCGGACGTTCTTCCAGCGCCTTGGCAAGCGAATGCAATTTTTCCTGCTCCGCCTCATCCAACTCCTGAGAGCCTACGCGAAACTCCACGAATTGCAGATCATGGCTTTCTCCTCCAATGAGCCCCCCAACAAGATTAAAGGGCGAGGCAACCGCTTTGGTAAGCAAATTGATCAACGCCTGAATGACCACCCCGCCATAACTGAAATCCGGATCATCCAGGTTGCCTCGAACGGGCAAATCGATGTCGATTTTCCCATGACGGTCCTTGAGCAAGGCAAGAGCCAACGGAACCGGCAATGACGTCGCATCCGGACTTCCGGTTTTTGCTCCCATGGTCAGTTGATCCACCAACACTTTATTTTCTCCCTCCAATAGATGCTCCGCGACCTTATACTGAAGATCGAGCGACAATTTCCCCTTCGTAATCGGATGGCCAGCATATTTTCCCGAATAGGGAGAGACGGCCGTTAAATCGATATTCTTAAACAAGAGCGTCAAATCGGTATAGGCATCCCGGCTAAGGGGATTGATTTTGCCTTGCACTTCGAAGGGCGCATACTTGTCAACTTTTCCCTTGAGATCCACATCGGCCTTCGCTACTTGCGCCGACGAAAGGCCGGCAATCGTTCCTGTCAGTTCTTGAATGCCGGTAAGTACATTCGGCTCTATAGACTGATCCGCGAATTGTGTTGCGGCATTCGTAAGACGAACCGCATCAATCTTGACGGGAAGCGGTTGTTGTTCCCCATCAGCAGATTCGGGTGACGAAGAGGCCTCATCCTGTGATTCCTGTTCCGGTTCATCTTGTGAACCAGGGGGAGAAAACAGCCGCGAGACGTTCATGACGCCATCTGGACCTATCGTGGCCTTGATAAAGGGCTTTGACAGCGCGACCTCCTCTATCGACACTGCCGTCGGTTCAACATCCAATTTCAAGCCATTGACAGCAAGCGATTCGATTTTCAAGAATTCTTCATCTAACTCAGGATCACGAGCAACAAACCGATTAAGCGCAATGCCTCCATCGTAGTGAACAAGCGGAGACGCGGCGGGTGCGTCTTGATACGTCACTGTTCCCTCCAAGTCCACCACCCCATCATCAAGCTCAAACTGTACATGTGGCGAGAGATATGGAGCGAAGGGAGAAAGGGCTAATTCGGACAGGCTTAGCTCAAGGTCGACCATGACAGGATCCACGCCTACGGATCCCGTTGTCTGCACAGCTCCGGAGTCGTTCACCGTCACGACCAATGAGAGGTCAAATGGTTCCTCAAAAGACGTCTTGAGCTCTTTAACCTGCAGATCTATCCCTGTCAAATTGAGTGACGTAGGCGTTGGCAGGGTTCTATCTTCAAACTCAATCGCATAGTTCCCCACGGCAAAATCTTGAACATCGACCACCCACAGCTTCTCGGAAACCGGGGGATCTTGAGATGTCGACGCATTCGATTCAGATTCTTGTACAGATCCCTGGCCCTGCTCCGTCGAGTCGATAGGAGCAAAGAGGTCTTGATAATTGACGGCACCCTGGTTATTCAACCAGGTGACAAACGTGGCATCTTTGGAACGAATCAATGGAATGGTCACCTGTTGTTGTGTCACATCGACTGTGACACCTTCTACGTCCAGTGAAGGAATGGCAAACACCGTGTCGGCACTCCCTTTGGCCGCCATACGTAGTTCACGTACATGAATTTCGCCCTTGCGCAATGTCGTGTCGACATGCTCCCCTTGCATAGCGACCTGATACTCGGTACTGACGTTCAATACCCCGTCTTGTATCTCAAAACGTAGCTGATCCTGAAGATATCGCCATGGCGTGTGCAGTTGAAATCCTGTTAGTGAAATCTTCCCTTGAGAGCTGAATGGCTCGAGCACGAGCGTCCCTTCCCACTCTAGCACTTCTCCATCACTTAACTCGGCAGTGACGACATAGGGGTTTTCTAAATCGGGATGCGTGGCAAAATTATTGAGGGCAATGGCAATCGGCACAATATGGATGTGAAATGGCGTCGATCGAGATTCATCATGAAACTCAACCATGCCCTGCTCAATTGCCAGTCGATGAATTTCAATGGCCGGCACGCCTGTCTCGTCATCAGTTTCTTGTGCAGGCTCAGCGTCTGCAGACGCTTTACCCGATTCAGAAGGAGTCGCGGGTCCCAGCTCTGCAACATTCATGGTGCCATCCGGTCGAATCTTCAGGAGTCCATAGGGCAGCACCAATCGAATCTCTTCAAATGTATACACCTGACGAAAGATCGACGAGGCCTGAACATTCACAAAGAGTTCGCCAAATCCAAATAGCGGACTCTGGTCTTGCTCCTGCACTTCCAAGTTACGAACGCTGAGCGAAAGCATGAAGGGATTAAACACGACGTCGCCCACCACCACGGGACGATCAAGCTGTTCGGACAGGATGGCGGGAAGCTTGGCCTTGGCAACCCATGGGATCACCACAAACCCAACAAGGGTGTACAGCAACACCAGACTTACAAGAAGAATGACGAGTCGTTTTGTATTACGGAAAAATGCCATCACTCATCTCTACTCATACGGAGCGTTCATAGCAAATTGCCCAGGACCATACCATAGAGTCTACCATTTCACTATATACATCTACAGACAACGGTTCGTAGCATGAAAGACAACCATGAGACGTACAAACAAACACATCACTGAACCTCTTCGAACAAAGCATTCCACAACAAGATTGTCCATACACTCACATTTGCAATGAGGAGGAAACGGACGAATCCACAATGGCTCTCCAGAAAGTTGTTGAGCATGACCCCAAAATGTGTCCCCGCGAGTGAGGATGGAGAAGACTTCGTGACGAGACCGGCATCTCACTAAAACACTGATTGACTGCTCACTGCATGACGTTGACGCATCCTGCTCTGTGCAAGCATCCGAGCAATGCGCTATACTGAGATCGTGTCTGTCTAGCACCGCACGAAAGTAACAAGACAATCGTGCTCCCCCTCGTTTTTGTAACAGACTACCCAGCAACAACTTGTCCGTTTACCAAGAATACGGTACCCTTTACGAGAGGGCAACATATGGATCAATCAACCATACAACCCACAACCACCAAGGGGCGCCTGGGTGGAATCCAGATACTTGGGGTCGGACTAATACTCATCCTGACCACCATACTCCTCACAACCTGGTGGGTGGGCAAAAATATTTACGCCGCACCGTTCACCCCCACGCAACTCACAACTTCGGAACGGCACACACTCGAGGCCAAACTCGCACAGCTCTCTGGAGCGCATCAACAGACCAACAAGACCATAACAACACATCGGCCAGAGTCAGCTCCTAGACCGTTAGAACCTGAACCCTACCATGAAGACTCGGCGACACGAGAGATTCAGCTATCGGAAAAAGAGCTCAATGCGCTCATTGCCAAAGACCCAGAAACGGCCAAACATGTCGCCGTCGACTTAACCGACGACCTAGTGAGTCTGAAATTACTCGTTCCAATGGACCGTGACATTCCCTTCCTCGGCGGGAAAACCCTAAAGTTACACATGGGAGTCGTACTCAAGTATGTCGATAATCGACCGGTTGTCGCGATTCGCGGTATGAGCCTTGGCGGAGTTCCACTGCCCAAATCCTGGTGGGGCGACATCAAAAACATCAACCTTGTTGAGCAATTCGGTGCTGACGGAGGTTTTTGGGATCACTTTGCCAAAGGGGTGGAACATATCAGTGTTCAAGAAGGTCAGTTTCGCGTACAATTAAAAGAATAACGACCCACTTTTTGTTAATGCTGGTCTTGCAAGAACCGATAAAGAGCGTAGACCAGCAATTATTTGGCTTGTGCGATATAATGAACACAAGATGTTTCGATTCAACCCACCATTGCTCTCATACGGAGACGCCCACCCATGACGCTTAGTGTAGAGGACCAAGAAGCTCTTGAACACGCATTTACGCTACTCGAAAACCCCAGCTTTGCCGCAAAAGTTACAAATCTGATTGGAACGCCTGTCGAAAAGGCTCTTGCCGTCTTACCAGACAATTGGTCTGACAAATTAATGACTTCTACAAAGGGGGCCTTATCCAGGGCCCTGGATGTTGCAGTCGCTACGCTTAATTATCAGCATGCAGGAGATGCCTCCAACACGGCGCATAAGGTCTTCACGTCAATCAGTGGCGCCTTAGGAGGGGCATTTGGCCTTGGCGGTTTGGCGGTCGAGCTCCCGATCTCGACGACAATTATGCTGAGATCAATCGCCGATATCGCCAGAAGCGAGGGGGAAAACATCCTGGATGTGGAAACCAAGCTCTCTTGCCTTGAAGTCTTTGCACTCGGTGGTCCAACCCCAAATGATGACGGCGCGGAAACCGGATACTTTGCGGTTCGAACAGCCCTGGGCGCTGCAGTGTCCGAAGCGGCCAAGTACATTACCGAACGAGGCATGGCGGAGACGGGAGCACCAGGGTTAGTCCGGCTCGTCACGCAAATCGCCACCCGCTACAGCATCCAGGTCTCTGAAAAAGCTGCAGCCCAAGCGATTCCTATCATAGGCGCAGCTGGTGGTGCCACAGTCAATCTCTTGTTCATCAATCATTTCCAAGATCTTGCACGCGGACATTTTACAGTGAGACGGTTGGAACGAATCTACGGACCAGACCCAGTCAAAGCCGCCTATGAAGCTCTTGGGAAAATAGGGAAACACACGGATAGTCAAGCTGAATCTTATTCCACTTCCACCCAGTAAGGATTCGGTTGACTCCACACACACTACCCCAGAACTTTTCTGGCTCAGCCTTGTCTCGAAGATCCCACACTGCCTGATCGACAGATGTTTCGATCACCAACACAGAAATACATCAGAAGATCAATTCTTCCGCTTCAGCCACTCGCAACCTGCCGGGATTCATGCGCCAAACGCGGCTACCCATGGATCCTGATTCAAGACCCATTGATAAAAAAACGTTCCCAACCATCCATGATACACTCCCAACACCCACAGGTTCCGATGCCTGAGATAGCTGGGGATAAAAACGCACGCCAAGAGTCCCGTGGCAAACATTAACCAGCCATGTGGATAATGGACCACGGAAAATAAGCTTGCCCCAAGAAGCACAATCCACTGAATTCCGGCATAAGGAAAAAGTGTCCTGAGGTTCGATACCCCCAACGCTTGGACCAAGAACTGCTGAAGCACCCCCCATATCGGGTACAACAGCAACAGAATAACGATATGAGCACTCCACAGATCGCGCCCACGGCTAATGGCAAACCACAGCATCCCGAGCATCGCAAGAACAAACACGAGGGTAGGCAAAAAAATTGATGCCTTCAGATTATCGACTCGAAATCCCCATTGTCTCCAGAGACTGGGATTGTCACGAACCCGCCAACCAATATATGTCACCCAACTTGTGACAGCCAAGGCAATAAAGAGTCCTTTCGCGCCCAGACCTTGAAACACGACATGCGACAGCCCAGTGAAAACCACTGCCCCCAATTCAATAGCCGCCCGCCCGCCTCTCCTGACAGTTTTTTCCATCAGACCAATGGCATTCGCAATGACCCATTCCTAACGTGTAATTTTGTGATGATCCTATTCTAAGAATTACCAAGACACTCGGATTGCGTATTCCCAGTAATCCGGACAACGTCTGTTACCATGGCCAACGGCCTATCGTCATTCATAGAAATATCCAAAATAGATTGTCTGGTCTAACTCGTTTGCCAAATAAATATTATGACGCATAATCCACGGTGCGGGGTTCCAAGGAGTGTCGGGATGATACGGCGTCCCAATATCGCCCCACGCACCATTTTCCGTGGGTAGTTGGGAAACCTGATCATAATCTGGAAAACTGTTATACACCACTGCGGTGATACCGCCGGCGAGTCCGGGGGGAACCGTACATTCAGCCACTTCACTGCCGAAGACATTGAGCACCACCAGTCTATTGAGAGCCGTATCGCTAGCCACATAGGACCACGGAGCTGCCGTGAGACCTTGAATACTGGACCCCAGTGAGACAGTCACACTTCCCAACACGACTCCATTGTTGGCTATGGCCTCTAGGACTGTGCCATCAGTTCGAACAAAATATAAGCCATTATGCGCTAACGCTACACCCCGTCGCACTGGAACCGTAATCGTATCGACCTGATTACCGGTGTCGGGATCAATACCGATAATCGTATCCTGATTCGTGGTGGATTGGACGGCCCAAATGATGTTTCGAACCCGTCCATAGGTCATGCCGCTAATGACGTCCTGATCGAGAGGGGTTGCAAAACGTGCAGCTTCTTTTGAGACAGACAGATGCAAATAGAGTAAGACGATTTCGTCTTCATATGATGTCTGGGTTAGAAACGCTAAATAAGGATCGTTATTCCTGCGGCAAATAGTTAGCGCACTTCCAGTACCAGTCGTCGTAACCGGATAGGGGTAAGATCCCACTTGATAAAATTGAAGTGGTGTGGGTGGCATGATTGCCTCCTTTCTTCTCAAACAATCGTAAGGGCACCTCTAAAAACCAGGATTTTTATGTGAGAGCAAGGAAGCCGCGCGCGGAAAACCGCAGTGTATGTGTCAATACATGAGGATTTGAGCACGCGGCTAACGCCGCCATCGCAGGAAAGGACGGTTTTTAGAGGTGCCCTTAAAGATTAACATGTACAATCACGGCACGATACATGGAACGACTCCCCTGATATTCGTCCCATTCAAATGGACGTTCCGTAATCGAGCCTTAACCAGACATTTCCACTTGTCGTTTTTATCCTTTCGACCTTCCAGCCGAATTCGATAATGATGATCTTCTTTCAGGTTGGGAATCACATAAAAGTTATTTTCAAATTTTCGAACCTTTTGGTTTTCATTACAGGCATTCGTAAACGTATCGCCCCAATCTTTCCAACAAATCTTCCATTTGTCGTACTTATCGGGCTGCACACTCCACGTCACCTTAATATTGCAAGTTCCCTTATCGAAATCACAGGAATGCCCGCCGTCATATCCATCTAGGCCAGTCGTAAGCCACACCGATAAAGGTCCCTTTTCATCATGAGGTGGTTCGTAGGGTTCACTGTCATGCTCCTGTTGCAACCCATCCGGACAATCCGGATCTGCAGAACAGGCGTTCACGTTACAAACGCCATCCTTCCCACAGGGTGGTGGCCCGTCCACGGAATCAAGCGCCGCGAGCCGTATCGGCAGATCGCGTTGACTATCTACGCGGGAATAATCACTGTGCGTTTTGAGCAGACGACCCTGGAACAACATATTATTCATTGATGCATCACGCATGACATCAGAACTCTCGACCACATCCAACTGCACGTTTGGTCGATTACGACCCTGAATCTGCTCGGTCGTCTCAATGTGGGTCTCAGCACTGACACCCAAAGGTGCACAAAGTCCCAAAATCAACGCCAGGACCACATGAGTTTGATATCTTATATATTTCATTTTTACGCCTCCTTTTTCGAAACTTTTGTCAATCATGCACCCAACCTATCGGAAGGGAGCCACAATCTGGATTCATAAGCCCATTGATCAGATTCCCTCATGTTTGTGATATTCCTAAAAACGTTCCAAACACTTGTTTTGCCTCTTTAGAATTTCGAGTGGGTACGATAGCCAGGGAACAAGCCGGAAGTCCCCTCCTTTGTAAGGAGGGGCGAGGGGAGGTAGACACGTCAAGTTGGCTGCAGTCTTTGCACTTAAGTCAGCCAGTTTTCGCGCGTTGTAGGACTCTACCCCACCTAAATCCTCCCCTCACAAAGGGGAGGAGCAGGATGAACGCTCATTTACTTACTCGAAATTCAAAAGAGTCCTTGTTTTTGTCGATTCCGCCATATAAGCAAGGTTCAGACTTTTTCCTGCCGTCTTTACGCGTTATCTCCTGAACACATTTCACCTTCCCATTAGGCACGTCAACACGTTCTTTTGCTTCATGGCAGTTTCGTAAACTTACCGAACCCGAAGTCTCTATACTCCCGAATGATTGGGAATCATTTTTATTTTATAGACTAGTATCCATCTGCATCCTTAACAGGCGGCGTGGCAATTTTTCTCGACGCCACACTCTTGCAGTTCACTGCCAGTCCCGTAAAAAATTTACCTTTCGCAGAGTACGCGCGAACGCCCGTGACCATCTGTCCCGTCGGACAATCCGACCAATTGTCCCAACCCGGCTTAGCATCAGTCGCTTGAATATTCTTCCGACAGTTCGCTCGCGTGAAGCTCTGCACGTCCGGACTCACAATAAGATTGGCCTCGAGCACTTGAGCATCTTTCAGGTTAACCTCTGTGGGCTGCACCTTAATCCCTTTGATTTTCCATGCGTTGGAATGACGTGCTTCCTGCAATATTCCGCCCCCACGGCATACCGAAATTCCGCTCACAAACACCCTTCCGTGCTTGCGAGCGTCGAAATTGCGGATATCTCCCGATAAGTCAACCGTCTTCGAATCTTTTCCCGGCAGCACTTTCTTACACAGTGCAAGTTCATAGCGTGCGACTTCCCTCGTGTAACTTGGGTAACGTGGATCAACTAATGCACCCAACAAGGTCAACACACAGGGTCTGTTGTTCCGTTCATCTATTCGAACCCCTGTAACCGCGTAGTAATTCGTTGGGTTTGGTAACGTGACATTCTTGCCAATATTGACTTCCACTGAAGCATCCCCTGGAGAACCAGACCCGTTCGCAATCTCCCAGGAGAAGAGAGGAACTCTTCCCCCTGGGCTAGATTGAGAATCGATAGTCGCTCCAACCTCACCTGGTTTTGGGTCACCCTTCTGCCCTGTAGTGGTCATAAACAGAAGGTAGTCATCCTTATTGTAATCCGACCGCACAATAGTCTTCGTGTTACCAGCTACTGCAGATCCGAGAGAACCAAGCATGCACACAACCCCTATACAACATACAAATACGACAAAACCGTTTGTTCTTTTTCGTGAAAACATTTTCACACCTCTCTGTATTGATCACTTTAGAATAGGCTAATCCTGGCTGACCGGCACGGCTTTAGATATCGCTATTTTGGGATCTTTTAGCTCCGCTGAATTCGTTTCTTGCCCAAGGCCTCTGTCCAGTGTGCAGCGGCACCCGCTGCTGCCCCAGCCCATTGAGTGGTATAGTTCTCTTCTCCATACAAGCCTAGCCAGATACACCAAATTATGATTTATTGTTTTCGCTCAAGGCTTCTCCTTTTTGACATTTATCTCTCATCGCTAGCTATCTTGAGTTGCCGACCGGGCCTGGGTTGTAAGCCATCCCCGGTTCGCGCACAAAAAAAATTATCATTCCGTCATACAAACATCATCTACGATAAGTTGACTGCTCCGTCCAAATGAAAATCTTTCGATGCCTCTATTGGGCAACAGCGGATTGACGGGATCAGAGGCCAGCGTCACCATGCCACGGACCCAGTAAGAATCAGGCATTTGCACGCCACCGACCGCAATCCGTACACGTCCTCCGTATGTTGGTTCACCAAGAGATTGTCCATCGAGAGTAGACAATTGTCCTCTCCAAATTTGCCGTTCATTATTGACACCAAAATTCCATAATTGTTGATCAGTAGCCCCGGTGTTTTCGGCGAATTTCAGGGTCACGGCCAACATGGGACTGTTTGGCACGACTTGGATAGTGAATCCACCGTGATTAAACAACGAGGGGTTTTCTCCCTGACCAGGAATGGGGACATTATTATGACTCGTTAACCCACTCGGGTTCGGGAGCATCGGATTCAGGTTTTCATCAAACACTTCCAGAAGGTTAATATCCCCATGCGCGGTAGAGATCGTATCTCCTACCTCGTAGCCCGTACTCGCAAAATTACTGAAATCGTAGCAGTACGTCTCAGCGTGACTCACGGCGCCACTGAGAGCTAAAACCAAAGCTCCTATGACGGCCACTTTAGGACTCATGCTGGTTGATTGTTTTTGATTAATGCTTTTCATGACACGACCTCCTTGTTGTTTCTGTCCTTAAGGTTAGACTTCATCATGAGTTGGACAGAGGGAACCCATCATAAAGTACGATGCACTGACTGCTACTTTTCCATTTGCCATGTCGCGCTCATCTATCCACAAAATTGTTCATGTCCTTTTTGACATTCACCGTTAAGGCTTACCCATCCACCAGAGCCAGGGCTTTAGAATACGTGTGATCTCATACTTCCGCTGGATTCCCTTAATAAGACATCTAGCAACATGAATGCCGTGATCAAACGTGATGCTATCCATGATGGTGAACACGTTGATTCTTGTGAAGAATCGCAGCAAAAGAAATAAAATAGGGTAAGAAACGGAGCGGTCTGCAGACCTATTTCGTCACAGCAGCATCCATCAGGAAGTGACTCAATTGGAGACAGTGGGAGATCTTGAGATGGCCAGAGGATTCATGAGGTCAGATATGAAATGATCTTTGTCAGTTGAACAAGAAATATATTTGCAGGCAGAGAAAATACATACGAATAATGCAGCCACATACATGTCATTGCCAATCGCCGCATGTGTTACATCCGCAATTGTAAATTGTTAGGTACAGTTATAGGTTCGTTAATTAGTCAGAGCTCTCCCGTATAAATAGCCACGCAGGTTATAGGAGTAGGTGCCAAATCTGGTCGATACGGAAGCACCAGTACTCTACTCTCTCCTAAGACAATTAAATACATCCATACCAGTACGACCACAGTAAGCTTTGTCAACAACAATAAACATGAAGACATCTTTCCCAATCGTGCCTTTGCTATTGCCAGCGACAAACTAAGCAATCATCGGGCATTTCATCTTATGAATGACAGCACTGAAATCAACGCTCTCTAACCTTATTATGAATTCCTGATTAGTAGAACAATCACTTTTCGATTAGACATTATTTAACTTTTCGGCAATACCATCACTTCAGAATAAACCACATGACTGGTCAGACTCGGCTTCTCGCCACCAAACAAGGCCGGCTCAGACTCCTCAATCAATAAACGCTGTGGTCTTGTGGAATTGTTAATTGACAACTGCCCGCTCCAACTGCTTCCGTCTGGTCCAGCAACGCGAGCAAGTGTGGCCGTGTTGATTGCCGTAATCCAACGCAGGTCTTGATCAGCAAGATCAGGGTCTGCCTCTTGTACGGTCACGGCTACTTCATTCTGCCCTTGAGGTTTCTCCAGGACGGGAATCCCGGCATGTTCACGACCTGTAACAGTGATGTTGAACCCATCATTATTTTGCTGCAATTCGACCTGACGGGAAACGCCTAACCTAAATGGCTCTAGAGTGACTGAGGGACTCAGGTGTTTCCCAGTGATCGAATCTGGCTGATACCTAGCAACCACGAGTTGCACAAACGGCCGATAGAGTTCAGTCGCCACCGCAATGTCAGCAAACCAGCGTTTACTGACAGCATCGTACTCTACCTTATGAAGTGCCAGGTCGTGGCTGCCATCGTAGTTCTCCACAACAGAATGAACCCGTGGAAAAGCCGAAGGGGCCAAGGTCTGAAGAATATTGGCATTGGTGACGGCAGGATCTCGTCCCAATCGGCTAGCGTTGGAAACACCGATGGGATTCCGTTCGATCAATACGGCCAGAGATTCGCCATCTCCGGACACATGCCACGGCCGTTGTAAATAGACACGCAGCAGACGACCATCGTGGCTGATTGAATGTTCTTGCACATCCCGGGCTGCCGCTGGAATGACAGAATCAATCTGAGGCGGTGGAGGTGTTGCCGTGTTTGGAAAGATGACATAAACAGCCGGAAGCTTTTCATTGGTGCGACTAATAGGCAATGGAATATAACGCACGGTCAGCTGGTCGCCATGTTTAATGGCCCCACCACGAATGGTTTTGATCATGCCTTTAGAACCCAGCACTTCAAAGTCTTTGCCAAGTTCCGCCTCAAGGTTCTCTTTCCCGTGACGTACCGTGACCGTCCCATCGGCCAGGCCCCGCTCATCAATCATGACAGCGTCGCCAACCATTCGCACGACCCGTTCTTCGGTAAAGTAACTGCTGAAATAACTAAAGGCTTCAAGATGCAGACGGGCATAATGACGCCTGGTGTCTCCTAATTCAGCCCGGTGGTTGGCTATAGTGTATGTGAGGCATTCCGAGTCAGCCTTTCGAAGTGTCTCGAAGCGACCAAGCCGGGCACCTCCTGAAACGGTTGCGGGCGCGTCCAGACGGACATCATCAATCAAATCAGTCCAGCTGGCGCGCAAGGTCACCGAACTGGTAGATCTTCGATCAATTATGAACGTAGCTCCGAATTCGACCCCGGTATCATCTACACTTCGATTGGGTACAGGCGTCCCATCGTCGTCCTCAAAATCCGGTGCAAGCAATGGTCGGCGCACCGCGTAAACCATCTTCACTGGTCGACGGGCTGAGAACATCCAGTGGCCTCCACGCTCAATAATCGGGCGCAAGTCGTCCTGCTCTTCCGGGCTGGCTCGATGCCATAGGCCGAATTCATCCGCACTGCCATGCCTTGGTGCATAGCTGAAATCCACAGCCACAATGTCGGCCTTGGATATGGTGAATCGAAACTCAGTCGTCGAATCTGGATTCACTAGGGTATCTGGATCACCAGCGATCACTTCAATACGGGCCGACTCGGTGGAAGGCCAGGCACCAGTCATGTCCGCCACATATTCACCACCCTTGGGGCCCCAACGATAACAGTGAAGATTGCCCACCAGGGGATCTGATAAATACTCGATGACTTGATGCTCGTCGCCTTGGGCAATCGGTTCACTCGTTACGGGATCAACGTTCCAATGATCCTCAGGTTCCCTGGCATCGCGACGTTTCAACTCATCATAGCTGGCTGGTTCTACTCCTCCGGCTGGTTCTCCGTGCAGTTCGCACAAATCCTGCCCAACCCGTGGAGGAAACAACAGACGCTCCTGGCCTTTTACGGTCTTGTCGTCAATGTCATAATCACCCAAGAGAACGACCGTGAGCGCGTCATCGCCCACCCCTGGGATGGGACGTTCTGAGCGTCGTACAATAAACGGTGCGGCAATTGGTTCCAGACGTCCAAAGGTCTTTGGATCTGTTTCAGTTTTTTCAGGACTGACCGCGTCGAGACCAACTGAGTTCCCTGCCAGATCGACGCAGCGAGCCCGCATGATGTAGGCATCTCCGAAGCGAAGCTGCGGGAGAGTGCACGGCACGACCTCATAGTTCGCGGCGAATTGCACCACATCCGTGTCATTGACCGGCAGTTGCGGTTCTACGTCGGTGGCACTTCCTTTCACACCATTCAGAACGCAGCCCGGTCGTCTGACTGCACCGCTCCAACCATCCCAGCGATACAGCTGATCATCAAGACGCCGTAAGGCATAGGGTATAAGTGGCACCTCTTTGTCGTCTTTATTAATCTGTGAAGACAAATCTTCTTCCAATTCTGTCACCAACAGGGTTTGGGCCCAACCTTCATCCGGATCCGGGTGGACATTCAAGGATCCATCGATAACGCGAGTAAATTGGTAGCCGTTGGCATCGGTTTTTCGATCGAACAGGCTACGCCACTGGAAGCCTGAGGATTCTTTTCGCAAGACATCTATCCGATGTCCTATCGTAACATCCTCAGCATACAACACCACCGGCTGTCGATCTTTGGGCGGTGTGTTAGGATCCAGCTGGGTACCGATTTCTTTCTCAATCTGAGCCTGTCTGGCGGTGCGATTTTCGAATGTCTTCACAAGGTCTGGTCGGACCAAGGTCAACGCTCTGGTGATCAACGCCGGAACCGATTCTTCGATTTGGCCCTGCTGACCATCCAGGTCCGTCAGTCGGGTAGCCGTTGAATAGGAATCCAATATGGATAGATAAGCTTTCTGATTACGCAGCTCCAGAAACCCTTCTGACTGTTCGTGAAAATCTGCAACCGGATTCGGTTCGGCAAAGAATGCATCGGTGGTCTTGGTCATCAGTCGGATTTCTCTGCCTGGCCCGTTCATCACCCTGTCTGGATAGGTCGTCTGAACCGCAACGGCCGTGGGTACTTTCACGGTATCGGGAAAGACAAACTCATAATCCACCGCGATCCCTAGATGCCGTAACAATTCTGGATGACCGCCCAAAAGTGAGACATAGGCATGAAAATCCCACTCCGGGTCAGCGACCTCTCCCTTCCGTTCAGTTTCTTCACTGTGCATGGGCTGCAGATAATCTATAGCCTGCTCGACGGCACGAGTGAGTTGACGTGCTTGAGGGATGGAAAACACATCAACATCCGACGGTGGCTGACTAGGGTGAGCGACTGCTATACGCGTATACATATCCAAAATAGCTTCATCAAAATCGCTGCTTGCCACAGTTTGCAACGGCGCCGCAGACCAATCCACAAAGCGGTGGGGTTCAACCGGCGTGCTCGCTGCGAACAAGTTTTCCCACTTGTTTGGATCGGGCTCGTCACTAACTCGCGTCAAACTCACCCATTCAGAATTGCCGCTATCCATCAATCGCAAACGGACATTCATGCGATCAAGCATTTCCGGCCAATTCAGCCATTCTGGATAATTTAAGAGCACATCTTCGTCTTTTAGACGAGGTGAAAAATATATTGTAATCTTTCCAATGTTCTGCCCCTCTTCGTTCAGTCCTCGACCTCGGGGTAGGGCCACAGGTAAGAGATGTTGTTCTGGCATTGGATCCTCCGTTGATTCTTTAATCCGCAAACGCTTTACAGTATTGATCCCATTGAGGAGAGGAGTAGCGATCACCGAATGAGGCTGAGTTGTCGCTACCAGCCGATGCCGCCAAGCGCCTAGCCTTGTTTGAATCGTCCCCCAGTGCGACCTTGACCTCTACATCGTGGGTGGCTGTGCCTTTGAATACCACCGCACTCACCTCGCCGGTTACCGAAGCCACACCGCGTAAGACTTTGGTGGTGACGTTGTAAATAAGGGCGACAGTCACGGCTCCGGAAATTTTTACCAGACCAATAATAGAAATAGCGCCAGCCACCGTCGCATAGGCACCCAGCGTGACTTCCCCTTGGTCCTGCTTGTTGACTTCATATATAATGAATGTGCCCAACGAGACTGAAACCGCCGCCGAGACCACAAAGACATTAACAGCAAGTTCAAACATCACGGCTGTGCTGCCTTTGACGTACACGATTTTTTTAGAGTCCAGCGCCAACGAAAACGACCCATTACCACCAAAACCCATAATGGTGACAATGAAGGGGTCTTCTTGAGATGAAAGGGCGAACCCGAGTGAACTTGCGCCACTGTCTGGCATATTGATGTCCAATCCCAACTGAATGCCGTGGATACCCACAACTCCAAGCGTTAAGCCTGGTAGCGGCAAATCAAAGTCTATAAAGATACCGCCTTCAAACATCGGGGTGCCCAAACCCAGCACATCCAGCAACAAGTCCTTCACTGGTTCCAGCCAGCCGAGCTGGTTAATGAAAAACCAATCACTAATATCTGCGGTAGCTGACCCGTTGTTCTGCACATTGCGGTAACGCAAACGTTCAAACAACAACGCCACAACCGGTATCTTCGGCGGCACGAGCAGAGCAAAGCGTTCCAGTGACACTTCAAATGTCTGGGTGCCATCGGTGCAAGTACGGATATCTAACAGCGCCCGGGTTTCGCGAACCCCGAACGAGTTGGCCGGAATCTCCGACATCTTATCCTCATCATTTTCTTCTTCCCCGCCGCCAAAGTCGGCGGTGACCACAAAGGTTTTGTCTCCTTCTTTAGGAAAAGAATGTATTTCCGGCTCCCACTGAAAATGGAAACAGGCTCCGCTAGGGATACCATTGTCGGTAACAATCGGCTCGACCGACATGGTGGGTAGCCCACGGTCTGACAAGTCCAAGCTGAGATCTTCGATGCTGCTGATAATGTCGGCTAGGTTAATGGCTCCCAGCAGTTTGGGAAACCCGTCAAACAGCTCCGCCAGTGCATCTGCAGGATCCCAGGTGCCACCGGAGAAATCGATACCACCGCCTGTTCGCTGGCCGAAGGTCGCGACCTTCAGCCCCAGAGACATCATGCCCGTCGCTTCTGTCGTTGGTATCACGACATTAGGGGTTGGCAAATCAAGATAACCAAGATCGATATTGTTGTCTCCGGAACCATGCTCAAGATAGCGCTGAGCAATATTGACTTCTAATTCAGGTGAGGCACCGCCGTAATTTGTACTAACAGCCAAATCTACAATTCGAGCGCTGCGCACGGCCGGATAAAAGGCAGGGCGGCCACTGGCTTCAAGTTCAGCTTCTACATCGACGGGATCGTTTGTGTGTAAACCCGGCAAGTCTAGGCCAAAGCAAATACTGGTGGTCGTTTGCACCGAGCCGGCACGGTTGCTAATACTCCCCTCGGGAGGGTCGGCCCAAGCAATGGGTTGAGAGTTCAGCCCAGCAGTGACGAAATCCTGGTTTCCCCTTTCGTCAAACCACTTGTTTAATTTATTCAACGCGGTTTTTTTGCCAGACTGGTAGGCTACATCTTCGGTAATAAAGACTGTGGGCATTTCGAAGCAGATACCTTCCTGTCCACTGCGGTCAGTAGCGCTGAAGGCGATACGCAGATCCTCACCGCCGCGGGTAAGTACGTAGCCCTTATCAATTGTAATGTTAGCGCCGTTAGCTAATACAACCTGCCGTGCACCTATCTCACCAGAACCGGAGTCAGAGGCGGTTACTTTCACAAAAGGAGTGCCCCTGCCCTGGTAGGGAATAAATGGGATTGAATCAGAATCCAGGCAAACCTCTCCAGCGCCGATAGTGAGAAAATCTTCCGAAATCAGAACAGCCGTCGTTTCACCGGATTCATCTTTAAGAAACTGCCTCTCTGTCAGTGTCGTAATACTGGCTGGGTGACCAAAGGGCGTGAGATAACCGCGCTTAACGACTTCCACATGCAAATCTCGTCCGGTGATAACTCGCTGCCGATAAGCAGTCAGTGTACCTTCGGCCCATTCCCCTTCGGCATCGAAAAAAGCGCCTTGGGAGGATAACCACAATTGCTTGACTGAAATGGGCTGGGATTTTTCACCAGTGGTTTGCTCCACCAGCAATCTCCGGTCATCATGGTCAAGAGGTCGCGGCGGAACAAATCCCGGATCCTCTGGCCGCTGCCAGATGGCTCGCGCCTTCACCTCCCGTCGCGGTGGTTCAATGACCCTGTTGCCCACAACACGACCCAGGCGGGCACGCCACAACTCAGTGACATCACCATGGGTGATTGCCTGGGTTCCGGCAACAAATCGATTGCCCGTGGTTGGGGAAAGAACCAGAGAAGTGGGCACTTCAATGGCCGTCACTGAGGCATCCGGCTCCAGATCATTTGGCTTAGCCTCGGGCAAGGCACGATCATCCAAAACTAACGCATACGCAGCCAGATCCAGCAGTGTCGCAACGGTAAAAGGCGTCCCGTTCGGAATTTCAACCACAATCCTAGACTCCCCGGCAATGCGACTAGCACCGGCAAAATCTTTGGGCATGCCGCCAGGAGTAATCGGCGCTTCCACTCGATGTTGAGGACCTAGCCAGATTGCATAATAGATGGGTTCCTCGCCTTTGAGGCCGACGATAGTATTGCTGCTTCGATCGACTTCACCGTTAATCAATTGGAAGCGCAGATGAAGTTGATCATCGGGACGAACCAATTGGTATTCTTCATTAACTGGCATTTTTCTCGGCACCAGGGACTCTAACAGGACACGAGACACTGTGAGATTCGTTTGTTTCTGCTTAGCCATTATTCACCCCTATTCAATTCTTCGATGCACACATCATCAATATGCAATTGTGTCGATGTACGTCTCAATGTAGTTGATTGTTTGTGATGAATAGTATCCAAGATACCCTCCTTGGCGACAGACTCGGATTGACAACTATCTTCAGAAAGGCACTCTTAGATAGTTTCTCTTGATACATAGATAGCAACATGAATGCCGTGGCCAATCATGGCAGGCCGTCACGCATTCCATTATGTGAACACGTTGATTCTTGTGAAGAATTGCAGCAAAAGAAATGAAACGGGAAAGAGACTTCCAACTTCTGCTGACCTATTTCGTTACAGCGGCATCTAGCAGAAGGTGACTCAATGTGAGACAGTTGGAGGCGTTGAAATAGAAAGAGGACTCGCTGTCTGTCAGATGAAGTCTTGACTTATACAGTTAATTTTATCAAGGAATTAAAAAGGATATTGTCAGACATATAGAATAAGTACGGTCCGACAGGCTTACCATGTACAGTAGTCCTGTCGAACCGTGAAGATCTCTGTTGAGTACTCTCGACTTCACGAATCACGGCATGCAGGCTATTGATGTGCTGCCATTCTGTTCCCTCTCGACTGACATACTGCATATAGTCCATTCTGCATCTGAATACCCTGTGGCTTTCTGAAGAGGTGGCTTATATTGCAAAAGTTAAAAACGCTAACTACTACACGCTTTCTTTTTACATTTTAAGTTGCCGGTACAATCAGAATTTTTATGACATGATTCGCCTGCATCCTGTTTCGTCTCTTGACAAAAATTCTTCCCCACCCGATTGACGCATCGAATGTCACTTATGTTGGAATAAAAACTTTTGCAATCCTTATCGGTTTTACACACACAACTTTTCTTCTGACAAACTCCAATATCGCAATCCCTATTCTTTTTACAAAAATCCCCAGGCCCCGTTCCCTTTGCGATACAGTAATTCTTTCCTAAACGCTTTTTGCAACGAGCACTCCCGTCACAGTCATCATTATCTGCGCAAACACATTCGCGCACGGCACCTTTGCCTTGGCATTTTTTTGAGTTGCAGTCCGAATTCTTCTTACATTTCGTTCCAATTTCACCACTGCTCACTGGAGCAACACTCGGGCTCGATCCCGTATTAATCGTTTCCCAACAGTAGGACTTCATCTCTTTTTCTAGTCTCCAAACCAGATCAGCTTTTCCAGAGCTAATTGTTTTAGCATACAGGTCCGCATGATCATGGCGAGCATGAATGGGAATATTTGCCACATGACCTAACTCATGCACAGTAAGGCCCACAGTGGTGCAAAGTTCTGCCCAGGAAAGATCAAACACTTCAGTACAGTATTTAATCGTATTACTAGAACCCTGAAACGCTTGGAAATCCCTGCGCTCACAATATTTATCTCTCTTCGAACATTTCAGTGTTGTCTTTGGCCATTTCTTCTTCATCTTATCCTTATATTTCGTTGCCAAAAAGGACGCACTCGTTGCAAGGAAGTTATCCAAATGCTCAGTGATGAACCTATTAGCATTTTCCAACGCTGTCTTGTCTTCTTTTTCTGAACAATTCTTAATTTTGTCTGCGGCAATAACAGGAGCGCTTAAACACATGATCATCAGTGCTATAACGCATTTCGTAAGAAGTATTTTGGGATTCATCACATATTCTCCTTAACTTTCGACAAATGAGCCATCATTCGTGAGAGTCTTGCTGATTAATTTTGGCTCCTTCAGCCTCGCCCCCATTCAGACATGCTCTTATAGTATCGATAAATCGCTTTGTCAGTTGTTATTCCATAACACACAGTCTATAAATGTATTCACTAGCCTGTTCCATGCTCGAATTGACTCCCAAATATGTTGCAGACAATGTGAAGAGAACATTTCATTAAAGACCAGCCCTCCGTTCTTGTACCTACTAGCTCTACACAATATGCACCCTTCACTACTCACAGTTCAGTGCCGCAGGATTGTTCCCAGTGCCCCGGTTGCAGTCATCACGACCATTGCCACCATCAAGTAAATCTGGGCCAGCCCCTCCCCGAAGAATATCGTTTCCATCTCCTCCATTAATATTGTCCGTGCCAGCATTCCCTCTAAGGTTATCGTTCCCAGGCCCGCCTCTGATCGCATCATCACCACGGTCACCAAAGATACTGTCGGCACCTTCGCCACCGCAAATAATATCATTTCCATTTCTACCTTCGATGATATCGTTTCCTCCAAGACCATGAATCACATCGTTGCCTGGAGTTCCAATAAGAACATTATCAAAGTCATTGCCAACAATCGTCGCGGCCTGTCCCTGACACATTGTCTGAGCATCGACGTTCTGAATCACTGCCATTGAAAGACCTACTATAAACACCACGCCTATTAATATCGTCCGTTTCATGATGGTTTCTCCTTGAATTCAATCCGTATTGCTTCGGATTTTTAGATTGATAGCTAAGGCTCTCTTACCTGTTTGTTGCTCATTACTTGCTCACGCATTTCTTCTTCTTACATTTACCACTATTACAGTCTGAGTTTTTTGCGCAGGCACCTCCGTTCGATACAGAAGTTGGTTGGCAAAAATTCTTTCCAAAACCGAGACCAGGCTTTGCACACCTAAAATTGGTCGAACCAAAACTAGTTCGGCAGTCCGTGTCTTTTTTACAGACACAACTTTTCTTTTCACATTTACCGATGCCACAGTCAGAATTTTTCTTGCAAAAATCACCGATTATTCCTCCGGTCGGAACACAATAATTCTTGCCAATCTTCTTGATGCACCGTGACTTGCTACCACAATCGTTGTTATCGTCACACACGCACCTTCCTTTTCCGCATTTACTGGAAGCACATTGCGTATGCTCCGAGCAGAGCTGATCCAATGCAAGCTTGCCGGCTCGTCCAGACTCAACGATATCTCCCCCAGTCTTGGTCGCACCCGTTGGCACATAGTTTGGGTCAGACTTCCTCGTACAAACGTTCTCCACAACATCATCAAAGCGATATACCAAGTCCACATTGCTCACATAGGAGTATGCGTTCATATCATTATGTTTTTTTTCAATTGGAACATTGGCCGCGTGAGCCTTTTCATGCATGAGAATCCCGACTAACTCACAGCGAGTCTGATTAAAATCTCGTATTTGATCCCAGCAGAGATTGAACTTATTCCCACTTCCTTTTTTGTGATATCCCATAGTATCACCACTGCACTTTTTCTTTTTCGAACATTTAAGGGTTGTAGAAGGCCATTTCTTCTTAATCTTATCCTTGTATTTACCTGGGATAAATGTCGCCTCGGCTAGCATTTCATCAATATTGTTGTCGATAAAATCAACGGCCCAATTGATGTCAGCCATAGAAGACGAGTCGCAATTTTTCACTTTAAACTTTTTTGCATGCACGGGCGTAACTAGGAGGATAAGCAGTAGGATAAGAATTATTTTTTTCATGAGTTTTCTCCTAATACAAATGATCTAGAAATTGAGCCACGGATTCTAAGAACCATTCGAAGCCGCGAGGCGATTATTGTGATGTTTTTCTGACATGAACATCTGAATAATCTCTTGGAAATCTTCCATTGGTTGACTCCCCATCAAGGACACACCATTAATCAAGAATGCTGGCGTTCCATCAAAACCAAATCTGGCGGCCTCTTCTCGATCGAGGTAGAGACGCTGCTCAACTGTGTCGCCTTTGAGGTCTTGTTCTAATTTCTGTTCATCGATATTCAATGACGCCACGATGGCTTTCAAAACAGGTTCTCCATCGGTAAGCAGTTCCTGTTGTTCAAAAACCAAGTCATGAAAACGCCAAGCCTCCTCTACATCTTGCATGGCAATCGCCTCAAAATATCTGGCAGCAGGCTCAGCCATTGGATGAAAATTTAACGGGTTATGCTTGTATACAAAGCGAACATCTTCTCCATACTGTTCCAAAACTTGTTTGACCGTAGAAGACGCCGAACCACAAAACGGACATTCAAAGTCGCTGTATTCCACGATGGTGATGGATGCCTGTGGATTCCCACGAATTGGACGCTCCACATCAATATCTGCCACCTTTGGATTCTTCAGCTCAGTTCGACGCTGCTCTTCCTTGACCCTCACGGCTTTTTCTATCGCTGCTTGTTGAACAAGATTCGCCAATGCGACTGGCTTTTCCTCCAATGCTTCAAGAATTACTTCTGGATGTTCTCGAAGCACGGATTTCACCACCGCTGTCAACTCAGCTTTCAAGGTCTCCTTGTCTGAGACAGATGTTATTACTTGCGCATTGACTCCAGAAATGCTTATGGAAAGAATCCAGAAAAACGCCCCTATCATAGAAAGTAATTTGAGTTTCATATTGCTATCCCTCCCTGTTTCTAGAATTTCTCTTTTGCTGCTGCTTAACTTATGCAGCCCATTCCATTACATTGACGCCCCCTTTGAAGCGATGCCTATTTGCATTGGCACACGGCCCCGTGGATACGAGGCCGTGCCTCACTCTCTTAATAATCTACAAATTACTGCGTGTCGCTCTTTTGACTTTGTGAAATACATGCAACAAAGGCGGCACAAGCTGGGACTCCCACTACAGCAGAACTATTGGCCACCTTCTTAGCTCGTTTGCATTCAGGAGTCTTAAACGTTCCGCGGCAAATATTTTTACACTCCCGCTTTTCTTCCCGGCAGTCTTTCTTGGTGTCTCTCTTATCCTCCCTGCAACTTTTTTTACAATCACGGAATGCTTTGCCACTCCCCAAGCGGTCCTTACAGTCTTGCTTACAGTCTTTCTTGTCACTTCGAGCGTCTTTCTTGCAATCGCGCTTTTCTGTCCGGCATTCTTTTTTACATTCACGGAGCGCCTTACAAGGCTTGAGTTGTCCGACAATCCCTACTCCAAAACCAGCCGCTGCTCCAAGGCACCCGTCGCGGGAATCAGCACAGCGCTTAGTCTCTCTATCGGCCTGTTCTTGAGAGAACGAATCTTGTGAAAACCCTGTCAGCGGAAAAAGAAACACAACACTAAGACAGAGCATCAGCACGCCAGTTTTCAATATAGATCGCATAACCAATTCTCCTATTTCTTCCTTAAAACCGTGACAAGTCCACTATGTACTGCAAATGCAAAACTACGTTTCTTGTCACGGCATCTCACCGTCTACTGCCTTATTCTGTATCTTGCCTGCTTGACGTTTTCCACGTCGCTCACGACTCTTGGCACGCACCGCTTTTCGTCCGTTTTTCAGTTCGTCCGCCGTGACATATCCGTCCGTATTGGCATCCATTTGCCCAAATCGGTGTTCGGCCATAGCTAAGTACTCGTCTAACGAAATGTTCCCGTCACGATCGGCATCCATTTTCTTTAACTTCCCAGAGCCTCGCTCCTGGAAGCCGCTCTCAGATTCTTGAGCAAACACGACGCCATTTCCTGACAAAACAGCACAGGCAACAAGACCGAGAATAAGTGTGTGAGTTTTCATGATTTACCTCCTTGTAGGTTGGGATTTGGTTACACTATTGCGGTCACGCCAAACGACGGCGATGGCCATATCTAATGCCTTCAATGCCTCTTCACTTTGCACATAGGCCCGACGAAGCTTTCCATTCTTGCGAAGCATGTTCGCCTCATTGACCAACTCTTTCGATCGATGTTGAGCATTGATTGCCTTCCTGGATTTCACCTTGCTCAGCGCGACAAGGTCTTCCAGCTCACGATGTCGCTGCTTTACGACGCCGATTTGTTGGTTCACAAGACCTAAAATCGCTCTTTTATCGCCAAGCGTCCAAAGCTTCTTCATCATTGGTTTCATCATCCGTTTAGCAGTCCGAACTTTTTGAAGGGCGTGGTAGGAGTTCCCCTTCTTTTGTAACGTTTTCCCTTTTTGAGAGACGGTCTTTGCCGATTTCATGGTCTTTTGGTCTTTCTTGCTTAGAGATGTGCCACTCGCCTGTATCGAATATTGAAGCGTTGAAAAATAGTCATCGAGCGCCGCAATTTCTTGGGCAACACTGTTTGAAAATGTTGTGTGTGTTCCCTGAGTGACGACGTGGGCTTTCTCAAGATTGGAATTTCCCCCAGGTTGTTTCTCCGTAACGTGGGTATTCACAAGATGAGAAATCTGTCCAAGCTGTTTCTCTGTACAGCCAAACAATACTCCCAAGATTAAGGGAACCATAAACCACATTCTGGTTTTCATTGGATAACTCCTTCCTGAATTATTTTTGTAACTTCAACATTGCCTCAAACGTTCCCGAGACACCTTTCCTGATATTTTGATTTCTTCGTAGACTATGGAGCCGCTCCGTCACTGATTCCTTTTACAGAGATATAGCAACATGAATGCCGTGAACGATCACGACAAACCATCATGCATGCAATGAAGAAAACACATTGATTCTCGTGAAGAATTCTGCAAAAGAAATGTAACGAGTGAAGAGAGGCCGCAGCCCGCAGACCTATTTCGTCACACCGCATACAACGAACGAGTGATCTAAATTGAGACAGGGAAAATGAGATAGATTGTTAGGATGGAACGGCAAAACCTCTGAAGACGGAAACACTGAAACCATCAGTGTAACTGGAAGTGCATAAGGCGCAAGCAGGCTATACCCGAATTTGATCTATTTTCCTTCTTGAGTTACAACACACCGCGATACTCTCTCATATGGTCTGCGTGGGGTAAAGAAATTGAGTAATCGATATTTCAATTCACCAATACCTGTCTGTCGTCCACCTAAGAGACGGGAAATTTTGCATAATATTTCCAATAGGAAGGTACATCGTTTCGGCCTTCGATGGTTCCATACACGTCCCGCCACTCACGTGTCCCACATGTTCCATAATATGTCGGCCACTCTGCCCACCTCATTCACACTGGAGTCTTAGCAATGACCTATCAAGATCTCATGCAATTCGCCAATGGCTATGCCGACTCCAAAGTCTTATTGGTTGCGAATGAACTGGGCGTCTTTACCGCCCTTGGCAAAACTAAACGGACTTCCGACGAAATGGCGAGAGCCTGCCGGTCCGACAGAGAAGGCATGCGCTTACTCTTGAATGCTTTAACGGGATTGGAGTTAGTCCATCAGCAGGCGGGAAAATATTGGAGCACAACACTCGCACGAAAATTTCTTGATGCACACAGCCCGACCGCCATCACCAACCTGCTGTGGTTACTGAACCATCATTGGGCCAATTGGACGGATATGGCTCAGGTCATAAAAAAGGGAAGACAGGGGTGGGCACCAATCACCAAGAGTCCAGATTTCCGTCGGCGATTGGCGTTGGCTATGGAAGAGCGAAGCCTGATCTTGGCACCTCCTACGATTCGAACCTGTCGAATGCCGCACGGAGCAACGACGTTTTTTGACCTAGCAGGCGGCTCCGGGGCGTATGCCATTGCGCTTGCACAACGGTATCCAACACTCACAGGCGTGATTATTGATCAGTCGGTCTCTGTCGCAAAACGTCTGATCATGCAGCGAAAGTTGGAGCATCGCCTGTCTGTTCGTCGAGGTGATGTCTTTACGGTACCACTCCCGCACGACAGTGATGTGGCATTAGTCGCAAATATTTTTCATGACTTTAACGTACAGGAGAATCGAACCCTCCTTCGTCGGATCAGAGAAGCACTCAGACCTGGAGGGAAAGTCTTCATTGTGGAATTTTTTCTCGATGACACGGGAACCAAACCGGCCGATGCGGCAGTCTTCTCCCTGCTCATGTACGCCTTTACGGATACGGGCCGGAGTTATGGATGGACGGAAGTCGAAGAGTGGTTGAAGGCTGAAGGCTTCGGTCGATTACGGCGGCATCCCATTTCCGGAAGCATCGGAACATTGGAAGCGACACGGCTGTGAAAAGAGCCGCTCAATCAGACGCGGATGCCGGGACGGAATCAAGACGTTGATGATAGTCCTGGAGGTGTCGCCTCACGGGAATGAGCAGTCGTGGAGGCATCTGCGTACACACGTCTCGGGTCAACGAAATCGGCCGTTGATATTTCCGAATACCTAAGGCGGTCTCGGCAATTCCCCAATAGAGATTCTCAATCCATTTTCTTTTTTTTATGGAATCCAGGTACCCATACAGCACCTTTCGCTCCCGGATGGCTCCACGAAACGCATCTTTAATCTCCACCAATAGATCTTCTTCAGCAACCGTACGTTGATAGACACCTTCCGTAATATGACTCAGCGAAATGAAATCTTGAAGATCGAATCGAGCATCGATGTCCTGGGTCTGCTCCCGATACGCATCCCAATCGGTGGTGAAGTGCAAGCGTTCCAGCAATCCAAGAAAATCATGCAAGGTAATTTCTTCGACCGTCTCAAAGGCCCGAGAAAGGCGGATCTTCACAAACAATCGCCGTTCATAGGTATGGTGTGGAAAATGATACGTGCAGGACACTTCAGTAAGGCGGCCGGACTCGTCATATCTCTGGTGTTGATAGGCGAACTCATTGGGAATGGTCACTCCAGCGGACTCGAGCGCGGCTATGTACCTGGCTAGGAAACTGTCGTAGAAAGGTCCACCGTGCTCATCGATTGGAGTATGTGGAAGGCTGCCAATCGCCAGCGTCAAGCGGGCAAATGGCATCCGCGTAAACCCGTCCTCTTGGACAGCAAAATTAAACCCTCCCCACGGCCCTACATCCAATAACGTATCATGTCCTTGCTTGGCTAACTCATGTTCGGTTTCGAGAGCGAGTCGTCGCCACAAACGGATGAGTGTCCCGATGTGTACGTGACGTTCCCGAAACAACGGAACGGATAACCGTTCGTGATTCGCAGACACTGACGCGAGCCGTGCTTGAAGTTTCAACGCTTCCCACTCGATAGCGTGCGCCAATGTTCCATGCCGATATGGAATACGGGAGAGGCTTTCACATTCACCGCAAAGCTGTTGCCAATAGTCCGTTCCTTCAGGTGCAGATTGCACCTTTGAACAGAATGTCTCTGTGAGGCCGTGCATCGGCTCAGGAGCATGGGCTCTCAATAATCGATCCACAGTCACTCGAAAATTCACACGCGCCCGCTGCGCTCTGCCCTCCATCATGTTGTTCAGCATGTTCTTCCTTCACAAGAATCTTGAAACGCTTCAAGACCTTGAAACATAGCGCCAAAAGGAAGACGCATGCAAGCCAACGACACATGGCAGACTGATGGCGCGACGATCAATCGCCTCGTCCAACAAGACCTTGCTCACTCTCCTGGTTCACTAGTCCCTCTAAGGGAAAGAGTCACAACGATCATATCGCGTAAGAACAGCAATTGGATCAATGGCACTCAACCACATATTTTGAAAGGACCGTTACTGCACACGTTTCTTCATGGCACAGAAAGTCACAACCTGCTCATGGCTGACCATTGGTCCACTCATCGAACGTTCAGAAACTTTATGTCACGCCTCTACTGATCATCCTCGTTCTCACTGTCCCCAGACATGTCTGAGGCTCTATCATCGGCCTCCTCCTCAGACGTTTTAGAACGCACACATTCATTTTTTGCCAAAACACAATAGGTTCCAAATCCAAGGCTAAATGGGCCAATTTCCATCACACACCTCCCGAATTAAAGTGTTTACCTTTTCCCGTACATCTTCTAACTTAGCAACAATGATACCCAGGAGACCGGAACGTTTTCCGTAAAGAATCATGAAGGCAAGTATGTGATTTTTTTAACAAAAAATGACAAACGAACAATCCCTGCCATTCATCACTGACCTATTCCGTCACAACATCAACAAGGAAAAAGTGACTCGATTGGGGACAGTCGACGACATGAAGAAGCTCCCATACGCTCTACAAAGTTTTTCAAATGGAGTACACTTTCCACACAAGAATTGGAAATCTGCATAAGGCATCTGCCACATTCTCCTTTTATGACGTACTGGCTCGCTCAATGCCAATTACGCGACGTGACGAGGCATCTCGTATGGCTTCTGGTTCTCCTCATGCCCTCCATAGCTAAAGCTGCCGAAGGCACACCAACACCCCCTCGATTGCCGTCTAATATCTCAGCGTTCGTCCAGGAAGATGTACAGTTCTTGCAGGAAGAAACCGTCGTCTCTGCGATCCGACGTGAACAACCGATTTCGGAAGCCCCATCGAACGTGTATGTCATCACGGCAGAAGATATCCGCCAATCCGGGGCCACGGATGTCCCAACCCTATTGCGACGGGTCCCCGGCATGGAAGTCATGCAATCCACTGCCGGGGTGTACGACGTGAGCGCCAGAGGAAACAATCAACTCTTCGCCAACAAACTGTTGGTCATGGTCGATGGGCGTTCGATCTACTTTGATTATCAAGGTGGCGTGAACTGGCGACTGCTCCCCGTCACCCTTCCCGAGATCGAACGTATCGAGGTCCTCCTCGGTCCCACTTCTGCTTTGTATGGGTTCAACGCATTCGATGGCGTGGTCCATATCTTGACCAAAGATCCGGCCGAGATGGATAACACGGTCCTGCAAGTCGGCGGCGGGGAGTTTGGCACGATCACGAGTGCGGCCGTGTACAGTGGCACACGGGACCAATGGCGCTATCGCTTATCGACAGGGTTGGATCAGGCGCACGAGTGGCGCAATCGCGATGCCCTCGCCTTTCGGGCGTATCGCGGGAACGCACAAGTCGGGTATCATTTCACCGCCGATTCCAAGCTCACGCTACGGGGCGGCTATGTCGCGACCGACCGCTACGATGGCCCATTCTTACGGGGCCACCGGGATACCAGCGAACCATCCTTCGGATACGCCCATGTCCAGTATACAGCGCCTCGGTGGCTCATCCACACATGGTGGAACCGGATACGAGACGATTGGGACTTACGATCCCAACCGCCACTCAGTGATTTTCTGTCCCTCACGGATCCTCAGGGTGTTCCTCGTAACAGGGGAACGAGTCATTCCTATGACGGCTTGGCTCAACACACTTTCCCACTCTTCGGGACAGACCTTACCGTGGGCGCCAACTATCGCCATACCACAGTCGACTCGAACAACACGAACGGATTTCAGAGCGAAAATCGGGTGGGCCTGTACCTCCAGGACGAATGGCCGATTCTCTCCAGTCTACGGCTGGTCAGCGGGATCCGCTATGATCTAAGTTCGGGCCGCGAAGTTACCTTCAGTCCACGTATTGCCCTGCTGTATCGTCTCTTCGAACACCATACGATACGCTTGACTTATTCAGAAGCCTACCGTCCTCCCACACTTTCAGACCAACACCTCAACGTGCTGAACACCGTCACCATCCCCACCATGTTCGGTCCCGTCTCTACGGCCACTCCTGTCATCGGGTCGTCGGATGTGAATCCCGAGCATATTCGGTCCTACGAATTGGGGTATCAAGGATGGTTCCTCGCACATCGCCTGCGGGCCAGAGTCAATGTCTTCTACAATGAGATTTCCGATTTGATCTCGTTTCCGGGAATCTCCAACCCCATTCGCGCCAGGAACGTCGGTGACGCAGACGTCTACGGAGGAGAGGTCGGGCTAGAGGCCTGGGTGACTTCGTGGCTGAGTGGATTCGTCAATGGAGCGTATCAGGACATCGACCAAACCATCACGACGCCCGATCGACGGCGTGGTCCCGAATGGAAAGTGAACGGCGGTATTCGGCTCGACGAGTTGCCAACAATCTTGCACGGCTTGAGTGCCGAACTGGCCGTGCATTACGTCAGCGCCTTTACCCAACCGTTGCATAATTTGTTTGCGATCCTTGCGCCATTCGGCGTCACGGCCCCGAGCGAGCGATCGAACGCGTACACGCTCTTGAACGTCCGAGCGGGGTATCGATTTTGGGATGATCGCGCTGAAGTCGCCTTTTCAGTGTTTAATGCCTTGAATGATCGGCACAAAGAACATCCGCTAGGCGATACGATTGGTTCCCGTGTATTAGGATGGCTCACGATTCATTTGTAAGTGTGACGAATTGAGACAGCACCAAGACGTCCGTCATCAAACATTTTGCTAAAGAAGTTGAAACGGACTATGATGACAGGAGAAGACGAGGGTCGGCACATGCTCAGTTTGTTCTCTCGCCCAGCGGTCAATCGTGGATGCTTTTTTCTTTTTCTGTCGGCTGTCCTTGTAGCCGTCACCCCCTCCTTGGGCCTTGCCCACAAAATTTCGGTGCTTGTCTCTTCAGACTTTGCGCCATACCACCAAGCCATTCAGGGATTCACCAGCCAGCTTCCTGCCGAAACCGAGATTGACACGTATCAGTTGAAGGGAAAGATCCTCGAAGGTCGCGAGATGGCCAAACGTGTCCGAGCGTCGGCGTCCGATGTCGTCCTGGCGGTCGGACTCAAAGCCGCACTCGTGGCCAAACTGGAAATCATCGATATCCCCACGATCTTTTGTCTGGTCTTAAACCCTGAAGATTACGGGCTTCCGACTCCCAACATGATCGGCATTCGCCTGCGTGTGCCGAGCGACGAACAATTGCAATCCCTGCGTTCTATCATTCCGTCGGCACGAACGGTCGGACTGCTGTACGACCCTGGTAAATCCACTCGCTTTGTCACCCAAGCCAGAAAAGCCGCACAGCAGTTAGGCCTGTCTTTAGTCACTCGAGAAATGACCCGCACATCCGACCTGCCGACCACACTTCGGAAGCTTCTTCCACAGATTGACGTACTCTGGCTGGTTCGCGACTCCACCGTCATCACGGAAGCTTCTATTCCGTTTCTCTTGGAAACGGCTCTGGAGTTCCGCAAACCGGTGTTTGGGTTTTCTTCCGGTCTTGCACAGCATGGCGCGACGGCATCGATGTCCGTGAACTATGAGGAAGTCGGACGCCAAGCGGGCGGAATAGCGAAGGATACTCTGCGAACCGGCGAGATTGCGCTTTCTGCTTCAAGACTCATCGCTCCTCGGAGGACTCGACTGGCTTTGAATCTTGGCATCTCGCGCTTTCTGGGACTCTCACCCAACCCGCAAGTCGTGCAGTTAGCCGACTCCGTGTTCGGGGGCTCGAGCGCCTTGGCTCAGCGGGAACACGAACAGGCGCCTTCTTCTCTCCAGGACATCACGCAAGAAACCACTCTAACCCCATAAGGCCGTTGACCACTCGAATGAGACTGTCCATGTCGTCTTCGAATTCTTCAATTCGCTTCTCACTGCGACAGAAATTGACGCTGTTCATCAGCGTGCTCGTGATCGGCACCTGTTCTAGTCTGAGTTGGTACCTTATCGATCAACAGATTCGAGCCATGGAACGATCGCTGATTCGTACCGGCACCCTCGTTGCTGAACGGCTCAGCGCTACCAGCCGGTTCAGTATCATTAGTGAAGATCGCCTACGTTTATCCTTGCTGTCGGAAGGGGCCTTGACGATGCCGGAAGTGACACACGTCCGGTTCCTGGGTCCCACGGGCACAGTCATCGTCGACAAGCAGAAACAGGCCTCGCAGGGTATCTCGCCGCCACCGACGCGTACACCCGCTCTCTTATCCAATCTTCGTGCGGGGCCACTCATCACACCGTATCATCATACTGAAGGCAAAGCGCAAGCCGTGGAGACGTATGTCACGACGGCGGATCTGATTATGATGGCCATAGGGGCTGATCGTCGGGAAGCCTTTATCGATGTCATTCACCCTATCTCAGCAGTTGATACGAAATCGACGCTGGCTCCCAAACTCCTCGAAGATTTGCAAATCACGTCAGAAGACAACCGAACGAGCACGGCGCGGCCGCGATCAGTCGTCGGCTATGTCCAACTGCACATCAACACTCAGACGTACGAAGAAGAACTGTTAGGCACCATTCGACAAGTCCTCTTGATCACCGCCGTCATCATTCTCATCGCACTGGGCATCACCATCCTCTTGGCCGGCCGCCTTGTCAAACCTCTACAGACCCTCGCATCTCTCGCCACACGAGTCTCCAAAGGAGACCTCACGGCTACCGCACCTTCGACGACTCACGATGAAATTGGAGATGTCGCCCATGCGTTTTATCACATGGTCCAGTCACTCGACCAGCGCGATCTCGCTTTAACCCGTCAGCTCAAGCGCCTGAGCACGTTGAATGAAACCAGCGCGACGATGACCTCGTCTCTCGACCCCGACACCGTCTTGGACAGAGTCCTTGATTTGCTCGTGAAGAATTTGGGATTTCAGCGAACTTTGTTGATGTTGTATGACCCTGAACAGCAGCGAGCGTACGATGCGCGGATAGCGGGTGTTTCACCGGAGGTGGCAGAGTCTGCTCGCGCGGCCTCCATTCCCATCAAGAATGATGAAACCCTGCCATCCACAGTTATTCTTTCCGGAAAACAGGTTCTGATTCCTGACTTGCAAGACTCTGTGTATCGCATGGACCCTCGCTTGTTTCAATTAGCCAAACATATGGAAGCCACATCCTTCATTCTTGTTCCTCTGACCTGTCAACATCGAATCGTCGGCTTTGCCGGTGCATGTCGAGGCCCAATTCTCTGTACCCAAGAAGATGTAGAACTCCTGTCAACCATCGGTAATCAAGTCGGCGTGGCCATTGACAACGCGCAAGCCTATCAACAACTCGAGACCATGATGGAAACCTTGGAACAACGAGTGCTCGACCGAACCACGGAACTTCGCAACGCCAATGAAAAACTGAAGGAACTCGACCAACTCAAGTCTGCCGTGGTGAGGAGTGTATCCCATGAACTTCGCACGCCATTGGCTTCCATTAAGATGCATGTCGATAACCTCCTGGATGGAGGCACGGGGCCTTTGCAAGATGCGCAAAAAGACCTGTTGATGCGCGTCCAGAGCAATACGGAACGACTTCGTCGTATGATTAACGAAATGTTGGACCTCTCCCGCATCGAGTCAGGCTACACGACCTTGCAACAAACCGCCGTCCACTTTCATGCGGTACTCGACGAAGTCATCGAGAACCTCCAACCGTTGACCACGCCTCGCCATCTCGACATTGACGTACGGCCTCACCCCGACCTTCCGCCGCTCTGGGTCGATGAAGATAAGCTCCATCAGATTCTGATGAATCTGGTTCACAATGCCGTGAAATTTAGTTCAGAGTACGGGACCATCCGGATTATGACCGACCTCAAACACGATTCCATTCAAGTCTGTGTCGCCGACCATGGAAGCGGCGTCTCGTCGGATGAAATCGAGCACATCTTCCTGCCCTTTTACCGATCCTCCAATGCCGCATTCCCGAATCGAGGCGCCGGATTAGGTTTGGCGATTTCCAAGAGCTTGATTGAAATGCACGGCGGGAAACTGTGGGTTCACAGTACTGCCGGTCAGGGCAGCCAATTTTTCTTCACGTTACCGTTGGCACCCACGCCCGAGCATTCGAATCTTTCGAGGTAAAAATCTTTCGAAATGCGTATTGAATCCATGAATCTTATAGGGATTTCAATGAACGTCCCGCCTCTCTGCTCATAAGCAAAAGTGCAAGCGAGTCAATCTGAAGTTCGAAATCCGAAACACGTGAGCATGCCCCAAGTGAACATTCAAATTTGGGATTTCAGCTGTGCTTCGCTATTCGGATTTCGAGTGTAGGGAACGTTTGGGGGATGACTCAAAATGGGAGAAAACCCTTATGACGAGCCTGGACTTGAAATACCAAGCCGCTTGACCATTCGCACGAGGTAGGAGCGATGGATCTGCAAGGATTCGGCGGCTTTGGTTTGATTCCATCCAGTCTGCGTCAGTGCGTTGGTCAGTAAGAATCGACTATGACATTCCATGGATTTCCGAAAAGATAAAACGGGAGTCTCATCCTTCGAAGGCGGTTCTTGATCGCGCGGCTTGTGATGCTGCAATCGTAAATCGTCTGCCGTGATCGTGCCTCCGGAACTCAGAATCACGGCCCGTGCCACCACACTTTCCAACTCACGGATATTACCGGGCCAATGATAGTGCATCATGGCCTCAAGGGCACACGCGGTTACGGTCATGTCCAGCTTTTTGGTATGTCGGCAATGCCGGCTGATAAAGTAGTTGGCGAGTTCCGGAAGATCCGCCATTCGCTCGCGAAGCGGTGGAAGCGTGATAGGAAGGATATTGAGCCGAAAAAACAGATCCTCGCGAAAGGTTCCGTTGGCAATGCCTTTCTGTAAATCTTTATTGGTCGCGGCAATAAACCGGACGTTCACTTTGATAGATTTGGTGCCGCCAACTCGATGAAACTCTTGATCCTGCAACAATCGTAATAACCGGCCTTGAAGCTGATAGGGCATATCTCCGATTTCATCCAGAAAAACCGTGCCGCCATCAGCCGCTTCTATTTTCCCTTCTCGCTTTTCCGTCGCTCCGGTAAACGCGCCCTTCTCATGGCCAAACAGCTCATTTTCTAACAGCGTTTCAGGGAAGGCCGAGCAATTGACGGCCATGAAAGGGCCATTCCTTTGCGCACTCCATCGATGGATCGACCGAGCCAGAATGTCCTTCCCTGTCCCCGTCTCTCCTAACAACAGCACCGTTTCCGGCGAAGGCGCCACCTGCCGGGCCACGGCAAGGGCTTCTTTCATCGGAGGGCTTGCGCCGATGATCTTCGCGTATCGGTGATTGATTTCCTTTCGAAGGTATTCCACCTCTTTCAACAGGGACGTTCGCTCAAGGATCCGTTGCAACACCATCGCCAAGTGATCGAAATCGAAGGGTTTGGTCAAGAAGTCATAGGCCCCGCACTTCATGGCCTCCACCGCTTCGTCGATCGACCCGTATGCCGTCATTACCACCACGAACGGCCGGACGAGTTCATAGCCCGGGCGATCAGCCGAATCTGGAGAAAATTGTTGGCTTGCTTGCTCACGAAGTTTGCGAAGAATTTCAAGCCCGGACAATTTGGGCAATTCAAGGTCGAGCAATACGACGTGCGGCGACTCTTGATGGATCTGCTCAAGAGCCTGCTCTCCATCTTCAGCCGAGACGGAATCGTAGCCCAGCATCTGTAACCGTTGTTGCAACGCAACATTGATATCATCATCGTCGTCAACAACGAGCACTTTGGCTTTCATGATCTGGCCTTCAGCGTGCGTGTTCGTCTTGTGCCATTCTCTGGCTTGGGCTCAACATCATTATGAAGACAGCCGTATGGTATCATGACCGCGATAACATTTCTGGCTCTCCACTTTACATAAAAGCAAGGCCCATGCCGTATCAATTGCTCAAGCGGTTAGTCACGGTACCTGACTTCATATACCTCGTTGATTCTTAAGTAAAATTTCTTTGATCTCCTCCATGCCACTCGAACACGCTCCTCAGATGTGTGTTCGAAATCATCACAATTTTGACCATCGGTCGACACCTTTTTTAGAGCATCGTGCCGTGTCCTAAGAAGACCCATTGACGATTCTAGGCAAGTCGCTCAATCTGACGCCCGTACTGGCTCTTGGAGAAGTCGAAGTCACTCAGCTGGATCCAAGAGGACTGCTCACTCTGCAAGCGATGATAAGCCGAATTTATCCCGAGCACGAACAGTATCATTTGTAACGGCCAACAGCGAGTCATCCAACCTCTCAACATGAATGACTCAACTTGACTCCCGGTAGAGTCTTTACTAGACTAACTGGTTTGTGTGGGAAAAAAGAGGGGATAGGACCGTAAAGACATGTTCGGATCGTTAACAGAAAAAATTGACAATATTTTCAAGCAGTTGCGTGGACAAGCTGTTCTCTCTGAACAGAATATCACCGACGCATTGAAGGAAGTTCGCCTTGCGCTGTTAGAGGCAGATGTCAACTTCAAGATTGTTAAAGATTTCATTGAACGAATTCGGGAAAAAGCCATTGGGCAAGAAGTCTTCAAGGGCCTAGACCCTGCCCAGCAAGTTGTCAAAATTGTCTGGGAAGAGCTTCGAGACCTACTGGGCAAAGAGCAAGCCGACCTCCATCTCTCATCCACACCTCCGACCGTCATGATGATGGTAGGACTTCAAGGCTCAGGAAAAACCACAACCACAGGAAAACTAGCAAACCATTTTAAGACTCAAGGGAAACGGGTGCTGCTCGTGGCAGCCGACCCACGTCGACCAGCCGCTGGAGAACAGCTCGCTTCGTTAGGGCAAGACCTTGAGATCATGGTTCACCGTGGCGATCAAGAAGGCAAACCAAATGCCAATGCCGTGCAAACCTGCCGGGACGGCGTATCTCGAGCCAAGGATCTTGGGTATGACGTGGTCATTCTCGATACCGGAGGACGCCTGCATATCGATGACGAGCTGATGCAGGAACTCGTCGACATTAAACAATCCGTCAGTCCAGACGAAGTGCTCTTGGTTGCCGATTCCATGACCGGGCAAGAAGCAGTGTCTGTCGCCGAACGATTTGACCAGGTTGTTGGTCTGAATGGCGTCATCCTGACAAAGGTGGAAGGTGATGCCCGTGGTGGCGCGGTGCTGTCCATTCGATCGGCAACCGGCAAACCCATTAAGTTTTTGGGAGTGGGAGAAAAACTTGACGCCTTAGAGCCATTCCACCCTGACCGGATGGCTTCGAGAATTCTGGGGATGGGCGATGTCCTCACCCTCATTGAAAAGGCCCAAGAGAACTTCTCCAAGGAACAGGCCGAAACGCTACAGCGAAAAGTTTCAAGCAACACACTCACACTCGAAGACTTTCGGGATCAAATCCAGCAAGTGAACAAGATAGGGTCGTTCGATCAAATCCTGGACATGCTTCCTGGCGGGCAAAAAATTAAGTCTATGGTGGCAGATCAAGCCGCACAAGGCGGGCTCCCGGAAAAAGAAATTAAACGTGTCGTGGCCATCATTGATTCGATGACGAAGAAAGAACGGCGTGATCACACCATTATTAATGGCAATCGCAAGAAACGTATTTCGCGAGGAAGTGGGACGTCTGTTCAAGAAGTCAATCGTCTGATCAAACAATTCCTTGAAGCCCGCCGCATGATGAAGTCTCTCGTCGGAGGGCGAATGGGCATGGGGAAAATGGGAAAAGGGAAAAAACGAAAGAAGTTGGTCAGAGTTCTTCAAACCCCTTGACCTGCTCACAACGACATTTACAAGCACAATCTTTCACCGTTTCAACCACATTTTAACGAGGAGTATATACCGTGGCAGTTCATTTACGCTTAACACGAGTGGGGCGACACAAACACCCCGTCTACCGAGTCGTTGCCGCCGATTCACGCATGCGTCGTGACGGTCGTTTCCTGGAAGTCATTGGAACCTATAACCCCTTAAAGGATTCTGACAAAGCGACGTTCAAGGAAGATCGAGTGCTTGACTGGCTTCAAAAAGGTGCGCAACCCACGGACCCCGTTCGTGCCCTCCTCCGCAAAACAGGAGTGATGAAAGCGCTAGCCGAAGCCAAAAAGAATGCGGCGCACGCATCGTAAATCACACAAAAAAGTAGGAATGTAGTCAGCAGGCCTAATCAACTCACCCCGAACAAGCATGTAGAGGGCCAGCGCAATACCATAAACATGTATACGACCCAGAGCTAAAATAGTGACCATGCAAGCCATGACAGACTCCGTCACCATCGGACGTATACTGAAGCCTTTTGGGGTGAGAGGTGAAGTCCGCATTGAATCGTTAACCGACGTCCCAGGACGCTTTGAAAGCCTTCCAATGGTCACACTGGTTTCGCCCTCCGGGCAATCCTTAGACACGACGATTACTCATGCACGAATCGCTGGGCACTCATATCTACTAAGGTTTTCAGCATTTTCTTCACCGGAGGCCGTCTCAGCTTTTCAAGGCGCCTTGATCCAGGTTCCGCTTGATTCAGTCCCGCCTTCTCCCGCTGGACAGTTTTATCAATACGAACTCATTGGCTTAGCCGTCCATGATGAAAAACAGCGAACCCTGGGACAGGTTGAAGAAATTTTAGATCTCCCTCAACACCTCGTGTTTGTGGTTCGACAGGACAACGAAGAATACTTAATACCTGCCACACGGCAGGTCGTGAAACAGATCGACATCGCAGGCAAAGCGATGACCGTCGCGCCGCTAGAACAATGGGGGCTCCCCTATGCAGTGTGACGTTCTCACATTATTTCCTGAAAGTATCCGGGCCGTGACGTCTCAGAGCATCGTCAAACGTGCGCAAGAAAAAGGGTTGCTTCACCTTACTGTCCACAATATCCGGGACTATGCCGATAGACCTCATTTCAATGCAGATGATACGCCCTACGGTGGTGGTGAAGGCATGGTCATGAAAGCCGAGCCAATCTTTCGAGCCATCGATGCCTTGCGAAACGACACCCACGACCTTCGGATTATTCTTCCCTCACCTCAAGGCATCCCCTTTACTCAAGGACAAGCGCACGCATTGAGCTGTGAATCCAGAAGACTCGTCTTTATTTGTGGCCATTACGAAGGTATTGATGAACGAGTGCGGTCTACCCTGTTGGCAGAAGAGATTTCGGTGGGCGATTACGTGTTGACTGGAGGGGAATTACCGGCCATGATCATGATTGATGCGGCGGTCCGTCTCATCCCAGGCGTCTTAGGCGACCCACTTTCGGCTCAACATGACTCTTTTGCCGAGTCTCTGTTAGATTACCCGCATTACACGAGGCCCAGCGAAGTTCGAGGCTCGACCGTGCCGGACATTCTTTCATCAGGCAATCACGAAGCGATCAGGCGATGGCGCCGAAAAGAAGCACTACGGAATACTCTGGTAAAACGACCGGATTTACTCAACCGGCACACGTTAAATGAGGAAGATCAGTTGCTACTCGACGAAATATTGCAAGAACAACCTCACATGACGAGTAGCTAGGGACACATAATTGTTTTGGCTAGTAACTCAGGATCGAAAACGGCCTGGGTAACATCAGAAATGCATGAATCAACAGACTTTTCATTACAAGACACGTTAGGAAGACAGAGCGGCAGGAAGGAGCCCAACGATGAACCGGTTAGAGCGATTAGAACAATCATTTGCCCAAGGATCAGTCCCATTTTTTGAGATCGGTGATACTGTTCGCGTAAAAGTCAAAGTCATCGAGTCCAAATCATCCGGAAAAAAGACCGAAGAAGAGAAAGAACGGATTCAGGCATTTGAAGGCGTCGTGATTGCCAGAAAAGGCAAAAGCGTCAGTGAACGATTTACCGTCCGTAAAATTTCCTTTGGCGTCGGCGTGGAGCGTATTTTTCCGATTCACTCGCCCAGCATTGCTGGAATCGAAGTCGTTCGAAAAGGAAAAGTCCGTCGTGCCAAACTCTACTACCTCCGCACGAAAAAAGGAAAAGCCGCTAAAGTGGCGGAACGCGAATTTACGAGAATGAGCAAGACGAGTACGAAACCTGAGGCAGTTCCAACTTCAGCATCAGTTGCTGAAACACTGGAAACTGCAGATTCAGCGCAGGAAGCATGACCCATACGCAATGTCAGTAAGTATAGAAGGGTTCGCAATAGCCACGCTCACGACGGCTCATGGAGCCAGATCATTTCTTTGAAGATACGGCACATTCTTGCGGCTATCAACGTGTAGCCGGCCTCGATGAAGCGGGACGAGGTCCATTGGCAGGTCCAGTTATTGCTGCGGCTATTATTCTTCCTCGGCGGTTTCAACTCACTGGACTCAACGACTCAAAAGTGTTAAGTGAGTCCCAACGAGAACATCTGTTTTCCGACCTCACGCATCGCGCCAGGGCCTGGGCCGTTGGTCTTGCCACGGAAGAAGAGATCGATCACGTCAATATCCTGCAAGCTACGCGCTTGGCTTTATTCAGAGCCGTGAATGCGCTGCCGATCACTCCGGATTACTTGCTGAGTGATGCCGTGAACGTCCCGCATGTTTCCATCCCCCAACGAGCGATCATCAAAGGCGATTGTCTGTCGCTCACGATTGCCGCAGCCTCGGTCATTGCAAAAGTGACGCGAGACCGTATAATGAACGAGTATCATGATCGGTATCCTCAGTATCAATTCCATATCCATAAGGGCTACCCGACACCACAGCACCTTCAACTCCTGACTCAATATGGGCCCTGTCAAGGACATCGACAGAGCTTTCGCCCCGTTCGGGAATGTCAGGCCATTGCCCAAACATTGCGATGAAGCCAGAGGGGCACATCTTTGGCCAAACGGCCGAATCGCTTGCAACGCACTATCTCCAAAAGAAAGGCTACCGTATCCTTCACAAAAATGTCCGGCTCCCGGGAGGCGAGCTGGATCTGATTGCGAAAGATGGCAGCACATTGGTCTTTGTCGAAGTAAAAGCCAGAGGGTCAGACAGCCACGGCGGGACATTGGCTACGATTACCGAAGCCAAAAAGCAGCGATTAATCAAGCTGGCAGCTCGCTATTTATCTCGACAACGACTCGTCCATCAGGAATGCCGTTTCGATGTCGTGTTATGCCGTCAACACGCCGATGATTCGCTCGAAATCACCCACATCGAACATGCCTTTGAGGTTCCGGGGGAAGACAGCAGATGGTGAGCTGGTATAATAACCCTTAGGCTAGGAACACAAGGACAGCTACCCGGCGGGAAGGCCGTGTTGGTTCACACAGAAATTCGTATCGATGAACGCGAGTAACATCATGAAGTCCATTGCCCTCGATCACACCGCATGACACACGCCGGATGATTCAACTTTTCCACGTTACAAAATATTATGAAGGATGCTTAGCCCTCTCAGACCTTACCCTGCGGGTCGACAAAGGAGAATGTATCCTGATTACCGGGCCAAGCGGTGCGGGCAAAACCACGTTACTCAAACTGATCTTTGGGGCAGAATTTCCTGACGATGGCCAAATACTGGTCCAAAATCGCAATATTGCCCGCCTCCGATCGACAGACATTCCCTACCTGCGCCGTACCATGGGATTCGTGCTGCAAGACTTTAAGCTCTTGCCGCATAAAACCGTCTATGAAAATGTGGAACTACCACTGATCATTCGAGGATTGTCGTCCTTTGATGCAAGAAGAAAAGTGGCCGAATCGCTTCAATCGGTCGGCATGGATCACAAACGCGCCGTTCAAACGTCTGTTCTGTCGGCTGGGGAACAACAGCGCGTATGTATCGCACGAGCCATTGTGAATAGCCCTGTTATCTTACTCGCGGACGAGCCAACAGGAAATCTCGACCCGCAATTAACCTATGAAATTTCAGAGCTATTCAAAGCGATTCATGCGCGAGGTACGACAGTCATGCTGGCCACGCATAACCGGCAAGTTGTCGAACAAATCAACGGCCGAATGATCAAACTCGACTGTGGCCGCCTGCTCACCGATCAAGGAACGCTTGCGTGAAACGTCTCATCTATCTTCTCCGCGAAGCCATACGCGGCCTCCGCGCCAACAGAACCAATACGCTGATTGGCATTATCACCACGGCATTTACCATTGCCAGTTTTGGCATGTTTCTCTTGCTGTATCATAATGTTCGAACCATTACGGGCTCACTACAGAATCACATCCAAGTCATCATTTACCTTGAAGATGCGATTTCCACTCAAGAACAAGCCAACCTCAAACACGCACTCACACAAGAAACTCACATCGAAACCCTCACGTTTGTCTCAAAAAAACAAGCTCTAGAGGAATTCCATGAACAATTTCCTGAAGAGTCCTACCTCCTCGATGGCATTGGCGATAATCCGTTGCCCGCCTCGTTTGTCGCCACAGTTGTGCCACACGATCACGTATCCGACCTGGTCTCGGCAATGGTCACTCGGGTCAAAGAACTATCTGGCGTAGAACATGTACGGTACAGTCGAGACTGGGTCGAACGCTTGACACTCTTTACGAGCTACCTTGAAATGGGAGCCTTGAGCATTGGCCTCATTCTAGCGTTGGCCTCAATGACCATTATTTCCAACACCGTCCGGCTGGCCTTTTATGCCCGGCGTGATGAAATTGAGATACTTCGCTTAATCGGCGCCACGGGAGCTTTCATTGCAATCCCCTATCTCATTGAAGGGGCCATACTGGGCGCCATGGGAGGAGGGCTCTCGCTACTCTTCTTGCGTGGGGGATTTGAAATCGTCAAAGATAAAATTCACGACCTAGGCTGGGTGGGAGGGCTGCAAGCCACCATTGACTTCTTCCCAATTCACATGTCGGGTATGTTAGTCTTGGCTGGGCTTATATTAGGTTGCGCAGGAAGCGCCCTCTCGATTTACGGATGGATAAAGGTACGCACGTGAAATCTAGCCCATATCTCCTTGCCGTTTTTCTCCTCGGGATACATCTACCCTCCACATCCTGGACGTGGGCAAAGCCACAAACCCAAGCTGCCATTACGCAAGAACTGGAACAAGAACGCCTTCGCCTCAAACAACTTAATGACGAAATCAATAAAACCAAACAAAAAGCCAAACAGGCCGGCAAACAATCGGAATCCGTTCTCAAGAAAATTGAAAAACTCGATAAGTCTTTACTCCAGAAACAGAAGGAGTACCGACGCATCAGCAAAGAACTCAAGGGGAAAGATCGTGAATTAGGAAAACTGCATAAGCAATTAGCAAACGTTCAGACGGAAGTGTCTCAACATCGACATTCCATTTCCAATCGACTGCGGGTCCTCTACATGGAAGGGCGAGGTGGATATTTGAAAACGCTCTTCGAAGCCAATACCTTAACAAACTTCGAACGGCGATTAGCTTATTTATCCACAATTTCGAAACAGGAATATCAACTCCTGAATACCTATCGTCAACAATTGACAGATTTAGAAGATCTCAAAGCACGCCAATCGCAGGCACGAGAAGAACTCTTGACCTATCAACGCAGCACGCAACAAGCCATCAACGAGATGAAGGGTGTCAAAAAAGACAAACATGTGGTCTTGACGAGTTTGTCGAAAGAACAGGAACTGTATGAACGCACCGTCGAAGGCTTGAAACGATCGGCCAAGCAAGTTGACGCCTTACTCAAAGAGTTGGATCAACGCTTTAAACTTTCACAGGCGCAACCACAGTCCAAAAAAGGCAAAGCGCACACACACGGCTCGCTACTCTGGCCCACCCAGGGAAACATCGTGTCGTTTTTTGGACGTCAAAAACATCCAACGTTTGATACGTATGTAAATAAAAAGGGAATAGAAATTCGAACCCCGAAACCCAGTCCGATCCGCACAGTGTCTCACGGGAACGTCGTCTACGCCGATTGGTTGAAGGGATACGGGCTTGTCGTGATTGTGGATCATACCAATGGGTTTTTTTCTCTGTATGCGCATGCCTCAACGCTACTCGTCAAAGAAGGACAGGCAGTGGCAAAAGGAGACGTGATTGGAAAGACCGGGGAGACTGGACTTACAGATAAGAATACGCTCTACTTTGAATTACGAAAAGGCACCACGCCCGTTGATCCGCTTCGATGGCTTGTCAAACGTCCATAACCATGGAGTAGCAAAAGGAACCTTTGTATGAAACAAGAACGCCAGTCAACCGTATGGGTATCCGGACTCACCGTCGTCACGATTCTTCTTGTTGGCATCCTCATCGGAAAAGGGTGGGATCGGACGGGGTATGCCAGCGAAAATTATGAAGAACTGCAAATCTTTGCCGAAGTGTTATCCCAAGTCAAAAAACACTACGTCGAAGAAACAAAAATGCAGGACCTGGTTCATGGTGCCGTCCGTGGGATGCTGGCAGGCTTGGATCCACATTCCTCCTACATGACCTTAGATATGTACAAAGAAATGCAAGTCGAAACCAAAGGCGAATTTGGAGGTCTGGGCATTCAAATCGGCATTAAGGAACACCGATTGACTGTTATTGCACCCATTGAAGATACCCCGGCCTTTGCCGCAGGCATTCAAGCCGGAGATGTCATTGCCAAAGTTGGCGAAACCCCCACCAAGGATCTCACACTTATGGAAGCGGTGCAAAAAATGCGCGGCCCCAAAGGCACTGCTGTCACATTGACCGTGATTCGCGAAGGCATAAAAAAGCCATTGGTCTATGAGATTACGCGAGATACCATCAAAATACAGAGCGTGCGTGGCAAGGTCATTGGCGGTAATACCGGATACATTCGTATCACGCAGTTCCAAGAACAAACCCCGGACGATTTATCCAACACGTTAGACACGCTGAAAGAACAACACATTCAAAGTGTCATCTTGGATTTACGGAACAACCCTGGCGGACTCCTGACCGCTGCAGTCGGCGTGTCTGAGCAGTTTTTGAAATCCGGGAAATTAATTGTCTCGATTAAAGGTCGCAATGGGCGAAAGGATGAATATCGTGCACGGGCTAATGGCGAGACGCTTGAGTATCCCATGATCGTCCTCATCAACCATGGTTCGGCAAGCGCATCGGAAATCGTCGCCGCCGCCATGCAAGACTGGGGAAAAGCTGTCATTCTTGGCACCACCAGCTTTGGGAAAGGCTCAGTGCAAACAATCCTCCCACTTTCCGACGGATCCGGCCTTCGATTAACAACCGCGAAATATTACACGCCTGAAGGTGAATCGATTCATAACATTGGTGTCAAGCCGGATATTGTCGTGGACCCCAAGGCCACGGCAGCCGTACAGGAGACTGACACGGCAGACGAGAAAGCGCAGGCAGCAGTGCCAGTTCCACAAAAACCCGTTGACAAAGATGGAAAAGAAAACTCTGAAGAAAAAGACGAAGCCGACAACGGTGTTCCGCCAGATGATATTCAACTGCAGAAAGCCTTGGAACTTCTGAAAACCTGGAAAGTCTTCAAACAGTTGCGCCCGGCGGCATAACCCATGAAATGCTTCTTAGTAATTCAGGACGAGTGCCGTACTGGTCTTCAACACACCATCAATGCTTCGAATACGAGAAAGAACAATATCGTGTAATTCTTCGATTGTGTCGGCTTCAATTTTCGCAATAAGATCATGGGGGCCGGTCACAGCCGCCAATGATTGTACGCCCTGTATTCTCATGATCGTTTTATAGGCACTTTTCGTATGGTTTCCTGTCACATCAATAAGAATAAATGCGGAGATTGACATAACGAGTGATTCTTTCTTCGCTAGAGATTTATGTCCACACAATGCTTACAACGGTGAAAAGCAAGTTTGCCAATAGGATACTCGTGCCATGCGTAATAGTCGCGTCCGTTTCAATAGACACGTGGGCACAACACATGAGAATGGGATTTTTTCGAACGCTACCAACCCTCTTCAACATCGTCAAGCCTGGATTACGAAGCGGTGTTCGAGAGATGCTCGTGAATGGCCGCCAAAATTTCATCCGTCCGTTCCGCCATTCCTGGAACCGTTCGCAACATATGAGAACGGACTAACCGCTCTAAGTCTTCGACCGTCCGAATTCCCAATCGAAAATATACATCATGTACCAGAGGCTCAGAAAATCCCGGAAGCGTTGCCCACAACTTCACTTCATCCGGCAATGGAGTCTTCAGTTCTTCGTACGCTTGGATACGTCCAGAGGATAAATACTCTTGAATTTTTCCAGAGAGATCTTTCCCCACTCCCGGAATAGATTGCAAGTCACCGCGCCTGGCAATCTCACCCACATCCTCGTGTAATTGGAGCAACGACTCGGCGGCCTTACGATAAGCCCGTGCACGGTAGGGGTTTGAGCCTCGACCGGAAAGTAAACCTGCCATCGAATGAAACAGGCCCGCTAATGCTTGATTGTGTTGTTCCATGATCGCAGCCTCAATTTTTGAACAAAGAGAAAATGGAATTCCCTATTCTAAGGAAAACGTCTCTTTTGATCCACCATCGACACGAGGGCGCAATAAGAAATGTTAACAGAGGTTCCGACGTCATGATAGGGCAATAACCCCTCGGCGTATCTACACACACCCCTTCGACATAGCACCGGAGAGAACGCGTGGGAATTGTGCGGTGTCTGCGGACAGTGGAGACCGGCAGTTTCATTTTATTGACAAGCATTTCAACGCTACCGTAGGATAAAAACCAGGCTCAACGAATCCATTTTTTCACCTGTTTACAGATGATGGGCTTCAGGTCTTTTGATGGACATTCAAGTCAATGGAGCATCTCGGACTCTCCAGGACGGCCTCACCGTCACAGACCTGCTTCAGCTGCTGGATATTCGCACCGAACAGGTCGCCGTTGAGCTCAACTTAAAAATATTGGACCGCGCGGATTTCCCGACATCTATCTTGAACCATGGAGATACCGTGGAAATTTTGAGTTTCATTGGCGGTGGCGCAGAAAGCCCACTACATCCACATGCTTACATAAACACACAGGATTCAATTTTCGACTATGACTGATGATCGATTAGAAATTGCGGGAAGAGCGTTCCGGTCACGCCTTTGGGTTGGAACCGGGAAATATAAAGACTTTGCTGAAACCAAAAAAGCCATCGATGCTGCTGGAGCCGATGTCGTCACCGTGGCCGTACGGCGTGTCAATATCACAGATCGAAACACAGAAAACCTGCTCGACTACATAGATCCGAAGCAGTATACCATCTTGCCAAATACGGCAGGCTGCTACACCGTTGAGGATGCACTGCGTTACGCACGCCTTGCACGAGCAGCGGGAGTCTCGGATTTAGTAAAGCTCGAAGTGATTGGGGATGAACGAACACTCTTTCCCGACACGGCCGGACTGATCGAAGCCGCCAAAACGTTAGTCAAGGAAGGATTTATCGTCTTACCCTACACCAATGATGACCCCATTGTCGCTCAAAAGCTTGTTGATGTCGGCTGCCCGGCAGTCATGCCCCTAGCCGCACCAATTGGTTCGGGCTTAGGGATTCGGAATCCATATAATTTAAAAATTATTCTCGAGACCATCAACGTCCCTATTATTGTCGATGCGGGTGTGGGGACCGCCTCCGATGCGGCTCTAGCCATGGAGTACGGAGCCGATGCGGTACTCATGAATACGGCGATCGCCGGAGCGAACAATCCCATCATGATGGCCGAAGCCATGAAGTTAGGCATTGAAGCCGGACGATTGGCCTATAAAGCCGGACGGATTCCCCGTAAACTCTACGCAACCGCGAGCACAACCATCGAAGGCATGCTGTAGAAGATAATGCAAAGGTAAAAGTGTAAAGTGCAGAAGTAATCAAGATTTGTCTTCACTTTGCATTTTTCAATTTACATTTTACACTTCCCCTTCCCTAAATGACCCTCAAAAAATTACCTCCCCTGTATGTGGTGACGGACCGTCATCAAACGCGTGAACGCCCCCTCCATTCAGTCATTCAAGAAACACTCCATGCAGGCACACGGTGTGTTCAACTTCGAGAAAAAGATCTCGACACTTCGCATCTGCTCTCACTCGCGCAAGAGATGCTATCGGAGGTTCGCCGCCACCAGGCCTTCTTGCTCATCAATGATCGTGCAGATATCGCAAAATATATTAAGGCAGATGGTGTGCATCTGCGATCAGATAGTTTGCCAATACCACAGGTGCGTCAGTTCCTTGGTCCACACGCATGGATAGGCAAATCGACGCACACACTGAACGAGGTGTGGACGGCAGAAGCCGAGGGAGCCGATTTTCTTGTGCTTGGACCAATCTATGACACACCATCCAAAAGACGGTATGGCCCCCCCCTCGGATTAGGGGTCTTGGAACAGGCCTGTCAACACTCGACCCTTCCAGTTTTTGCCATAGGTGGCATCACTCCAGAGCGTGTCAAGGACGTCAAACATGCAGGCGCATACGGCGTCGCCGTCATGTCGGCCATTCTGGAATCGCCCAACATTTCGTCTGTCACTCGCCATTTTTTACAAGCACTAGAGAATTCCTAAGTCAAGCGATTCCTTCATACAACATCATGCCCCAACACGTCATTGGTTGACCCTTTTGAAAATCGAGTGATAAGATATTTTTACTTCAATCAAGTCGTATAGGTTACGCAATACAGGAAATGATTGTGCAATCGTCGTCGACACGTTGCCTATGATGAGATGATCTCTCCTAAGTCCTGCCGGGAACGTTCATAACTAAACGAATAGGTGGAACGACAATGGGGATCAGAAAACAACAGGACCCGAACGGTGAATTAGAAAAACTCCGAAGCGAGCTGGAGTCGATGGAGACTGAAATGCATCAGCTCTACGATTCACGCCAACAACTGCGCCAATCTCAACAACAAAATGAACGTCTTGTCTCAAGTCTTCAAGAAGCAAAAGTGCAAATCGAAGCCTTGAGGAAAGAAGTAGAGAAGCTGACCGCCCCTCCGTCAACGTATGCTATTTTCTGTAGCCTGAACCAGGACGAGACAGCCAACGTATCGGTTTCAGGGAGAAAAATGCGAGTCAATATGCATCCGTCTCTTGCCGGTCACGCGTTGCGAAAAGGGCAAGAGGTCATTCTCAATGAAGCGCTCAACATTATCGAAACCAGGGAATTTGACCCGCAGGGCGAAGTCGTACAATTAAAAATCCGACTCGATGAACGCCGGGCGTTAGTCAAGTTACGACATGACGAAGAGCGGGCCGTCGAAATCGCTCATCCGTTACAAGAGACATCGCTCAGCGTTGGCGATCTTCTTCTTTTTGATCCACGGTCCGGCTACATCACCGAAAAGCTTCCAAAGTCTGAAATGGAAGAGTTGGTGTTGGAAGAAGTTCCAGATGCCAACTATGAACAAATCGGAGGATTAGAGAAAGAACTCGTTCAAGTCAAGGATGCCGTCGAACTCCCGTTCCTGCATCCAGCTCTTTACGCGGAACACCGGCTCTCCCCACCAAAAGGCATTTTGTTATACGGACCTCCCGGATGCGGAAAAACGTTAATCGCCAAAGCCGTGGCCAACTCGATTGCGCAAAAATTACAACATCTCACCGGCAAAGATGTTCGAAGTTATTTCCTGCATATCAAAGGGCCCGAACTCTTAAATAAGTACGTGGGCGAGTCGGAACGCCAGATTCGTGAAGTCTTTGCCAAAGCCAAAGAAAAAGCGTCTCACGGCTATCCGGTCATTGTGTTTTTCGACGAAATGGATGCGTTATTCCGGACACGAGGCACGGGCATTTCATCAGACGTGGAATCGACCATCGTTCCACAGTTTCTTGCAGAAATCGACGGGGTCGAAAGTCTTAGAGATGTCATCGTCATCGGTGCCAGCAATCGACAAGACCTGATCGACCCAGCCGTCTTGCGACCGGGCCGGTTGGATGTCAAAGTCAAAATTCCTCGACCGGACAAACAGGGGGCCAAAGAGATTCTCGGGAAGTACCTCACCCCGGATCTCCCATTTGCCAAGACTGAACTTGATCGACAACACAATAATCCTGCTCAACTTGTCACGCATCTCATTGATGTCGCCACGGATGCCCTCTATGCCAAATCCGAGGAAAATCGTTTTTTGGAAGTCACCTATGCCAATGGAGAAAAGGAAACCTTTTACTTTAAAGATTTTGCTAGCGGGGCACTCATAGAAGGTGTCGTATCACGAGCAAAAAAAATGGCGATCAAACGGGCAATTTCTGCGGGGGAAAAAGGCCTACTGGCCGACGACCTTCTCAAAGCGATTCGAGAAGAATTTAAAGAGCAAGAAGATCTTCCCAATACCACAAACCCCGACGATTGGGCCAGAATAGCCGGGAAAAAAGGGGAAAAGATCATTCATGTGCGAACATTAACGGAAGAACCATCCGAATCACGAGAAATAGAAACAGTCAGCGTCGGACACTATTTCTAGTGAACATCTCGCTTCTACCCATCACTATACAGCTGACACGGAGGGCCATTGCACCGAATTCTAGGCACGGAAACTGAGTTTGGCCTGTTGGCGAAAGGCTCTGGACAGTCAGACCCCGTCACGGACTCCATGCGACTCATCAGCCACTGTCCCATGCTTCCCTCACCCCAGGGCATCTGGGATTATGAGAATGAAAATCCATTTTTTGATGCTCGTGGATTTGTCGTAGAAGGAGAGCCAGAACGCCCGAGCATCCGGCATAATCGTCAACTCAATAAGCTCCTCTTGAATGGGGGACGCCTCTACGTCGACGGGGCTCATCCGGAATATTCCACACCGGAATGCAGTCAACCACTTGAACTTCTGGCGTACGAACGAGCCGGTGAACGAATCATCAATACCTGCCTCCACGCTCTCAATGCCACGCAGGGCTCGGATACGTTCTTTGTCTATAAAAATAATTCCGACGGGAAAGGCAATAGCTACGGCTATCACGAAAACTACCTGCTGTCACGGTCAGTCCCGTTCGCAACCATCGCGCAAACACTGATTCCATTTTTTGTCACACGTCAAATTTATACCGGTGCCGGAAAAGTCGGAGCTGAAAATACGACCGATGCCGTTGAGTATCAAATTTCTCAACGATCCGATTTCTTCGAATGTGTGATGGACTTAAACACCATGGTGAAACGTCCCATCATCAACACACGTGATGAACCACATACAGAGCAAGACAAATATCGACGATTACATGTGATTGTCGGTGACGCCAACATGGCGGAAATCCCGACCTACCTCAAAATCGGCACAACCGCCATTATTATGGACATGCTGGATGCCGGCTGGGAATTTCCTCAAATCGTCCTGCAAGACCCGATTCGGGATATCAAGACCGTCTCACGCGACTTAGCCATCAACGCCAGCTTGCGATTAGCCAATGGCCGCTCAACGTCTTCCCTGGACATACAACGCACGTATCTTAAAACCGCCTACGAGTTTTACAATACACGAGACCTGTCACCGGCGACAAAAGATGTCCTGGTGTCTTGGGAACGTATCCTCGATAAGCTTGAACACGACCCCACGCAACTGGGACGTGAACTTGACTGGGTTGCCAAGCAACAAATGATTCAATCATTCATGGACCGGAAAGCCTGTGGATGGAACGATCCCCGCATTGCCCTCCTCGACTTGCAATATCATGATATGCGCCCCGATAAAGGCTTGTACTATACGCTTGAACGAGGAAAACGCATTGACCGCCTGCTGCAAGACTCCGATATTGAACGCGCCCTGACCGAGCCACCGAGCAATACGCGCGCCTTCTTCCGAGGCACCTGCCTCAAGCAATTTGCAGAAAAAGTCTATGGCGTCAGCTGGACGTCGGTTCTCTTGGACCAAGGCGATGACACCATAAAACGAATTCCCCTCATGGATCCTCACCGCGGAACACGCGCCTTAACCAATGACCTGCTGGAAGGCGTCTCAACAGTCGATCAACTGCTTGCAAAACTTTCAGAATAAGTATCTGACGCCCAAAGGATCTTCATGAAAACACCAGGCCCTCAATTTTCACATGATTCCTATTCTAGCTTTTTTCACTTTCTTTCCACCCATCAACCAGACCTCACACCGGTATCACGCTGGGGACAACCGATTCTGCAACAACAGAGTCACTACGAGCTGAGTGCCCCCCGACCGTCTCCCTTCACTCATGGCACAACGGTCCTCGCATTCAAATATGAACAGGGCGTCATCATTGCTGGTGACAGGCGGGCAACGGAAGGGTTTCAAATCGCCGAGAATCGAATGGAAAAAGTGTTTAAAACAGATGATTATTCAGCCATGGCCATCGCGGGTGCTGCAGGGCCTTGTGTTGAAATGGCCAAGCTGTTCAGCATTGAACTGGAACATTACGAAAAACTCGATGGCGTTCAACTATCCTGCGAGGGCAAGGCCAATCGTCTCGGACAGATGGTGAAAGCGAATCTTCCATTAGTCATGCAAGGACTTGTCGTTATCCCGCTGTTTGTCGGATACGATACCAAACGGAGCGTAGGAAGAATTTTCAAATACGATATTACCGGCGGGCGATACGAAGAAACGGAATTTCATTCAGTGGGATCTGGCGGAAAAGACGCACGACTCCTGCTCAAAGAACGGTTCAAAAAAAATCTCGATCACCAAGCCGCCATTCGAGTTGCGCTCCTTGCACTAGCCAATGCCGCCGAGGAAGATGTTGGCACAGGTGGACCAGACCCAATCCGACGCATCTATCCCACCATGAAACTCGTCAATACCCAAGGCGTCCAAGACGTTGAAGACGACACCCTCTCGACCGTATGGGAGGAACTTATTCACGCTCGATCGAAGGAGCACTAATACGTGGCACTCCCCTATTACGTTTCACCAGAACAAATGATGCAAGACAAGGCGGAGTATGCCAAAAAGGGTATTGCCAAAGGACGCTCCATTATTGCCATTGAATATGAACGTGGCCTCCTTCTCATCGCCGATAACCCCAGTGCGTCTTTATTTAAAATCTCGGAAGTGTACGACACCATTGCATTTTCCGGGGCGGGGAAATATAGCGAATTTGAAAACCTTCGAAAAGCGGGCATCCAACATGCCGACCTCAAAGGATTGATGTACAGCCGAGAAGACGTCACGGCACGCTCACTCGCTAACAGCTACTCACAAACGCTCGGAACCATTTTCAGTCAAGAACTCAAACCCTTCGAAGTTGAACTCCTCTTAGCTCAAGTCGGTGAAAAACCAGGATACAATGAACTGTATCGTATTGCCTTTGACGGGAGCATCGTTGACGAACAACGGATGACCGCGATCGGAGGACGCGCCGAAGCTCTCCTCACCTACCTCCGTGACGAAAGTCCTGAAGCGCTTCCCACCTTACAACAGGCCGTGACCCTCTGCAAAAACGCCTTTGAACGGGTCACGGAACAACACATAACCATTGAGGGCCTGGAAGCTGCCGTTCTCGATCGAGACCGGTCTGGCCGAAAATTTCGTCGTATTCCTTCGTCTGAGACACACACATTGCTTTCCTGACGGTTCTGCAGACCAAAGCCGAATCCGTTCAGGCAAACATGAACACCATCCCAGCCAGTAAACCCAAGTATACTGGAGGAAGGCTGTCGACCTCACACACCTCATCGCTATATGAGACCGGCTAGCAATTACTCAAATTTGTTATAATATTGAAGATGAAAGAGCCGGGGTGTATGCTGAGTGGATTGCAGCATTAGGAGTCATGAGGATATTGCCATGAAACGCATTTTCGGGCTTGAGTGCGAATATGGTCTGACGTTTTCACCGAATGGCCGTGTGTATTTGCCTATTGAAAAAATCCTTGGATATATTTTCGAAGGGTTAATTCCCAATAGCTGGCCATCGAATGCCTTCTTAATCAATGGAGCACGTTTTTATCAGGACACCGGATGTCACCCCGAATACTCGACGCCGGAGTGTGACGATCTATTCGACCTCGTCATGCATGATAAAGCTGGAGAGCGCGTGCTGGAATCATGTCTACCCATAGCAGAAGATCGACTACGGGAAGAAGGTCTCTCTGGAAACATTTTCATTTTCAAAAATAACACCGATTCGCTTGGCAATACCTATGGGTGCCATGAAAATTTCCTCATGCGTCGAGACGTCGACTTTTGGAAAGTCGCGGAACAATTGATTCCGTTCTTTGTGACCCGACAAATTTTTTCAGGAGCGGGAAAGATTCTCAAGGTCTCAGGAAAACCTCACTACTTTATCTCTCAACGCGCCCAACATATTCATGAAAAAACCTCCTCATCGACGACATCCTCACGAAGCATCATCAACACTCGAGATGAACCGCATGCCGATGCAGAAAAGTATCGACGCCTCCACATCATTCTTGGCGACTCGAACATGTCCGAGTTTGCGACCTATCTCAAAGTGGGAACCACAGACCTGGTGCTCTCCATGATTGAAGATAAATTCACTGTTCCAAGCATCGAGCTTGACGAACCCGTGAAAGCTATCCGTGACATTTCAAAAGACACCACATTGAAAAGACGAATCAAACTTGAGGATGGACGAGAACTCACGGCCCTGGAAATTCAGCGAATGTATTGGGAACGGGCCAGCGAATACCTCGAAACCCAGCCTCATGATAAGATCATGCATGATGTACTCAGAGAATGGGAACGGGTCCTTGATCGTCTAGAAGACTCTCCCATGCTCCTCGTTCGAGAACTCGACTGGGTGACGAAAAAATGGATCATGGAATCGTATATTGAAAAAAAAGGGTGCAGCTGGGACGATCCTCGCCTCACCATGATGGATCTCCAATATCATGACGTCAATCAACAACGAGGCCTGTATTACCTGTTAGTTGGTCGAGATCATATCCGAAAGGTGGTGTCGGAAGAAGCCATTGAACGCGCGAAACACATTCCACCTCAAACCACCAGGGCCAAAGTACGGGGAGATTTCATTCGCTTCGCCAGAGCCAAAAACCGGTCGTATACAGTGGATTGGACGTACCTGAAGCTTAACGGCTATTGGGAGGAAACCATTCTCTGTATGGACCCCTTTTGCGCATCCAATCGACGCGTGGAAGAACTCCTCACCCAAGTCCCACATACGAGACTACACACATGAGCATCTATCGCATTGATGAACCATTCTCAAAATCCCGGCTTCCAGGGAAAATTCTTCTCATCATCACCTTGCTCATTGCTAGCATTTTTCCCCTCAAGTTGGTTCCGAGTGCGAAGGAACAACGACCGGGTGTGGACGGGCAATTGAGTGCCAAGCAAGGAGAAGTACTCCGGGTCAATGTTCCAGTCGGCGATCTCCAGCCAACAACGGTCACAGGGACATTTCTGGATCGAAACATTCCATTTATTCGAAAATCATCAACGACCTACACCGGCCTCCTCGGCATTGATATGCAGGACAAACCCAGTCTCCATGAACTCGACATTACCATCACGACAACAGCTGGAACAGCACATCGAAGCTATACGGTCCTGGTCATGAAAGAAAATTATGCCGTTCAACACCTGAAACTCCCTAAACAAAAAGTGGACCTGGACCACAAGACACTCCGTCGCGTGAAAGCCGAACGCAAGGAAATGATGGATGCGTTTGCATCCATCAGCCCGCATCCTTTTTGGGAAGGCTCGTTCATCGCTCCGATCAAAGGCCGCATCTCAGGCCGGTTTGGCAGTCAACGCATCATTAACGGACAGCCTAAAAGTCCGCATAGCGGTGAAGACATTGCCGCCCCCAAAGGGACCAACGTTGCCGCAATGAATACCGGAACGGTCAGCCTCACACACAACCATTTCTTTACAGGGAAAGGGGTCATTCTTAACCATGGAGTCGGGTTATATTCCATGTATTTTCACCTTTCCACCATCTCCGTCAAAGAGGGTGAGGTGGTAAAAAAAGGACAGATCATCGGTCAAGTTGGTTCGACAGGACGAGCCACCGGCCCACACCTGCATTGGGGCGTCCGTCTCAACGGATCGCGCGTTAACCCCTACTCGCTCATCAATCTTCCCATGGATTCCTAACTGCACGTTCTTCTCTCAACCCTCACAGTATCCGGAGAACGTACGTGACAATGTCGTGAAAGGAGAACAATGAAACGTATTTGCGTCTTCTGTGGTTCGACGAAAGGCCATCACACCGCCTATGAACACATGACGCGTCACCTTGGCCAATTACTCGTGCAACGTGGAATCGGCTTAGTCTATGGTGGCGGCAATATCGGATTGATGGGCGTCATCGCAGAAACAGTGCTTGAGCAGGGAGGAGAAGTCACAGGGATTATTCCGACAGCGCTTGCAGAGAAAGAACTGGCCTTTCAGAACATCACCGACCTACGCATCGTGCACACCATGCACGAGCGAAAAGCGCTGATGGAACAACTTTCCGATGGGTTTATTGCACTCCCCGGAGGCTATGGAACATTAGAGGAAATTTGCGAGATGGTCACCTGGGCACAGCTACACATCCATCACAAACCCTGTGGATTGCTCAATGTAGAAGGATTTTACGACTCATTGCTTGCCTTCATGGACCATCAAGTCCACCAGGGCTTCTTGACCTCGAGCAATCGTACGCTGATCATAAATGCTGATGATCCTCGGCTACTGTTAGACCAGATGCAACAACAGGTCAACGCTCCACACTCCCCACAAGAACACTCGCAATCGTCCACAAACACATCGCCCCTCTTCACAAACTAACGCTATCAGCCTACAATCAGTCCAGACACAGGCACCGATGGACGAACACACGCCACATACACGAACGTTGGAAACAGGCATTCGACTCGACTTCAGTGATCGGATGACCTATGCAGGATATCTACACCTCGAGCAACTGCTGACCGCACAAAATCCGTTAAGCCAACCACCGCATCACGATGAGATGCTCTTTATTATTCAGCATCAAACATCCGAACTCTGGATGAAACTGATTCTTCATGAACTTCGGGCAGCGATGCTCCATATTCAACAGGACCGGTTTAATCCGTGCTTTAAGATTTTGGCACGAGTCAAGCAAATCCAACGGCAACTCTTTGAACAGTGGGCTGTGCTCGAAACGCTCACTCCAAACGAATATGGACAATTTCGGCAGATGTTAGGTAATGCCTCGGGCTTTCAATCCAGTCAATATCGAGCCATTGAATTTATTCTCGGTAATAAAGATGCCCAGATTGTCGAGGTGTTTCGGCATGACGACCAGGTCTACCAAGAATTGATGCATACACTCCATGCCCCCAGTCTGTACGACGAATTTCTCGGTTCTTTAGCCCGGCAGGGACACCCCATTCCTCAGACCTGTCTAAAGCGAGACTGGTCTCAACCACATTCGCGTAACACAGAACTCACTCAGGTCTTCAAGCAGATCTATGAGCACCCTGAATCACAATGGGATGCGTATGAGATGTGTGAAAAACTCGTAGATGTCGAGGAAAATTTTCAGCTTTGGCGGTTTCGTCACCTCAAAACAGTGGAGCGTATTATTGGGTTCAAGCGTGGAACCGGAGGGTCATCAGGTGTGAAATTTCTCAAGCAAGCTCTCGACATCACTTTTTTCCCAGAGCTCATCGATGTCCGAACGGAAATTGGAAATGAATAGCATTCAACATGCTCTGACGGCCCTTGGATCTGGGCCATTAGAGGAGTACGCTCTTCGTACACATATCCACCCCTTGTTTTCACACGTATTACGTCGAAAGGAGACGTATCTCGCCAATCACTCCTTGGGCCGCCCGTTAGATCAAACCCTCTCTGATATTCAGCAAGCCTTAGCCTATTGGTATGAAGACATGGATGAGGCCTGGGACCACTGGCTTGCCGAAATCCAAACCTTTCGTCATAGCATTGCACAACTCATCAACGCTCCATCAGCAGATTGTATTGTGCCCAAAACCAGTGCGGGGCAAGGATTACGGGCAATCCTGAACTGTTACGATGAGACATTCAACATTATCACCACGACAGGCGAATTCAGTTCCATTGATCATATCCTCAAAGTCTACGCGAAACGTGACCGGGTTGTATTACAGAGTGTTGCCGCAGATGAGCAGGGAATCTATCACGAAGAAAACCTTCTTGCTGCAATCAAACATTCCCATTCATTGCTTGTGATTTCAATGGTCGTGTTTACGACTGGGCAATATTTCCGCAATTTACATCAACTGATTCGCGAAGCGCAGGCACGAGGAGCCATGGTCCTCATCGACCTGTATCACGCAGCAGGAGTTATCCCTATCGATATTGGAATATTAAACGCTGATTTCGCAATTGGCGGGTGCTACAAATATTTACGCGGTGGGCCTGGCGCCTGTTGGTTGTATATCCATCCACGACACCTCACCGGCTCACTGACCACACTCGATACCGGCTGGTTTGCACAACCAAAACCATTTGAATTCCAACGGCAAAATGAAGTAAAACTGGCACAAGGTGGTAATGCATTTCTCGAATCTACACCACCCGTTCTTCCGTACTACCAAGCCAGAGCCGGCCTTGAACTCACGCTTGGCCTAGGCGTTGAACGTCTGCGAACCTATTCACTGACACAACATGCACGATTGACCAACCTGCTCCACGAACACGGCATACACGTACCAGGAGAACCGGAAACACGAGGGGCATTTTTGAGCATGCGCCATCAATCGGCGAATGCAATTGCGTTACAATTGAAAAAAGACAACATCATCATCGATGCCCGAGAAGGCATCCTTCGAATTTGTCTGGACATTCTTACGACGGATAATGAACTCATCCAATGTGGAAAACAATTAGCTAGCGTTATTGGGGAAAATGTATAGGCTGGGAACTACGATTCTCTATTCTCAAGATACTCCCTCAAACTGACGATCTGTATCCCTTTGTACTGTCCTAATTCAAGCATGACTTGATCACCGGTCACAATACGCCCGGCATGACCCTCAACCGCACATTCCAAGATACGATTGTCGGGGTTATCATTCAAAACTTTGAGCCGACGCACAGGCTTGACCAATTCGCCAAGTTCAGACAGGTAGACAGCAACACGAGCAAGCTCTTCTTGATCTCGACTAAACTTCTGAGCGAGAACATCTAATATCTCTACAATCATGTCCTTTGAAAGAAGTAGATGATCTCTTCCTTCAATGATATGTTGGATCGCCTGCTCTGCTTTTCCTCCAGGTGTAAGAGTCGCAGAGATAAAGATGTTACTATCAAAGACAACGTTCACCGTTTAAGCAATCGCTCAAGATCTTTCTCAGTTAAAATACCTTTCGCTTTTGCCTTTTGGCTCCAATACCCCTGAAGATCACGTAGCCCCTTTTTAAGACGCACAGCTCGTGTCGTGCGTAACAGATCTTGCATCACCGCACTGACGGTCTTTCCTTCAGTTCGAGCAATGTCCTCAGCTTCCTTGGCAAGTTGACGTGGTAACGAAATAGTTTTTTTAACCGTTACACCCATAATCAGTGACTCCTTAGCAAACCTTCATAGTATGAAAAAATCATACTACCCTATATGGTCTTTGTCAAAATTTGACAACGATAGATCATCATCTTTGCAGTAATAGTACATGCAGCCCACGTGGCGTTCTGTTACATTTACTCATTACCCCACATGAGGAATTTCAAGTTAGCCAGTCCATCTTTTATTGACAATGTAGAAAGAATGAACAAGACAATGACTATTCCACGGATCGCATTCATGTTACTGAATAGTGGTCACATTGTTTCCCTCTGAGAGTTGTGATGCCTTGAAAACTCATATTATCGATGCCGAAACGGAGAAGCCTGTCCCGGGCGCTAAAGTGCGACACCTTGTTTGAGATGTCCATGATTGAATACTACAAACATTTTAAATACAGTCTGCTTCAGGAGGACGAGTAATGGATATGACAAGTTTAAAACGAATAAAGACGTTTATGGAGTTCCTTCAACGTACGAAAGAAAAAGGTGTGACGCCCTCGTTTGTCAGTACTCCTACGGAGCACGGCGATAATATCAATGCCATTGCGACGATTGATGGGCAACAAGAAAACATCGGGCTTGTCTTTTGGGATGTCAATTTCCTCCAAAATCAGGGATTAGCTGACACCTTGGACGATGAGGAACTGGCCCTTGGGATGAATATCACTGATGGTCTGCTTGAGGACGCCGAAAAAATCCTGGCATTTGTCGACACCCAACTTGCGGAGGGTAAGCAACCATAGATTACGTTGCGCTCAGTTCATTGTACATAGTGATTCGATAACGTCAGTAGTTATGAGGATTGCTCCTTGAGTCATACAAAAACCATTCCGCTTTCTCAGCTCGGAGACATTCCTGTCGTCATTAAAACGAAACGGGACATTTCAGATGAAACGCCGTTAGATAAACGAGACGACGAGTCGCTTGGATGGGGCTACTGGGATCGAATCTGGCCGTCGGAAGTGGGCTTATCGGAATTCCTGATCACGAAATTTTTCCCACACACATTACAAGGACACAGGATTCTGGAAATTGGATGCGGCGTGGGATTAGCCGGAATCGTCGCAGCTCAGCTCGGCGCGTCAATGACATTTTCAGACATGGTTCCCGTAACCCTTGAAGGGATTAAGGAAACATGTCAATTAAACAACATTACAGACTTCGACACATGCACCTTGGATTGGTTTGACCCGATCAATCTGGGGAATCGTTACGATATCGTATTAGGCAGTGAAGTGTTTTATGACGAAAAGAACTTACCGGAAATTTCTCATGTTTTACAGTCTGCACTGAAGCCAGGAGGACGGGGAATATTTTGCGATCCCAACCGCCTGGGATTGGGAACAATCAAGTTTCATTTCCAAGAACATTTCACCTTTTCCGTGGAGGAGATTCCTCTTGACTACGCCCTGCGTAAAGCCACGGGAGGACAAAAAAAGATAGGCTATGTCTACAAATTAGTCAAAAAACGTAGCTAGCACGCGTCACATCACTCGCCACGTTGTGCTCGCAGAATGTGACATCAATCGGGTAAACGTCTTATTGCTCACATATGATGCTTGCGAACATCATCTTCGCAACTCTTCCCACAAACAAGGCCGGCCGTATTGGCTCTTTTCACATTTAATATGCCGGAGGTCGAGAAATCGGGAGATTCGTCAAGGCCTCCTGCGCACGAAAATTATCAAAGGCAAACGCCCCACGCCCCCACGTGATCAAGCCCACCTTACCTTCTTTCAACGTAGAATCTGAAAGCGAAAGCAACATCCGTTGGTTCACAAAGACATTAAAGAGATCATGGCTCATCATCGGACTTCGTTGAACGCGAAGCGACGCCCAACCACCCTCTTCCAATGTGATAGGCTGCTGGCCAAACACCGTTGCTTTTCCATCGCGTACAAGCAACGCCTCCACGGTATTGGCCTCCGGAGTAATCACCGCCGCATAAAAATTCTTATGGTCCTTGGCCGCTAACACAACCCCGGCCTTCCCGGACGATTGCCCCGCCATCGGTTTCATCTGAACCGAGACGTCGACATAGGTGACCTCCGTGTTATCGTCAAGCAGCACCTGATAACACGATGCATCGGCACAATCGGAGTGCTGCAGAACCGCTCGCGCCTGAGATGGCGCGGATGGCTCATCGGCCACGACCCATTGGCCGTCTTTCACACCATTGGCCGAACCACTGACAAATCCTCCGGGGGGGGAGCCCGTCGGTTCTTTGTCAAAATTCCAGTCTTTAAACAACGGCTCCGTCGTTTTAATTTTTGGTTTGGGTAGCTCACGAGGACCATCGTCTTGGTTCGCCCAGACCGATGGAAATCCTGACAAACTATACAATACCGCTACAAACCCAATCACGAGCTGCCGTTTGCCGACTCGAAATTTCCGGTGGGCATCGCGACAACGGAACTTTGGCGAAATTGCTGAATGCATAATGGTCAACACGTTCATACGACTCCTTACCTCTCACAAAACAATGAGATCATCAAATCAAACAGGATGATGGAAAATGTAGAAAGATTTTACGAATTTACGAGTCCGATTCACAAGAGCATGGAAAATTTAGGAATCAATGCGAAGACACCGCACAATCACGTAATAGTCTTGCTATTCTTTCCGCCCTCAGTAGTTTGCATGCCACCCGATTGGTTTGATAGGTTATCCCACACCATTAATACCGTGAGGCCATCATTTCGGTTTATACAGCCAGCAGCTGCTTCGTATTTGCCAAACAATATGCCGTCACACCTTCAGGGATGGAGCCTTGCCTTCATAATCCGGACAACACACATTAGCCTTACTATTCTTTTTACCGCAACGATGGGCTTCAGCCAGATAACGCTGGCTCAAACGCCTCTTACCGCACTCATCGACCCCGAACCGGTCGAAACCCTCTCACTCCAAGAAGCCGTCTTACGAGCCTTGGACAGTAATCTGGATATTACGGTTGGCCGTCAAGCACGCGATGTTCGATTGACCGATATTGTGCTACAACAAGCTCAGTTTGACCCCACAGTCGAACTCTCCGGACAGTATGATCGAAATGTGACTCCGCTCAATCGCCCCATCTTCGGCTTCGGGGGCGTCTCCGCCGGTTCTGAACCGGATATTATCGATCAAAATGACATGCGTGTCCGGCTCGGATTGAATCAAAAACTGTACTCGGGTGGCATACTCGATCTAGCCTTCGATACGAACAGAAACTCCGTCGCAGGACAAACGGGGTTTTTGTTCAATCCGTCGTATACCAATACCCTGTCGCTCAACCTTACCCAACCATTACTTCGCAACTTCGGAGTCGACATTAACAAGACGCAAATCCGCATTGCCCGCAATGCCGCGACTACGGAACATCATGTGTTTGTCGACCAGGTCTTAACGGTGATTAAGGAAGTCGAGCACACATACTGGGAATTGGTCTTTACCCGAGAAAATGAAAAAGTGGCCAAAGCCACCCTCAAGGCCGCCCAGGAGTTATTCGCCACCAATCGCGCCAAAGTTCGAGCCGGCGTGATGGCTGAAGTGGAAGTTTTACAAGCGCAAGCTGGCGTGGCCAGCCGAGTCGAACAAGTATTAGTGGCACAAAAAGCCGTACGCGATCAAGAAGATCAACTTCGTCGACTATTTAGTCCTTCCGAAGAAGCCTTGCGCCAAAACATAGTCGTCCTAGCAACGGACACCCCGATACAAGAGGCAAACACAAGAACCCTGCGTCAAGAGATTGACTTGGCACTTAAACAACGGCCGGAAGTCTTACAAGCCCAAAAAAATATTGAAACGGGGACCCTCAACACCACCTTAGCCAAAAATCAACTCTTGCCCAGTCTGTCTTTCGAAGGAGGCGTCGGGCTGAGCGGGCTGGGGAAAAGGCCACACGATACGCTTGACCGGACTTCCAGTTCAGATTTTTACAATATTGGGGGAGGACTCATCTTGAGCTACCCCCTCGGCAATCGTTCAGCCCAGAGCCAATATAATCGAAGAGTGCTTGAGGCAAATCAGGCCAAAGCGTTGCTACAACGGACTCGCCACCAAGTCATCATCGATACCAAAGAGGCCGTTCGTCGAGTCAAAACCGATTTCAAGCGTATCCGCACGACGCAAACTGCTCGAAAACTCGCCGAAAAGCAACTCCAAGCCGAACAAGAACGATTTCAACTAGGCTTGAGTACGACCCGTGTCGTCCTTGAATTCCAAGGCGACGTAGCCGTCGCACGTGGCAATGAACAACGTGCAATTGTAGACTACAATCAATCTCTAGCCAACCTTCGCCGTGTAACCGCTACCGCATTGGATGAATATCACATCGTGTTGCAATAGAAGCCGAAAAGGCCGAATGCAACATGAACAGATATTCCGGATAGACACGTATTATTTCGAATTATTCATTGTGCACGTAGCATATTGAGTCAGTTCTTCGTCTCTTTACGCTAACCCTCCATTCCCTCAAGTCCTCCCGGCTTGGTACTATACAGTACCGGTCATCAAAAGGGTTCCATGAACTTTCTCCTTTTCCATGCAGAAATGTGAATTGTTAACATCATGACGCGCTGGGCTCTTGTCCTTTTACTATTGTTGGCTCTAGGTGCCGGGGCGCTGACCTGGGTGCTTTCTCCGCTATCTGGAACCGCCGACACATCCCCCACAGCTCCTCACCTGGTGACGGTCACCAAAGGATCCATCACGACACGAGTCTCCGAAACCGGGACTCTGCAACCCTCAAAGACTGTTGAGATTAAATCCCAGTTTTCAGGAGAAGTCGCACAACTACTGGTTACGCCAGGACAACGTGTTGAAGTCGGACAACTACTTGCGATCATTATCCAAGAGCCACGTGAAGCTCGACAGGTTGCACAACTTCGTGCGGCGATTCAAGAAGAACGTATCAATGTCGACAAAGCCAGACGCGAACGTGTACGGATGCACGCACTCTTTGAGAAAGGCTTTATCGCACGAAAAGAGTTGGAGGCAGCTGAACAAGAGCATCGTCGAACCCTGGTTCGATTAGAACTAGCCGAACGGCAACTGCTTCTGGCACTTGGTAGCAATCAAGTGTTGTACCAACGCTATCTGACCAAACAACTGTCCCCCACCCGTCCGGAAGAATTTCAACTCAAGTCTCCATCATCTGGAACAATCCTCGAAGTCCTGGTGCAACCTGGAGAAATCATCACATCCGGGACAGCCACATTCGGCGGCGGCACCGTTCTCATGCGCGTGTCCGACTTGAGTCAAATGGTGGTTAAATCAAAAATCAACGAAGTGAGCATTGCCCGCGTCAAGGTTGGACAACCCGTTGATATCCGACTTGATGCATTGTTACGCGAATCGTTTCACGGAACGGTGACGAATATCTCAACGCAAGGGCTTCAAGAAGAGAATATTGTCACCTATGAAGTCACGATTGCCATTGAAAATCCCACGCCAGACCTCCGCCCGATGCTGACCGCCAATGTGGATATTGTTACGGAGTCGCTTGATGACGTCTTAACCGTTCCTCTCGAAGCCCTTCAAGCCGAGCGAGGCGATGATATCGTCGAGGTCATGGTCAACGGCACACCCGCGCCGCGCAAAGTCCAAGTGGCGTTTCGAACGGAATCGCACGCGGTCATTACAGACGGACTTGTAGAGGGAGACAACGTCGTCATGCCAACCATCGACAACCCTCAATCCTCTCAACGGTAAGGGCATGCGGCAACCCGCGCCCCTCATTGAATTGGAACAGGTGAGTAAAGTGTATCGAGCCGGAGAAATCGACGTGCAGGCGCTGGATCTCGTCAGCTTTACTATTAACCGCGGGGAATTTGTTGCGATTGTCGGTCAATCTGGAAGCGGAAAAACCACGTTACTCGACATCTTAGGATGCTTAAATCGTCCAACCAATGGTGAATATCGGCTCGACGGAGATGTGATTCATACCTTATCCAATCATGAATTGACAAAGATTAGAAATCGAAAAATTGGATTTATCTTTCAAACTTTCCACCTTCTGCCTCGAAAAACCGCCTTGGAAAATGTGCAATTACCGTTGCTCTATGCAGGATTTTCGCGAGACGAACAACGGCATCGCGCCCTCGAACTTCTCAAGCAAGTCGGCCTGGAAAACCGGACGCATCATTACACGAATCAATTATCAGGAGGACAACAACAGCGGGTCGCCATTGCACGAGCCCTAGTCAATCAACCGGACATTGTCCTTGCCGACGAACCAACCGGCAATTTAGACAGTCAATCCGGACACGATATTCTCACGATGTTTCATCAACTCCATCAACACGGGCAAACAATCGTCATGATCACCCACGACCGGGATATCGCCACTCAAGCCGAACGTCGCCTTGGTTTAGCCGATGGGAAAATCGTCACCGATGATCGCGCCTCCTCTCTGGGGCCTGCCATCGTGCCGTAACATACCAACTATGCTGTTCCATGCCATTATCCTTGACGCCTTTCGAAATTTATCGGCCAATCTGCTTCGGTCAGCACTCACGATGCTTGGAGTAATTATTGGCGTCGCCTCGGTCATCACGATGATTGCTATCGTGGAAGGCGGTCAACTCTGGCTCGTGAGTTCCATTGAACGACTTGGAACCAATCTGCTGTTTGTCTGGAAAAAATCCTTAACCGCCGAAGAACAACGATTATTTAAAGGGCGATCAACTGGGTTGGACTATGATGATTCGTTGGCTATTCGTCAGAAATTCCCTCACCTTCATGTCGTCCCTCGCGTCGAGTTTGAACAACAAATCAAAGCGGGCAACCGGCATTTCAGCGGAGAGATTACGGGAACCACGCCTGAATACGCCGAAGCCAGAAACTTTCGAGCCGCTCAAGGGCGCTTCCTTTTCAAAGAAGACATTGACGAATGGAAACGGATCGTGGTGTTAGGAAAGGATGTCGCCGAACGCTTGTTTGGGAGTGAATCGGCGGTCGGCAAAGAAGTCAACATCGGGACTCAACGATTGACCGTAGTCGGAGTCATGCAGCCTAAAGGCATCGTATATGGATCAAATTACGATGACATGATCTTTATTCCCGTGACCACGGCCATCCGGCGTTTCCAAGGAACCGACACGTTACAGTCAATGGTCATTCACGTACCGAAACGAGAGATGATGGACCCTACAATGAAGCAACTCCATGCGTTTCTGATTCAACGGCATGATGGAGTCGACGATATCCGCGTCCGCAATCAAGGAGACTTTCTGAACGCGGTGGACCGCACCATCTGGACATTTCGCATGGTCCTCGGCGGCATCGCTGTCGTGGCGCTGGTTGTGGGCGGCATCGGCATCATGAACATTATGCTGGTTACAGTGACGGAACGGACACGAGAGATCGGCCTCCGAAAAGCCATTGGGGCGAGACGGCAAGATATCCTCCTGCAATTTCTCATTGAGTCGGTGACGATTAGCGTCGTGGGAGGGCTCATTGGCGTATTTACGGGAATTGTCCTGGCTTACGGATTTGGGGATGTTGTGGCACAAGCTATGCCTGGCGGAGGAGATTGGGGAGCGGTGATTCGACCACCCGCGATTGTTATTGCCTTTTCCTTTGCCGTCATTGTGGGTGTCTTCTTTGGCCTCTACCCCGCAATCAAAGCCTCAAAACTCGACCCGGCTGAAGCACTCCGCTACCAATAGGGGAGAAGACCCACGGTTTCTCGACGAATGCGTGTATCTCCTAACGACCTTCCCACCCGCATGCACATGGAAACAGAAAAATGGTCAAGCCTTGCCCTCCTGCCTATTGCCGGCACTATCCTCATTTATCTTTTTCCATCTTCCATTCAAAAACACACCATTGTACAGTTTCTGTCGCAAATACTGGCCTATATCGGATTAGGCATCTGGGCTTGCGCAAACGACAAACTCAGCGTCCGGTTAGGTCTACAAGCGACCCAGCTATGGATTGGATTACGATGGGGCTGCATGGTTGGCCTTCTCTTAGGCATTGGAAATTCACTCATCATCCTCAATATCGTTCCAGCTTTAGGGCAAGACATCACCTTTCTCACGCAAACACCCCATGCTCTTGCTCCAACAGTCTTGATGCTTCCATGGGTCATCGCAGCTATCGCCATTGCCGTCGAATGCAATTTCAGAGGCTTCCTGCTCGGCCGACTCATGACACTCATAACGATTCGTCTCCCACACACTCGACTTCTCAACTCTACGATCGCTATTCTTCTCTCTGCACTGCTCTTTGCTTTTGATCCATTTATGGTGGGAACATTTCGACACCTGCATTGGATCGCCGTCTGGGATGGCGTGATATGGGGGTGGATGTGGGTACGATTCAACAACTTGTATGCCGTCATCGCGGCTCACGCGATAGAAGTGATGGTCTTGTATGTCTGGATGAAATGTGCACTCACATAACACGAGGCGATTCGAATCCAAACGTATCGTATAAAAACTAGCGCAGAGAAACGGAACATTGTATGGTAATCTGCTTCCGTTAAAGGTGTGTTTTAAGAGTACAAGGATTCCCAATCTATGACCGACATCGTGAAACCAAGCGTACAGGCCTTTTTAGTCTGCGACACCATCATTATTGACAGTTTGACCGGAAAGAAGAGTATTATCGGTGCCTTCACACACCTGTGGGCAAAGACCTTTCCCTGTCAACATCCGCAAATGGGCGTCTACTTTTGTCTCAATGACGCGGAGGGGGAGTATCAATTTGAGATTGCGCTCATCTATCTCGACAAAAACCAAACAGTGGGGAAGGGAGCCCTTTCACCCATTACGATTCAAAATCGCCTCGAAACCCATGACTTTGGTCTCAACATTTCGGCTCTTGTGTTCCCAGGACCCGGCCGCTATGAGTTCCAACTCCATGCCAATGGCCAATTCATCACCAAAAAAGACTTTTTTGTTATTCAGCAGGAAACCCCGCCTCAAACGCCAGCCCCTTAGAGGCATTTGATGAAACCTCAGTCAAACGTTCAACGAACCTCTTCTTTCACAGCCTTCTTCGCAATCCCATCAATCACATTCGGTATTATGAGCCTCACGAATCGCCCCAGGTAGCCTCGCCATGAGGTGACCAACAAACGCTGACGTTTCTCCATGGCTTGTATGATCATGGCAGCACAGGCTTCTGCCGTTAAATAGGTATGTTGATTTGCAGGGGGTTCTCCTACCTGTTGCCCATGGGCATCAAACGATCGCTCATGAACTTTTGATACCACAAAATCCGGTGCGATGATCGTAATCGAAACCCCTGCCTCATCTAATTCCATTCTCAAGGATTCAAAGAAACCCATCATGGCGTACTTGCTCGCACAATACCCAGTTCGTGTGGGAACACCAGTCAACCCGGCAACACTCGCCACTGCCACCACCCGCCCTTGTGATTGCTTAAGATACGGGAGTGCGTATTTTGTGCAATACACACTACTTAAATAATTGACTTTCATGAGATGCTCAAACAGTGAGAGATTTGAGACCTCCTCCAACGTCGCTCGCATCGCCATACCGGCATTGTTAACTAACACACCCAGACCACCAAAGGTCTCCATCGTTCGTTGCACCAACCGATAACATGCCTGTTCATCTGTGACATCAGTAGGTACGACACACGTAGCAGCTCCGGCCCGCTCGCATTCGGAAGCCACCTCTTGCAAACGTTTCTCATTTCTTGCCGCAAGAACAAGCTTGGGCTGTTGTGGGGCTAACCCAAGAGCTAAGGCTCGTCCAATTCCCTCGGAAGCTCCTGTAATGACGATGACGTGCTGACAAAAATTAGTCATAGATGCCTCTATAGACACAAGGTTTTTATACCCATAACGCAGGACAACTCAACACAGAGACAGTCAATGTTGTGGCATGTTTGCATATACAAAGCAAGAGTCTTTCGGGCTATAGAGTCTTGAGAGTTTGCACGATATTTCTTCGAGCAATTTGTGTCTTGACAGGGAAGGAACATAAGCGTAGCATTATATATGTTTTCACTGCTTGTGGATGAATCGTACAAGAAAATACTCGATGCGATTCAGACCGCAAGACCCCACATGAAAAGGAGGTCTCTCATGGATGACGCTACGCCACCTGGCCACCTAGCCCCGTCTGTGGTTACGACAGCCTTCCAACCACAACGGCCTTTTTCGTTTTTACCGAGTTGCTGTTCCCATCCTGAATAAGAGACGGTGCTCTAAAGCACAACGAAGCAGTATCTCCCGTTCACGCTTCTTAACAGAGGATGTGATGAGGATGAGGGAAACAGAGTGGTGCATAGAAAGATACTCTGTCCGATAGCGAACCAACCGGTCATGAAATAAACGGAAAAATCCTTGTTCGACCACGGGTGGGACGACACATATCGAAGGCAAAACATAGTCAGCACAGTGAGTGCAAAAAAAGCGGGCTTCCCCATTATATAGATTAAGGGGGCCCGTTTTTTTTGAGTTCATGACCGTCCGGTATTGTGATGACCTTATCATCTCTATCCTTATCACGATCACGGTATTGTGAAGCAACTCGATGTCGCCTCTAGTGGCAACATGAATTCTTGATGAATCACGAGACACCATTATCTTTCGCTCCTTTCATTCTCCAGTTACCTGGCTGGCTCACTGAATATCTCACGACCATCCCCCAACGTTTCCCTACAATGGCCAGGCGAATGACTCTCATGACAGATATGGCCCGTCTTAATGTGAAGCATCGGACAGGAGGTCCTTTCGCTGCAGGCGTATTTGACTCCACCACAAACCGACTGGTCGCTCCTGGGGTGAACCTTGTCATAGCAACTCAAGCCTCGATTGCACACGCAGAAATTGTTGCCCTGACACTGGCACAACAGGCTATTGGCCATCACGACCTCGGAGCCGAAGGACTTTCGACTCATGAACTCGTCACAAGCACTGAACCCTGTGCCATGTGCTTGGGAGCAATTCCGTGGTCAGGCATACGCACACTCGTGTGTGGCGCACGGGATGAAGATGCACGGAGCCTTGGATTTGACGAAGGCGCCAAACCGCTAGACTGGGTAGAAACGCTCAAGACACGAGGGATTTTGGTCACGCAAGATATCCATCGAAGCGAGGCCGCTCAGGTCTTACAAGACTACGTGAACGACGGGGGTATCATGTACAACGGTCGACGACGAACACCACGGGAGAATGACCATGGCAACGAAACGGACGGTGCGTCAACATGAGAGGCGAACGATGAAAACCCTTGCGATTGATATCGGGGGAACTGGGATCAAAGCTATTGTCCTCGATGAAAAAGGGCATCCACTGACAGAACGCGGACGCATCCCGACACCCAAACCTGCAAGCCCAACAGCTGTTACCAAGACCATCGTAGAACTTGCCAAAGGACAAGGTGAATTCGATCGAGTTTCCGTAGGGTTTCCGGGGGTGATTCGTCATGGCGTGGTGTACACGGCTCCTAACTTGGGCACGGCTTTGTGGAAAGGGTTTAATCTCGTGAGCGCACTTACCACAAAATTGAAAAGACCGGTGAGGGCCGCCAATGATGCCGACGTACAAGGATTCGGAGCCATACAAGGAAAAAACATCGAACTGGTTATTACCTTGGGAACGGGCTTTGGGTCTGCACTGTTTGTCGATGGCAAATTAGTCCCTAATCTAGAATTAGGGCATCATCCTTTTCAAGATCATGAAACGTATGAAGAACAATTGGGAGGGAAAATCCTTAAAAAAATAGGGAAAAAAAAGTGGAATGCACGGTTGTCAAAAGCCATCAAGACCTTAGATCGCGTGTTAAATTTCGATCATCTCTACATTGGTGGCGGAAATAACAAAAAAGTTACCCTGACTTTGCCAGAAAAAGTCACCCTCGTGCCCAACACTGCTGGACTGCTTGGTGGAATCGCTTTTTGGAAGCTCGGAGCCGATGATCCGATGAACCGTTGGGTTCAAGCCAAACACATACAGACAGGCACATCCAAACGTCGTTCACAATCACAAGACAAGAAATCTCAAAAAGGTTGATTGTTGGAGATCCTTACAGTATGGTTTTCTAACAAGGCACCACAAGTAACAGAACATATAAGAGGCAATAGGCAAAATTGAAAAATATGGCTAATGGGCTTTTGATTTTTGCCTGTTGATCGTTCCCTTTTGAATTCCTGCCATTTTCGATTCGCTATTCTTCATGACACACATTGTATTAGTTGGTCTAGGCGGCATGATCGGCTCGGTCACCCGGTTTCTTCTCGCGAGCTTGATCCAACGCCTTAGCCCCATTCTCGGGTTTCCGTTTGGAACACTCATCGTAAATATCGTGGGATGCTTCTTGATCGGTCTACTCAATGGTTTGGCCGACACACGACAGCTCTTGGGACCTGAACTACGCCTGTTTCTTTTCGTGGGGGTCCTAGGGGGATTTACGACCTATTCCACGTTTGGATACGAAACCTTCTCGCTCCTACGTGACGCCGAATTCCCGCGTGCCATCCTCAGCGTTGGGGTACACGTCGTCATCGGCTTAGGAGCCGTCTGGGCTGGAGATGCCGTAGGCCGCCTAGGCTAACGTCCCTGATCTTCTGCTCTATCCCCAAAGTTAAGACACACAGCTTCAATATTTCACGCTTCACGCTTATCAGTGGCACGCTCATGCCTAAGCTGTTACAGTTTCCTTTTGGGGAATCAACACATGACAGACGCAAGTATACATCGCGACCTCATCATTGAAGGCGCACGACAAAATAATCTCAAAAATATTTCGCTCCAAATCCCACACAACGCCCTCACGGTGATTACCGGAGTGTCGGGCTCCGGAAAGTCATCACTCGCGTTCGATACCATCTTTGCCGAAGGACAATGGCGATATATCGAATCGTTGTCTTCCTACACCCGAATGTTCTTGGAGCGAGTGAGTCGACCTGATGTCGATCGACTCCTCAACATTCGTCCAGCCATTGCCCTTGAACAAAAGAATCCCGTTCGAACATCTCGTTCAACCGTAGGAACAGCTAGTGAAATCTCTGATTATCTACGCCTCCTCTTTGCCAAGATCGGTCGCCTCATCTGTCCTGACTGCCACCTACAAGCCGAAGCCCATCAACCGGCATCCGTGGCTCAGAAGCTGTTAGAAGAGTTCGAACACAGCCGCGTCCTCATTCTGTTTTCCATTGACGCGCCAAAACCTAAACAGATTCCCGATTGTATTGCATCATTGCTCAAACAAGGGTACGTTCGCCTGCTTCACCATGATCAAGTCCTGAATCTCAACACGGACCCCATACCAAAAACGTTCACACAGCCAACGCTACACATCGTCATCGATCGACTTGTCCTTCGAGAGGATAATCGTTCCAGACTTGTTGAGAGTTTGGAGACAGCCTTTCAAGAAGGGCATGGGTTTGCCCAAGTGCAAGTCGTAGGCGATAAACGCTTTAGCTTCAGCACATCACTTCGATGCCCACAATGTCATCAAACCTTTGACACCGTTCGGCCCGTACACTTTTCATTCAACCATGTCTTAGGCGCATGTCCTGAGTGTAAAGGATTCGGCAATATTCTCCACTATGACGAAAACCTCATTATTCCCGATCCAGCAAAATCGCTCAAAGACGGCGCGATAGAACCATGGACAAAGCCGTCCAATCACTGGTGGCAGGATGAGATGCTCAAAGGTTTCAAAAAACGAAAACTGGCGATCGCGACACCCTATGAAAAACTTTCACGTGAGGAAAAACAACTTCTCTGGGAAGGTGAAAAAAAACTGGAAGGCATTCATCAGTTTTTTAAATATCTGGAGGGCAAACGCTACAAGATGCATGTTCGTGTCTTCCTCAGTCGTTATCGAAGTCCGTCTCGTTGTCCAACATGTCAGGGAAGCCGGCTTCGCCCACATGCATTGATGGTCCGCATTCAAGGACAGAACATTCATGAAGTCTCCCAATGGCCAGTAGAAAAGGTTCGCGACTGGCTACAGACCTTAACACTCACCCCATTTGACCGTGAGGTCGCAAGCGATTTGGTCCAAGCACTAGAGGCCAAACTGTCTTTCCTTCTCCGAGTTGGATTGAACTATCTCACCTTGAATCGGGAGATGCGCACCTTGTCCGGCGGGGAAGCTCAACGCATTTCTTTGGCGACACAATTGGGATCAAAGTTAGTCGGCACACTGTATGTGCTGGATGAACCAACGATTGGCCTGCATCCGCGTGATACTGCGGCCTTAGCCATGCTCTTGAACGAACTCGCAAAGAATGGCAATACGGTTATCGCCGTCGAGCATGATCATCATGTGATTGAACAGGCAGATCACGTAGTGGAAATGGGTCCGGCTTCCGGCGAAAAGGGAGGAGAGATTGTATGCTCAGCTCCCTACCCGCTGTTCATGAAAGATCCTTATCCCATCACTGCTCGATATCTCCGCGGCGAGGAATCAATTTCCATCCCCCGGGATCGTCGTGCCGGAAATGGGAAAATTTTAACCATTGCCGGGGCACGAGAACATAATCTTAAAAATTTGACCGTTCAACTCCCATTAGCAATGTTGACGTGCGTTACTGGAGTTTCAGGATCTGGCAAAAGCACGCTCGTCGAAAACCTCCTCCATGCAGCCGCTGCACGAGCATTTAAAGTCGGCACGCCTCCTGTCGGACAATTCGACTATATCTCCGGATTGGAACATCTACAGACCGTTCGGCTTATCAACCAAGAACCGATCGGCAAAACGCCCCGCTCGAATCCCGTCACATACATGAAAGCTTTCCAAGCCATCCGCCAAGTGTTCGCGCAGACTCCAGAAGCGCGTACCCATGGGCTCACTCCAGCTCATTTCTCGTTCAACACGGGTGTGGGACGATGCCCGCGCTGCGAAGGACAAGGGCATGAGAAACTGGAGATGTATTTTTTCGAAGATCTCTATGTGACATGCGAAGAATGCGAAGGGCGCCGATTTAAGTCAGAAGTCTTAGCCGTCCAAGTTCGAGGTCATTCGATTCACGATGTCCTCAACATGACGATCGAACATGCACTGGCCGTGTTTAGCGAATTAGTCCCTAGCCTGGCACGACCACTCAAACTCTTAGACTCACTCGGACTAGGGTATCTTCGCCTGGGTCAACCTGCCACCAGCTTGTCGGGAGGTGAATCACAACGTCTCAAAATCGCAGCTGAACTCGCGAGCCTTCCGACCGGCAAGCGTGGACCTGCTCAATCCAAAGGCATCCTCTATATTCTCGACGAGCCCACGACAGGACTTCATACTGAAGATGTCAAAAAACTCTTACTGGTTCTTAACCGCCTCGTCGATGCCGGGAACACCGTGGTCGTAGTCGAACATCATCTCGATATCATGAAATGTTCAGATTGGATCATTGATCTTGGCCCTGGAGGCGGAGAACATGGCGGGGAAATTGTTGCCGAAGGACGACCGGAAGATATTCTTGAAATTCCAGAATCTCATACAGGACGATTCCTGCGGCCGCTGTTTGAACACATCAGTCATTAACAACACTAAATCCTTAACCCAAACCAAACGAACGAATAAAACAACACGAAAACTTGCTGGACTGCTATGAATGTCCTACGCTTCATAACATGAAAATGGTAAAATCTTGTAAACAAGCTCCACCAATGAAGCTATTACCCTCATATACGGGGCTTACATCAATTGACAAAGTCCTTCAGAGTCCAAGAGCCCTTCGCCTTCTTTGGTTGGAAATCCTCGTGAATGAACACCTTGACTTCACTCCGTGGCAAACCCGTTCAGAAGTCAAAAATGCCTACAAAAAGGTCTATCAATGGCACACGACGTATCAACGGCTTATCGAATCCATGATCCCGAGAACACCTCTCCCGGTTGATCACACACCTATAGACTTTCGAGACTACCGGACGTTTGCCGAGGCCTTACGATTTGCCACCACTCTCGCTTCATAGCATTACCCAACAATTAGCCGAATACCACCGGCAAACAGGGAATTCTGGTAAGTTTCCCGCAATCCAGCACAGGTAATTCGTAGAGCGTTCTAGCAGAATAGCCCAGAAGATTGAAAATTTGAACACAATGAGTCAACCAAGAAATGGACTTTGCTAGGGATAGAGGCATAATGCCATGAATTCAATGAGTGATTCACGCATCTGTCAGATTAAGTTTTGACCTGCACACAATAACCATCACACCTTTGTCTCTAATAATACTGCGCATCCATGACTTTTTGAATGGCCCTATCCGGACATAGAAAAACGTACGAAATTCAGTCTTTCACATTGTAGGATCCAAATTAACTTCGTGCAAAAATCTCCGAGGAATATACCTCCTCATTTACTTGAATCCCAAGCACCAAAGGAAGAAGAAAAAAGCCAAAATCACCATTAACAAAATCTAAACACAATATCTCATAGACAACTAATAGATTCCTCGCGAGTCTTTCTTTACAAACCTTGTGTGCTAAACTAATTATTTCTCCTCCCTTTGTACTTCTTGGAGTGCAGACATGAATTGCATATAGAAGGTTTTTGCATAAGGTTCATACATTACCTTTCGATGACCGATAGGAAGGTGATGCACCCTCTTCACGCTTGCACATAAACTCCGCCAATACTCCTCTAAAGTTTCCTCAGTTTGAAAAAGTACAATTTCCCCTGCGTAGGGTAGGGGAATGTATTGCTTCGCAGCTTGGAGGGCAACATGTTTATGATAAAAGGATCTCAGTGAAAGAGGGAGTGGAAGACCAAATCTAAAGTAGGATCGACAAGCTCGAAGCCTTAATCGATTCCTTAACTTTGGAAACAACCTCGATCCATGCGATAGCGCATCTTTAGAAATTTCGGTAAGTCGAGAGATAATCGCCACACTCTGATGATATTCCTGCATGCTCTTATCTCTACTTCCCATTACTATATCTTTCAATTTATTTGATAAACTTGGCCGTAAAGACTGTGGGAGAGGCATCGTAGGATCTATCAGTGCAAGAAAGGCTACGACCTGTTCCTGCTCATGAAGCTGTCGCCCCATTTCGTAAGCTACAAGCCCTCCGAACGAGTATCCCGCCAAATAATATGGGCCGAATGGCTGAATCTCTCGCATCTCCTTCACATACTGCGCGGCGAGTTCCTTCACCGTAAAATAAGGAACCGGTCTTCCATCGTGCTTTTTATCATAGAACATATATAACGGTTGTTCTGGAAAAACGTCCATGTAAGGTCTGAATGTATTTCCAAACAATATGCAGAAGATTGGCGGATTTGATCCATGTGTTTGAATTGGAATTATCCATGAACACTCATTTTCTTCTTTTCGGTCTTTGTGTATCATATTGCTCAATTTTTCAATCGTTTGAGATTGAAAAATAATAGGAATTTCGATTTTGACCTTTAAAACCCGCTCTAATTCCATCGCCAATCGAACCGCAAGAAAAGACTCTCCTCCCAAGTCAAAAAAATTATCCGTCATTCCTATTGGACGTTTCTTTAATACCTCTTCCCAAATTGCGGCTATTTGACGCTCCAAGGAGTTTCGAGGTGCCACATATGCGTTTGTGGAGACTTTGGGTAGCGATGATTCCCCGCTCTGAAGCTTTTTTCGATCGACTTTGCCGTTCGCAGTGAGCGGGAGAGAATCAATCCAAACGAAGGTAGCCGGAACCATGTAAAAAGGGAGTGATTTCTCCAACAACGTTCGTAAGTCATCAACACTCGCCGTTGTCCCATTCCTTGATGTCATATAAGCCACAAGCCGTCTTTCTCTTGAGGTATTACCTTTCGCGATAACCACAGCTTCAGACACGGCAGGATGTTGGGCAAGCACAAACTCAACTTCTCCCATCTCAATTCGAAATCCTCGAATTTTGACTTGGTGGTCCGACCTCCCGAGAAACTCAATATCACCATCAGGCAACCACCGTGCCAAATCCCCTGATTTGTACAGTAGTGAATGAGAAGCGCTACTGAACGGATTGTGAATAAATCGTTCTTGTGTCAAATCAGAACGATTTAAGTAACCTCGAGTAACTCCTGCGCCACCAATATACATTTCTCCTGGCACTCCAACTGGCACAAGCTGTTGGTGATCATCAAGAATATACAGTTCCAAATCAGGTAATGGTCGCCCAATGACACTTCTGGGAGAAGAGGATTCAAGACACTCTTTAGCTCGAAGCGGACGATAGGTGGCAAAGACTGTCGTTTCGGTAATCCCGTACATATTAATCAGTCTTGGGCATTCATCGCCGTACCGATCAACCCAAGGGTTCAACTGATTAAATTCCAACTTTTCTCCACCAAAAATTACGAAGCGAAGCGCTAGATTCTGCGACTTCTCCCGACATTGATCAACATGAATCAATTGAATAAAGGCCGCAGGGGTTTGATTCAGCACAGTCACGTTCTCACGTAACAGGAGGTCATAGAATTGATCTGGAGATCGACTCACCTCATACGGAACGACGATGAGACGACCCCCATAGAGCCATGCTCCCCACATTTCCCACACAGAAAAGTCAAAGGCATAGGAATGAAAGAGAGTCCACACATCATGATGATCAAATTGAAACCAGTCATGCGTAGTTTGAAAGAGCCGGGTCACATTGGCATGAGTCACCATAACACCTTTAGGCTTTCCCGTTGAGCCGGACGTATAGATAACATACGCTAACTGCTGATCAGATAGAATCAAACGAGAGTTTTGTCCAGACTCTTGCGCAATTTCATTCCACTCACTATCAAGACACACCACTTGACTCGCTTGCTCAGGAAGTTGCTCTCTCAACATCGCTTGAGTTACAACAACCGTGGCACGAGTATCTTCTAGGATAAAAGCCAGTCGTTCTCGAGGATAGATTGGGTCGAGTGGAACATAGGTCGCACCAGCCTTCAGAATACCCAACAACCCAACCAATAACTCTAAGGAACGTTCCATATAAAGACCAACCAGCTTCTCAGGATTGACTCCTATTTTTTGAAGGTACCGAGCGACTTGATTTGCTTTCGTATTCAATTCTTCGTACGTCAACTTATGATCACCGCAAACCACCGCTATGGCTGTGGGGGTTCGAACGACTTGAGTTTCAAAAAATTCGTGCACCAATTTCTCCCGCGAAGCCACAACATTAGATTGACTCACGCCAACACCAAGTTTCCGCTTCTCGCCTTCATTCAGAAGAGGAAGTTGTCCTATGGGCGTCTCAGGATGATCGACGACGCCCTCTAAAAGTGTTGTATAGCAGGTCATCCAATGTTGAATAGTTTCTTCATCAAAAAGATCTCGGTTGTAATCGATATCGATACGCAGCATACTATTGCCTTCATTGAGATTGAAAAAGAGATCAAAGTAAACAGCTTGCTTAGGAGCTTGCTGAACAGTAGCTCGCAGGCCGTGAAAATGCATGGCAGCCCCATCTCGATCAAGATTGAAAGTAACCTCTCCCAAAGGCAAACGACTTGTATCACGCGGGATTTGTAATCGCTTGATGATACCCCCTAACGTACAGCCCTGGTTGTCGTACATTTCAAAAATTTTCGTCGTTGTTGATGAAAGAAATTGCGTGAAAGGCATACTGGGCTCGGGGCGCGAACGTACAGGAAATGAATTCACACAATGCCCTACAAGCACATCTGTGGATACGAACAACTGTCCAGCTGTGGGAACAATGACAATCAGATCATGCTGATTGGATAATCGTGCTAACAAAACATTGAAGACTGCGAAGGTCAACGCGAACAAACTCACCTTCTTTCCTACGGCCATTTCTTTAATCTTTTTATAGAGATTGGCATCAAACAAAGATGTCACCGTGGCACCATTGTATGTCTTTGTTCGTGGACGGGAACGATCAGTTGGTAAGTCAAGAGACATAGGTAAATCAAGAAGTTCTTTCATCCAATAGGAATACACCTTTTCTGTCTTCTCACTATTTTGCTCTTTGATTTCGTTTTCTACATAGGCTCGATAAGACGCTGCAGACGAAAATTCGTAATCGCGACCCTGAACCTTTGCCGAATAGGCTGCGCTAATCTCTCGGAGCATGACATTCCACGACCATCCATCGCAGACAAGGTGATGTGCCGAAAACACCACAATGTGCTTTTCACTTGACAGTTTGATAATTTGGACCCGCACCATTGGACCAACAGCCAGGTTAAATGGAGTTCTCCCGGCCTTAATCAACAATTCTTGCAATTTCTCAAATTGTAATTGAGAATTATCTGAGGAATGATCGATAAACCCAATGTGTATCGGTTCGGTGGGAACTTGTTTTTGATAGGCATCAGTAAGATCAAAACGAACATGAAGAGCCTCATGCCTTAACAGAACTGTTTGAATAGAACTCTCCAGCACTTCGAAGTTGAGCGAACCGGATAGAGTAAGTATAAATGGCTCATTATAGGCACAAGACGCGATATCACCCATATGCGAGGCTAACCAAATTTCCATCTGCGCTTCAGTTAAGGGGAAACTCTCCTTCACTGGGACAGCCGATGTAAGGCTAGTATCGAACCCCTTGTTCTGGTCTCTCCGCACACCTCCGTTTATTTCCTGTGGTAAGTCAGCAGAAAACTTCTTACTTTCTAATCCTCGTTGTCTTTCCGACGACGTAGAAAGACATGACTCTTCTGAAGAACAAGCGACGGTTGATGAATTGGCGAGAAACCCAAAGTGTTGTAATTCAAGGATGCTCTCTTTACAAGCCATGATAATATGATTGACATCAGCATCGGTGTGAGCCATCGTCAGGAAGCAGGGAAACCCATCATAAATATGTACTCCTTTTTCCCGGATTAAGTAGAAGAGTAATTCGCCGTAAGGCACATGTTCGGTAAACATTATTCGAAACAGAGAGCTAAAAGATTCAACTTTAAGTGGTACGCCGGTAGTTTTACATAATGTATTGAGTTCAACACACAAATAAGTTGTCTGCTCATTCAACCGGCTATAAATTACCGGACCCTCTTTTTGAAGAATCTCCATCGCCGCTTGACACGCAGCCATAGCGGCTGGGTGGCGCACGAACGTCCCTGCGAAATACGTGACACCGACTTCAGGTAACGAATCATTTCCATACGACCAGGCTCCACCATCCAAGGCATCCATAAACCTTGTCTTGCCTGCAATCACACCGATAGGCATCCCTCCTCCAATCACTTTGCCATACGTCGCGATATCAGCACGGATATTATAGTACTGCTGAGCTCCTCCTGGGCTCAGACGGAATCCCGTAATTACTTCATCAAAAATAAATGCAGCCCCCGACTTGTTCGTAATCTCACGAATCTCGTGTAAAAACTCTCGCGGCCTTAGATTCGGTTGACGGCTCTGAATCGGTTCAACCATGACCGCAGCCAGTTCATGAGCACGCTCACGTATGATCTTCAAAGCTTCATCTGTGCCGTAATCTAACACGACCACATTTTCAACACTGGAAGGCAATATACCAGGCGCTGCTGGAACAGAACGAAGATTTTTGGTACCACGGACTAGGACCTCATCAAAGATCCCGTGATATGCACCATTAAAAATGGCAATTAAACTACGACCTGTCACGGTACGCGCCATGCGCATGGCCCCCATCACTGCCTCAGAACCCGTGTTACAAAATGCGGCACGTTCCATTCCTGTTAACCGACAGATTGTTCTAGCCAAATTGCCTACAATTGGGGATTGAGGACCAATTTCTACTCCTCGCCATAATTGATCAACGACAGCCTGCGTTATTTTCGGATGTTTATAGCCAAAAAAATTAGAGCCAAACCCATTGAGAGCATCTACGTATTCGTTACCGTCTATATCCCAGATATGGCATCCTTCCGTCCGATCTACAACAATTGGATAAATGAGTTCTTTAATTTTCGATTTAAATCCAGTAACCACACGGGGATCAGCCATATGCGGGCGATGTTCTTCAGCATAGTCTTTCGAGCGATATGTTCGTTTATTATAACGTTGAATAAACGCACCTAACCATTCCAGTTGCCTAGAGGATAATGCTCCAGTTGTTCCCCGTGTGATGCGTGCGATTGCACCAAATGGCTTGCTCTCTTCTGCACGCCTTTTCTCTGATACTATTGCCTTTGATCCATATGTAGGTTCTTGAATATTTTCAGTATCTTGATTTGTTTTGTTTAGCAAGGCATCGGGAGTGCTTTCCATCGCACTCCCTGCTCGTTTCAATACAGTCAATTGTTGAGCCATTAACTCCAGTTGTTGGTGAATGAGTGATTCAAGTCCATTACTGTTTCTCTGCAAACTAGTAGACGATTGTAAAATTGGCGCTTCTGGAGAAACTTCTAGAGAAACGGGGTCCTGGAAGATCGTTCCATTCGCAATAGGCTTGTCTGATTGCAATTGAATTTTTTTATCGGAAATCGAAACAACTTCCTTGGACACATTGATGTCGAGATAACTCAACAGACGTTCAAACGTATCGATCTCTTCAATGAGTTGACGAAATGAAATATCTATGCCTAATTCAACGTTCATTGCCGTACTCATTTGAATGAGAAACAAAGAATCAAATCCAAGTTCAAGAAAAGTGCTTGAGCGATCAAGTTCGTCTAGATCCGCTCCTGATAGATCAAATAAAAGCGTTTTGATTGCTGAAAAGAGGTACCGATGACGTGGGTTACCTACTAAATCAATGGCAGACATGATCCCTTCCTCATGTTTGAAATATTAGCGAGCTATTCCGCATAAACGAGTATTCAAAAATGATCTATATTATCGTGTTTGCCCCTGAACCGTATTCACGTTTCATTGACGAACCTATTCGTCCACCTTACTTCCAATCTAGATCTATTGCTTGCAGTTCCATGTGTCCAGCTGTTGTTTCATGATTTCAATCTGATGTTGTAATATTTCATCCATCTGGCCTTGCCTTACTTGTGTTGAAGCACGGTCTGGTTCATCGGGCCTTATGCCGTGTGATCCCGCTGTAATTTGGCTAGAAACAGCACCTGTGACAGATGTTAAAGGAGAGTTAATATTTGACGAATCGGATGCAACTGTTGGAGATTTCTGCTCTACCCAGTATCGTTTTTTTTCAAAAGGATACGTCGGGAGGTGAACACGTATTGGCATAGATGTATCATCGAGTGCTGTCCATTGGATTTGTCTCCCAGAAATCCATAACTTCCCCAATGTTGAAAGCAGATATTTGTACTGATCAGCAGTTTGTTGCGCATGCGGCAAGGAGGACAAGATGAGGGAATCTGATGGACGGTTAATATGTTGCTTGACGAGTGTGCTGAGGGTCTGCCCTGGTCCTACTTCTAGGAAGATACTTTGTCCGTCTTTCAGAAGTTCACGAATTCCGCCTGAGAAGTTCACAGGCTTTCGTAAGTGACGTGCCCAATATTCCGGATCAGTAGCCTGGATTTCACTTAACCAGTCGGCTCCGACAGTAGACATGATAGGTATAGTCGTGGGGTTAAGAGATACAGCCTGCAGCAACTTCCTAAATGACTGTACAGCAGGCTCCATCATGTGTGAATGAAAGGCATGTGAGGTGTGCAATAGACGAGATATGATGTGCTGTTTCTCCAGTTGGGCATGGAGCGTATGAATTACATCCGTCGCCCCTGATACGACGCAGAGCGTTGGGCTATTTATGACAGCAAGGTCAATTCGCCCTTCCATACCGTAGTCATGTAAAAATTGCCGAACGTCCGCTTCTCCTAAACGAATGGATAGCATCGAACCTGTAGGAAGCTCCTGCATTTCTCTGGCCCGAGCTACAACCATAGCCAACACATCTTTTAGCGAGAAGACTCCACCCAAGCACCCAGCGACGAATTCACCAATACTATGCCCGATCATTACTTCAGGATGAATTCCCCAATGCATCCAAAGTTTGGCAAGCGCATAGCTTGTAATAAAAATTCCCGGTTGTGCTATGAGCGTCTGACTAATGTTTGCTTCTTCATTCAGTCCTTTCTGGTCATTGCCTTCTTGACATTCATCTTTTTGGTTCCTGTGGTTTGGATACAGATGTTCACGTATATCAAACTGAAGAAGTGGGAGAAGTACTTCCGAACACTGATCTATGCATTGACGAAATACTGGCTCAGTTTCATATAGATCACGCCCCATATTGACATGCTGAGAACCTTGCCCAGGAAACATAAAAATAACCGGTGCGTTATCCCCCAGTACACGTCCTAATAAAGGATTGGGACCATCCTCGGAGAGAAAATCATTAGCCTCTTTCAGACTCTTCGTAATTACAACACGCCGGTGATTAAACTCCGATCGTCCCTGCTGCAGCGTTCTTGCTACATGACTCACATTCAAATTCTCGTTTTCCTGAAGGTGCTTCGCTAAATTGATTGACATCGTTTTCAAGGCCGCCTGAGATTTTGCAGAAAGTGGAAAGAGGCAATAGGATTTTTTCGTGTTAGACTGTTGCTGATACTGTGGTGCTTCTTCCAAGACAATGTGGGCATTGGTACCGCCGACGCCAAAAGAGCTGAGGCCTGCCCGCCGTGGAGTCTCTCCCGCTGGCCAGGTGCATAATTTTGTATTGACATAAAATGGTGTATTGGGAAAATCAATCTTAGTATTTGGTGCATCAAAATGAAGACTAGGCGGAAGAAGCTTATCATGCAGTGCCAGAGATGTTTTGATCAGTCCTGCAATGCCAGCCGCACAGTCGAGATGGCCAATATTGGTCTTTACCGATCCAATCGCACAATATTGCTTGTTATTAGTCGTGAGGCGAAAGGCTTTGGTTAACGCTTCAACTTCGATAGGGTCGCCAAGTGAAGTCCCCGTACCGTGCGCTTCGACATACGTAATCGAATCTGCCGAAGCATTGGCCAACGATTGAGCAAGGGCAATCACATCGGCTTGTCCATCAACACTAGGTGCCGTATAGCTGTACTTTGCCCCACCGTCGTTATTCAGCCCCCAACCTTTAATAAGCGCATAAATACTGTCACCGTCGTTCAGGGCATCTTCAAGTCGTTTTAACAGCACCACGCCAACACCGTTTCCAAAAATGGTCCCCTTTGCATTTGCATCAAATGTGCGACATTGTCCTACAGGAGAAACCATCCCTTCATGCGTATATACATATCCACGTTTCTGGGGAAAACGGAGAGTCACTCCACCAGCTAATGCCATATCGCATTGATAAGTCATGAGGTTTTGACAAGCTTGGGTTACGGCGACCAACGATGATGAGCAAGCCGTTTGTATCGTCATGGCCGGACCACGCAAATTCAATTTGTAAGCCACTCGAGTTGCTAAATAATCCTTATCATTGCCTAGCTCCGTCTGTAATGATCCCCCGTGGAAGGAATTTACTAGCCCCGCGACAAATTCTGGATTGGCGTCAAGATTAGCCAAAAGATAGGTGTTCATGTAGCAGCTTGCAAACACTCCGATTCGTCCTTGGTATCGAATTGGATCATATCCAGCATCTTCGATCGCGTGCCATGAACATTCAAGAAAAAGACGATGCTGAGGATCCATGCAGTCCACATCTTTGGGTTGTAATCCAAAAAACTGAGCGTCAAAACAGTCTGCATCATCAACAATGGCTCCCTTTCTAACGTAATGTTGACTTTTACGTATGAGCGCACGATCAGAGACTAACAACTCAAGTTCGTCATCTGAAAACGTGCTCACACAATCAATGCCATTTTGTATGTTCTGCCAAAACTCTTTGATGTTACGAGCCTGAGGAAAACGACCGGCCATTCCTACTATGGCAATAGAATCCGGCAAACAATTCACCCCATTCACTTGCTTCTTAGGCTGAAGAACATCATCCATTGTGTATTGCCTTCAACAAAATTATAAATGAGCCCCTTTGGCTGGTAGGTTTTTTCTTCCTTCACGAAAGCGCAAAAAAGCAGACTGCTGCAGTGCCGCTCGAGACTTCACTATGTACGCCAAAGCCTGTGGATCATTATTCCCTCGATCGATAAAACTTGCCAATTTCCTTATAGTCGGATATTGAAAGATTGTGGTGACAGGAATGCTTGCGGAAGTATTAGTAGAAGAAAAGAGTTTTGCCAATTTGCTGTGAATTTGGACAACGTGAAGCGAGCTGCAGCCAAGTTCTTCCAAACTGTCATTCAGGCCTATATCTTCAAGGGCCAATACGTCCATCCAGATTGCTCTAAGCAGTCGCTCCGTCTCAGTCCTTGCCCCTACGTAGGTCTGTTGCGACACCGGACGTGGACGTTTTTCAGCCAAAACATGCTGTAGTATTTTTTTTGCATTTGCCATTTCCTCGCTAATCCATATGAAGACACGAGAAAGATCGGATATACTTCGTATTGGATTGAGCGCATCATTATTTGACTTTTTTTCTTGATCAGAAGAAGCGACACCGTCGTTCAGTTGATCACTTTGAGTGGCGCTGGTCATTGTCAAACATGATAACGTCTGTAAAGTTTGCGTTGGGAACGTGACCCGTACTTCTTCTTCATTATTTAGAATCTCTGAATGTGTAGGAAGACATTGATCAACGCTTGCAGCGATACTACGGATAAAGTCAAACGCTGGTTTGCTCTTTCTTGTTGGCCTATAAACAACTTGAGCCGTATTCAACCCATGTTTGCCTGCAATCCTCCCAATTTCTTCAAGCATACGATGTTCCACTCCACGACCAAGCACTCGACAACTCAGCAAGAATGAATCAACATCCAAGTGAAGTGCCTCAATTCTATACAAAATGACACCGACTAATCCGTAGTCCCCAAATCGGTCACTAACCTCAACGACCAACACATGTCGATCCGGCTGCTGAATCCAGTGCTGAATATCACCTTCTGTACAGCGTCGCGTTGTCAAATTAAACTGATTCGTACGTTGCGTAAGTTGTGAAACTCGTAGAAGTTGACTCTTCCTCATTGCGGAAATGTGAACAGACAGTTGTAATGTTGCAATGAAATCTTCTAGGGACAGAGCATTCTTGCAAGCTTGTTCACGTTCTATATTTTGCTGATATTGGAGAGTGCGTCCCCTATCCTCTTGTGTAATCTTCATATGATCAAACGCCCAAACATGCTCCAAAACATGAGGAATGTTCGAGACCTCTGTGGGCAATTGAATTGTGAAGACCTCAGGACAATTGGCTTGCACTTCCGCGCATTCAATTGGATTATCATCAACAAAAATAAAACTATCCAACCCTAGATTTAACTCTTTTGCTAACGATTTGATATTTTCTGACTTGGGTTGCCAGTTGATGCGCCAGCCTACGACGTGATCGAGCGTTAGCAGCATCTCAGATCGGTTGACAAACACATCGAACACATCCTTTTCTCGATTTTTGCTGCACAAACATAGGAGCATTCCTGCCTCGTATTGGGCACGCATAAACATCTGTACAGTAAGGTATGGCTCCTCAATCGAAATATTCTCATGACCATCTTCGGCACATACTCCTTGCCAAAGGGTATGATCACAATCCAAAACAATGACCTTGTATGGAGGTCGCTGCAAAGCAACAATTTTGCGCATCGCCATTGTGCCGAAAGCCGTAAAACATTCATCCGTAAAAGGAATATGCGCAATACGATCAGCATATGGATCATAATATTCTTGAACTGGGTATATCCGCTGCAGTTCTTCTGTCGTTACAAAGTAGAGATTTTCAGTACCATGTGTTTCCTCCACGATTTCCTGTTCTATTTCTCGAAACATGTGTGTTAAAGAAGATTCTTCTGTGGTCTCCTCCATCTCACCATATGCCGGCGGACAAAACATGACAAGATGTGGAGCGGACAATGGGGAAATTGTTGTCTTGAGAACTGCAATAAACTCGTGTACTACCTTGCGCAACGAACAGCTGACCTCTGGGGCCCTAGCATCTAATTGTCTCAGTGACGGTCTACCGGCTTGGCCTGCCGGTCCATGTGGAATATAGACCCAATCTTCAAGACATATCAGCAATAGATAGACCTCTTGCCCATTTTGAACAATGCACTTATTGGGATTAAGAAGTTGCTGGAAAACTTGGTTATAGGAAGCAAACTCTAATTGAAGATCAAGACCAAATGTATTTCCCCAAAACCGCATGCTTTTTCGAATAGGATCAGGCGTAAACGTTGCTAAAATTGTTACCTTTAACATAATTCAAACTTTCGTATTGAAGATCAGTTGATTTCTATTTTTCATACAAATTCAGTCAAACTTGTAACATGCGACAATACCTTCCCATGCTCGCTCAAAGACCACCTAATCAAGCCGTTCTTACAGTGCACGAAAGACCTGCTCAATTTCCGCACTATAATTTTGATTGGCAAGATTAGGGATACTGTATCCCTTGTTGCAAGGAAGACATGAGTAGGAATTCATGTTGAATTTACCTCGACAGTTTCCCGCAAAACATACGTTCACTTAAAGTAGAATGTGCAAGGATTAAAATATAGAAGTGCAGTAATCATTAAATTCAAGCTACGAATCCGACAAAACATCTATCCGTCGTTTCTATACGTCAGAAATATGAGCATACACATCCATGTACCGAAGGCAGAAATCCCACACGGACTCAATCCCGACCTTCAATTATCAAGAGAATTTCTCAAAAACAGAACGGGGAACCTGGAGGGTCGCCTACGGATCCGAAAGGAGTATGACGAATGCTTACATCATGATCTGTAGGATTATCAAGAAAAGGGTGAGAAGTGTAGTCTTCACAAAAACTCATCGGCAGGAGCGACAGGTCATCACAATCGAATTTTAAAATAAACCCAGTAGACAAATGGAAAAGCGTATTAAGACAAAAGACTATCTATTTGATTCAAGAACCAGAAAGTATTTCACACATTGTTTCCTGTTTCGCCCTCTGCAAGCTACAACTTCTCTCCTTCACCAAGTTGGCCCGTCTTACGAACATTTCATACGTGTTATAACTTAAGGTCTCCTTGTTAATAATTTATGGATAGGAAATTTCTTATGAACGGCACCTAGCATCACTAGGTCCATGCGATTACTAACGTCCTCTTCATCGAATCTAAAATGGCTGTCGCACAGTCCGCTTCGATGTTCACAATGTCAAGTGTTACCTATATATGTACTCTTAATAGTCAAAAGAATCAATAGAAACAAGTGAGGATTTTAAAACTGAACAGGGAAGCCATAGGTCAATTGCGATCCACACAACCATTTTATGAGTATCACAAAGACAATCTCGCCATTTCACCCAATCCAATATTCAGCGCATCCCCAAGTACCATGAATTTTTGGACAAAAATTTTAATATTCATGGTAAATGAATACCATGTCACAGTCCGGCTTGATAGAGAAATTAACAGTCAACCCACCATCCCCATAAGGCAACAGGGTAGCGTCTGACTACTTCGTCGTCTGGTTTATGTACAAGACGATCACCCCACAAACCACACAGCACGAGCAACTGCTCACTATCATTGAAACTGTTTGTATAATTCTTGAACAGTGCGGCATCAAAAATGGAGTTATGCATGCATTGGTTCAAGGGGCGACGGTCGCTATCATGGTCCAAGAAAACTGGGACGACAGCCTCCCTTTGATGTCGTCAATCTTCTCCGCTCACTGGTTTACTCCAGGCGTGTGGCTACACGATACACAGGATGGCAATGGCGATTCCCATCTGAAAGCTGGCCTTGTCGGTCCATCAAAAACGATTCCGATCATTGATGGGCAATTAGGTTTATCTCGCTGGCAGAACATCTTTTTCTGTGAATTCGATGGGCCGCGTGCTGAACGACATGTGGTGCGTACGCTGATTCGCGATGCTGATGATGGAAGGTGAGGATCAATATCCCAACCCGACTACGGCAGTACCTGAAACCCCTCTCGACGTGCAGCCTCACGCAATCGATGATCCAGACAGACAAACCCTGAATACGTGGTTTGGCGGCCAGACCAAACTAAAGCCGCAGCCAACTGCAGTGCATCTGCTGCCCTCAGAGGGTGGAGAAGCAGCACTCGTCCAGCATGATCACGAACAGGATTACTCGGTCGAACTTCCGTCCAAACACCAGCTAAACGAGTAAGAATCTGCCGTGACTGAAACTCATCTTTCTCGGTCAAGACTTCTTCACGGCGAAGGCGGGCGAACGCTGAATACCCTTCAACCAATGTACCCCACCAAGCCACGATATTATCATCCTGTTTGATCAGGTTCTTGACTTGAGTGGTTTGAGGTTCCTGAAGACATATGGGAAGTAACGCAGACGTATCCCAAAACTTCATCGCCCATCCTCTCGCTCATCAAGAAGCACTTTCAACCCACGGCCCTGCTTATCGACAGGGCGAGGAAGCTTCCACACGTCTTTCGGAATCTTTCCTCCTCCCAATCGAACAAGTCCGCTCCTCGCTAATTCGGATACATGAGCAGACAAGCTAAGTTTTCCCACATCAAGAGGAATAATCTTCGCAATCGGCTTTCCTCGCTCCGTCACAATAACTTCTTCTCCGGCTTTGACTCTAGAAAGCTGTTCGCTCAACGTGGCTTTTAACTCAGAAACCGGCGTCGTCTTCATAGTATTCTCCTTGCAAATTTATTTTGACTATATTAGTCATTATATTGTGACCATAATAGTTTTTCAATAAAATTCTCATAAGGTATCTATGCGTTAGACATCGCTAACAACTCATGATTATGCGATCAGACTCTGAGATACGTCTCCGCCAAGGAAGACCACTTATGCCTACATCTGACTCCTTCAGCTTCTTTAACCTGACCGACCGGTACGCCGCACGTATCACGTTCAAGAATACACTCTCTCTCCTCCTATTTACTCTCCTGGTGAGAGAGAAGCGTCCTTCGCACCATGTCAATGGTCAAACACCGTATGCATGACGAGCTTCGCGAACCCATGGCATTCATCTAGGCCATTTGCAAATCACCAACCACTTCAGCCATTTTGGTGAAATCTCGATCACGATGCAGCACATACAGCTTCTGTTCGATCGCGATTTGCGCAATCAGGCAATCAATGGTACTTCGAATAGTGATTCCCTTCCGACGACAATGGACATACAATTCTGCAGCTTTTTCATAGCTGAGAATCGGATCCTCAGGATGATAAAATTTTTGAGTGGACAAGTACGCTTGGAGATTCAAAAAGTCTTTAGGAGAATTCGCCCCTTGCAAAGTCTCTTGATAAATATGGCTCGTAATTCCAAACGAAAGATTTCGATCAAGAATGTCTTCAAACTTTTTGGCGGCTTGGGTCGGTTGATTCCGAAAAAAATCGAGCCAGACCGACGTATCGACCAAATACATTCTCAGCGCACTCCCGTCCGAAGTATTTTATGATCGTACCCCCGACGAATACGGACTTTCCCTCTGATCTCCCTCACATCCATTCGACGATGATGCTCGACAAATTCTTGAAGGGCTTGGTGCACCAACTCACGTTTGGTTTTCCCCTTGGCATACTTGAAGGCTTCTTGAACTAACTGATCGTCCAACACAACATTCGTTCTCATGTTCATACACCTCTTTATGTGTATAACTATACATCATTCAGCCTCTTTGGACAAACGCAGAAATGCCAGGAATTCAACTAAAGATGATTAACCTCAATGTCACGAGGGCTAAATGAATCACGTACTACTCACATTACTTTTATATAATCCTTTGACACACACCTGAAACAGTGTGTCTATATAGCAATTCACATGGAAATACTGAAAGAGTTCTTGCTTCTGCTTACGTGATCTTTCATCACACTGGCAGCCTTGAGAATGCACAATAGACCTTTTTCCGTTGACATATTAATCCTTCGTTCACATCCATTACAGGTGCCCTTGGACACGGTCGTTGCTCGCCGTCCCCCCACTCAACACATATTTTTTGTTGCGGCCTTACCCCTTCTGCTATATCCATTACAGGTGTCCAAGCTTGAGAATTGCCTCTACGTTATGATGCAATGCGTTCGGACACAGGACTCCCGTATCCCAGACCATACGCGACACGACTCGCAGAACGTTGTTGAAAGGATTGAGTCGATGCAAGACTTCGAAAAACTTGGCGCGTTGTATCTTGGACGCCCGTATGACTTAGACACGAAAACGCCTAACCCTGGAGTTCTGCTCTATGACTCCAAAGACCTCGTGACCCATGCCGTGTGCGTAGGGATGACTGGCAGCGGAAAAACGGGGCTCTGTATCGGCTTGCTAGAAGAAGCGGCCATTGACGGTATTCCCGCCCTGGTCATCGACCCCAAAGGTGACCTCTCGAATCTTTTACTCACATTTCCCAAGCTTAAAGGACAGGACTTTGAACCGTGGATCAATGAGGATGATGCACAGAAACAAGGCTTCTCGACCGTGGAATATGCTCAGCAGGAGGCCGAGAAATGGAAGAAAGGCTTGAAAGCTTGGAACCAAAGCGGCAAACGCATTCAACGTTTGCGGAACGCCGCGGACTTTGCCATTTACACTCCCGGGAGTACGGCGGGATTACCGATCTCCATTCTCAAATCGTTTTCGGCGCCTCCCGCATCGATCCTCGAAGACACCGAACTCTTCGGCGAACGAATCAGCAGCACCGCCACCAGCCTGTTGAGCCTCGTCGGCCTTGACGCCGACCCGCTACAAAGTCGCGACCATATCTTACTCTCAACCATTCTCGGACATGTCTGGAAACTGGGGCAAGACTTGGACCTGGCTCAACTCATCGGCCATGTACAGAATCCACCGGTCCAGACCATCGGGGTATTGGATGTGGAGTCTTTTTATCCGTCGAAAGACCGGTTTACGCTCGCCATGAAGTTTAACAATCTTCTAGGCGCACCGGGGTTTTCGACCTGGCTCGAAGGGCAGCCGCTGGACATCGATCAACTCCTCTATACGTCGGATGGTAAACCCCGTATCGCCATTTTCTCGATTGCGCACTTACGCGACACGGAACGCATGTTCATCGTCACGCTACTCTTGAGTCAAATGGTGAGTTGGATGCGAACGCAATCCGGCACGACCAGTCTCCGCGCGCTTGTCTACATGGATGAGGTGTTTGGCTATTTCCCGCCGGTGAAAAACCCGCCCTCGAAAGCCCCGCTGCTCACCCTGCTCAAGCAAGCACGAGCCTTCGGCGTCGGCACCGTCTTGGCTACCCAAAACCCCGTCGACCTGGATTACAAAGGTCTCGGCAATGCCGGCACATGGTTTATCGGACGCTTGCAAACAGAACGCGACATGGCACGAGTCCTGGATGGCCTTGAGGGAGCCGCCTCAGAAGCTGGCAAAGCCATGAATCGAAAGCAGATGGAGCGAACGCTCTCTCGATTGGGTAGCCGTGTCTTTCTCATGAACAATGTCCACGACGATGCGCCCGAAATATTCGAAACCCGCTGGGCACTCTCGTATCTGCGTGGCCCACTGACCAGGACACAAATCAAGACTCTGATGGATCCATATAAAAACCGGCATACGACGCCAGAGAAGGAGACAGCGACAGTTCCAGCTACGCCACAGTCAATGAAAGCTACACAACCAGGTCGCGAGATGGAGACCACACAACGGCCGGTTCTCCCTTTAGGCATTGCACAGGTTTTCGTTCCCACACGAAGCACTCAACCCGATGACACAATCCTCGTCTACCAGCCACGATTACTGGCCTCGGCTTCCGTTCACTATGTGCAAACCAAAACAAAGGTAGACGTGGTACGTGATGTCACAGGACTCGTTCCCATCACTGACGATCCTATCCCGGTCGACTGGGACAAGGTCGAAGAGACCGAGATCGACCCTGACGATCTGGAGAAGCGGCCAGAAGAAAGCGCCACCTATTCGCCGATTGCAACGGCCGCAGGTAACGCAAAACAGTACAAGAAATGGGAAAAAGACTTTAAAAATTGGGTCTACCGGAATAAAACGCTCGAACTCTGGAAAAGTCCGGCTCTCAAGATCACCTCGGAACCTGACGAATCCGAACGTGACTTTCGCATTCGGGTCCAACAACGTTCACACGAGCAACGCGACGAAGCTACCGAACGTCTCCGCAGAAAATATGCGCCAAAGATTGCCACGCTCGAAGAACGCATTCGTCGCGCGGAACAAGCCGTTGAGCGCGAGGCCGAGCAAGCCAAGCAACAGAAAATGCAAACAGTCATTTCGTTTGGCGCAACGCTGTTATCAGCCTTTCTGGGGCGGAAAACCATGAGTCGATCATCAATGGGTCGAGCCACCACCGCGATTCGAGGCGTTGGACGATCCATGAAAGAAGCGAAAGATGTTGCAAGAGCCGGCGACACGGTAGAAGCCCTGCGGGAACGGCTCGTCGATCTCGATGCTCAATTCCAAGAGGACACAGACCGCCTGGCCCTTCAATGGGATGAACAGGCCGAGGAGCTTGAGTCCATCACGATCAGGCCCAAAAAGACAAATATTTCTATGCGCCTGACAACATTGGCCTGGGTACCGTATTGGAAAAACTTATCCGGAGACATGACTCCGGCGTGGAAATAGCCTACAATATCCCTTACCCCCCTCTACGACACTCTTCACCTCACACGACAAACCCATTCGAAGGAGGATCATGATGATGGAACTTGTTCAGATGTTGACCAGCAATCTCGGAGTCAACGAAGATCAGGCAAAGGGTGGTGCCGGCATGCTCTTTAACATGGCCAAAGAGCAGCTAGGCACCAGTGAATTTCAACAAATTGCCGATGCGGTGCCTGGCATTGGGAATCTCATAAGCGCCGCTCCCTCAGCCGATGGCGGGGGCGACAGTGGAGGCGGAGTGATGGGGATGCTGGGCGGCCTTGCGTCGAGTCTCGGTGAAAATGCCGGCGGACTGGGTTCGCTTGCAACCTTAGCTGGTGGATTTTCGAAACTCGGATTGGATGCCGAGATGGTCGGAAAATTTGTTCCCCAAGTCTTGCAATATGTACAAAACCAGGGCGGCGACGGCGTAAAAAACTTGCTTGAAAAGGTCTTAAGTCCCAGCACATAAGCGTTTCGTTCTCTGGTTCTTGCTAGCAAGAGCTGGGGAACTCTCATGTTCGACAATGCCGACATTGCCATCATCCATCAGGTGTTTTTTAGACCGAGGAGACTCTCGTCCATGAATATACGTTTTGCTTCACGCATCTTGCAAATGTGGCTCGCAAGCCTCGTCGTCCTCTCGTTGACCGGCTGTCAAACGGTCTATTACGAGGCCATGGAAAAAATGGGCTATCACAAACGCGACATCCTCGTTTCCGATGTTGAAAAAGCTCGCGATGCACAAGCCGACGCCAAGGAACAATTCAAGTCGGCGCTTGAACGGTTTTCATCGGTGTTAAACTTTCAAGGCGGAGACCTTCAAGACAAATACGACAAATTGAGCGCGGAATACGAACAAAGCGAACAAAGAGCTCAGGCAGTTCATGACCGTGTGGCCTCGGTGGAAGATGTCTCGGAAGCCTTGTTCACGGAGTGGAAAGCCGAATTGGAAGAATATTCCAACGCTAATCTCCGCCGTACAAGCCAGCAAAAACTTGATCACACGCAGAAGCAGTACGCTCAACTCATCAAGGCCATGAAACGCGCAGAAAAGAAAATGGACCCGGTAATGGCGGCGTTCAAAGATCAAGTCCTGTTCCTGAAACACAATTTGAATGCCAAAGCTATTGCGTCACTCAAGAATGAATTAGTCGCCGTCGAAAGCGATATTTCGTCCTTGATTAAAGAAATGGAAGCGTCGATTCAAGAAGCCGATTCGTTCATTTCGACTATGGCAAAAGAACAGTAAGAGATGTTGAATGTACAGAGCGACTCCTCTAGATAAAGGAAATACTCATGGGAATACTCTCCTGGATCGTCTTTGGATTGATTGCGGGCATCCTGGCAAAGATCTTGATGCCCGGCAAAGATCCTGGAGGCTTCATCATCACCATCCTGATCGGAATCGCCGGCGCCACGGTCGGAGGGTTCATCAGCACATCGTTGGGTTATGGAGAAGTCTCAGGGTTTGATATTCGAAGCTTTGGCATTGCCATCGGCGGCGCATTGCTTCTGTTATTTGCTTACCGCAAAATCAAAGGCTAACGATTGTCACATCCTATAGCATTTCAACTTTCAATTAGAACACCTTAATTTTCCCTCGCCCCCATGGATGGGGAAAGGGGGCTTTAATCAAAGATTCAACAACTAGAGTAAATCGTTTGACCACCAACACGCGCAATGCCAGAAATGTTTGTTTTGTAACATTTCCTAAATTTCCTCTATAAAATTTTTCCTTTTTTCTTTCTTGGCGGTATTCTTCTTTCGTGTAAAGCAACTCTTCTCCAAAATACTCCGATACATCCTCAACACAAATCCACGCGTTTCTAGTTATACGCTGACAGATCAGAAGTGTCACCTGCCTTAACAGTTGTTGAATAGAGAATACGCGACAATCATCTTCATTCTTGACTTTCACGTTACATTCATACGGTCGAAAAACCCAACTGGCAGCATTCCTTGTATCGCCTTTTCATAAATTCCCTCGAATGAAATGACCTCGCCACTCGTAACAGTCTTCAAGGCCCTCACTCGACAGCAACAAAAACCATCGGCATAGATCAAGATATCCCCGACTCTTCTATGAGCACTTCGCATGAAATTTGCTCAACCTGACAACACGATCAACAACGACAGATACATTATTCACCAAGCCCAGTTGGGTCAGGAGGAACAGTAATGAAACACGGATTACTCAAGACGTGCGGGGTATTAACATTCGCCATACTATTACATTCTCCCACAGCATGGGCTGTCACAACCTATTCGACAAGTAATGCCACGTCCGACGGCTATCACAGCGGCAATGACTCTCACGGCTTATGGATGCCGGAGCTTGAATACGGCTCGCTCAGCCCAAATTTTATTTTTCAAAGTCCTGGCTCGTTTACACAATCAGGTACATCGGCAACATTAACAGGAATAGTCGTGAATGCAGACGATCCAAACCGAATCTGGAACGTCGATGTAAATTTTTCTGGATTCACAAACAGCGCACCACCTAACAGTCCTAAAAAGGAACTATACGGAACGGCCTACTCCACGAATGGAGGACCCGTAGATACCAACACATGGAGCTATTACACCAATTTTTCCGGGATCTTAACTGGGGCAGGATTGTATGATGGCGCAGAAGTCAGTTTGAGCCGTACCGGGCCGGCTTTTCAAATCGGAGAAGGAGCCAACGGCAAAAACATTACGCTCGGTGGATCGGGGTGGTTTACCTGGCACGTGACACAACAACCGACACAACACAATCTCTATCTGAAGAACTCCCCAAACCATGGTGATTTCAATTTAAATTTCAGCACACCTCCACCGGCAACAACACCGACGCCAGAACCTTCGGCGATTCTCCTCCTTGGGTCTGGGCTTGCAGGCATGTTCGCCTGGAGACACAAATAGAAAGGCATTCACACACAATCCTGATCACACGCTCATAGCTCTTTTTCATGACGAAGCCTCTTACGCATACACGTGGGGGGCTTCGCAGTGAGAAGATTCCGTAAGACTAAATGGCATAGTCGATCGAATTATCCTGATTAACATGACTTATCAGCATGAAACGTGATTCCTGATCGCGTTGCGATAGACGCTCTATTCAATAGAGAGTCCATTACTCCCACCCTATAGGTTCGTACCCTTTTTCTCTTAAACAGCGATTGACAAACTTTCGATATGTGGGATTGGCTTCTGCCCCTCCAGATGTAAAAATCCCACGCAATAAACCTTGGGTCGCACCGACAGCCGCCCCAATAGCCGACCCAAGCCCGACATTTCCTGCGATTGCCCCACCAACTGCACCTGATGCCGCACCAACCGCCCCGCCTCCAACCGTCTGACCGGCAACATGCTCACCGGCGCTGCCTTTCTTGACATATTCTTCAGCAAGTTCTTCGCAAACTGCAATGTCTTGTTCTGCTTGTTCAGTACCACCATCCTGTAGAACGTGATTCGGATAAAGAACAGGCTGAGGACCTGAACATCCAGAGAATATAGATACACTGATTATTGATAGGCTCGCGATCACGTTGGCGGTGGGTCTCTTCATCCACAATGCCTCCCGTCTCAATACCAGTGCTGGCGTTCCGGGGATACACCCTATTCCTATGAGGGGTTCCGGTGCAACCCTGGCAACCTCTATCTATCCTTCCACTTTCACTATGCCTTTTATAACATTTCCAGAACTATCAACACGATAAATATAATTAATAGGCACGCCAAGACTAGAGGGACTACGTCAATATGTCGGGCTCGTTTTGGCATGATACGTTGCTCGTACTTCATACAATCAATCGCGTGAGCATTCACGTTCCGACAAGAGACACTTCACGCGGTGCATGCTCAATAATTTCAAACGCACGCGCTACTGCCCTGAAAACTTTTGTCCATTCATACGGTTTAGAGAGCATCATGAAGATATTGTTCTTTCCACCTACAGGCTGAATCAAGTCCAGGGTTTGACTCGTCACGATAATGATTGGAATGGATTTGAATGTTGCATGAGCCGCCATGCGCTCGGCAAACTGAAGACCATCCATTCGAGGCATCTGCAAATCCGTCAGCACCACATTAACGTCAATGCCTTCAAGAACCTCCAGTGCCTCTATCCCATTTCTGGCTTCTTCACAGGCGTAACCGGATCCTTCGAGCATTGTTCTCAATACCAATCGATGATCAGGCTCATCATCGACAATTAAAATTCGATTCATGCCCTTCAACGGCCCTTGCGTGCCGACTCTGTCTCGAGGAACATCCCGTTGCGCTGCCTGATTATTATGTGATGGCATCGGATAACCTCACATCTAAAATGAAAGATCAGTGTACTTGGATATTCACCTATAGTATTCAAGCAACGTGCCATATATAGACTTCATTTTTTCGACAAACATATCAACTAGTTGTGAATATTCTCCAAGGATACATCATCATGAGCCAATGAGATCATTGGGACAAAGTGTCTCACAACTGTTTCAGCATTTCTTTTGGAAGATTCTGAGGAAAGAGGGCGAATAAGAAATGAGGGAAGAAAAAAGAACGTAGACTTATCAATCAGAAGCCAAAAGGAGCCTCATGGCAAAAAGCGCTGAACAACATGGACAGGCACAGATTTAACATCATCGCAACCATACCCAAATGTCTCCTGCACAAACCCGTCTCTCAAGGCACTTTTTGTGGAATCTTCGCAATGACTAACCAAAACTCAACGATATGTTTGATGAGATTCCAAAATTCGTTTAAATCTACGGGTTTCGTCACATAACAATTGGCAAAACGTTCATGTGCTTTCAAAATATCGTCGTCTTGTGCCGAACTTGAAAGCACTACCACCGGAATCGACTGAATATTTTCATCAGATTTAATTTCGACTAATACCTCATGGCCGCTTTTTTTGGGTAAGTTAAGATCCAACAAAATAAGGTCTGGGTGTGCAGCATTCGCATATGAGTCTTGACGACGTAAAAACGCCATAGCTTCTTCCCCATCATACACGACCGAGAGACGAGCCGGCACCTTTACATCCTTGAGCGCTTCCCGAGTCAAGCGCACATCGCCTTCATTATCTTCTACAAGAAGAATTTCCAATTTCCGTGCCGTTGAGACGACTGTATGCTGCTCAGAAGCCTTCGCTGTCACAATGTTACTCACGGCCCTGAATAAGGCTTCAAATTCAAAGGGTTTAGGCAGCACGGTCGATACTCCAAGGGACAGGGCTTGACTATGAATATCTGCCGTCGAATGTGCCGTAATCATGATCACTGGGATATCTCGATGTGCTGGAGTATTTTTTAACTCTTCTAATAGCTTGAGCCCATCCATCTCCGGCATATGATAATCCGTTAAGATAAGGTCTGGCTTCGCATGACGCACACGTTCTAACCCTTCCACTCCATTACTCGCTTCCGTACAGACCCATTCTAATGTTTCTAGAAGCTCACGAAGAATAAGCCGATTCGATGCCTGATCATCCACAATAAGGACACGTTTCATAAAGCAGTCCCCCTCTCCAATGTATAATAGCAATTGCAAGGCGCTACACCTACCAACACACGTATCATCATTCATGAATGGTATACCCCCCACGATCGATTATATTCCAAACATCGCCTATCACTAATCCCGAGGGATGTCATAGCACATTCCTCATAACCCCGACCGTGAAAAGAAGAACCCCCACACAAGCAACTACCTTCATGAGACCAGAGGCTCACTCTGTCACAACATGTTGTTCACAGTAAATACAATGCGCGCTTGTCGCCGCAGAATAGTCATGACTCCTTAACGATGGTAAAGAAAAAGGTTGAGCCCTTTTTCGGTACGGATTCTACCCAAATTTGCCCTCCATGGTCTTCCACAATTCGCTTGCACAGGGCAAGACCGATGCCGGTCCCAGAATATTGCGAACGATTATGCAAACGTTGAAACACTTCAAAAATTTTCGTGGTGTGTTCGGATTTCATTCCGATTCCGTTATCCTGAACGGAAAAGAGCCAATCCATTGATCGTGGTTCAGCCCGAATGGTAATGCACGGAATAGTCGAGGCAGCGCAAAACTTCATGGCATTGGCAAAAAGGTTTTGAAAGACTTGAGTCAATCGGCTAACATCGGCCCTCACATGCGGCAAATGCTCCCAATGGATCTTCGCCTGGCGTTCTGTAATCAACGACTGGAGATTCCTCGAAGCTTGAACGACCACATCTTCCGTATCGATCATCGTCATGTGCAATTTCCCTTTTCCCACACGCGAATATTCTAAAAGATCGCGGATCAAAGTTTGCATACGATTCGCACCATCTACAGCATAGGCAATAAATTCATCCGCATCCGCATCAAGTTTGCCCTGATAGCGCCTTCCCAACAATTTCGTATAACTGGACACCATCCGTAACGGCTCTTGAAGATCATGAGCAGCCACCGAAGCAAATTGTTGTAAATCTGCATTTGATCGTGCTAGCTCAGCCCGTTGTTGCAAAATTTCCATTTCGATTATCTTTCGCTCAGTAATATCCTCCATCACAGAAATGTGATACGACGGCTCTTCCCCTGCTTGCCACATGGGCGAGACAAACAGGTTCACCCAAATCGTCGATCCGTCCTTTCGGGCGTAATGCCGCTCCATCGAAAAATTTTCGATTTCACCGTTCAATAAACGATTCATGTTGTAGACATCTTCCGGCAACGCAGTGGATTGGGTCACCTCCTGAAACGTTCGCCCCAGCATTTCGTCCTGCGAATAACCAAGAATGTCACAATATCGTTGATTGATTCGAACAAACTCTCCGGACCGAGAAGCCATTTGCGCCACTCCAACCGCAGCCTGCTCGAAGATAACCCGGAATCGCTGTTCACTTTCTTGAAGCGCACGCGTACGTTCCTCCACACGACGCTCCAATTGTGTATTTAAGCCCTGCAGCTCTTGCTGGTTATTGGCAATCGTTTGCGCCATAGAGTCAAATGCCTCGCCGACACGCGCCAGCTCATCCTGTCCCTCCAACCCGGCACGCGCAGCCGTGTCTCCGGCGGTAAAGCGATTCACCGTGGCAATAAGACGCTCCACACGTCGTGTGACGACACGGTGAAAAATAATCCCTAACACCCCTGCCAGAACCGCTAAACCGAGCCCATAGGCCACGGCTTGACGATGAAGCACGTCCACAGCCACTTCTCGTGCCTGACTGAGATTAATACGTTGATACAGGAACCCGCACTGCGGCGGACGGAGTGTTCCGGTAACCGCCGGATCACAGATATTGACGTACCCGGCAAGATATTGCGAATCAGACGTCAAACGAACCACGGCACCACCTGAAATGTTCACTTGGTCAATCATGAGTCTATCTAACGGAGGGGTCAATGTCGTCCAGGCAACCCCGACATCGGCTAATCGTGTCGAGGCAATGATGGCACTGGTCGCATCGGTCAATAGTGCGAGCTCGTGTTCTGGAGCTGAACCAAGCGAGACCACTACGCTTTTCGCCCCCTCGACATTTTCAGCCCTCAGCAGAATTTGCAACACCCCTTGCAACTGGGTGAGTTCAGCCCGGAGACGATCGGCGGCCTGCCCTTCGACATTTTGAATGACCAATGGTTGAGTCGCCATATATGTCAGAAGGCCAATCAGAAGAGAAAAGGCAGCCAGAATACCAATGACGAGATATCGAAGTGGATATCGCGACATCATATTCATGAGGACCTCTTGCGTAATGCCGCGGTACTGAACAATGAATCAAGGTTCACAGGCGTCTGTAGTAAATCTTTGGCCAACATGAGGTCGCGAAGGCGTTTCGCGAACAACCGTAACCCAGGAGTTCCCCCTTGGAGAAGTTTTTGATTTTCCTCCAAACTCGGCAAGCGGAATCCTCGATAACTCTTCAACGCATCTTGAGGGAGAATTTTTAGCCGTTTCTGCATACGGCTTGCCGCATCATGAGGATGGGCCGTGAAGTAGTCGATAGCACGAAACCATCCACGCACGACTCTCCGCACGTTTTTAGGATGTTCCGCAAAATAGGATTGATTCACGACCAAGACATTGACAATTTCTCCGGGTATATCGCGACTCGTAAATAATTCATGCGCGCCTAACGCAAGGAGTTGAGAACGCACAGGTTCAAATGTGACTAGCGCATCGACTTTGCCAGCTTTATAGGCGGCAACATGCTCACCGGCTTCTAAGCTCACAACGGTAATATCAGTAAGGGACAATCCATGCTTTTCCAACGCACGAGAAAGAAAATACGCGCCCAGAGCGCTCGCTTCCACACCGACCCGTTTTCCAACTAACGACGGGAACACTGCAATGTCTGGGGATCCCATAATGACATCACCCCCATACGATATACTGGCCACTAAAAAAACTTGAACCGGAACTTGGCTTTCTAACAGCAGTAAGGTTTCGTCGAGGGTTAAGGCCGCGGCTTCCAAGGCTTGATTGCGAAATGCTCGAATGACCTCACTGGCCGAAAGATACTCTACTAATCTGACAGAGTTCGGTTTAAAGTACTTGAGGTCTCGCGCCAAATACAGCGGCTCATATCCAATCCAGACATTGGTTCCGAGTCGGAGAGGAGGAGCAGGTTGCTGAAAGCATGCTCCCAGACCACTGAGCGTGAACAGCAGAAGTAATCCAAGCAGTAGTTGTACCGTACGTGATTTCATAACGACGCTAGAGGCCTCACAGACGAGCATTTATCCTGTTCGCATAAGTTTCATCTAGAGTAGACGACAACCCATTTCTTATAACCCTAGAACGTCGAGCGCGATAGGACAAATGTTTATATGTGAAGATCGTTTTATCGCAAAACGGGAGTGGAAATCCCGGTAACATTCCACTGTTACCCCAGGCATCGTCCTAATGAATACCTATCGAGCAGATACGGGTTAAAAAACGTGAATCGCGTATCACAGCCTGGCACATCATCATGGTCTATTTTTATGTGAGAACCGCACCAACGTTCGCACATTCCATGGGGCTTGGGGTGTCACAATGACGCATTGCCTTGCACTACAACTGCCTAAGACAACGGGAACACTCAGAGCGATCAATGCCTGAGACACATGAGACATGAAGTCATCACATTCCAGCACCAGAACAGGAAGCAATGTATGACTCTGGGAGAAAGGATAAATCCTCGTGAATGCATCAAGCCAAAGCGGAGTATTCTTCATGAAACAGCCACTCCTACGTTATCAATAATTGAGCGTAGTGTTGACCAAAGTTTGAAGAAATTCAGGGAGAGAAACAGGCCATATATACGTATGATTATAGAAGACGATCAAGGATAATGAAAGAAAAAAGACCGGTAGGAGAACGACTCAAAACAGAGCTGTGCATGTATGATGACATTACATCATACATGCATTATTTATGCAACACAAACTCAACGGTTTCTTTGCAGACTATATGACTGATACGCCATCATTTATAAAAAATGAACACTTGACCATCTCGCGACACGAACGTCATATGTCACCGCGAACCAAGCCCGGCATAACAAGCTGAACGATGACGCAGACTCAACAAAAAACACGTATCCTCAAAAATTCTAGCTAAAATCAGAGGGAGAGGAGGAATCGTATCGTTCTTCGCATAACATACTGAGCCAATGTTCCATCTGACGCCCGCGGCATCACGACCGTGGAAAGTCCGAACAAAAGGGCTACAGCCCCTAGTTATCGGCCCTCGAAGCCCGGCATGCTCACCAAAAAGATCGTCTCCTGAGGCAATTAATTTAGACACAATACGGCTCGCTTTGCTTGTAGGCTACACGTTGTACTTCAGACGTACAATGGCCACATCGTGTAGCCGTGCTTAGTATCGTCATGTGACAGAGCGGACAATCATTCGTCATGGGTTCTGCATGCGGGTCTCCTTCTCACTTCATTGTATTCATCCCGTTGATCACCATAAAGATCGCAAAGCACCAATTCGGTGTGTCGTGTGATTCAATCTACTCTGTTCCATTTTTATCCTTAGTCAAGCATCTCAAGAAAGTCGTCTTTCTTCCAACTCCAGACACACTAAATTTCGACATGCCTCAGATACAAAAAAAGAGGAACGATCATCACAGGTCGTTACCGCTCTACGGAAAAGTACCCCCTCTATTTGTCCTTCTCCGTAAAGACAAGCACCAACACCAAGACAACCGTTCCTCAACATGACGGCATCCGTACACCAGTTGACAATGACGTTATGTCATACGAACGTGCCGCATAACATGCACCTCCAACATTTCAGGACAGCACATCCGCAACAACCGAAACGATCTTTCGATAATCGAGCGGTTTACTCAACACCGCCCGCACTCCTAATTCCTTGGCTCGATCGGACACGCCAGACTCACCGTCTTTGGCCAAAAGAATTGTGGGAATTGCCGTTCCTTCATAGTGAACCGAGAGATTTTCCAGGAGCTGAATACCGGTCATAACCGGCATCTGTTGATCGGTAATAATGAGACGAGGACGATGTGTACGAAGATGATTGATTGCCTCAAGCCCATGCTCAACCTCAGTACACGTGTACCCTTGTATACGCAGCATTCTATGAACAAAATGGCGAACAATCGGATCATCATCAACGATGAGAATTTCACCCATAAGACCATCCACGTGTATCAAATGCGTTGAAGGAATTCCACTCTCTATGTCTTCTCGTTCCATCGTGACCATCATCGCCTCCAAAACTTAGAAGTCCTCCAGATAGAACGGTAGAATATCAATTTTAATGCCATAATTTTATATTAATATTTTCAATGATTTATGAGTTGAATCCGTATTGATTCCTATGCCGTGACACACACCTTGAGACATCACACTGTGTCAGAATATGTTCCAACATCCTCGACGAGACGGTGCGCAAAAGACGGCTTGAGAAAACCCCACCGATTCATTTTGGAATCAGGGCAACATTCTGGTGTCCTCATAAATCTTACACGAATCAAGAGGAGGATCAATCGACCATGGCACGCAAAACGGATGTCCTACAGACTCAGGACACAAAGGCATAACCCAAGGTCAAGAGATAGAGCACGTCTTTTTTCTTAAATCCGGGGGAAGGCGTGTTATCATACCGCCAATTGACTTGTAAGCTTGACACAAAGTTTTCCCAAAGGTTGAGTCGAATGCCTTGCTGACTCGTGACATAAAAGTCGCTACTGTCTTCTAATGAAGGAAAACCCTGATGTTGATGGAACAACGTGACCGTGGGTAATACCGGCCATAAAAAATCAATCGCCCAGCGTCCCGTCACATAATTTTGATCCTGTGCAATCTTAAAGTCTTCATTAAAAAACCCTAAGCCGATTTCACCGCTCAGTTGCATATCGTGAAAATAGGGGCTCGAAAAATCGCCTTGATCAATAATTTGATATCCTGGCCCCGCATTAATAGAGGTACGTAACTGCAAATCCTGAAACGTGTCTTGCTCAAAAATCGCGCTCGAATAGGCGTAAAACCGTTTCGTGATAAAGAAATCCAGCTTAATCGTTCCAAACGAATTTCGAGCATTTACCCCTGTGCGATCTTCTCCATAGATCCATCGTCCGAGTATCGTCAACCGTAATCGCTCGCTACGTGCGATTAACTCTCCCACGAAACTCGCATTTTTCTGTTTGGTATTGCCCGAATTGATTGCCCCGCCAAAATTGATGTTCCCGGTATAGACCACCGCCTTCTTTTCCGGTGGATTGACGGCACGAATGGAATCCACACTCACGGGAATGGGACGTTTCAATAACTCGGTTTGAACGTGAACATTCCCGGCCTCATCCATGGTCGGTATACCGGTGAGCGTCATGCCATCCTGTAACTCGAAGGTGATGGGCTCTTCAGACGTCAGGCCCACCACCTCACTCCAATAAATAAGAATCGGCTCATCGTCGCCAAACGCGGTCTTGACGCTTAGCTTCCCTTCTGTCATTTCAAGAATTTCGCCAAATACCCGGCTTCCATCTGTCAGATCTATCTGTGCCATTGTTCCGGCATATGCCGCAACGGCCATCAACATATACGCGCACACAACAACCATCACCCACTTTTTTTTGTGCATTGGACCTCCTTGTGTTAGCACAAACATCTTCGCTCAGGGGGTTTTGAACTCCCTGAACATTGGATTTATTGACAAATTATATGGAAGGGGAAAACGAAGGATCGGAGCATAATGGACACGGGATGATGCCCGCATGATCGTTCGAGGGGGGATCACAAATGCCGGCTAACGATTTTATCTCACGCTCATGCGTTCTGCATTCTTACAATATACCTGCTACCCTAACGCCAATCACACTCCTTGCACACCAACACATCGGTTCACGAACAAGTCATTGACGCCATGCCCACAAGTCCGTGCCCCATACAATCGAACTTGACCCTCTGTTCTTTTTGGGTCACCCAGTATTCCACATTTGCCCTAATCTTTAGTCGGCAGCCCAAGACTATCCAAGCGACGATAGAGTGTCGAGCGGCTCATACCTAGCAACCGTGCGGCTTCAGCACGTTTGCCTTTTGCACGCGTCAACGCCGCGACAATTTGTTCGCGCTCATCCACTTCGGAGTTGATCCCCCCCAAGGGCCTATCCACTGATTCCCAACATTCTGGCGGGAGATCGGATGGGAGAATCGCCCCGCCATGACAGTGAATACAGGCATAGTCCAATGCACTTTTGAGTTCACGGACATTCCCAGGCCAGTGATACTTCATGAGCTGCCGCATCGTGTCTGAACTAATTTCTTGAATATCCATTTTTTTGGTAACCGTCCGGGATTGTCGAAAAAACACGTCGCATAATAAAGGAATATCTTCTCGCCGATCGCGCAAGGCTGGAAGATTCAACCTCGCGACTCGGACTCGATATAAGAGGTCTGAGCGAAATTTCCCCGTCTTCACCAATTCTTGAAGGTTTTGATGCGTCGCCGTGACCACTCGGACATCAACTGAGCGAGGATGCGACTCCCCCACCCGCATGATTTCTTTTTCCTGAAGCACCCGGAGCAGTGTCGTTTGAATGCTTAAGGGCATATCGCCAATTTCATCGAGAAACAACGTTCCCATATGAGCGGCCTCAAAAAACCCTTGATGATCTTGCATCGCACCGGTAAATGCTCCGCGTTTATGACCAAACAATTGACTGCCAAGCAGCGAGTCCGTTAACCCGGCGCAATTCACCGCAATAAAGGGCTGACCTTTTCGAGGACTGGCTTGATGTATGGCTCTCGCGACAAGTTCCTTCCCTGTTCCGGTTTCACCTTCAATTAGCACTGTCGCATCTGTTGGGGCAATATCCTGAATCCGTGCATATACATCAGTGATAGCGGGACTTTTCCCGACGAGATCGAAAAAACGATGTTGCCCGGTTAGCACCTCTCGAAGGTCATGCACTTCCGTCACATCATACAGAAAAAAAATGGTCCTCTGGGGATCACGAGGATCTTGTTGAACGTCGATTTCCAATGAAACACGACGTTTCCGCACGGACTCAAACACCACAGGAACTTTGGTTCGTTTGCCGATCGGTTGCCGGATCATATCTTCAAGGGCAGCCTTATCATCCGCTGAAAAAGCCGGAATGACATGCCATAATCGACCAATCACATCCGACTCTTTTAGCTTCAAGAGCTCTTGCGCGACACGACTGACAAAAGTCATACGCCCCTGAGCATCGGTCATGATTGTGCCTAATTGCAGACGATCCAGAATGACTAGTAGATCGTCACGGAGTTGCTCGCTCCGCTCGAGTTTGCCTCCTAATTGCCGTTCAACCTGTTTGTGTTCGGCCATGTCCCGCTGATGTTGCAACCCGCCCTCTCTCGCGGTTTGGAGCACCGTCTGCAACTCAAGCTCACCACGGTCCATTCGTTGAATCAACAACAACTGGGTATCTGCACTTGCCACGGCTGTCGCTTCAAATTGATAGTCTTTCCCATCAGCCCCCTGCTCACACCAAATCCCAGACGTGAGTTGCCCTGTTGTTTGCCCATCCAAAAACTCATGGACCTGTGGTAAAAAATGCTTAAGGAACGGTGAGTCTAAGTCCGGTAGGAGATTCGGAAAATCCTCAAGAGATTTACCCAAAAACGTTCGATACCACTCCGGAATCGAATGGAGAGTGTGAAACGAGCGAGAAACTCCCTCACGCTTCAACACGAGAATGGAGAGTGCTTCGCTGAGCCCGGTAAACAGGGACGGTTCATGCATCATTCATGTGTCCTGGAAGGCCATTCGTACCGTATGCCGCAGCAGGGCGAGACGAAGGTGCAGGAATGACCGAATCCTATGAATATGAAGAAGAGCCGGACGTTGACATCCGGGTGGTATAAAAGGCTAATTGCCGGTGTTGTTGTAGAATGGCCTGTTCGGTCACATCGAGGAATAACACCCAATCTCCCGATTCTCCTGGAAGAAGATGAAGGTCGAGGAAATGTTGGGCATCATATTGAACGAATGGGAGAACCACACGCTCACCATATAACGGGAGAAGACCGTGCAAAAAACAGGCACATTCCGTAATCGATTGCCCTTTCCTCCAAGACTGCAGGCCATAGTGAGCCAATGCGCCTCCAGCCTCGAGAACGTGGCAATCCTGATTTACATAGAAATAACCTGGAAATTGGCATGTGGCAAGATGCTGAAGAAGATATTGTTGTACGGGAAGAGGATACGACTCCATTTAGACATCGACCATACGGTTGGCAAGCGTGAAGAAGGCTTCCTCCACCCCTTGCCCGGTTTTGGCGCTCCCTTCAATGACGGTCCACCCACGCTCCCGTAACCCTTCGACCGCCTCATGTTCAATTTCCCATTGATCAGATAAGTCTGCTTTGTTGATCATGACAACAAACGGCACACCACCCAGAATCTCCTGAGTCATCTGTTGAAGACCTTCCACGACACCTACCGTCATAAGGCGAGTTCCATCAATCACCAACATATATCCTGATGAACCTCGCAAATATGATGCCCGGATTTTTTGAAACTCATCTTCTCCGTGCAAATCCCAGAGAATTAAGGTCATCGGCTCTCCCTGGATATCCAAGACTTTTTTATCGATTTTGACCCCGACCGTTGTCTGGTATTTTTCAGAAAAAATTCCTGAAATATATTGTTTAACCAGGCTGGTTTTCCCAACCGCAAATGCTCCTAACAGACAGACTTTCTTTTGAATCATTCCTCCCCAACCCCTTATTCTGTATCTAGAAATACTTTAATCGACACCCGCCGAGCCAATGCCGGATCGTTATACACCTCGTCAGATCCGACACGTGTAACTTCTACTGGGACCACTTCGGTACGTGACAGTTCGTGTAACGATAGTGCTGTCCACACGGCTTGGGAGCGCGCTAACCGTAACTGTTTATTCCTCAATCGAGAGCCCTCTCGACTCGATTGGCCCTGAATCTCAACTCGCACCCTTTGCCCTAAACGTTCCGCAAGCACATCAAGCTCTTGCAGCGTTTTGGCAATATCCACCAGATCGCTCTGATGCGTCTTAGATAGCGCTGAACGACCTTTTGCAAATACGAAGTAACGTTGCTCAAGCTCGTCTCGAAGTGTTTCAAATTGCACCATATCTGTATCAATGAGATGTTCAGTGGCAACCGTGGTCAGTCCGGGAACGAGGAGCTGACGGTTTTCCAGTTGTTGAATCCATTGATGTGGCGCCTTTCCTGATATACGAAGAGTGCTCCCCTCGACCGTAAGGGTTACTGAATCCGGCGGTTGCAATTGTGCGCGGACTCTCGCCTCAAGAAAGTGAGGAGAAAGAGCAAAATAGGGTTCAAATGCCAATTGGATGGATTCAGGGTCTAACCCTGCTTGCTCAGCCAAGACTGCCGGCTCGGCTGAAAGCGGATCTCGAAGTCCGCTCACAATCGTTGTCCCTTGTTCCTTGTCAATAGCTGTCACATGTATACCAGCCTCTTTCTCGATAAGATGACGGAATGTCGTCCACCGTTGATGGTCAATATAAGACCATCCTCCCCAAAACAATACGCCCATACAGATGAAAATCAGCATACCCCAAAGAAATGGAGAGGGCTTTGATGACTCGCCTTCAAATTGTGCCTGCAGACAGGCTTCAAGTTGGGGACGAGTCTTCTCAAAGGGCTCTTGGGATCCGGTGAATGCCTCGAAGGACTCTGAAAATGTCACATGAATAGACTCAAGGACCTGTTGAAACACTTCGCGTAATTCATGCGGGGGAGTCCCTCGGACAACGCCGGCCAAGACGGCCTTTGCCCCCTGTTCAATCCAAACGGTCAGTTCCCCAACACGTAGGGATTCCAAGGAATCAGCATGTGTTCCACCAAATGAATCATGCACAAAGTCTTGGATAGCGGTGAGCATGCCCGAAACGACCGCTTCATCTTGAATCGCCCCCACATCAGCCGCAACATGCTGAAGAAGCAGACCGGTCTCACGATGGATGAGAAAGACTTGTTCTACCCGAAACTTGAGGGTATGCAGCAGGACAATTTCGGCGAATGGTTTTCCCGTACGCAACGACTCAACTCTCCACTGCAGGCCTTTCCAGGAAACACTATGGTCCAGTGTTTGATTGAGCGATTGCACCATCCCCTGCAATGCACTGAAAATGGCCTTTCGAATCGCGGGGGCCATAATCGGAGAAATCGCATCGACAATGAGACGCGGAGACTTTTTAATGGAGAGAATGAAGACTTCCGTTAAAATGGGGGAAAGCGATGAAGCAAGCTGTGCGTCTTGTTTCGATCTGAGCAAGATGGCATCAGGCAAGACGCGACTCACGTCTTTCGCTTGAAGAACAGGATCGTCTAAGCGATTCTGTAATTGCTCAATTTTGGTTTGCTCTGGAGCAAAGAGAAGATTCCGTAACTGAGTCAGGGCCTCCGACTCTGAAGCCGAGGCCTTACCCTCAGGGGCGGTCGAAACACTATCGGAAGGAGAAGGCATATCCAAAAATCCCACAAAACGGTCAGCGTTCGTCCCGTACCACGTACGACTCACCTGACGGCCTTCCCCCTAACAACAAAGACATCGCCAGGCACACATCGTTCATGAACGGATCAAGAGAGTCACTCTTTGGTGGGTAACTTGAAGTCATTATTCAGCCGCAATGCTGACTCCATAAACATCTCGGCCAGCGAGGCCCGATCGAGCTTTTCTCCACGAAGTTCTTCAATGGCCTGTTCAAACATCACGGAAAGGTCGGCGCTCTTTTGCTGGATCTCTTGCGACAGACTCTTATGTTGTTCTAAGACTTGTTGACGGAGCTCACGCTGCCCTTGAATGGTCTGTTCATCCAGTTGGGCTACCCGTTCCTGAAGCAGTTTTCCTAATTGTCCTAACTCACGACTCAGCGCTCCCAAGGATTCAGTTTTTTCTTTCTGTTCATTTTTCATCCGGCTCGTGAGAGACTCGACTTCATGTTTGACATACTGCTCAAGGGAATCAAAGCGACTCTTGAGATCATTGCGCAATTCAGCCGCTTCTTTGAGTAGCCGTTCCTCCAAGCGAGTAAACCGTTTTTCATATTCCCGGCTTTGTGCCCCAAACAATATATCCCGGACTTTGTCTAAACTCGCCGTACCCGCATGCTCATCGTCCAACACTCGTGCATCCAATTCATCAGCTTCAGCATTCCGTGCATGGACAGATACCTTCAATTGACTTGGTTGATGTTTACGTGTTTGATTCATCGTCTTGCTCCCTGGCTATGGATAGACAACGGTTGCCTATATGACGTTCTTATCTCAGATATTCCGAACAACACGTGGCCAACCTGCATTGAAACAGACATCAGTTCGGGCCCGAACCTAGGCCACGAACATCAAAAATGATTGAACATCCTATCACTTAAGGGTTAGACGAACAAGCAGGAGATGCGGCCAAGGGGAAGAACAAAAAGGTCATGAATTCCATCAAAACAAAGGAAGTTAGGAGAACGAGAGAAAACCGAGTGAGAACATACTTAGATACTGTAATTGCGTACACGACTGAGGAGCGAGAAAGACTTCGTTCTCCATGGTACAAATGGGGTCTCAGGAACCCTAACCTTGGAGGAATGCTCATGAAGTACTATGCCGGTCTCGATGTCTCTCTCAAAAGCACTGCGGTGTGTGTGGTCGACCATGATGGAACCGTGATCAAGGAAGAGATGGTGAGCTCCGACCCACAAGCCATCACGACGTTTCTTGTCGACACAGGCCTGACCTTCGAGCTTGTTGGCATGGAAGCCGGCTCGTTGGCCCCGTGGTTATATCATGGTCTCTTCGCAGCTGGTTTGCCCGTGATCTGCCTCGAAACCCGCCATGCGAAAGCCGCGCTTCAGGCGCAGACGGTCAAGACGGATCGGAACGATGCCCGAGGGCTCGCGCATATCCTGCGAACCGGATGGTTCAAGTCCGTACATATCAAAAGTGAAGCGAGCCAAAAGTGGCGGGTGCTCCTCAACAATCGAAGCGGTCTTGTAGACAAACGTGTAGATATTAGCAACCAAATCCGCGGCACCTTAAAGGTGTTTGGTCTGAAAGTGGGACACGTCTCGAAGGCCGCCTACGAGACTCGCATCCGCACGTTACTTGTTGGCGACACAGAGCTTGAAGCCCTCATGCTGCCACTCCTGACAGCCCGCCGAGTCCTGGTGGAGCAGGAACGCCAGCTGGACAAAACCATCCGTGCTCGCGTCAAAGCCGATCCGGTCTGTCGTCGCCTGATGAGTATTCCCGGTGTGGGCGTCCTCACCGCGTTGGCCTTCAAGAGCGCGATTGATCAGCCACGGCGGTTTCAGAAATCTCGAGACGTGGGAGCCCATCTCGGGCTGACGCCTCGCAAGTATGCGTCAGGAGAGGTTGATTACAATGGCCATATCACGAAGTGTGGCGATGCTCTGCTGCGCCCCCATCTGTATGAAGCAGCACAGGTGTTACTGACTCGAGTGGCAAAATGGTCAAAGCTCAAAGCCTGGGGAGTAAAACTTGCCAAGAGGAGCTCGATGAAAAATGCCTGTGTGGCTGTCGCTCGCAAACTTGCGGTCCTCATGCATCGTATCTGGATGGATGAAACGACCTTCCAATGGGGGCAGGAGCCACGCACGCTCAGCACCGGCACGTAACCTTAAGCCCAGTTCTCAAGATGATATTTCGTTAGCGTAAGCGAGGATGGTGGATGACTGAGGCAGTCCAAGCAGGACCGGGGCAGTAGGCAAGAGCGGAATGTACGCCGTGGCAAGAATCCTGACCACGTCGCTTAGATGGCTCTGCCTCGCCCGCTACGGCCAGCATCTTGTGGCACTTCCACGAATGGGGAGCATGACCACGGAGAGACGCATGTTCCTGTTAGGATTCTAAAAAGGGAGAACGAAACTCGTTTCCTCTTGACTTGGACGCAATTAGAGAAGCATACATTTCCGAAGGAGTAGATACCCACGGGCTCACGCCCGTGGCACTCTAAAATTCAAACTTTAACTGCACTTGCCCCTTGTCAACTTTTTCTTGGTGTTCCACGTATCGGCGTATGACTTCCTCGTTCATCCCTACTGTCGAAGAGAAGAAGCCTGGGGACCACAAGACCGCTCCCCAATACACCTGTTTGAGAGCTGGATACCGTCGCCGAAGTTATCGACTGAGGTTCGCCTTCAGCTTTCCCACCATATTTGAGACCGCATATTTCGGTGGAATCACCAGGACCACATGAATATGATCTACTTGCACACTCCATTGCTGAACTTCAACGTCGGAGTGATACCGTTGAATCTGGGGCAAACTCGTCTCCACCAGCTGTTTGATCCCACCCCGCAGAATACGTTTCCGATATTTGGGTATCCACACCACATGATATTGATGATGATACGCGCCATGAGCGCTCAGTCTCACATCCATGTGGTAGTGTCGTCTGTTTCATAGCGTTTCGCAAGAGGGTCTCCCCACTATACGTGGGGAACGCTTTCACCCCCGGGCTCACGCCCGTGGCCCTCAGCGTTAGCTTTGATAGAGTCACTTGAAATCAATTCGGTATTGTTAATTTAACGAAAATCCGACTCAGATGAGACGATTCGCCTAGACATCATCAAATGATTTATCAGGGATCAGGATCCGACTTCCATGCGTTGCCGGACCCAAATCTGGCTTACGTTGACAATACTTCTTTGAGTGACTGTTGTGGGTCCAGGCTGTGTGAAAACTCCGTATAAAATTCGGATCTGAAAATTCAGCCTTCGAGGATCGTCTGTATTCCACGATCTCTGTATAAGCAAGGGGTGAGGTACCCCCTGAATCCAGAGAATTCCGAGTTTTCACACAGCCTGG